>NZ_JACIHD010000010.1:0-274562 GCF_014198235.1 Bradyrhizobium sp. ERR14 | reverse complement strand
CACTTAAGTGCGCGGCTGCCGGACTACATGGTGCCGAGTGCGTTCGTGCGACTGGCGGCGCTTCCGCTCACGGTGAACGGCAAGCTCGATCGGAACGCGCTGCCGGCGCCGGCCGATCAGGCCTATGCGCTGGCGGCCTACCAGGCGCCGCAAGGTGCGGTCGAGACGGTGCTGGCACGGATCTGGGCCGAACTCCTGGGTGTCGAGCGCATCGGGCGCAACGACCACTTCTTCGAACTGGGCGGCCACTCGCTCTTGGCCGTGCAGATGCTCAGTCGAGCATTACATCTTGGGCTGAGTTTTAGCGCCACCGACCTCTTCCGAGCCCCTGTTCTGAAAGAGCTTGCATCGAAGATCCGTTTGCAGGTGCAGCCCAGTAACACGGCGGTGATTCCCGTTCGACCGACCGGATCGCAGCCACCTCTCTTCTTTGTCCCCACAGGTTTTGGGGATTGTTCGTATGTCCTCGGTTTGGCAGCGGAAATGGATGCAGATTGCCCGGTCTACGCTCTGCCATGGCCCCCTTTCGATGACGTTCGTCCACCGACACTTGAGGCGATGGCCGCGGAGGTGATCCTTGCGATTAAACAGATCCAGCCACGTGGCCCATACCGCTTTGCTGGATACTCATCAGGTGCAATCCTGGCTTATGCAATTGCCGAGCAATTACTGAGTGTTGATGAAGTTGTGTCATTCATGGCGTTCATTGATGTTAGTCTAGCTGCGGCTTCTTCAAACGGATCACTGAAGAATTTGGCGCGAGAATTTGTCTTGGATCGTTGTGGAATCTTGCGCGATGAATATCACGAGGTTTTGGAACGCGACACCGAACAATGTTCCATCTCTGAGTTGCTTGAAAAGGCGCAGCAAATAGGAGCGTTAGCTCCAGGTCACGATCTTCATAGTGACGTTTCGATGTATCAGAGGGCCGCGACATTTCACCGCTCGCTACAGTCTTATCGCATTCCGTCGCTCCCGATTGAAATCCACCAGTTTTATGCCAGTGAGCCTCTCATCAGTTGGTTAGCACCCGACAAACAACCTGATCGCGCGTTGCCAAAGCAGGGCTGGGACCGGATCATGAAATCTGGTGCTATCCATGCCGTACCGGTTCCAGGCAACCACGCGACAATGGTGAGCCATCCAGAAAATCGCCGAGTTCTGGCTCGAGCCATTTCAACAGCCTTGATCGGGAGTGTTGAATAGATCCAAAGAACTTTCTCAGAAGGGAGCGAAGTCATCGCGTGCTGGACGGCAACAAAATTGGTCGTGCACGACTCCCTGACAACGGGCTGGAGGACGTTCGCATCTTGATCGAGGTCTTCAAGGAGCGTGTCAGTTTCGCTAATCATCCCCATAATCGTTGGCCGGAGCAGGGCGAGCTTCGAATAAGGGCGGCAGCCAAGCGAGCGCGGGGAAATACGAGGCCGCGCGCCAGCTCCTCGAACAAATAGATCGAGCTCGAGATACCGAAGCCGCCAGGATGCACGCACTCAATCTGCATTCCTTGTCCGAGGAAGATCCCGATAATGGCAAGCCGCTCTTGGATGATGCGATCCGAGAATTTACCGAGCTTTTGGACAAAACAGACGGCGCCAAGCGACTGAGCAATCTGATCGCGCTTTGTGAAGCTGAGCTTGATAAAGCGAGTTTGTTGACGGTGAGGAACCCTCGACGGTGCTGCTGCACGGCGGATCGCCCAACGGCGTCGAGCTGATCGCAGCCAAGTGGGCCGACAACCGTAAGGTGCCGCAGATTGCCTTCAGGCCCGACTGGACGAAGCATGCGAAGGCCGCCCCGTTCGAACGCAACGATGCGATGCCGGAGACACTTCCTATCGGCGTTCTGTACTTCCCCGGCACCGGCATTCAGGACGACCTAGCCGACAAGGCCAAGAAGCTCGGCGTCCCGATCTGGACATTCGGCGGCGCGTGAGCGCTGCCGCAAATTCTAATCACCAGGAGCTTTCCGGCTCGCTCGATGCCGCTGATCGTGCGACCAGCCGCGGCCCACGTGTGTTCGCCTCAGCAGTGTGCGGCTCGCGCTGGCTGGCATTCATTCTTTGCAAGCAAGCTGAGCTCTGCTCGATTCCGAGTGCTTCACCATCATTATCCACGACGTCGGCGTCGCTGTTTGGCGCCGACATCGATGCTTACGAGCAGGCCTGGATGGCTCGAGATATAGTCTCGAGCTGGCCAAGATCAAGTCTTTGAATCGAACTTGTAAGAAGCCTGAAAGAATGTACCCCAGCGCTCCATGCTGTACTTCGCAAATGAGGGCGAGTGCTCGATGCAGCCGTTGCCGCAGTGCATGGACTCGGCGTCCCTTTTGGTCCACATGGCCCAATAGCGACCACCAACGCCGACGCTGATGTTATCCGTGATGAAGTAGGACAGCACGCCTTCAAGCTGGACGCCGCCACCACCACTGCCGCGTTGTTCCGTGAAGGTAGTGGCGGGACGCAAGAGGTGATAGTCTCGACCGATGAAATCGGTCCAGGGCAGGTAAGCGACATCAGCGTTCAGGCGCCAGCGCTCGGTCAGCATGGTTTCGGCGCTCAGGCCGATTCGAGGCGCATTCCATTGCGTATCCTCGCTGCCAACAATCCTGTTGTCACCCGGCTTCAGACATCGATGCCGTGGATTGGCGAACTCAATGCAACCGGTCGAGTCCGAGCTCTGCCCGTAATAGGTCCAGCCTAGAAATCCACCGACCTTGTAGTTCGTGCCGCGCAGGACATCGTAACCGACGTCGGCCGTGTAATATGTGAACTTTCCGTTTGACTCATCTGAAATGGTGTTCTGGTAGGACCGTCCCTTGTGGGGCAACCAGTCTTCATCATTTGACTTCCCTTTGTTGAAGCCCCCGATACCAAGGTCGCTCTTCAGGAACACTCCCCAGGGGCTATCAACACGGCCGAATAACTCCCCGGAGAATCCGTCCTGTCGATGATAGGTGAGCCTCGATATCAGCAAGCCGGGATCTTGCTCTCTGCCCGCTGCGCTGTGATCCCACTGGAATCTTCCCCGGCTGAGCCAGAGCCGCGAGCCGCCTTCGAACGACCAACCGCTCGCGTAAGGAATGGGCTGCACGCTCGCGGGTACCTTCGTGTACAGCGTAGCATTAGACCATTGTGCGGCCTTTGGGTCGGCGTCGAAATGGTAGTTAAGGCCAATCTTTCCGATGTGATAGTTGCTGGACAGGCTGGTTGTGTTCGCTGGCAGAATTGCAAGTGGTGGCAGTTGTACTGTCGGAGCCGTTGCCACACTCGGTCCGCCAAAATGCAGATAGTCATACTCGACGTTCACGGACCACGCAGGCGTAATCGCTTGCTCGATGCCCAGCCCGATAACGCTACCGACACGACCATAGTCGAAATGGGTTTTCTCCTGGGGCAGGTGGAGGAATTCATAGTTGTTGACCACATCGCCCCTGTTGTTTTGCCAGGCTACACCTCCCTTGATATACGCCAGCGTGAGGCCGAGTGCGCCAAAGGCGTAACCAATTCGGCCAGTCCCGGTGGCGAAGAGGTTGGGACCTGCGATGCAGTTTGCGCTCACAACCAGGCCCGAATGAGCGAGGCAGGTATTCGTGCCTTCGGAAATAACACCGCTGGCATCCAGTTCGACGCCAAACACCCAGCTGCTGTTCTGCCAATTGTAGCCGATCTGGCCACCCGCGAGAAACGCCGGGCTTTCCACGGCACCGCCATAAATCGAGGGACCGTAGGGATTGCTGAAGGAAGTTCGGCCGTATCCACCGCCGACATGTCCGCCGATATAGACACCCGACCAGTTCCATACGACCAGCGGCAGCTTCGGTTCTGGCTCAAGGCGCGCGTTGGCCGCACCGCTGGCCATGACCGCAATCGTGGCACCCAACAGAAGAACTCTCGACTTCATCAAAGACCCTGCCCTTTCCCGGTCCACACCGGCTTCTTAAGATATCGCCAACGGTGAATCGTCGCGGCGAGAACTGACACTCGCGACAATGCGTGCCAGATCCGCTCCGAAAACAACGCACTGCGATCGGTGATGATGCCCGAATGAAGCAATGCATGTGCCAAACTGATTTCGTCTGCTTTGCAGGTTTTCGGAAGACTTTGTTGCGTCTACTTGCCGACTGTCGTCTCAAATCTGACAATCTGAGCTTCCGACAGTCTCTCCATAGCGCGACATTTGCGAGGGCAGATCCAATACGCAGCGTTTATCATTGCGTGGAATAGTTGCGAAAGCGCCGCCAAACGGAAAACAATCAGGGCTTGGAGTGAGTGGCGATTGTGACCCGGATGCTCAAAAGCAACACATGCGATGGAGTGGCAGCGAAGATCACAAAGGGTCAAATGCCGATTGCACGAGCCTTTTGAGCGTAAGCTCAGCGCAAATGACAAAAATCGCGCAACTGAATTTGTGACGATCCGGACGCTGCGTTTCTTGCGATAGTGTCGCGACGAGGAAGGTGAAGGCTTCAGCCTGATCTGGTCCCGTCCCAGCCGTCGCAACGGCGACTGACCCGATCCGCTTTGCCTCGCCCGGCTGGTCCGGGCGGGGCATTACCTTGCGCAGGAGCCGGCCGCGATCTTGAGGCTGCGTCGCACCCCGACCATGCGAGCTTCGCAGGACGGACGCACCGATTCCCTCAAGGAGCTTTAGTCGCAAGTCACCGAGGGCGCATCGTTGTGCTTGAGGTGTCGCTTTCGGACATTGTAACTCACCAGCCAGATCACGCCGACCGCAATAGGCACGAAGGCTGCGGTCAGGAACGAGGGCTCTACTCGCAGTCCGACATCATGCGCGCCCTTGGCAAGATAGCTAAACAGGCTGACCACATAATATCCTATCGCCGCGACCGACAATCCTTCGACCGTGCACTGCAGCCGAAGTTGGTGTCTCGCGCGCTCGTTGATAGCATGCAATAGGTCACGATTCTGTCGTTCGATTTCGACGTCGACCCGGGTTCGCAACAGATCGGCGGCACGCGCGAGCTTGACCGACAGAGTCGCCTGACGATCCTCAACAGTTGCGCAGGTTCGCATCGCCGGCGCCATGCGGCGTGCCAGAAAAGACGACCAGGTTGGGTAGCCCGAGACATCGTTGCCTTCAATGATGGATAGTCGCGATTGGACCAGCTCGTTATAGGCCCTGCTGGCGCCGAAGCGAAACAGGCTGCCGGTCGCGCCTCTCTCGAAGGATGCGGCCAGCGCCGTCAGCTCGGCAAGCAGATGGTTGTTGAACTGCAGACCCTCACCGCTTTGCATTTTCTCGAGCGCCTCAACAAGACGGCGGTCGATGCGATCAACAGATGGTGCAAGCTCAAGAGCCGCCGACAGGCCAAGGAGCGCCAATGGACGGTAGGTCTCGATTTCCAGGAGCCGTTGCACCAGCGCTCCGAGATCGTGCGACGTCAACCCGAGGTCGCAGACCAGGATTTTCGTGAAACCTTTTTCATCTACGCGGAAGTCTGAGGCGGCAACGCCTGCGCCGCTCTTTGTGGCAACCATGGCCAGGCTGTTCTTGTCAAAAATCTGTTCGGCCCGCATGGTCGGCGAGGCGTCCTGCTCCACTTCTAGCCTGATCGCGACCAGCAGCTGTCCGGTCTGACGCAACGCGCGGATGAGCGATCGGACGGTACCGTCAACTTTGTCAAATTGGTCTGCGGCAGAACAATTTGCGTTAGTCCAGATCCAGGTGAATGTTGTAAATTCCGAATGCTGCTCCCAGCGTAGCGTAGCGGGCCCGATGACAATCTGATGAAGTTTCGCCGATTGCTCAGGCGGCGTAAGATTGCGCTCGAGGCAAAAATCGATAAAACGGCAGCGATCGCTTGTGGCCGCCTCGCCCTGTGCAAGAAAGGCGAAGTGGATCACGCTGAAGGGCGAAACAAGGCGCGTGAAGGGGCGCGCGTGCACTTCGCCGAGCACAGCGTCGCGTTGCGGATGGGGCGTGAAGGTTCGTAGATCCAGTTCATCGATCATGTATTGACGCCTCGCTTCAGGGTGAGCAGGCAACCGTCAGCCTTGACGCGGGGGCAATGGCGGTGCTGGGAAACGGTTGCGCGCGGCTAGGTTGCCGATCGAGTCATGTCGACGATCACTACCGAGGCCGCTTGAACTCGGGAAAGAGGTTTTGCCGGAGGAAGGTCAGGCCAGGCAGATTGAGATGAAGCCGCCTCATCCAACTTTCGAATGACGCCATCAACGTATGGTCCGGTGTCTATGGCGAAATGCCGCATTGTGGCTCAATAGGTGTAGCGGTGCGCCAGCAAGCCGTTCCGCGACCTGGGCGATGGCACGCGGCACCGTTGGACGAAGCCAGATTTACGTGGACATCGTTGTCTGTCTTAGGATCCCACCGACATCGCCCGCCACCGGAGGGGGGCGCGTGCAAGTGGGCAACCGCATTGTCGATTGACGGATCGAGGCCCAAACCCGACTCCCATCTTGTTGCCGGCGCCAAACTCCCTGGCGCCGAGCGCCGGTGCAGGATTTAGGCCAGCAACAGAAGGGGCACTCTCGAGTCTTTTTTACGCAATGTGGCTTCCGTAGACAGTCGGAGGCGGGTTTCAGACATGAGCGCGCTTGTATACTGACAGAATGCCGACGTGGCACAGGCCACAGGGAAGGATCTGTTTTCGGCAAGCTGATCGCTCGCCCGGCCGCTGCCATTGTTTGAGCGGCCACGCTTTGGTTGGATTTGTCGATGCAGAGCCATGCGAGTGACCGCGCCCGGACCCCCGGGCAAGGCTCCGCGATGGTCGGATAACGTCACCTCGAGTAAGGTTGACTAGATCACGCAGCTGGAGCGCTCTCCTCGCCTTTGAAGCGTCACTCAGAGCAGCGCAAGCGTTCCGGCTCGACCGGTTGTCGCAGTGAGGCAGATACGTGCGTTGTGAGCAGGTTACGCAGCCAATCGTGGAATCGTGCTCTCGGTCAATAACAGAATCGGGTGTTGCGAGTCCACGCAACCACCGGTTCTTACGATTTCGGCACAGGCTCAAGCCTGCGCCACTCCCTTGATCGGCGTCACCTTCTTGGAATCTAGCCAGTAGTGGATCCGATCGGCCCAATGCTGCATCAGCTTAGTGCGCGTGCCGATTAGCGCGAGCGGTCCGTGCCTCTTGTACAGACCTGGAGGTGACGCCTGTAGAAGCCTTAGCTCCATCGAGGCGATCGGCGGCATCTGTTTCGATACGAGGGCAACGGTTTTCGAAGTCGATAGGGCGTCGGCGATCCCGGTACACGCGGCTGGACAGCAAACTAATCGAAGTACCAGTTTTTGGTGCAGGAGCCGCTTGGCGCGATGGCGAGCACTGACAGTCTCAAAGCCTTCCGGATCCGCGGTACCGTCTGCAGCCCCCCGCGAATGGGTCCCATCGTCATCGACCAGAATAGGTGTTCCTGGTCCACGGGCTTCGAATCGTTCGAGTCCGATCTAAATCGTCGCTCGCCTCTGTCCTGTCTGCCGGGTTACAGGGATTACCAAGTTTCCGTTCGGCGGCTCACAAGATCACATCAGTTTTCCGGCGGTGCGAAGTGCGCAATTCAAATTCCGACAGCGGCACAAAGCCCGTCGGGTTCAAAGCACTGGCCGCCGTGCCGTTGAGCTATTCATGCGCAATCAGGCACTTAATGCGCGCAGACGATGCTGGCACGGACGTTGCTACTAAGGTGCCGCAGTACTGAAAGTGCTGAGCGCACGATACGCAAGACCGGCGATGCTCCCCTTCCTTGAATCGATGTGGCCCGCTTGGTCCGCACCATGTGTGGCGGCGCTGTCCGATCTGGTACAGCTGCAAGAGAAATACAGAGATAGCGGAGTTGAGGTCCTCGGAATAGCAGCTCGTGAGCGCGCTCAAACAGCGGAAGAGGCCCGAAGCAAGTTGGACGCATCGTTGACCAAAAGGGTGCCGAATCTCAACTATCGGATCGAGTTCAACTACACACGCGAAATGGACAAGCTTTGGATGGATTCCAGCTTTTCTGTCGGAATTCCCACCTCGTTCCTAGTCGGCCGTGATGGCCGCATCGCCTTTATAGGTTCCCCGACGCAACTCAATGACGTTCTGCCGAAGATTCTGATGGGCCGCTGGCGCATCAGCGATGAAGCGAAAGCCGCCGATGCAGAGCGGATCGCCGAGGGCGAACGCACAATGCCGATCTCCGCTAAACTGACAGCGGCGATGGCGCAGGATTGGGCGAAGGCGCTTTCGGTGGTCGAGGAAGCCGTCGCTGTTCTGCCGGATGACGTGAACTTCCGCGTGCTGCATGCGGATCTGTTGCTCCACAAAATGCACGACGTGCAGGCCGGCCTGCCGGTGATGATGCGCCAATTGGTTCGTGAGGCGATCGACAAAAAATCCGCGCTGTGGATGGCCGGGGCGATGCGCCAACTCTTTGATTCGGCGAATGACAGCTCTTATTTGCCGCAGGCCGAGCGCTTCGCGATGGGCAATGAGTTATCCAAACACATTCTGGCAGTGAATCCTCCGCAACACGACGAGGCCCCTAAGTTCCTGTCCTATCCGGCGCTCGCTCAGTACTGTTATGAGAGCGGCGACAGGGATCGCGCGATCGAGGTGACGCTGAGGTCGCTGGACGGCCCCGCACCTATCTCGGACAAACCGAAACAGCAGGTTATGTCGGTATTGGTCCAAACGCTGGCCAACTACAAGGGTCAGAAGGCTTGCCATGGGTCTGTGCGGCTCCGCAACCCGGAGTCCCGCAAAAGTACCAAAGCGCAAGCGCCGGAGGAGAAAAGATGCAAAAGCGAGTGACGCCGATCCCGCCTACCTGGCTCACACAAGCTCGGATCGCGCAAGGCTGGCCGATGTCTCAGATCGATGCTCTCAGCCCGAGGAGCTCGCAAAGCGTGAGGCGCTTCAGCTCAGCGCTTACGCCAAGAGTGGGAGAAATGGCTAGAAGATTTCGGCCGCAGCCCCCAGACTGCGGGCATTTATCGCATCCCTCGGACGACGGGCCAAGCATTGGGCACATCGGGTCTGGATCGAACGGTTTTTACACCGCGTGTGCCACAACCCCCTAGTGCCATGACCAGTCAAGATGACAAACGACCGGCCGCAATCGGCTTGGTTCTCCCGTTTGCGTTGGAGCAGTGGCTGAAGCAGCCGGTCCGTGCCACTATTGTCCTCGTCGGCTTCTTAGGGTCGACGGTCGCCGACCTGTTCATGCCGGTCTATTCCGGCCGTCTAGTGGATGCATTGGCCTCGGTCCCCTCCGACCAAGCGGCGCGGCATGCGGCACTGATTGCGTTCGCTGGTACCCTCGCGCTTGGTCTGCTCTCGATTATATTGCGGTTTACGGGCTTCCAGGCGATCGTGCCGTTCACGCTGAAGACCATGTCAGATGTGGCCCGTGGGGGCTTCATGCGCGTGCAGCGCTTCTCAACCGACTGGCACGCTAACTCGTTCGCCGGCTCGACCGTGCGCAAGATCACCCGCGGCATGTGGGCGCTCGACCTGCTTAACAATACGATCCTGATGGCATTGTTGCCGTCGCTTGCGGTGCTCGTGGGTTCGACGATCCTGCTCGGCCTGCATTGGCCCGAGCTCGGCGCCGTGATCGGCCTCGGCGCAGTGATCTATGTCGCCATCACGACGGCATTCACGATCGGCTACATCGCGCCGGCGGCGCGCGTCTCCAACGCCTGGGACAGCAAGGTCAGCGGCACGCTGGCGGACGCGCTCACCTGCAATACTGTGGCGAAATCCTTCGGTGCTGAGGCGCGTGAGGATGCGCGGCTTGATCGTGTCCTCAGACGCTGGCGGGCAAGGGTGCAGCGCACCTGGCTGCGATCCAACGGCACGGGCACGGTGCAGCTCGTGATGCTCTTGTGCTTTCGTGCTTCGGTGATCGGCGGCGCCATCCTGCTGTGGATGGCGGGGCGGACCTCTCCAGGCGACGTCACTTATGTGTTGACAAGCTATTACATCATCCACGCCTATTTGCGTGACGTCGGGATGCACATCAACAATCTGCAGCGCTCGGTGAACGACATGGAGGAACTGGTTACCATCTATGGCGAGCCGATCGGCATTGTCGATGCTCCCGACGCCAAGCCGATCGACATTCACTGTGGGAGGATCACGTTCGAAGACGTCACCTTCCTCTATGACGGCGATCGCGTGCCGCTCTACGACGGATTGTCGATCAACATCCGCGCCGGCGAGCGGATCGGTCTGGTCGGCCGCTCCGGCTCCGGCAAGACCACGTTCGTCAAGCTGCTTCAGCGGCTCTACGACGTCTCCGGCGGCCGGATCCTGATCGACGGCCAGGACGTTGCGAAAGCCACGCAGCAGTCGCTGCGCAGCCAGATCGCGATCGTGGAGCAAGAGCCGATCCTGTTTCACCGCTCGCTGGCTGAAAACATCGCCTATGGCCGACCCGGCGCCAGCATGGCGGCGATCAAGCAGGCGGCGAGGCTCGCCAATGCACATGACTTCATCATGCGATCGCCGAAGGGCTACGGCACACTTGTGGGTGAGCGCGGCGTAAATCTGTCGGGTGGCGAGCGGCAGCGCGTTGCGCTGGCGCGCGCGTTCCTTGCCGATGCACCAGTGTTGATCCTGGACGAGGCGACGTCGAGCCTGGATTCGGAATCGGAAGCGCTGATCCAAGAGGCGATGGAACGGCTGATGAAGGACCGCACCTCGATCGTAATCGCGCACCGCCTGTCGACGGTGCGCGGCCTCGACCGCATCCTGGTGTTCGATCGCGGCAAGATCGTCGAGCAGGGCGCGCATTCGGCACTGATCGTGCAACCCGGCGGCATCTATCGCAGTCTGTTCGAGCGGCAGGCCGTCGAGTTCGGTCCGCACTCGGCGGAAGGCCAGCCCAAAACATGGCTGGCCGCATCTCCGTAGGCCTAGGTCTCGGCCTCGGACGAGCCAAGAGGCTGATATATCGGGACCATGCGTCCGACGGGCCCGCCATATCGCCCGGCGGATCGCCAGATGCGACGTCTATCTGTATGCGTCCAAAAGTTACATTGACCATCATGGCGAGCCGAAAAGCCTCGGGGAAGCCGATGATCATGTTTTTGTGGACTACATTGGCGATATGATCGAAATCTCCGCATTGAAATGGCTACATGACACCGTCGGCGAGAGACGTGTCGTTTTCCGCAGCACCAGTCCACTTGTCCAATTGGAGGCCGGCAGGCGAGGCTTTGGCATCGGAATGTTTCCTACCTATCTGGCAGACTCTGAGCCCACGCGCAGACGCGTACTTGCGGCTGAGGCCAGGACAAATCGCGAGTTTTGGCTTGCCATTCACGAAGAGTTACGGCATGTCCCAAGGATGGCGGCGATCTTTGATTGCGTAACTGAAATATTCGCAGCAAATAAGGCGTTCTACCGCTAGTGCGACCTTCGTAAAAAGTCTTGGAGCGATGATCGCCGCTTTTGAAATCTTGCGCCAGCCGAAATGAAGGAACGGGTGTCGCGATCGGAATGGGGCGAACTGACGACAAGCCTCCCGCACGCTAGTCTAGGTCTCAAACCAAACGGCTTTGGCAATCAGCGCCGCTTGCAATAGGTTATGCCGCGATCCCCCGGACCGCTGACGCGAGACTGTGAACCTCCTCAATCGTATTGTAGTAATGCGGGGATGCGCGAACGATGTCCGGCAGACCTCTCCGCGCTGCATCTAGCGGTGTACTTGTTGGTGGCGAGACGGATACGTTGATCTTCTGCCTTGCAAGGCTGCACATGACCTCGCGTGCGACTATGCCACGAAGTGTGAACGACACGATTGAAGCGGGACGTTCTCCAAGATCGTGAAGCAACACCCCAGGGACGGCGCCAAGTGCTGCTCGCAATTCATTCGCAAGCTTGCGGCAACGTTGTTCGATCCTCTCGATGCCAATTGAAAGCGCGTAGTCAGCGGCGATCCCAAGTCCAAGCCGCGCCGCATAGTTCGCTTCCCACGTCTCGAATCGTCGTGCGTCGGACCTAAATTCGTAGCGCTCAGGTCCAACCCAAGGTGCACCGAACAGGTCTACCATTGCCGGTTCAATATCCTTCAGGAACTCGTCGCGCATGTAGAGGAAGCCTGTTCCGCGCGGACCACGCAAGAACTTCCGACCTGTTGCCGTTAGCATGTCGCAACCAAGTGCACGGACGTCGATGGGGATCTGCCCAACGGCTTGGCATGCATCCAGCAAATAGGGAACATTATGGGCGCGCGCGATGCGTCCTACGGCTTCAGCTGGGTTCACCAGGCCGCCATTGGTTGGTATCCACGTGATAGCGATCAGCCGGACGCGCTCATCAATCATTCGCTTGAGGGCCTCAGGGTCCAAGGCCTGGTTGGCGTCGTCGGGTATGACCTCGACCCGTGCGCCGGTACGGCGCGCGACCTGCAAAAACGAAATATAGTTTGCCGCAAATTCTGCGGAGGTGGTGAGAATTCGGTCTTCAGGTCCAAAGCGGAGCGAATAAAAGGCGCGCTGCCAGGCCAGAGTGGCACTTTCGGCGAGCGCGATTTCTTCCCGCTTCGAGCCGACCAGTCGAGCTATGCTGTCGTATACGCCTTCGAGGCGCGCTGTGCTCTCGGCGCACGCTTCGTAGCCGCCATTCTCGGCTTCGCGCCGGAGATATGTCACCATGCCGTCCAAGACGGGACGTGGCATCAGCGAGGCGCCCGCATTGTTGAGGTGGATTCGATGCGCAACACCCGACGTATCGCCTCGCAAGCGATCGACCTCGGAATCTGAAAGATCCTCTATCGAGCTTGCGGTTTGCTCTCCGTTATCCTGCACCAGAGATCCTTATTTTCGCGACGCGCCTAGAATGCCAGATTACGAGGCGTTCGCCGCCTTCGATCAGCAAATCTCTTGGAATATGCCTGCCAGCAGAGCCCAAACCCGCCATTTTAGTGTCAACAATGCCCAATTCCGTCATGGATTGCGTCAAAGGTTGCAACAAACGGCTTCGCGGCTCGGCAAAGTACGGTCCGAAAGATCGAACGAACTTGCCAGGAGAATGACCTTGGTACCCCCTTTTGAGGCCGCGGACTCCGCGACAGCGACGCTTGCCACTTCACGGTCTATCCTATTACGCAACCGGTCATCTGGCCTGAAACATGCGGCTTCCTGGTGCGACCGCAACGCGGCAGATGAGCCTCTGCGCCTTCTTCGAGCGTGCCCGCGCTATGCTCCGACCAATTTAATCTCGCTGCCGGGTGCTGCCGAGCGGCTAGGGGTTGGCGGAATATGGATCAAGGACGAGACGCAGCGTCTTGGCATAGGCAGCTTCAAGGGGCTTGGCGGAGCCTATGCCGTGCTGAAGCTCGCTATGCGACACGTCGAAAGGCGGACGGGGCGAGCCATTCTGCCGGCGGAACTGATGGACCCCGGCGTTCGGGCCATGCTGTCCGAACTCACCTTTTCCTGTGCATCTGACGGCAATCACGGTCGTTCGGTATCAGCCGGAGCTCGGCTCATCGGAACGCGGGCTGTAGTGTATCTCCACCACGGCGTGAGCGAAGAGCGTGCCGCACATATAACACGGCTCGGTGCTGAGATCGTGCGTGTGTCAGGAGATTATCACGATTCGGTGGAAGCTGCAGCTAAAGCTGCGCTGCAGGATGGTTGGATTGCGGTCCCGGATACCGTCGGGCCGGGAGAAGATGCCACGGCCTGCACGCTCGTGGTTCAAGGTTACTCGATCCTGACCGATGAAATCATTGCTGCCACCATGGGCCAGCAAAAGCCCTTTACGCATGTTCTGGTTCAAGCGGGCGTCGGAGGTCTTGCTGCAAGTGTCTTCGGCCATGGCTGGGCGCGTGGTCTATTCGGGCCCGATACCCATCTGTGGATCGTGGAGCCGGAACGATCGGCCTGTCTCTACGAAAGCGTGCAAGCAAAGATGCCGGTGCGCCTTCCGCCCGGCCCTGCGACGAACATGTCGATGCTCGAATGCCAAAGCCCATCCTTGTTGGTTTGGCCGATCATCGAAGACCTGACCAGCGGCTACATAACGGTCACCGACGAGGCGGCCGCCGACGCAGTACGTTTGCTCAACGAGGGCATTTTAGGCGATCAGCGTCTTCGCGTCGGCGAGTCGGGAGCGGCGGGATTGGCAGGCCTCTTCAGGGCAGCCGAAGAGAAGGACCGAAAGAGACTTGGGCTGGATCAGTCCGCCAAGGTTCTGCTTTTTGCGACGGAAAGCCCCACCGACCTGTCGGTTTGGAGCGGCAACCAATAGCCAGGAGCAGAACGCTGCCCGTCAGGATACGTCAAGATTGATGCGGGTGGTGAACTTCACCGTCTGCATTGAAACATATGTATTGAACGACTTGACGTTCTTGTCTGGAAAGAATGCTCGCTCGGTGAAAGCCCCATATTCTTCCATCGAGCCCGTGTTGACGACCAGAATGAAATCAGCCGAACCCGTTACATAGTAGCACTGCGTAACCTCAGGATAGGCGCTCATCCGATTCTTGAAGGTGTGGAGAAGATCGAGCTGCTCTTGCTCGAGCGCCACAAGCACGATCGAGGTGACCCGTTTCCCGGTGACCGAAGGCGATATGATCGAGACGTCGGACATGATCGCCCCGTTTTCACGCAATCGCCTAAGCCGACGCAGGCAGGACGTCGGGGAAAGTCCCACGCGCTCTGCCAATTCCTCAGAGGTCTGCAGATTATTCTCCTGCAGCAGCATCAGAAGCTTCAGGTCGAGACGATCGAGGTCAGTGCGCGTGACAGCCATTTAACCTCTCAATTTGCAGTTTTCTGGCATTTTTGGTCGCGAAACGGCGAATTCAGCCACTAGCTTGCCAGATTATATGCACGAAGCCGGGTCGAGCAAGTATTTGCCACTACAAACGGAGCCGCAGATGGTGGATGTAGTCAGACGCAAGCTTCTCCAGGGAACGGCTTTGGCAGGGGGCCTTGCGGCCGCGCGCTCGCTGTTTCCCGCGCCCGCGATTGCGCAAATCCCGAAGGGCACCGGTGAGGTCGTGGTCTACGACGGCGGCGGCTCTTGGGGAGAAGCCAAGCGGATCGCCTATTTCGCGCCCTTCGAGAAGGAGACGGGCATCAAGGTGATAGCTCAACCGCGCACCGACTCGGGAGCGGTGCGAGCGAGCGTGTTGGCTGGCGCTCCCCGATACGACGTGACGATTTTACCTGGCGGCAAGGCCCCGACTTTCGAGCGGGACAATCTTCTACTTCCGATCGACTACGGCTACTTCGACAAGGCAGACCTTGACGCGTTCAGTCCGGTCAAGGTCGGAAAGTTCACCGTGCCCGCGATCATCTATTCGCTGTTCATTGCGTATGATGCGTCGAAGTTTGCATCCAATGCGCCGAACTCGTGGGCGGATGTATGGGACGCCCAAAAATTCGCGGGACGGCGTTCGCTCATGGCCGGAACCTGGGCCTCGGACGGCGGCACGTTCGAAGCAGCTTTGATGGCGGATGGTGTTGATCCGTCGAAGCTCTATCCACTTGATTGGGATCGCGCGTTCAAGAGTCTCAGCCGGGTCAAGCCAAGCATCCTGAAATGGTGGAATACCGGTGCGGAAGCTCCGCAGATGATCATTGATAAGTTGATCACGGCTGGTAGCGCCTGGAACGGTCGGGTTTCGGCAGCCAACGAGCAGGGTGCCAAGATCGGCTACACCTGGAATCAGGGAATGTTGCAGTACGACACCTGGGTGGTCTTGAAGGGCACCAAGAACGCCGACAATGCATTCAAGTTTCTCGCGTTCTCAGCGCGAGCCGAGAACCAGGCGAAGTTCGTCCAACAAATTCTCTACGCGCCACCGAACTCGCGTGCATTCGGCTTCGTGCCGTCTGAAAGGGCAAAGCTCCTGCCGACCTCATCGGAAGCACGGAAGCTGCAATTCGTCCAGGATTACGAATTCTGGAACACCGTGGGCGCCTACGGCAAGGCCAACAATGAAATTGCCGTCGCTCAATGGGAGCGTTGGATTTCCGGCGCACGGTAGGTCAAGATGGTGGATGCGAGTGTGGCCATGCCGCATAGGAGATACACCTTAGGGCGGGCGCGCCTGGTGCCTGCCCTCCTTCTCTTGCCGATCGTAATCCTGTTCTTGATCGGCTACGTCGTGCCGCTTGCGCAACTCGTGCTCAAGAGCCTGCAGCTTGATGGCGCATGGTCGCTCAACAGCTATATCGAGATCGCCAACTCGCCGGCGTTTCTATGGATCGCCCTCAGGACTCTCGCGCTCGCCGCGACAGTGACGACCGTCTGCTTGATCACTGCCTATCCGCTCGCTTATGCCATATCGAAATGCCCGCCGCGCTGGGCGGCGTTTCTCCTACTTATTGTCACGCTTCCATATTTGACAAGCGTCCTGATCCGAACCTACGCATGGATCGTCCTGCTCAGCCCCAACGGGCCTATCAACCAGCTGTTCTTGCGCCTCGGTCTCATCTCCGAGCCGCTGCAAATGGTGTTTAATTCGATCGGCGTCTACATCGGGATGGTGCAGGTCCAGCTGCCTCTCATGGTCTTTCCTCTCTACGCGGTGCTGGCGCGGGTTAATCCAAGCCTTGCAAAAGCGGCACAAAGCCTTGGAAGTCCTCCTACCGACGCCTTCCTGAGAGTCACGCTGCCAGCCTCGATGCCAGGCGTGATCAGCGGCTGCACGCTTGTCTTTCTTTCCAGTCTCGGCTTCTACATCACGCCAGAGCTTCTTGGTGGTCCAGACAGCTATCTGATTGCTCAGGGTATTAGCCTGCGCGTGCTGATCCTCGGTAATTTCGATGAAGCCGCAGCCCAATCATCGATCTTGATGCTGACAGTGATCGCAGTCTTCATCATATTTCGTCAGCGCATCGCGGAAGAGCTCGACGATCGCCCACACAACAACATCTCTCCGATCGGCACCTCGACATCCGGCCTCTCTGCACAGTGGCCGATCCTGGAATGCGTGACTGCGATCCTGCATGGTCCGTCGTTGAGGTTGCACGAGGCGTTCACGATCATCCGCCGGCCATTGCTGTACGTTGTTGCGGCGTCAACGCTGCTCCTCCTGATATTGCCATTCATGGTCGTGATTACTCTTGCATTCAGCGATGCACCATATCTCACCTTTCCGCCTCCTGGTTACTCACTGCGCTGGTTCTCAAGTCTGCTCAAAAATACCCAATGGCTCGATGCACTAAGCTTCAGCCTGAGATGGGCAGGGCTGTCCGCTCTCTTGAGCGTGGCTATTGGTGTTCCTGCTGCCTTCGCTCTCGTGCGGTACCGCTTCTCTGCGCGCGTGCCAGTCTATCTTCTCTTGATCTCCCCGCTGATTGTTCCTCACGTCGTAATTGCGGTTTCGTTGTTCTTTGCTCTCGCCGGATCCTCGTTGATCGGCAATCCGCTGGCGTTCGCCCTCAGTTATACGATCATCGGCGCGCCTTATACGGTCATCGTCATGATCGCGGGACTCAAGCGCTTCAATCGCACACTCGAGTTGGCTGCCGCGAGCCTCGGCTCGAGCCCTCTTGTGACGTTGAGAACAGTGACCCTTCCATTGCTTTTGCCGACGCTAGCTAGCGCAGCAATCTTCGCGTTCATCGTGGGGTTTGATGACGTCGTGTTCGGTCTATTCCTTAGCGGACCTACGGCTACGCCTTTGCCCATGAGAATGTGGGATAACATCCGCCTGGAGATAAGTCCCCAGATCGCAGTCATTGCCGTTCTGTTTCTCGCCGCACTTGCGCTCCTCCTGCTGGTGCGGCTGTTCGTAGGCTTGGTCGTCCAAGGCCGCCGGCCGCAGGAAAATCTCCATCCTTGAGGGGAAAGAGTAAAATAAAGTGTGCTTCTAACAATCTGCATCCTATCGAGAAAGCCAATGACGCCTTTCGTGAAGCTGTGCACTCAACCCAATCTGGGGCAAGCTTTCGTAATTGCAACGGAGCATCGATCATGAGTCGCGATCTCACATTCTCCGTCGAGGAGTACAAGCGTCGATATGACGCTGTTCGAAGGTTGATGGCGGAGCGTCGTCTTGACTGCATCGTCTTCGATGAACCTGAGATGATGTCGTGGCTCTCGGGCTATACGGTCTCTGAGAATCTCTGGCGTGCGTGCATCGTGCCGGCATCGTCCGAGCCGTTCCTGCTCGTGCGCAAGCTAGATATGCCCCCGGCGCGGCAGCGCACGTGGATCGATAAGATTGTGGGCTTTGGCGACTGGGACGACCCGCTGGCGCTATTGGTCAGCACCTTGCGAGAAACGGGCTCGGCGCCTGTCCGGATCGGCGCCGAGTTTCAATCGAACTCGTTTACGATCCAAAGATTCCAATCGCTTCGCAAGCTCTTGCCGGACTCGGAGTTTTGTGACCTTGAGCGTTCGGGATGGGATCTCAGGCGATGCAAGTCGTCGGAAGAGATCGCACATATGTCCCGAGCGGGGTCGCTCCTGGACACGGCCTTCGAGGCAACTGTCAAGGAAGTGGCAAGCGGCAAGAGTCAGCGTGATGTCGCCGCCGCTGCCGCTGCCGCCTACTATCGGCTTGGGTTCGACGATGGCTTTGTTGGGCCTCTTAATGTCGGGTCGGGTTGGGATTCGCTGCATGGGTTCCTCGCAGAGCGGCCGCTGGCCAACGGCGATATCGTTCATATTGAACTGTTGCCGCGCTTGCGTTTCTATACGGTGCGGATCATGCGCTCTGTCATCGTTGGGCAGGCAAACGACGAGCAGC
Organism: Bradyrhizobium sp. ERR14; assembly: GCF_014198235.1. Lineage (NCBI taxonomy): Bacteria > Pseudomonadati > Pseudomonadota > Alphaproteobacteria > Hyphomicrobiales > Nitrobacteraceae > Bradyrhizobium > Bradyrhizobium sp. ERR14. The sequence goes on along the minus strand of NZ_JACIHD010000010.1, from coordinate 255,880 downwards.
GAGCTGCAGCCCAGGCACTGATCGCGCTACAGGATCGCCAAATCGCCGCGCTACGGCCTGGAGCCATTGCCGCTGACGTTGACCGCATCGTGCGCGAAGGCGTCGTCGAGGCCGGGTTGCGAGAGACCTACGATAACATCACCGGTTACACGCTCGGTACCGCTCCGCTCGTGTCCCAGCACACGAGTGACCTATATCGCTGTTTCACGCCTCATTCAGACTGGGCCATCGAGGAAGGAATGGTCTTTCACATGTACACGTCCGCCGCTGGTCTTGCCTTCAGCGAGTCCGTCGTGGTGACCAGTTCTGGCGGTAAGCGATTGACTTCAATACCGCGCAAAATATTCGAGACGGAGCCGAAATGAGCGTCAGCACAGCGGTGGCGAACGGTAAGGCAATGGCTGGTGTCGCTGCGGCGAACAGCCAACGTGGCTCCGTCTCGGTCAAGTCGTTGACCAAAATGTTCGGTCCGGTCAAGGCGGTCGACGACGTATCATTGTCCGTTCAGCCAGGCGAGTTCGTAGCCTTGCTTGGATCCAGCGGGTCTGGAAAATCGACCTTGCTGATGATGATCGCCGGGTTCGAAGCGTCGTCGTCCGGTGATATCACGCTCGACGGCGTACGCATCAATGACGTTCCGAGCCATCGTCGTGGCTTCGGCATGGTGTTTCAGAGCTACGCCTTATTTCCCCATATGACCATCGCGGAGAACATTGCTTATCCGCTGCGGCGCCGAGGCTTACGTGGCGGAGATATTGAGCGTGAAGTCGCAAAAGCCCTGAAGCTCGTTGCGCTTGACGGATATGGTGCGCGACTTCCCAGCCAGTTGTCGGGAGGACAGCAACAACGTGTCGCTTTGGCCCGGGCTCTCGTCTTCCGTCCGCCACTGTTGCTCATGGATGAGCCGCTCGGGGCCCTTGATCGCAAGCTCAGGCAGCAACTCCAAATGGAGATCAAGCTGATCCATAAGGAGGTTGGTAGCACAATCATCTTCGTTACCCACGACCAGGAGGAAGCGCTGTCGATGGCCGACCGCGTCGCTGTGCTCGAGCAGGGGCGCTTACAGCAATGTGGAACACCGCGTGAGCTATACGAGCAGCCGGCTACTGCATTTGTCGCGGGGTTCATAGGCGAGATGAACTTTCTGCCAGTCGAGTTGCGGCATTCGGGAGGAGAGGTGTGTGCCCGTAGCGCTGATCTCGGACTTGAGATTGTGCAGAAAGACACTCAGGTGCTCACGTCGGGCGATCGAGGGTTGCTGGCCGTTCGCCCGGAGTATGTCGATCTGACACCCGACGAGCGCGCCAGCGCGATGGTTTTGGAATCTGCCTACACGGGCACGAACCAAAGCGTGCTCGTGCAGGTGGGGTCCGTTCGATTGACAGCCCGGACTTCGGTGAGCCCCGGACGGCCGCTGCTCCAATCCGGTCAACTTGTCCGCGTTGAGATCGAGGCTGCGCATACCCGCGTGTTTCCGGCTGCCGGTTGAGCTCCCTTTGGTGCAAGGAGCTACCCGAAATGAGCCGGAACGCTGCAATCTCACGCGCGAGAAACCATCTCGATTCTGGGGGCTTCGAGGCAGTGCTCTCGCGGCTCGTCGCCATTCCTTCCGAGAGCCAGAATCCGGAGCGAAGGCTTCAGATTGCTGAGTATCTCGACGAACTCCGCTGCATGCTTGAAGAGCTCGGCTGTGATTGCCAGCATCTGACTGCCGCAGGCGCGGATTTCCTGTATGCGGAGCGCAAAGAAGATGGAGCATTGCTGACGGTGCTCGGATATGGGCACGGCGATGTGGTTCGAGGAATGGACGAATCCTGGGCCGCCGGAATGTCGCCTTGGCGCCTCGCGAGGCTCGATGATCGCTGGTATGGCCGTGGTGTCGCAGACAACAAGGGACAGCATGCCATCAATCTTGCGAGCCTCCGAGCTGTCCTCGAGACGAGAGGTCGACTGGGGTTCAACCTGAAACACCTCATCGAGATGGGCGAAGAGGTCGATTCGCCCGGCCTTCGCGAACTGTGCACGACGCACCAGAAACTTCTGCGTGCCGATCTTTTCATGGCGTCCGATGGCCCACGGTTGTCCGAGCATCGGCCTACGATATTCCTGGGCTCGCGCGGATGTGTCACATTCGACATTTCAATTAACGCGCGGGAGAGCGCATATCATTCGGGCAATTGGGGCGGTCTGCTTTCCGATCCTGCAATCCAGCTTGCGCATGCACTGGCCACGATGGTCTCGCCGAGCGGTCGCATCCTGATTCCAGAATGGCTTCCAAGTGGGCTGCCTGATTCCATCCGGAGGGCGCTTGCCGATTGCGTTGTTGACGGGGGACTTGGCGAACCTGAGATCGATCCGGCTTGGGGGGAGCCGGGACTGACCCCTTCAGAGCAGGTGTATGGCTGGTGCTCGTTTGATGTCCTCGCCATCAGTTGCGGAAATCCACAGGCGCCGATCAACGCCATTCCGCCGAGTGCATGGGCGCGCTGCCAGCTCCGCTTCGTGGTCGGCGTTGATCAAGAGGACGTCTTGCCGGCGCTTCGGCGACACCTCGTGAGTTCCGGTCTCGACATGGTCCAAGTGACTCCAAGCCCCAGCGATGGTGTTTTTCTTGCCACGCGCCTCGATCCTGAGGATCCCTGGGCTAGGTGGGCCCAAGCCTCGATTGCCCGGACGACGCAGAAATCGCCGGCAATCCTGCCCAATTTCGCAGGATCGCTTCCGAATGACATCTTTGCCAACGTGCTGGATTTGCCCACGTTGTGGGTCCCACATGCCTATCCTGGCTGCCGGCAACATGCAGCCAACGAGCACATGCCGATCGGGCTCGCGCGTGAAGCTCTGGAGGTTATGGCGGGGCTGTATTGGGATCTTGGTGAGCCAGATACCCTACCTTCAGTCCGGCGAGGGTGAAATAATTGGCTACTCTTTGCTGGCACCCGCGGCCCTTTGCCGGGTGATCGCTTTTCTGCGAAGGCCCTTGCGCATTTTCGAAGTACCGCTTCCCGACTGATACGCCAAGCTCCGTCAAGGTGGCCCTGAGCGCCATCTTTGAATTCGGACGCTGAAGGGGCAAAGCACATGGGTGACGCATCGGACCATCATGGCTCCGGCCGCAAGACTTGCAATTGCTCGTACCTGGTCCGGCTCAGCCGGGCCTCGAGGCTGCCGTCTCGAACCGGGTGTTCGGCTCCCATCCCGGGGCGCGAGCGGTTCATGCGAAGGGAATTGCGCTGGAGGGGAGTTTCACGCCGAGTGTCAAAGCGTCTACCGTCAGCAAGGCGCCTCACCTGCAGCGAAAAGGAGTTCCTGTTACGGTGCGGTTTTCGAACTTTGCTGGAATTCCCGACATTCCGCACAATCAGAGGGCTGACCAGCCCCCGCGGACTGGCAATCAAGTTCAGGCTGCCTGACGGCACGGACAGCGATATCGTGGCCCACTCATTCAACGGCTTCCCGTCGCCTACGGCCGATGATTTCCGCGACTTGTTAATCGCGCTGGGAAGCAGCGGACCGAAGGCGAGCAAACCGACGCCGCTCGATAATTATCTGGCTACCCACCCGATCGCGAAGGCATTCCTGACTGCACCAAAGCCAGCGCCCGTGAGTTACGCGACGCTGCCATACTATGGCGTAAACACGTTCAAGTTCACAAACGGAGACGGCCAGGTGTCGCTATCAATTTCTGCCAACGGCCGGCGCTCACTATCTGAGCGACGGCGAAGCGGTCAACAAGGCCGGTAATTATTTGAGTGCGAAATCAGGACTCGCACGGACCAGGGGCCGGTGAACTTCAAGGTGATGCTTCAAGTTGCCGCCGCCGAAGACAAGCTCGACGATCCATCAATCGCCTGGCCCGATACTCGCCAGGTTGTAGAACTTGGCACGATTTCGATAACGAAAGTCGTGCAGAATAACGACGCTGCACAGCAGGAACTGCTGTTCCTGCCAAATGCTCTTCCATCCGGAATTGAAGCGCAGGATCCGATGATCGATGCGAGTTCGGCGGCCTATCCTGTCTCTTACGCCCGGCGGCACAAATAGCGGCCTCCAGTGAAGCCCTCGCTGTTCGGTTCAGGCGATCTGATCGGTGAGGGCTTCGAGATGCCGATTTTCCGCTGACGCTGGAGGGCCCAGACGGCTTGCCTTGGGGAATTGCGCAGTTTCCTCAATATCCGGTCGTCTTGGCTTTCTTTCAGGATCTCCACGATGCAAGTGTCGCTTGTGCGCCCTCATTCATCACGGTCAAAACGCGTTGAACGGTTGGAGCACCGAGTATAAACGGGTTCGGGCCGTTCACGGTTTTCGCCGCAAGCTTGTCAAGGGCGCCGTCATAGCCATTGTGGTTTGAAATGAAGACTTCAACGCCTTGGCGCTTTGCGACCTCCCGAGTGCGCGCGGTCGCGTCGGTATAGGCTTGCAGACGTTCGGGTTTCTTGCCGAAATTGAAGGACGTGCCGCCCCACAGCAATGCGCGATGCTTCTGAGATCCTGACAGGACGTCGAAGATTGGCGAGATCGTGCCCATCGTGTGTCCGGGCGCAATTAGGATGTCGATCGTCGCCTCGCCGAAGTGACCTTGTCTCCATCGACCACCGACACATCGCGCTTCGGTGGCCTGCCCCAGAGTGGGGTGTCGAATTCAAGCTTCGTTTCCATCATTGTCCAATCGATGTCGCTCACAATGCGCGATTTGTATTTTTGTACGAAGTAGTTCGCGCCGCCGTAGTGATCTCCGTGCCCGTGCGTGACGATGATGGTTTTCACCCTGGCCGGATCCAGCCCGAGCGTTTTCAATCCGCCTTCCACGATTCGCTCAGCTTCTTCTTCATTGTCCATAGCATCGATTAGGATAATGCCGTCGGAGGTCGTGATCGCCCAAGTGCTTACCCACTTGCTGCCGACAAAGTAGAAATTGTGGAAGGCTCTCCCCGGAGGTGGCGCCGGGACCTTCATAAGCGCCTCGAGATCAGGCACCGGCTGGTTGAAGTTCGGATCTGCCGATCTGCCGAGAGCGAGATAAGCGCCGAGATCCGAGCCTGCAGCCTCTTTTGCCGCTGCGAGATGCTGCGCTACGTCAGGCGAGGACGTCTGCGCGAGTGCGTAGGGCGACGCGGCGAGCGCAACGCAGCAAGCGCAGCCCATCTTCAGTAGGGCGGGCCGACCTTTCATCAATTCGGCCGAGATCTCTTCGGCACGAAACAACGAGACTGCTGAGCGCTGGAATAGCTTCATATCGTCCTCTTGGTGCCGCGATGATTATCGCGGCCGGCTCTGCCCAGATCATCACTCCTCAATCACTATTGTCAATCCAAGCGAGTGAGAGACTAGCTGGACCTTCCGATTGCATAGTTGGTTTCCAGTAGCGCCTGCTCGCCCGCCCGCGGGCGGATTCTCAAGCTTGACCTGACTCGCAGAGAGACCGTTGCAGCGAGTATTCCCAGGACACCAACTCCACATACGCGCGCAGCTTATCCACCGTGAGTTTCTTACCTGTCCATGATCGTGCGGATTTTGGAGGGCTGTCGTCCTTCGCGCGGTAGCCTAACAGTTATTGGCATCGACCCGCGAAACCGAAGCGGGTGTCAAACATCCATCGTCAGGTCACTCCCGCGACCTTCGGAGAGGTCACTGTCGGAAGCATCAGGATCGCCAGGACCTCTGAGAAACACGAGCACGCCGATCTAGTCGACGCCGAAGTGGGACGGCGAGACGGCCTCACGCCGGACGCGGGCGCATATGCTGAACGCCGCCGCAGCGCTCCAGCGCTACATTGAAGACTGCCTCAAGCCCGTCGAAGGGCCTGAGCCCGACAATCTCTGATAATGGGTGACCTGAACCGCTCTCGTCGCACGGCTCGAGCGCGTTCCTGATCTAACAGAGCTAATTCCCGCGTGACTGGGCATGCGCAGGTAGCAGAGCCGGTGGGCGTAGAGGATAGCGCCGCGGACAGCATATTGTCGCGCTGGACACGATTAAGCAGCGGAGTTCCGGCGCGTGAGTGGGCGAGCAGCCGCTAAGGCAGCGTCAGGTTGAGGCACGCGATCGAACAAATTGCGAAAAGGAGAACGTCAAACGGATCGATGCCTAGCCCGCAGCAATCCACTTGCGCAGGCCATCGATGGTGCGGAATCCGTCGGCGGCGTAGCAGCGGATGGACGGCTGAGAGGCGCGCATCATCTCTGCCAGCGCATGGCCAGGGCCAAGGTCCAGCACCGCGGTGACGCCCAGCTCCGCGAGTGCCTCCAGCGTTGCCGCCCAGTCGATGGGATGCGCGACCTGGTTTGCCAGTTTCGCCGTGGCATCTTCGGCCGAAAAGATCCGTTCGCCGTCGCCGCCGGCAAGCAGGATGCGCTGACTTGCGATGGGCGTATGCCTGCTGGCTTCGAACGCCTGCTGCAGCGGTTTGCGGGCCGATGCGAGCCTTGACGTGTGCGAGGCGATCTTCACGGCGAGAAGGCCCGCGCGCGCGCCTTCCTTGCCGGCGTCGTCGCAGAGCGCGATGAGATCGCGCTCCGCGCCTCCGATCATAACAAGAAGATCGGGGTTCCGGATCGCGATCTCGCAGCGATGTCTTGCAAGCAGAGGTGCGAGCGCAGCCCGGTCGAGCCCGCGAACATAGCCGAGGCGGCCATCGGGCCCAGCGCTTTCCATCAGCCGCGCGCGGATATCCGTGAGCCGCAGGGCTTCGCTGGTGGTCCAGATCCCCGCGATGCTCCAGGCCGCCATCTCGCCGACGCTATAGCCGGCGACGGCAGTTTGCTCGATCAGGAGATCGGCGATGCAAGCGTGGGTCGCGAGCGTCGATGTGACGGTCAGGATCTGGCTGGTGTGATTGACGGCGAGTTCATCCGCGCTGCGCGTCCTGATGAACTGCCGCGGATCTGCGCCGAGAAAAGCGGTTGCCGCGGCGAAGATCGGCTCGGCTGCGGGCTGCTCCGCGACAAGATCAAACATCCTGTCCGAGAGCGTACCTTGTCCGCCGCAGAGCAGGGCCAGCATCAGACTTCCAGCCGATCGACGAACAGCGCCATCGCGAGCAGGTCCGCGGAGCCGCCGGGACTGAGATTGCGGGCGACGAACGCACGATGAATCTCAGCCGCGCGTCTACGCCATCCTAGAGACCCGACGCCGCCGGCGGCAAGGAAGCTGGAGGCGCTCTCTTGCGCGAAGCGCAGTCCCTCGGGCCCGCCACGATGCAGCAGGTTGGTGTCGGTGACTTCGGCGATCAGTCTCATGCAGGTCTGGACGCGCACGGCTTCCTCGTCATGGGGCGCAAGCTCGCGCGCGGCATGCAGCGCGGGCAGGGCGATAGCATACACCGATGGAAAGCCGTCGGCGGCTTCCGCCCTTGCGCCGCCCGCGCCGTAGCGCCGTCCGGCCACGGCGCCATGGCTGCGCAGCGATACCAGGCCGGACAGGATGTCGTCGCCCCAACGCTCCGAAACCAGCCGGCCGAGGGATCTGCGGATGCCGACGGCGTTCCGGTATCCGGCCGCGGCGCAGAGCAGACCCAGCCCGAAGATCGCGCCGCGGTGCGTGTTCACGCCATGTGTTGCGGCCAGCATCGCGCGCTCCGCGGCAACGCCGATCGCGCGCAGCCGGTTCATGCCCGCGCCCTCGGCGCCGGCGGCGGCGAGCTCGCCGAAGAAGGGCATCAGGGTCTCGGCGCTCAGGCACAGCAGAGCGGCATCCATGTCGCGATGCGCGCCGTTGTCGACATGGCTGACGAGGCCGGGCTTCGGATAGGTCTCGACTTCGAGCTTCAGAGCGAGCGATGCGAGATGGCCAAGCCGCTCCGCATCAAGCGCGCGTCCCGGCCGTGATTGCCATCTGAGCGCAACGGTCATGATACGGGACCTGCGAGGAAGGCCGCGCGCGTCGTCGTGGTCACGCCTGTCGACCCCTTTACGAGGACTTCGTCCGCGTCAGTGCCCGTCAGTTCGCGCCATTGAACCCCGCCCGCGGGACCGACGATTTCGCCGTCCAGCCGCATCGGCGCCTGTTTCGCGATTCCCGCGATGTCGGACAACAGGGATGCCGGCTGCCTTACCGACGACAGCGGCCAGAGCAGATCGAGATCCGAACTGTCTGTGAGATAGGGCAGGCCGGTGAGGTGCTGCCAGGCGAGGCTGCCGTAGCTGCGGGTCTCCGGCAGAAGCCGGACGAGCTTCTCGATCGTTGCCTGCCAGGCCTCAGGCGCCACGGCGGCGGCGTCAGCCAGGAGCGGCGGCGGCGCGGAGGCGACGATATCGGCTGCGGCAAGCGAGACCGCGATGCGTCGTTTGCCGTGGCTCGGCGGCAGTGGCAGACCGAGCGGAACGAGGTCCGCGGTATCGCTGCAGGCCGGCCGGCGAACGATGAGGGGACGACCGGCGTCCGCCCAGCCTGCGACGATGGGCTCGCTGGCGAGCTCGGGATAACGGTTCATCACAGCGGTCCAAGCCGATGCGGAAGCCTTCACCATGCTGTGGCGCGCGAGGGCTTCAGCCATGTTGCGCCCCCTGATGCGAGGCCGCGGCGCGTGCAACGCGCTCGGCAAGCTCGGCGGCCTTGCGCCGTCCGCCGCGCTCGGCGCCGAGCCGGCTGCGATCATCCTGTCCCTGTGGCCGCCGCAGCACGGCGGCAAGCTGTGGCGCCAACGGCGCATCCGCGTCCCAGACGATTTGAATGCCGCCGGTCTTCACCATGTTCTCGAGCCCCGGCGCGAACACCGGTGTGGTCTCCGCCTTGGCCTTGAGGACGTCGATCGGAAGCTTGGTGACCCGGGCCATGGACGGCAGGTCCATCACCGCGGGATGCGCGCCGGCCAGCGCCACCAGCGTGCCGGTGGCGAGCGCGGTGGCAATGAACGCGCCGGCGGCGCTGCCGCCATAGAGCAGGCCGACAGTGCGATGTCCCTCGGCTTCCGCCAGCAGCAAGGTCTTGGCGAGATGCGACAGATATTCGCTGAGGCCGAGCAACTCGTCACGCTTGCTCATGCGCTGGCTGGCGGAATCGACCAGCAGCAGGATCGGCGCCCGATCCCCCGACTTGACGATCTCGATCACGCGTCCCGCGAGCACGATGGCTTCGTCCACGCCGAGCGGCTGGCCTTGCGTGACGCCGAGCACGTGGATCGGTCCGCCGTCGGGCTGGACCGCTTGTCCCGCGATCAACACACCCGTGGTTTCGATCTTGGCACCGTTCGGGAACAGGCCGGCCAGGATGTCATCGAGCGTCATCGGCGTTCTCCCTGTGGGCAGCCGCGCGAAGGAACGCGCCGGTCGGAAGTGCGGGAATATCGGTTGGATTGTCGATGCCGAGCGCCTGCCAGATCTCGATGGCGTCCTCGGCCTCGCCAAAACGCTGCAGCCGCCGCTCAAGGCGCGTCTGTTCGGCTGCGAGCGCCGTCACGTCGCATCGTCTGCCGGCCTTGAGCGCGTTGATCGCCGCCTCGCGGAATGCCAGCGCCTCGTCGTCGACGAAAATGTCGGCGCCGCCGATGAGGTAGCGATGCTTGCCGCCCATGCTGCGCCAGACCAGCGCGCGATCGCGCGAGTCGAATTCCTCGATGCCCTTGTTGGTCTCGATCACCTCGGGACCGCTGACGCTGAGCCGCCCCTGTTCGGAGATGATCAGCTTCGAGCAGGTGCCTGCGATCAGGCTGCCGCCGCCATAGCATCCGGCGCGTCCGCCGATCAGGCCGACGACGTTGACGCCCGCGCGCCGCGCCTCGATCACCGCGCGCATGATCTCCGCGATTGCGAGCTCGCCGGCATTGGCCTCCTGAAGCCGCACGCCGCCGGTGTCGAACAGGATCACCAGATCCTGCTTGAGCGCGCGCGCGGCGCGCAGCAGGCCGGTGAGTTTTGCGCCGTGGACTTCGCCGAAGGCGCCGCCCATGAAGCGTCCCTCCTGCGCGGCAACGAGCACGGGCGCGCCGTCCAGCCGGCCGCAGCCGATGATGATGCCGTCGTCGAACTGCTCCGGCAGGTCAAAGATCGAGAGATGCGGGCTGATCTCGCGCAGCTCCGGGCCGATGAATTCGGAGAAGCTGCCGGCATCGACCAGCGCGTCGATGCGCTGCCGGGCGCTCGCCTCGTACCAGCTCAGCGAGACATCATTGGCTGTGACCGCTGTCATCGTTCCGGCTCCTCGATCTTGCGGACGCCCTGGGCAAGTCGCAGCGCGACCGTGTCCGGCGGGGCGCCGCCGTCATTGATGGAGATGCGCAAGCCCCCGGCAGAGCGGCGGGCGACGAAGTCGCGGACCACGGCGTCCCAGACCGCGCCGAAGCCGTGGGCGGCGGTGGCGATGTTGATCGTGCAGGTGTCGGCCGGGACGCTGCGTTCCAGCAGCACTTCGAGATTGCCGGAGGCGACGACGCCGACGATGGCCTGCGCGCGGCTACCGCCGGCGGATTGGGTTGCAGTCAGTCTGAAGCTGAGCTTTTCCATGCAAAACTCCTCACCAGTTGCGGAACCGGCTGGGCGGACGGTAGAGACCGCCGGAGGCCAGCATGAGGTCCTTGATCGAGCGGGCCGCGAGCAGACGGCGATCGGCGTCGAGCGGATCGATGCCGAGATCTTCGGGGCGGCGGATCACGCCGCGTTGCCTCAGTTGCTCGACCAACTTGGCATCGCGCGCGCGTCCGATGTCGGTGTAACCGGCAACGCCGCGGATCGCCTGCTCGCGCTCGTCCTTGCTGCGGCACATCAGGAGGTTGGCGATGCCTTCCTCGGTGACGATGTGGGTGACGTCGTCGGAGTAGACCATCACCGGCGCCAGATCGAGGTCGAGCTTGCGTGCCAGCTCCAGCGCATCCAGTTGCTCGACGAAGAGCGGGACGTTGCTGTCACCGAAGGTCTCGCCGATCTGCACCACGAGCTTGCGGCCTCGGCGCAGCGCCGCGCTGGAATCGGGGTCGGCTTCGGCGCCGGCCTTGAGCCAGGGTTCGCTCGGATGGCGACGTCCGCGCGGATCAGAGCCCATGTTGGGCGCGCCGCCGAAGCCGGCGATGCGGCTGGTCGTCACCGTCGAGCTGTGGCCTTCGAGATCGATCTGCAGCGTCGATCCGATGAACATGTCGCAGGCGTAGAGGCCCGCGGTCTGGCAGAAGGCACGGTTCGAACGCAGCGAGCCATCGGGACCGGTGAAGAAGATGTCGGAGCGCGCCGCGACGTAATCCTCCATGCCGACTTCCGATCCGAAGCAATGGATCTGCTCGACCCAGCCGGACTCGATCGCCGGAATCATCGTCGGATGCGGATTGAGCGCGAAATGGGTGCAGACCTTGCCCTTGAGGCCGAGCTTCTCGCCATAGGTCGGCAGCAGCAGCTCGATCGCGGCGGTGTTGAAGCCGATGCCGTGGTTGAGCCGGCGCACGCCGTAAGGCGCGTAGATGCCCTTGATGGCGAGCATCGCCGTCAGGATCTGCGTTTCGGTGATGGCGGCGGGGTCGCGGGTGAAGAGCGGCTCGACATAGAAGGGCCTGTTAGCCTCGACCACGAAATGCACGAGATCGCCGGGAATGTCGACGCGCGGCACCTTGTCGACGATCTCGGTGACCTGGGCCACGACGAGACCGTTCTTGTAGCTGGTCGCCTCGACGACCGTCGGCGTGTCCTCGGTATTCGGCCCCGTATAGAGGTTGCCGTCCTTGTCGGCGCTGACAGCCGCGATCAGCGCGACGTTCGGCGTGAGGTCGATGAAGTAGCGGGCGAACAGCTCGAGATAGGTATGGACGGCCCCTAACTCGATCTTGCCGCCGAACAGCATGCGCGCGATGCGCGCCGATTGCGGGCCGGAATAGGAGAAGTCGAGCCGCCGCGCGATGCCCTTCTCGAAGATGTCGAGGTGGGAGGGCAGCACCACGCCTGATTGCACCATGTGCAGGTCGTGGACATCCTTCGGCTCGAGGTTCGCGAGCGCCGCGGCGAGGATATCGGCCTGCTTCTGATTGTCGCCCTCCAGGCACACCCGGTCGCCCGACCGGATCACCGCCTTCAGAAATGCGGGGAGGCTGGGGATCGGGACTACCTTCCCCCTGGCGTGCTGTCGGCCGGCCGCGAGGCGCTCGCCCAGGGCGGCCTTTTGCATACCCCAATCGCTCATTTCAGCTCCTTGGCATGCGAAGTTGGTCTTCGATGGGTCGAATGTATGCCGTATTGCCTTCCTCTGTCAATTACTGTATGCATAAACTCATAAGCGAGGAACTTTCGCATACACAGGAGGGAATTTATGATGCGAATGCATACAGAAGCCCCGTATCCTGGGGCTCGCGCCCCGCTCGCAGAGGGGAGGCGCCCGTGACCATTTCCGGCGTAGCTCTGCTCGCGATCTGCACCCTGCTGGGAGGCCTGCTTGGGGACCTTCTTGGCGTTGCCCTCGGTGTGAAGGCCAATGTCGGCGGCGTCGGCATTGCGATGATGTTCCTGATCGCGGCCCGGCTCTGGCTGGTGCGGAACGGCCTGCTCAGCCGCGGGCTCAATACCGGCGTCGAGTTCTGGGGCAGCTTCTACATTCCGATCGTGGTCGCCATGGCCGCGCAGCAGAACGTCGTCGCCGCGGCGAAGGGCGGCCCGATCGTCGTCATTGCGGGCGCCGGTGCGGTCGCGTTGTGTTTTGCGATGGTGGCCTTGATCGGCCGGCTCAGCGGCCGCGTCGAGACCATGGACGAGATCGAGGCGCGCGAGGCCGAGGCGCTCGCCGCGCCTCACTTCAAGTCCGGGAGGATCGCATGACCATGATCTCTCACGTTCTCACCGCCAATTCCCTGATCACGGCGTTCGCCGCTGTCGGGATTCTGATGTGGATCTCCGGCACGATCTCGAAATACCTCATCTTCGGGCGTATTCACGGCTCGGCGATCGCGATCATGCTGGGTCTCGCGCTGGCCTTTTTCGGGGGGCTTGCCACCGGCGGCGAAAAGGGCGTCGCCGACCTGCCGGCGCTGACCGGGATCGGCCTGATGGGCGGCGCGATGCTGCGGGATTTCGCCATCGTCGCCACCGCCTTCGAGGTCGATGTCGTCCATGCGCGCAAGGCCGGGTTGATCGGTGCGGTCGCGCTCGGCCTGGGAACGGTCGTTCCGTTCATTCTGGGCGTGTTCGTCGCCGCGGCGTTTGGCTACACTGATGCCGAATCGCTGACGACGATCGGCGCCGGCGCGGTCACCTACATCGTCGGTCCGGTCACGGGGGCAGCGATCGGCGCGTCATCGCCGGTTATTGCGCTCTCGATCGCGACCGGTGTATTCAAGGCGGTGATCGTGATGATCGGCACGCCCTTCGTGGCGAAGATGATCGGCCTCAACAATCCGCGCAGTGCAATGGTGTTCGGCGGCTTGATGGGAACGGTCAGCGGCGTGTCCGGAGGACTTGCGGCAACCGATCGGCGGTTGGTGCCTTACGGTGCATTGACCGCGACGTTTCATACCGGGCTTGGATGCCTGGCCGCACCGTCCATTCTCTACTTCACGGTGCGCGCAATCATAGGAAGCTGAATGGCAGGTCTGTTCAAAGTCGCAGCCGAAGCAGAAGAAGATGGCGGCCTCCTCTCCGATCGCATCCGCAATGCGCTCACGGACGAGATTGCGTCCGGTGCGCTCGTTGCCGGCTCGGCTTTGGAGGAGCAGCAGCTTGCCGATCGCTTCGGGGCTTCCCGCACGCCGGTGCGGGAAGCTCTCCGGCAGCTCGCCGTCAGCGGACTAGTCGAGGTGCGTGGGCGTCGCGGGGTTGTGGTGGCGCGGATGACACCCGAACGGATTATGGACATGTTCGAGACCAGCGCTGAGGTTGAGGCCCTGTGCGTCAGGCTCGCGACCTATCGCATGACGCCGCTAGAACGCAGCCGCCTAATCGAGCTACACGAAGGCTCGTGGGCAATGGTCGAGGCCAACGACGTCGATGCCTATGATGCCTTCAACCGGGTCTTCCATGAATGCATCTACAGCGCGACGCACAACTCGTTCATGGCCGAGCAGGCGCAGGATGTTCGTGCGCGGCTGAGTGCCTTCCGCCGCACGCAATTGCGGCAGGGCGATCGCATCCGCAAGTCCCGCGACGAGCATGATGCGATCATGCAGGCGATCGCCGAAGGCGACGGCGAAACGGCCTCACGCCGAATGCGTGCGCATATGCTGAACGCCGCCGCAGCGCTGCGGCGCTACATTGATGACCGCCTCCGGCCCGTCGATGGGCCTGAGCCCGACAATCTCTGACAAATAGCGGTCCTGAACCGCTCTTGAAGCCAACCAGGGCAGGTGCGCGATAAGTTGCGTCTGCTTGAAATCACAATTTTAAGGAGAGCAACATGGCCGATGGCAATTCTGGGGTGTCTGTCTACGACGTGCCTGCCGAGTGGTCGAAGCGCGCCTGGATCGACGATGCCAAATATCGCGAGATGTACGCGCGCTCGCTGTCCGATTCCGACGGCTTCTGGGCCGAGCACGGCAAGCGTATCGACTGGATGAAGCCCTTCTCTGAGGTCAGCAACTGCTCGTTCGAGCCCGGCAACATTTCGATCAAATGGTTCGAGGACGGCACGACCAATGTCGCCTGGAACTGCATCGACCGTCATCTTGCGAAGCGCGCCGATCAGGTCGCGATCATCTGGGAGGGCGACGATCCCAACGAATCCAGGAAGATCACCTACGGCGAGTTGGCGCGGGAAGTCGCCACATTCGCAAATGTGCTGAAGGCGCACGGCGTCAAGAAGGGCGATACCGTCACCATCTATTTGCCGATGATCCCCGAGGCGGCTTACGCGATGTTGGCCTGCGCACGGATCGGGGCTGTTCACTCCGTCGTCTTCGGCGGCTTCTCGCCGGATTCGCTTGCGGGTCGTATCGAGGGCTGCGGGTCCAAGGTCGTCATCACGGCAGATGAGGGACTGCGCGGCGGTCGCAAGGTTGCCCTGAAGTCCAACGTGGACGAAGCGATCAGGAAGACCGGCGACACAATCAAGTCGCTGATCGTCGTCAAGCGCACCGGCGGAAACGTCGCCTGGTATGCCGGCCGCGACGTCTGGTACCACGAGGAAACAGCCAAGGTTTCCGAACATTGTCTGCCCGCGGAGATGAAGGCGGAGGATCCGCTGTTCATCCTCTACACGTCGGGCTCGACCGGCGCCCCAAAGGGAGTCGTGCATTCGACGGGCGGCTATCTCGTGTACTGGTGCACCGCCGACGTCGGCTGGGTTACTGGCCACAGCTACATTCTCTACGGACCGTTGGCGAACGGCGCGACCACGCTGATGTTCGAGGGCGTGCCGAACTATCCGGACAATTCGCGCTTCTGGAACGTCATCGACAAGCACAAGGTCAACATCTTCTACACCGCGCCGACCGCAATCCGTGCGCTGATGCAAGGCGGCGACGAGCCCGTGAAGAAGACCTCACGCGCGAGCCTAAGCCTCCTGGGCTCGGTCGGCGAGCCCATCAATCCGGAGGCCTCGGAGTGGTATCACCGCGTCGTCGGCGAGGGACACTGCCCGATCGTCGACACCTGGTGGCAGACCGAGACCGGCGGCATTTTGATCACGCCGCTGCCGGGTGCGACCAAGCTGAAGCCGGGCTCGGCGACGCAACCGTTCTTCGGCGTGGTGCCTGAAATCGTCGACGCCGACGGCAAGGTGCTGGACGGCGGGAAGTCAGGCAATCTTTGTCTCACGCGTTCGTGGCCAGGCCAGATGCGCACGGTCTATGGCGACCACGCGCGCTTCGAGCAGACCTATTTCCCGACCCACAACGGCAAGTATTTCAGGGGCGACGGCTGCCGCCGCGACGCCGACGGCTATTACTGGATCACCGGCCGCGTCGACGATGTCATCAACGTCTCAGGTCATCGTATGGGCACCGCCGAGGTCGAGAGCTCGCTGGTGGCGCACCAGGCGGTATCCGAAGCGGCGGTGGTCGGCTATCTCCACGACATCAAGGGCCAGGGCATCTACGCCTATGTCACCTTGATGCAGGGCCAGGAGCCGAGCGAAGCGCTGCGCAAAGAACTGGTCGCCTGGGTCCGCAAGGACATCGGCCCGATCGCCTCGCCGGACCTCATCCAGTTTGCGCCCGGTCTGCCGAAAACCCGTTCCGGCAAGATCATGCGCCGCATCCTGCGCAAGATCGCCGAGGACGAACCGGGCAGCCTCGGCGACACCCTCGACGCTTGCCGATCCCGCTGTGGTCGATGATCTCGTCAAGAACCGCCAGAACAGGAAGGGCGGGCCGGCTTAATCGTCGACGAACATCGGTGTGATTGTGATCCGGCATGCGCCACCGACCCGCGCAGCCATTCGAAGCCAACTTTGACGGAGGAACGATATGAGGCTTGTTCTCCTAGGACCACCTGGCGCCGGGAAGGGAACGCAGGCGGTCAGGCTATCCCAGACGCTCGGGATCCCGCAGCTCTCGACTGGGTGACATGCTGCGCGCAGCGGTATCTGGGGGAGCCGCGATCGGACGACACGTCGCGGAGATCATGGAGCGCGGCGAGCTCGTCCCGGACGGTCTGGTGATCGGGCTGATTGCCGAGCGCATTGCACAGCCTGACGCGGATCGAGGTTTCATCCTAGACGGATTTCCGCGCACGGTTGCCCAAGCTGAAGCCTTGACCATCTCCTAAAGGGCCATGAATTGAGCCACGTCCTCGAGCAACCACTGCTCTTCCGTCGTAATATTCTGAAGGTTTCCGGAGCTCTCCAGCTCAGCCAGACGCCAGATCTTCTCCTCGTTCCCTCGCTTATAACGGTCATACAACTGAGTGATGCGAATTGGCGAGCCCGTCTTTAAAACTCGGAGCTTTGCGATCAGCCCCGCCAGACTTCGGGCGGTGTAAGCTCCGCGACTAAAGCCAAAGATGAATATCTCATCTCCGTCATTGTAGTTCTCGACGAGCCACTCGTACGCGAGCCGGATGTTCTCATCAAGGCCTTTGCCAAAGACGCCGCCAAGGAAGCCATTCACGCCAACCTCATAATCCAGCGTCGAGCAACGCTGGTTCGTCGGCGCGCACGCCAACGTTGGAGGTGGATACGCGACCGACCTATTGCCTCAGGTGCCGTTGCGCTCGATCATGAAGAAGGCCCAGTCGCAAGGACTCGCATTCCGCAGCGAGGTGGATCTGGACGGTGACGGACTGTCGGCGCCGCTTGCGGATTCCTACAAAGAGTTTGCCTACGGCCTATACTCCAGGGTCACCAAGCCGCTCTATCGGACGATCGACCAGGAGCCGGACGTCCGCGATGACGGGGCCCATGTGAATGTGAACGAGACGATTGACAAGTCGGTATTCGACCGCTGGCGGGCGGATGCGTCGTACCGTCCCAGGAATCTCGTTCAATGGCCAATCGGAAACGCGTGGACCTTGCCAATCTGACGTCTGTTCGCGCGGACGACCCGGCTGTCGGCGCTCCGGATTGAGTTTATCGATTGCCGCAGTCATGCGTGTTGATGCTGAGCCTTTGAGGGTAGAGGCTATAGTGGAACACGGCCGGTAACGGCGGATCCAGCCGATACCAGTTCGCGTTGCTGCCGGCCGCTGTGGCGCCGGCGCCCTGGGGAGCGCCTCATAGAGCTAAGTTAAGCGGGCTGCTAGGTCAGGCCGTCGTGGAGCCCTGAGCGCGCTCTGTCGCAGAAATTTTGGAGAGCACTTGGAGCCTGCACGTCTCGAGCCCATTCTGCTCGCGACGCTAACCTACGCGATTGGTCGAGAACGCACTCAATTGTGCGACTAAGGAGCGTGGTGCCTTTATGCAGAGATTGGCCTTTGCGATGATAGTGGGACTGCTCGTGTAAGCCCCCACAACAGCCGACAAGCGTCGATGTCAAATCGTGCGCAACCTGAAATTACACCCGATACTCCTCTTCGCCTTGCTGATGCCGCGAAGATCGCGTTTCCTTTGGGAGGAATGACGGTCGCGGGCTTACGTCGCGAGCGCGATCGTAACCGATTGGTCATTGAGAAGATTGCCGGCAAGGAATTTACAACGCTGGCTCATATCGAACGGATGCGAGAGCTATGCCGCGAAGAAGCAAGGGCGCCAGACTTCAGTTTAAGGCCGCCCGCCGAAACAAGAGCGGAAAGATCACCCACCAAGCAACCTGGATCATCAGAGACAACGGCCGGGACGTCGGCACAGGCTGCGCTGCAGATGAGATTGCGGCCGCAGAGGAAAAACTGAAGGATTACATAGCGTCTAAACACACTCCGAAGCGACGAATTCGTAACATAGACGATATCGCCGTTGCCGACGTCCTTTCGATCTATCTGGACGCGCAATTGGACAAGCTTCGCGGCCATTTCAATGTCGATAGCGAGAACGAAGATACCATCCCCGATATCCGCAAGTTCAAAAGGCGGATCGAGCGGCTGAACGACTGGTGGGGAGCAAAAATGCTGGGCGAGGTGAACGGGGAGGCGTGTCGCTCGTACGCCAGGGAGCGCGCGCGGAGGGGAGGCGCGCGCCGAGACCTTGAGGACCTCCGCGCAGCAATTGGTCACCATGCGGCCGAAGGATTTCATCGGGAAATCGTCAAGATATCACTGCCAGAGAAGGGCCAACCTCGAGACAAGTGGTTGACGCGCAGCGATGCTGCGAAACTGATTTGGACATGCTGGCGCCATCGCGAAATGCAGAAGGGCTCGCGTCGGCCGACCGACGACCTGAAGGTCCCGACATGCAAGCGTCCGCTGCGCCATCTTGCACGGTTTATTTTATTGGGCATCTATAGCGGAACCCGGGCGGGCGCTATTGCAGCCGCATCTCCCATTCCTGCAATCGGTCGAGCTTATGTCGACCTGGAGCGCGGCCGCTATTACCGTCTAAAACAGGGCAGTGCCCAAACCAACAAGCGGCAGCCGACCGTCCCGATACCGTTGCGCTTGCTTGCTCACCTACGGCGCTGGCACCGGATTAATCCAGAGGCGAAGCATTTCGTCGAGTACAACGGAAGGCCCGTTACCTCGGTCAAAACGGCGTTCAAGAGTGCCGTGAGACTGGCAGGCCTTGGTCCGGGAATCTCCCCTCACACCCTACGACACACCGCAGCGACTTGGCTTATGCAGCGAGGCGCAGATCCTTGGCAGGCAGCGGGCTATCTTGGAATGTCGCTTGAGGTGCTGCTCAACACTTACGGCCATCACCATCCCGACTATTTGTCCGATGCCGTCGACAAAATCGCCAAGCGCGATCCAGCCGGCGAACGAAAAGCGCACGTATCTGGTGCGGTGATTCCGATCAGGCGAAATGGCGCCTGATAAGTTACTCGCTATTTCGTGCGGAGCCGTTCCGTCCGCGGAAGGTACGACGGTGATCTTCGGGTCGACCTCGCCAATTACGGACGGTGGCTGCCGCAGCATCTGAGAGAGATTCCCAAGCACTACGAAGAAGGCGTTCCGCTGCGCGTTATCGAAAGCGAAGCAGTCGATCTGGGGCCTCTTTGGGCGACCCGGAGTTGGCGGATCTGATCTGCCATTGGATCGTGATGTTGCCTTCGCTGAGGAGGAAACAGGATTACCTCCGCTTGATCGGCGATTCGATGAGGGCGGTAGCGAGGTAAGTGCGAGTTCCCGGTTTCAACAGTTTGGCTCTATTTCTGGTGGAACTGTTGAAACTATTGATTTTAGATGATAAACAGCGTTTCAACAGCTGGGTTAAAAATCGAGCCAAACTGCTGAAACCATGGATTTTCAAGAGCTTAACAATGACCAACGCCGCGAGGTGGTCAATAGTCAACAGCGCTTCCAGGCCCTGAGGGATGCCAAGGAGGCCTACGATACCCATCGGGGGTCCCTGACCTGGGTGGAGTCGAAAGGCCGCGAATATCTCGTCCGGAGCTACTACGACAAGGCCGGCCTCAGGAAGCAAACCTCGCTCGGCTCGCGTTCGCCCGAAACTGAAAAAATGAAGGCGGACTTCGAAGCTAAACGTGCTGTTGCAGAAGACCGGGTGAAGAACTTGCGCGATACAATGGATCGTCAAGCCGCGGTCAATCGTGCGCTCGGCTTGGGCCGCGTACCGTTGCTTGGAGCCCGGATCATGCGCGCTCTCGACGGATTCGGAATCTTGGGTTCTGGGATCCGGATTCTCGGGACCAACGCGATCTACGGTTATGAGGCCTCTTCCGGCGTCAGACTCGATCCGGGCCTGGCCACGACGGAAGACATCGATCTGCTGTTCGATGCGCGCGGCGGACTAACGTTCATCGCAGACGACCACGTCTCTGAGTCATCGCTCATGAAGATACTCAAGCGAGTGGACACCAGCTTCGAACGCGCCAAGCAGACGTTCCGCGCTATAAACCGGGACGGCTATCTCGTCGATTTGATTAAGCCAATGCAGAGCCCACCTTGGCGGAAGGGTCCAGATAAGATCGGCTCGGACCCGGAAGATTTGTCCGCTGTGCAAATCGAAGGACTCGATTGGCTGCAGAATGCTCCCGCGTTCGAGGCGGTCGCGATCGACGAAAAGGGCGAACCGGTACGCATCGTGGCTCCGGATCCGCGGGTTTGGGCCGCCCATAAGCTATGGCTGTCCCGTCGTGCGGACAGAGAGGCGCTCAAACGCCAACGAGATGCAGCGCAGGCTGAAGCCGTAGGCGCTCTGGTGGCGAACTATCTTACTCACCTTCCGTTCGACGCAGAGCAATTAAGGATGCTTCCGAAAGAGGTGGTGGACAGCGCGGCGCCTCTTTTCGCCAAGAAAAATAGCGCTGCTCGAGCCTAGCGGGCAGGGTCGGCATAAACGGCTCAGGCATATCCGGCGCCGCCGATCATCAGCGGCACCATGATATAATCAGCATGCTGCTGCTCATCGACATGCCGACGGTCATGATGCCGGCATCATCCCCAGCAGCACCAGCAGCACGACCAGCAGCAGCTTGAGCATCGGCGCCGCTGGCAGCCCAGCGGCTGCCGGCCTCTCATTGGACGAGCGCTCCTCGAGACAAGGGCGCGATGCCGCGGCGTCCCGTTACGAGCATCCTCGGTGCTGGTGCTTGAAGCGCACACGCTACGACACACCGCAGACTTGGCTTATACAGAAAGGGCGCGGATCCTTGGCAGGCAGTGGGCTATCTCGGAATGTAGCTTGAGGTGCCGCTCAACACGTATAGCCATCAGAATCCCGACTATTTGTCCGATACCGTCGACAAAATTGCCAAGTGCGACCCAGCCAGTGAACGAAAAGCGCACGTATCTGGTGCGGTTTCTGGTGCGGTGATTCCGATCCGGCGAACTGGTGCCTGATAAGTCATTGATTTCTTTGGTGGGCCCGGCAGGACTCGAACCTGCAACCAGACCGTTATGAGCGGCCGGCTCTAACCATTGAGCTACAGGCCCCGCCGCGAGACGGCTCGCGGGAACGCGCGGCCGGCAACGGTGCGCGGTTCGTTTACAGGGATGGGGACGGGGGTGCAATGCCGGCCTGATCGAGACGGAACGCGCGCCTACGCGGCAAGTGCTTGCGTCGGAAGATCGTTGAATTCGGAATAGTCGCATTCTGCCGGTGTGTTGCCCGACGAGTCAAATCGTCTTGCGATGATCCGGCCAGAGGCTCTTTTTGTGCTCCCCTAACCTATTGTAATTCCTGACTTCTTCTACTGTGCATGGGGTTGTTTTCGCGATTCTTATGTTGAGGGGGCATGCCGGCCCCCTCAAACGTCTTGCCGGCGAGTGATGGTCCGGCGGCGTCCCTTATTGCTAGTCCACCGACACCCCCGCGAACTCCACCACCTTGCGCCACTTCTCCGTCTCGTCCGCGACCAGCTTGCCGAACTCGGCCGGCGTCATCGGCTTGGGGAGGCCGCCGACTTCAGTGAGGCGCGCCACCAGCTTCGGGTCCTTCAGCGCTTCGCCGACGGCCTTGTTGAGGATCTCGATCACTTCGGGCGGCGTGCCCTTCGGCGCGGAGATGCCGTAGAAGCCGACCGATTCGAAGCCCGGCACGGTCTCGGCGATCGCGGGTACGTCGGGCACGCTCGGCCAGCGCTGCGGCGAGGTCACGCCCAGCGCGCGGACATTGCCGCCTTTCACCTGCTCCATGGCCGAAGGCAGATTGTCGAAGATCAGCTGCACCTTGTTGGAGATGATGTCGGGGAAGGCGATGGCGGAGCCGCGATAGGGCACGTGCACCATGTCGCACTTGGTCAGCACCTTGAACAGCTCGGCCGACATGTGCACCGAGGTGCCGTTGCCGGACGAGGCAAAGGAGATCTTGCCGGGATTGGCCTTGCAGTAGTCGACGAACTCCTGAACCGTCTTGGCCGGAAACGCGTTGGAGACGACCAGCATGTTGGTGAGCTGCATGATGCTCGCCACCGGCACGGTGTCGCGCAAGAAGTCGAACGGCAGCTTCTTGTACAGCGAGGTCGAGATCGCGTTGTTGGGCGCGACGAACAGCAGCGTGTAGCCGTCGGGCGGCGAGTTGATCGCGGCGGCGGCAGCGATGTTGCCGCCGGACCCCGTGCGGTTCTCGACGATGAATTGCTGGCCGAGACGGTCCGACAGCCACTGCGCCATGATCCGCGCCACGATGTCGACCGGGCCGCCGGCGGCAAATCCAATCAGCCAGTGCACGGGGCGGTCGGGATAGGCGGCGGAGGCGGGAGGCGTTGCGCTGAAAAGACCTAAAAGGACTGTTAGCCCGAAAAAACCGCACCGCAAAATTCGCAACATGACGCCTCCCATTGTTCTATTGTCGTTGGCGACATGCTTTCACAAAATCCGCTCCCTGCCTACATCGCCGCAAGTCGGTGTTGACGCAGGTCCGTCAGGGACGCCCATGAGATTCGCGATCCTCACCCTTCTCGGCGCGGCGCTGCTCGCAAGCCCCGTTGCTGCTCTAACCGGAGGCACGGCCATTCCGACCACGACGATCAGTTTGGGCACCGCGACGCCCGGCGGCGGCTTTCCGCTCTATGGCAACGCCTTTGCCGAGGTGATGAACGCAGCCGATCCGCAAATCTCCATCGCGCCCCGCAACACCAAGGGCAGCAACGAGAACATTCCGCTGCTGGAGAAAGGCGAGCTCGATCTCGCGCTGGTTGCGGGCGAGCCGGCCTATGAGGCCTTCGCCGGCATCGGCCGCGCGCCGGTGCGGCTGAAGATTCTCACGGCGATCTATTCCAATCCCGGCATGTTCGTGGTTCGCGCGGACAGTCCCTACAAGACGATCCGCGATCTCGTCGGCCAGCCCGTTGCGTTCGGCGCCAAGGGCTCGGGCCTGCCGATCCTGGCGCGCTATGTGCTGGATGGGCTCGGCCTGAAGCAGGACGAGGACTTCAAGGCCATCTATCTCGACCGCGCCGGCGACGGCCCCGCGATGGTCGAGGATGGCCGCGTCGCCGCGCTGTGGGGCGCCGGCATCGGCTGGCCCGGCTTTGCCGCGGTCGCATCGAGCGCGTCAGGCGCGCGCTTCATCGCGCCCAGCGTTGAAGAGATGACGCGCATTCGTGCCAAGCATGCCTTCCTGAAGCCGCTGCTGGTGCCGGCTAATAGCTATCCGAAGCAGGACGCGCCGATTGCCTCGCTGGGGTCCTGGAGTTTTGTCCTCACGCGCGAGGACCTGCCGGATGACGTCGCCTATCGCCTGGCAAAGACGCTGCACGGCGTCGAAGCAGAATTCTGCAAGAAGCTCGCGCAGGCCTGCGAGACCACGGCGTCGAACACGGTCGCAGCGGCGCCGAGGCCGGAGCTGATCCATCCCGGCGTGATGAAGTATTTTCGCGAAATCGGCGTGGTGAAGTAGCGAATGGCGAGTTGCGAATAGCGAATGGAAGCATCCCCATTCGCCACTCCCTATTCGCCACTCGCCGATCTCACTTCTTCACCATCGCACACGCCTGGTCCGGCGGACCGAACGCCTTGTCGCCTGAGATGGTCGTGAGGATCTTGTAATAGTCCCACGGATATTTGCTCTCCTCCGGCGTCTTGACCTGCACCAGCCAGAGGTCGTGGACCATCAGATTGTCCTCCCGCAGCTTGCCGTTGCGGGAGAAGAAATCCTCGATCGGCTTCTCCCGCATCTTGGCGGCGACCTTGAGCGGATCGTCGGTGCCGGCTTCCTTGATGGCGTTGAGATAGTGCATCACGGATGAATAGACGCCGGCCTGCCACATCGACGGCATCTTGTTCATCTTGGCGAAATAGCGCTTCGACCATTCGCGGGTCTTGTCATCCATGTCCCAATAGAACGACGTGGTCAGCAGCAGGCCTTGCGCCGCCTGCAGGCCGAGGCCGTGGATGTCGGTGATCAGCGCCAGCAGCGCCGCCATCTGCTGGCCGCCCTTGAACACGCCGAACTCCGAGCCGGTCTTGATCTCGTTCATGTTGTTCGGGGGACCTGCCGCAATGCCGATGATCTTGGCCTTGGAGGCCTGCGCCTGCAGCACGAAGGAGGAGAGATCAGGCGTTGCCAGCGGCGGCCGCACCGAGCCCAGCACCTTGCCGCCATTGGCGGTGACGACCGCGGACGCGTCGCGCTCGAGCGAATGGCCGAAGGCGTAATCGTCGGTGATGAAGAACCAGCTGTCGCCGCCGCGCTTGACCACGGCGTCCGCGGTGCCGACCGCGAGCGCGCGGGTGTCGAACACCCACTGGATCGCGTAAGGCGAGCAGAACTTGCCGTGGAAGTCCGCGGTGCCGGTGGAATGGGTGATGAACAGCCGCTTCTTCTCGTTGGCGACGTTCTGCACCGCGAGCCCGACCGCGGAGACCGGCACGTCGACGATCAGGTCGACCTGGTCGACGTCGTACCAGCGCCGCGCGATCGTGCCGCCGATGTCGGCCTTGAGCTGGTGGTCGCCGATCACGATGCTGATCGGCTTGCCGAGCACGGTGCCGCCGAAATCGTCGATCGCCATCTGCGCCGCGGTCACGGAGCCCTGGCCGGTCGGCGCGGAGGCCGGGCCGTTCATGTCGGTGAGCACGCCGATCTTGACGATGTCGTCGGAAACCTGCGCCGACGCCGCACCGGACAGCAGCGCCGCCGTCAAGGCGGCCGCGACCGGCAGTCCAAATCTGATTGGATTCACGCTTGTCCTCCCCTGATCCGGCACGTTGGCCGGTGTTGCCCCGGGTATGCCCGGCTGAATTGGTTTCTTTTGCAACTATTTTGGGGCGGGCGTCAATGTCAGGCTGCGAAGCGGATCCGCCCCGCGGGTGAGGGATCGTAGCCGGTCAGCTCATCGGCGCGCTGGCGCAGCCGCCGTTCGTTCAGGAATCCGATCAAGGCCTGCATGGCGGGGCGGAAATAGCTGCGCTGCCGCATCGCGAGGTCGAAATTCTCCCAGACCAGCGGCACGAAATCGAGACCGGCCGAACGCGCGGCGGCGCGCGTCGCGATGCCGCAATCGGCCTGGCCGGCGCGGACCAGTTCCGCAAGATCCGGTCCGGTCAGGGCCGGCGTCTCGACCCTGCGCAAATCCCGCGTCGTGGCGCCCACGCGCTTCAGGAGCACGTCGAGCAGCATCTGCGCGCCCGTGCCCTGTTGCCGCATCGCCATCCGGGCGCCGAGCGCGAGCACGTCGGTCAGGCCGTGCAGGTGCTTGGGATTGCCCTGCGGCAGCACGAGACCCTGTTCGCGGCGTACGAACGCGACCAGCACCGCATCATGCAAATCCGGAGCGGCCCGCAGCGCCTCGACACTGGCATCCCCAGCGAGATCATCGGAAGCATCCAGGCCGTGGAAATGTATCGCCGCCGCCATCACCTCGTTGCGCTGCAAGCGCTCGAGCCCGCGCACACTACCCTCGCTCATCGATCCCAGGCCCGAGCCGGATTCGCGCAAGGCCCAATCCAGCAGCTCGTCCTGGCTGCCGCCGACGACCGGCGGCGGCTCCGCGATCAGCATGCCGGCCGGACGCGCGAGGCCTGAGAGCACCCAGAGATCGAGTTCGTGGCGTGGGAAGAGCCACTTCCCGGTCACCTTGGTGCAGGGGATCGCGCCTGTGGTGACGAGTTCGTAGAGCTTGCGTTCGCCGAGCCGAAGATAGTCGGCGGCTTCGCTGGTCGTCAGGAATTCCATCCTGCATTCCTATGCAAATTCTTGCTTCTTTTTGACGTTCGACGCAGGTGGAATTCTGCATTTCAATTCGTGTCCGCCGGAACCATGCCCGATCATCTCGCTGCTTTGCAACACATCCGCGCGCGCGTCTTTTGCTTTGGTGAATGATCCCGAATCGTTCGGCGCGTTGCCGAAATTTCCCGGGTGACGTGCGCAAAAGGCAAACGCGTCACGAGTGCGGCGCAATCGATCATCATCATGATCGGGTCGTAGCCAAAGGAACCCCTGATCATGGGCCGCCTGTCCGTTGCATTCGCGCTGTTCTGCGGCCTCACCGCCGCCGTTGCGGCGTCATCCGCCGAGGACCGCGGCTTCGTCCTTGCCACGACGACCGCGACGCAGGATTCCGGCCTGCTCGACTATCTGCTGCCGATCTTTCGCGACAAGACCGGTGTCGACGTGACGGTGATCGCGCGGCGCGCCGACGAGGTGCTCGACGGGCCGCGCAGGGGCGAGGCCGACGTCGTGCTGATGCATGCCCGGCCGCAGGAGGAGAAATTCGTCGCGGACGGGTTTGGCGTGAAGCGCTTTGACGTGATGTACAACGACTATGTGCTGATCGGGCCGAAGAACGATCCCGCCGGCGTCAAGGGCAAGGACATCGCGACGGCGCTGAAGGCGATCGAGGCCAAGGGTGCGCCGTTCGTGACGCGCGGCGACCGGTCGGGCACCCATGCTGCGGAGCTTGCGCTCTGGATCGTCGCCGGCATCGACATCGCCGGAGCCAAGGGCGCCTGGTATCGCGAGGCGGCACAGGGCATGGCCTCGGCTCTCGACGCCGCGCGCGCCGCCAATGCCTATGTGCTGTCGGATCGCGGCAGCTGGATCGCCTTCAGGGATCGCGGCGATCTCGATATCGTCGTCGAAGGCGACCGGCGGCTGCTCAATCAGTATGGCGTGATGCTGGTGAACCCCGAGAAGTTTCCGAACGTGAAGAAGGATCTCGCGCAGACCTTCATCGATTGGCTGACCTCGCCGGAGGGGCAGACGGCGATCGCAGGCTACAAGGTCGACGGACAGCAGCTGTTCTTCCCCAATGCGGACAGGTCGGGCGGTTGACGTCGGCATCGCCGGTGGTTGCCAAACCGGGCGATGCATGGTCCACCATGGCGCATGACCCAGCGCCTGCCGCCATCGCTGACGCCGCTCGACACCGCGCTCGCCGCGTTGCTGAGCGGGCTTGAGCCGCTTGCACCGGTGGAGTTGCCGCTGAGCGAAGCGGCCGGCTGCATCGCGGCGGGCACGCCGCTGCTTGCGGCCCATCCGCATCACGACATCGCCGCCGCGGATGGCTGGGCGCTTTGCGCCAACGATCTCGTCGGCGCGTCCTCTTATTCGCCGCTGCCTTTGCCACAAGCGCCCGCGTGGGTCGAGGCCGGTGACACGATGCCCGCCGGCTGCGACTGTGTGCTCGATGCCGACGCGGTCGATGCATCGGGGCCGCTCGTGCAGGTGCTGGCGGAGGGCGTGCCGGGGCAGGGCGTCAGGCGTGGCGGCAGCGACATCGCGGAGCGCACGCCGGCCGGCGCCGAGGGCCAACCGGTCGTCGCAGCCGATCTGCTGCTCGCACGCATTGCCGGTTTGGACAAGCTCGGCGTGCGTCGGCCCCGGCTGCGCATCGTCAACGTGCCGGGTGCAACGGCAACGATGCATATGATCGCGGGGATCGCGCGCGCTGCGGGACTGGATGTGAAGACGTGTGAGGCGAGCGCGCGCGATGCGGTGGCGATTGCCGATGCGCTCGATACGTCCTCCTGCGATCTGATCCTCACAGTCGGCGGCAGCGGCGTTGGCCGCGGCGATGCGGCCGTGACGGCGCTGGCTCAGCGTGGTCAGGTGATCGCCCACGGTCTTGCACTTCAGCCCGGGCGGACTGCTGCGGCCGCGAAGATCGGAAAGGTTCCCGTCGTCGCCTTGCCGGGCTCGCCGGATCACGCGCTGGCGGCGTGGCTCGCGCTCGTGCTTCCGCTCGTCGACCGGCTATCGGCGCGCCGGCCGCGCCGGCGCGTGACCCTGCCGCTTGCGCGAAAAATCGCATCCAGCGTCGGCATCGCCGAGATCGCTTTGCTGGCCCGGGAACAGCACGGCTGGATGCCGCTTGCCGTGGGCGAATGGCCGCTCCAGGCTATTGCCGGTGCGGACGCATGGCTGCTCATTCCCGAAAGGGACGAGGGATTTGCGGCGGGCGTGCCGATCGATGCCTATCTGATGCGGGAATGATATGGGTTTTGACATGTCGATGAACCCGCAATCGCAAATCCGCAGCGCGCTCGAACAAGAGCAGTTCCTCAAGATCCTCTCGCGCGAGGAGGCCCTGGCGCGCTTCGAGGCCGCGTTGTTCCCGCGCGCCGTTCCGAGCGAAAAGCGCAAGCTCGGCGATGCGCTCGGCGTGGCGCTCGCCGAAGACATCACCGCGCCGATCGACGTTCCCCCGTTCGATCGCTCCAATGTCGACGGTTTTGCCGTGCGCTCGGCCGACCTTGCGGCGGCTGGCGAAGGCGCTCCTCGGCGCCTCACGCTGAACGGCGAGACTATCCACTGCGGCACCGCGCCGAGGGTGCAAGTGGCGGCGGGAACCGCAACGCCGATCGCCACCGGCGGTCCGTTGCCGCGTGGTGCCGACGCGGTCGTCATGGTCGAGCACACCCAGCCCGCTGGATCCGATGCGATCGACGTCCGCCGTGCGGTCTCGCCGGGGCAATTCGTGTCGTACGCCGGATCCGACATCGCGCGCGGCGAGGCGCTGCTGCGTGCCGGCACCATCATCGGCTCGCGCGAGATCGGCATGCTGGCCGCGTGCGGCATCGCCGAGGTGAACGTCGCGCGCAAGCCGCGTGTGGTCGTGATCTCCACCGGTGACGAACTGGTCCAGCCCGGCGGGGCTCTTCCGCCCGCCGCGATCTACGATACCAACGGAGCGATCGTCGCCGCTGCGATCGACGAGAACGGTGGCGAGGCGGTCTTCCTCGGCGCCATTCCAGACGATGAGGCGAAACTCGAATCCGCCATGCGCCGCGCGCTTGCGGACGCCGACATGCTGGTGCTGTCAGGCGGTACCTCGAAAGGCGCGGGCGACCTGTCCCATCGCATCATCGGCCGGCTCGGCGTACCAGGCATCATCGCACACGGCGTTGCGCTCAAGCCCGGCAAGCCGCTGTGCCTTGCGGTGTGCGACGGCAAGCCGGTGGTGATCCTGCCGGGCTTTCCGACCTCGGCGATGTTCACCTTCCACGACATGATCGTGCCGGTGCTGCGCAGGATGGCCGGGCTGCCGCCGCGCTCGGATGCCAAGGTGAGCGCGACCGTGCCTGTGCGCATTGCGTCCGAGCTCGGTCGCACTGAGTTCGTCATGGTGTCGCTGGTCGAGGGCAGGGACGGCCTGATCGCCTATCCCTCCGGCAAGGGATCCGGCGCGATCACGTCGTTCGCACAGGCCGACGGCTTTCTGCGCATCGACGCGCTCGCCGACCAGATGCCGGCCGGGACCGAAGCCGAGGTGACGCTGTTCACGCCGCATGTGCGCGTGCCCGATCTCGTCATCGTTGGCAGCCACTGCACCGGCCTCGATCTTGTCACGGCGCAACTCGCGCATGCTGGCCTGACCGTGCGCTCGATCGCGGTCGGCAGCCTCGGTGGACTAGCGGCGACAAAGCGCGGCGAATGCGATCTCGCGCCGATCCACCTGTTCGACGAAAAAAGCGAGACCTACAACACGGCTTATCTCGTCGACGGGCTCGAGCTCGTGCCGGGCTGGCGACGGATGCAGGGCATCGTGTTCCGCAAGGGCGACAGGCGTTTCGAGGGTATTGGTGCGAAGGAGGCCGTCGCTGCTGCTCTCGCCGATCCCGCTTGCATCATGGTCAACCGCAACCAGGGCGCGGGCACGCGCATCCTGATCGACCGGCTGCTCGCCGGTGCGCGGCCGGAAGGCTACTGGAACCAGCCGCGCTCGCACAATGCAGTCGCGGCAGCTGTTGCGCAGCACCGTGCCGACTGGGGCATGACCATCGCGCCGGTCGCTCACGCGGCCGGCCTCGGCTTCATCCCGCTGGCGGAAGAGCATTATGATTTCGCGCTGGTCACGGTGCGCAAGCAACGACCGGCCGTGCAGGCGTTTCTCGACGCGCTCGGCTCGCATGAGACCCGCGCCGCGCTGGAGCGGGCTGGCTTTCGGCCCGCGTAGACGAATCCGGCCAAAACGGGCTTTCGCTAGGACGCGTCATCCAGTGCCGCCAGCCGCTCCGCTTCGGCGATGTCCTCGACCGTGTTGGCGTTGAAGAACGGATCGAGCGGCTCGGTCGGCCACGTCACCGTCGCGAGCGGATAGCGTGCGGTCCAGCGGTCGATCTTGCGGAGGTCCTCGACGACCAGCGCGTGCCGGAGCTCGTCGCGCAAGGTCACGCGCCACAGGCCGATCACGGGATGCGACTGCTCGCCTGATGCCGCGACCGCGAGCTGCGCGTTCTCGCGGGCACGTGCTTCATGCAGGCGCGCGACCAGATCGCGCGGCAGGAACGGGCAATCGCCGGCGGCGCTGAGCACCCACTCGGTGTCCGGCTGATTCGCCGCGGTCCAGTCGAGCGCGGCGAGGATGCCGGCGAGCGGGCCGGGAAAGCCGGGCACGTCGTCGGCGACGACCTGCAGGCCGAACGCGGCAAAGCGTGCGGGATCGCCGTTGGCATTCAGGATCAATCCGCTGCACTGCGGCGTCAACCGCGCGATCACGCGTTCCAAAATGGTGCGGCCGCCGATGGTGCGCATCGGCTTGTCGCCGCCGCCCATGCGCCGCGCCAGGCCGCCGGCGAGCAGCACGCCTTGCGTCGGCAGAATGTCAGTCGTCACCAGCTTCACCTTTGCGCTTGTGCTTCGCCGACTCTTCTTCGACGTAAGCGAGGTCCTGGTCGTAGACGATGCGCTCCTCGCCCGCGAGCGCGATAAAGCGCTTGCCGCGGGTGCGTCCGACCAGGGTCAGCCCGACCTGCCTTGCGAGATCGACGCCCCAGGCGGTGAAGCCGGAGCGCGACACCAGGATCGGAATGCCCATGCGCACCGTCTTGATCACCATCTCCGAGGTGAGGCGGCCGGTGGTGTAGAGGATCTTGTCGGAGGCGTCGACGCCGTGGCGGTACATCCAGCCGGCGATCTTGTCGACGGCGTTGTGGCGGCCGACGTCCTCGGTATAGCAGAGCGGGGTGCCCTCCCTGCACAGCACGCAGCCGTGGATCGCGCCGGCCTCCAGATAGAGCGAGGGCATGGTGTTGATGGTCTGCGTCATCTGGTAGAGCCAGGAGGTGCGCAGCTCGGCCTTCGGTAACGCGACGCTCTCGACCGCCTCCAGCAGATCGCCGAAGGCGGTGCCCTGCGCGCAGCCCGAGGTCTGCGTGCGCTTCTTCAGCTTGGCTTCGAAATTGGTGTGGTGGTCGGTGCGCACCACGACCACCTGGAGGTCGTCGTCGTATTCGACCTCGGTGACCACGTCATTGTACTTCAGCATGTTCTGGTTCAGCAAATAGCCGAGCGCCAGATATTCGGGGTAATCGCCGATCGTCATCATGGTGACGATCTCCTGCGAATTCAAATAGAGCGTCAGCGGCCGCTCCATCGGCACCTTGATCTCGACCTTGGCGCCGGTCTGGTCGGTCCCGGTCACGCTCTGGGTCAGGCGCGGGTCGTCCGGGTTGGGGATGATCAGGGGCACCGGGGCTTTGTCGATCTTCATCATGGCGGCGAGGTTAGCATGACATTCGGGTCAAGCCGATATAAGCATGCCGTGGAGAGAACGAAATGCCTCGGTTCGTCATTGCGAGCGCAGCGAAGCAATCCAGAGTACCTCCGCGGAAAGATTCTGGATTGCTTCGCTGCGCTCGCAATGACGGGGAGGGGACGGTGGTTCCACCAAGGACCAGGCAGCTTGCGGAGACGGAGCTGGAATGAAAGTCATCGGCCTTGCGGGCTGGAGCGGTGCGGGCAAGACCACGCTGTTGACGCGGCTGATCCCGCATTTCAACGCGCAAGGCCTGCGCGTCTCGGTCATCAAGCATGCGCATCACCAGTTCGACGTCGACGTGCCCGGCAAGGATTCCTGGCGCCATCGCGAGGCCGGCGCGGCCGAGGTGCTGGTGGCGTCGTCAAACCGCTGGGCCCTGATGCACGAACTGCGCGGGGCGGCGGAGCCGCGGCTGCCGGAACTCTTGAGCAAGCTGTCCGCGGTCGATCTCGTCGTGGTCGAAGGGTTCAAGCGCGAGCCGCATCGCAAGATCGAGGTGCATCGCGCGGCGAATGGCAAGCCGCTGATGTTTCCCGACGATCCCGGAATTGCCGGGATCGCGACCGACACCGCGGTTGACACTGGGCTGCCGACTGTCCATCTCGACGATATCGCAGCGGCCGCGGCATTGATGCTGCGCGCGGCGATGCCGGTCGAGGAAGCGGTGGCGAAAAGCGCCGCGATACGCTGACGAGGCACCATGGCGCAACTCTCGGACGATTGCTTTGCCTTCGGCGGCCCGATGATGTCGGTCGACGAGGCCGTTGGCCTGATCACGACGCGCGTCAATGCGATCGCCGATATCGAGACCGTGGCGCTGGTCGAGGCGGACGGGCGGGTGCTGGCGCGCGATGTCGCAGCGCCCCTGCCGCTGCCGCCCTTCACCAACTCGGCCGTCGACGGCTATGCTTTGCGCAACACCGATATCCCTGAAAGCGCGGAGCGGGCGTTCCCGCTCGATGGCCGCATCCAGGCCGGCGGCCTTGCCCAGGCGCCGATAAAGCCCGGCCACACCGCGCGCATCTTCACGGGCGCGCCGATGCCGCCGGAGGCCGAAACCGTCTTCATGCAGGAGGACGTCCGCATCGATGTATCAGGCAAGATCGTGCTGCCGCCGGGGCTGAAGCCCGGCGCCAATGTCCGCCCCGCAGGCGAGGACATTCCAAAGGGGCACATCGCGCTGCGCGCCGGCCAGCGCTTGCGGCCGCAGCATGTCGCGCTTGCCGCCGCGTTCGGTCTTGTCAGTCTCGACGTCGTCAGGCGCATTCGCGTCGCGGTGTTCTCGACCGGCGACGAACTGGCCTCGCCCGGCGAGCCGCGTGCGGCCTCGCAACTGTTCGATTCCAACCGCTTCATGCTGATGGCGATGCTGCGCCGGCTCGGCTGCGAGGTCAGCGATCTCGGCATTCTGCGCGACGAGCGCGCTTCGCTCGCGAATGGCTTGAAGCAGGTGGCCGGTCATCATGACCTGCTCCTCACCACCGGCGGCGTCTCGACGGGCGAGGAGGATCACGTTAAGGCGGCGGTGGAGAGCATCGGCTCGCTGGTGCTGTGGCGGATGGCGATCAAGCCCGGCCGTCCCGTGGCGATGGGCATCATCGACGGCACGCCGCTGATTGGATTGCCGGGCAATCCCGTCGCGAGCTTCGTCACCTTCGTCCATGTGGTGCGGCCGACCGTGCTGGCGCTCGCCGGCGGCCTGCCGGAGCCGCTTCTGCCGATCCCGGTGCGGGCGGCTTTCACCTACAAGAAGAAGGCGGGCCGGCGCGAATATGTTCGCGTCTCCTTGCGGCGGGCGCAGGACGGCCGGCTCGAGGCGGTGAAGTTTCCGCGCGAAGGGGCCGGGCTGTTGTCTTCGCTGGTCGAGACCGACGGCCTCGTCGAACTCGGTGAGAGCATCACGGGCGTTGAGCCAGGGCAGGACGTAGGCTTTTTGTCCTACGCCGATCTGCTCTAGCGGCCTTGCGTTGACGCCATCGATCGGTCCCGCCATGTTGCGCCCATGACCAGAACGACGCTCGATCTCACCGGACTGAAATGCCCGCTGCCCGCCCTGAAGACGCGCAAGGCGCTCAAGCCATTGCGGCCGGGCGATCAGCTCGAGGTCCACTGCACCGACCCCTTGTCGGTGATTGACATTCCGAACTTGATCCGCGAGACCGGCGACAAGGTCGAGATCACCGAGCGCAACGAGGCGCGCATCGTGTTCCTGGTCGAAAAGAGCGACGCCCCGTAGAAAGGCGAATGTTCACGGCGGCGACGTTTGACTATGTTGCGCCTGCGCGGGACACGGCCGGAACTTCGCTGCAATGCGAAAGGGGCCGATCAGTGCGGTGGATGATCTCAAACCTACTCTCAAACCTAAGACCTCGGGCATGACTTTCTCAACATCGAGGGCAAGCGCGGCCGCAAACCCTGCGGTTGGCCGCGAGCCTGCCGCCAAGCCCGGCAAGACGGTTGCAGGGCCGGAGTTCGGGGCGTTGGCACAGGCCTCCATCCTGATCGTCGACGACGAGCCGGGCATGCGCAATTTCCTGGTGCGCACGCTTGGACCGCGCTGCAAGCTGGTGGACGAGGCCGCCGATACCGACCAGGCTTCGCGCAAGCTCGATTCCAATCGCTATGACGTCGTCATTCTCGACAACATCATGCCCGGCAAGAACGGCGTCGATTGGCTCGCCGAGCAGCGCGCCGTCGGCTTTTTCGCCGACGCCATCCTGATCACCGCCTATGCCGACCTCGACACCGCGATCCAGGCCTTGCGCGCCGGCGCGGCCGATTTCGTGCTCAAGCCGTTCCGCTCCAACCAGATCCTCAACGCGGTGGCACGATGCCTCGACCGTGTCCGCCTCCAGCGCGAGAACTATGTCCTGCGCTACGCCCTGCGCGCCTCGTCCGACCGCACCTTTCTGCGCGACAATCTGATCGGACAGTCGGCAGCGACGCTGCGCGTGCGTGAGACCATCGCGCGCGTCGCGCGCCTGCCGACCTCGGTTCTCCTCACCGGCGCGTCCGGCACCGGCAAGGAAGTGGCGGCGCGCTCGATCCACTCGCTGTCCGATCGCGCCGACAAGCCCTTCGTGCCCGTGAATTGCGCGGCGATCCCGCCCGAGATGATCGAGGCCGAGCTGTTCGGGCACATCAAGGGCGCCTTCACCGGCGCCGATTCGGGGCGTGAGGGCCTGTTCCTGTATGCGCATGGCGGCACGCTGTTCCTCGACGAGATCGGGGAGCTGCCGCTGCCGATGCAGAGCAAGCTGCTTCGCGTGCTCGAAGACCGCCGCGTCCGTCCGGTCGGCTCCGAGCGTGAAGTTCCGGTCGACCTGCGTTTCATCTTCGCAACCAATGCCGAGCTTCAGAAAGAGGTCGAAAAGGGCCGTTTCCGAGCCGATCTGTTCTACCGGCTCAACGTGATGCAGATCCACCTGCCGCTCCTGAAGGATCGCGGCGATGACGTGCAGGAGCTTGCCGCCATCTTCATGAGCAAGCTGTCGACCCAGCTCGGCATGCCGCCGGTGTCGATCGACGCCTCGGTGCGGGCGGCGCTCGCAAGCTATGACTGGCCGGGCAATGTGCGCGAGCTGCGCAATTTGATCGAGCGCACGCTGATCCTCGGCGCCTTCCCCGACGATTTCGCAGGCTCCCGCAACGACGGTCAGTCGGCGCCTGCCGACAGTCTCGCCGAACTCGAGCGACGTCACATTCTCGGCGTGCTGAAGGAGGTCAATGGCAATCGCGAGGAGGCGTCTCGGCGTCTCGGTATCTCGCGCAAGACCATCGACCGCAAATGCGCGTTATGGGATGTCTGATGGTGTCCGCCGCAGCGGTGAACTCGTGCGGGGACGCTCCGTCCGCTTCCGGTTGCTCGCGATCGCTCTGCTGCCGATGCTGGTCATCCTGCCGCTCCTGCTCGGCGTTGCAATCTATCGCTGGAACGCGAAATTCGACGCGGCCCTGATCTCCAAGGTGAACGGCGATCTCACCATCGCCCACCAATATCTCGCCCGCATCCTGGAAAAGACCGGCGTCCAGATCCGGGCGCTCGGCCTGTCGGCCCGCTTCCAGGAGGTGCTGGCGCCGGATGCGCGCGGCTCGCTCCGGGATCTGCTCGACGAGACCCGCAAGGAGATCGGTCTCGATTTCCTGTACCTGACCAACGATCGCGGCGACGTCCTGGCCTCATCGCCGCCGCTGCAGCATCAACCGAGAAGTGACTGGCCGATCATCGTGTCGGCGCTGTCGGGCCGGGTCCCCGCGACCGGCGTCGACATCTTCGGCAATGACGAGCTCGCCGCAATTTCGCCGGCCCTGGCCGAGCGCGCGCGATTGGACCTCGTGCCGACCCCGAACGCGGTGCCGACCGACCGCAGCACGGAGACGCGCGGCATGGTCGTGCACGCGGCGAGTCGGGCGATGCTGCCCGACGGGGGTGCCGCTGCGCTGGTCGGCGGCACGCTGCTCAACCAGAACCTCGAATTCATCGACACGATCAACGATCTCGTCTACCGCGCGGCGAGCCTGCCGGAGGGCAGCCAGGGCACCGCGACGCTGTTCCTGGACGACGTGCGGATATCGACCAACGTGCGTCTGTTCGAGGGACGGCGTGCGCTCGGCACGCGCGTGTCGGCGGCGGTGCGCTCGGCCGTGCTGGGCGAGGGGCACACCTGGCTCGACAGCGCTTTCGTGGTCAATGACTGGTACATCTCCGCTTACGAGCCGCTGGTCGACAGTTACGGCAAGCGGGTCGGCATGCTCTATGTCGGCTTTCTGGAGAAGCCGTTCAGCGAAGCCAAATACCAGACATTGGTGATCATCATCGCAGCGTTTATCGCGATCACCGTCGCGACCGTACCGATCTTCCTGCGCTGGGCGACCTCCATCTTCATGCCGCTGGAGCGCGTCACGGCGACGATCGGCGAGGTGGAGCGCGGGAACCTCTCCGCCCGCACCAAGATGCCGGTGCTGGGTGACGAGATCGGCCGCGTCGCGGTTCATCTCGACAGCCTGCTCGACCAGATCCAGGAACGCGACCGGCAGCTCCGGGAATGGAATGAGGAACTGAACGTCCGCGTGCTGGAGCGCACCCGGGACCTCGAGCACGCCAATCTCAAGCTCGAGGCAACCACCAAGCAGCTCATCATGTCCGAGAAGCTGGCTGCGATCGGCGAGATCACCGCCGGCGTTGCGCACGAGATCAACAATCCGATCGCGGTGATGCAGGGCAATCTCGACGTCATCCGCAGCGTGTTCGGGGCCGATGCCGACAAGGCGAAGGTCGAGTTTCGCCTGCTCGACGAGCAGATTCACCGCATCAGCCAGATCGTGACCAAGCTGTTGCAGTTTGCAAGGCCGGAGGAATATGCCGGCTATCTCGAGCGCCATGCGCCGACGAGCGTCATCTCCGACTGTCTGCCGCTGGTGCAGCATCTTCTGAACAAGACCGAGATCGCCGTGGTCAGGGACGACCGCGCCAGCCGGCTCGTGCTGATGAACCGGAACGAGCTGCAGCAGGTCCTGGTCAATCTCATCGTCAACGCGATCCACGCCATGCCGGACGGCGGAACCCTGACGCTCCGCTCCTTCGATGCCGAGCGCGACGGCCATCAAGGCGTTGCCATCGAGGTCACTGATACCGGAATCGGCATGAGCGCAGACGTGATCGAAAAGATATTCGACCCCTTCTACACCACCAAACGGCGGCAAGGCACCGGACTGGGCCTCTCCATCAGCCAGACGCTGATCAAGCGCCAGGGCGGACAGATCACGGCGGAAAGCCACCTCGGTTCCGGCAGCACCTTCACGATGTGGCTGCCCGAAGCGACCTGATTGGACATTTTGTCCTTGGAGTCAGGACATTCTGTCCGAAGCGGCGCGCTGCGCTGCGGGAAGTCGTTGAATCGTCACGATGCGACTTCTGGCACGCGCGTTGCTCTTCTCAAGACAGGGTGTTGAGGGGGATGAGGGCGCGATAGCCGTCAAGGCAACGCTGCTTGCGAGGCGAAGGGACATCGCCCGCGATCAGTTGCTTGCTCGGCGCACAAGACGGATGCGCACCAGACGATTCCACTCGGCATGAATGAAGTCCGACCTGTCATGCGCGGCTGAAAGCACGCACACGACCGGTCTCAAACCGATGTGCCGGCAAGGCCGCGCTTGGGAGGGAATGCTTATGACAACTGCCGATACCGTTCTTGCACCGGTTGGTGCTTCCGGCTTCCTCGATCGTGAACGCACGATCGCGAAGGCCGGGTTCAATCGCTGGCTGGTGCCGCCGGCCGCGCTGTGCATCCATCTCTGCATCGGCATGGCCTACGGCTTCTCGGTGTTCTGGCTGCCGCTGTCGCGCGCGATCGGCATCACGCAGAGCAAGGCTTGCCCGGACATCTCGCTGTGGCAGGAGCTGTTCACCACGACCTGCGATTGGAAGGTCGCAAGCCTCGGCTGGATGTACACGCTGTTCTTCGTCCTGCTCGGCGTCTCTGCCGCGATTTGGGGCGGTTGGCTCGAGCGTGCCGGCCCCCGCAAGGCAGGTTTCGTTGCCGCGCTTTGCTGGGGTGGCGGCCTGTTGATCGGCGCCTTCGGCGTCTACGTCCATCAACTCTGGATCATGTGGCTCGGGGCCGGCGTCATCGGCGGCGTCGGGCTCGGCCTCGGCTATATCTCGCCGGTGTCGACGCTGATCAAATGGTTCCCCGATCGTCGCGGCATGGCGACGGGCATGGCCATCATGGGTTTTGGCGGTGGTGCGATGATCGGTGCGCCGCTCGCCAATCTGCTGATCAACTACTTCAAGACCGCAACGGATGTCGGCGTCTGGCAGACCTTCGTCGTGATGGGCGTGATCTATTTCATCTTCATGACGATCGGTGCCTTTTCGTATCGGGTGACGCCGCCCGGCTGGCAGCCTGATGGCTGGACGCCGCCAAGCGAGAAGAAGTCGATGATCACCGAGCACCATGTGCACCTCAACAACGCGCACAAGACGCCGCAATTCTGGCTGATCTGGTGGGTGCTCTGCTTGAACGTCTCGGCGGGTATCGGTGTGATCGGCATGGCCTCGCCCATGCTCCAGGAAATCTTCGCCGGCAAGTTGATCGGGCATCCGGAGCTGACGTTCAGCCAGCTTTCGGTCGAACAGAAGGCATCGATCGCGGCGATCGCCGCCGGCTTCGCCGGCCTGCTGTCGCTGTTCAATATCGGCGGCCGGTTCTTCTGGGCGTCGATGTCGGACCTCATGGGGCGCAAGAACACCTACTACACGTTCTTCATCCTCGGCATCGTGCTCTACGCG
This sequence comes from Bradyrhizobium sp. ERR14, assembly GCF_014198235.1. Classification (NCBI taxonomy): domain Bacteria; kingdom Pseudomonadati; phylum Pseudomonadota; class Alphaproteobacteria; order Hyphomicrobiales; family Nitrobacteraceae; genus Bradyrhizobium; species Bradyrhizobium sp. ERR14. The sequence continues at coordinate 216,779 of NZ_JACIHD010000010.1, read as the reverse complement.
CTGGCGCCCACCTTCGCGGCGATGGGCTCGAAACTGCTGTTCGTGCTCGGATTCGGCATCATCCTGTCGATGTATGGCGGCGGCTTCGCGACGGTGCCGGCCTATCTTGCCGACATGTTCGGCACCCAGTTCGTCGGCGCCATCCACGGCCGGTTGCTGACGGCATGGTCGACTGCCGGCATCATCGGTCCGGTCGTGGTCAACTACATCCGCGAGTTCCAGCTCGCGGCCGGCGTGCCGCGTGATCAGCTCTACAACACGACGATGTACATCCTGTGTGCCATGCTGATCGCCGGTTTGATCTGCAACTACCTGATCAAGCCGGTCGATCCGAAGTGGAACATGAGCCACGAGGAGGTGGCCCGCCTGCAGGCGGCCAGTGCGAAGAGCGAAGCGTCGGTCCAGCACGGCTCGTTCGGCATCGGCAAGGGCGGTCTGGATGCCAATGCGGCGCTGTTCTGGGCCTTTGTCGGCGTGCCGCTGGCTTGGGGTGTCTGGAAGACGCTGGAGAGCGCGGTCAAGATCTTCTGATCGCACGTTCATCGCGGCGGGAGCGCACCATGCGCGCTCCCGCCGCTCATTTCGATTGTTTCAAAACTTCCCTGGGGGAATTCGATGGTTCGTAAGCTCGTTTGTGCAGCCGCCGTGCTGCTCGTCGCCGGCGCCCTGCAATCCGCATCCGCACAGACCGCCGCGGCACCGGCTGTAACGCCGCCCGCCGCGACCGAGGCCAAGCCCGGCAAGATCAAGCTGACCGCGCAGAAGCTCAAGGACATGAAGGCCAAGTGGAGCGCCAACAAGTCAAAGCTTAGGGAGTGCCGCAAGGACGTGAAGGCCAAGGGCCTCGCGGGCGACGATCGCTGGTTCTATATCGAGGAGTGCATGGGCAAGAGCTGACCCGTCAGCATTGGGGCACGGAGAGGTCACCTGCAGCCTCGGAGCGGAGCTCGATACGATTTCGCTATCGCAGCATAGGAAGCCTTTATTGATCTCCAGACCAATTCAGGCTTCGTTCTATCGATTGGCGCGTTGGACGAACGCAAGGCCGTGTCCGGGCAGCGATCCTGGGTTGCCCTTGGGCTGCGCTTAACTGCTTCCGTGAGCATGATAATTTGCTTGGCATCTGGCATGCCAGGAGCTAGAACTGGAGTCGTTCTAAAAGACGAGATCGAGACGAATCGATGAGCCACGACGACGTGCACAAGGTCCGCCCGTTTGAGCATCCCGGTGAGGGACGCAAGCGCGCCAAGGCCACGCCCAAGGGGCGGCAGGTCGATCCCACCGCCGCGCACGAGATCGAGCAGCTGCTCGGCGACAGGCCGCGGCGGCGTGATCTCCTGATCGAATATCTGCACCTTATCCAGGACAGATATCATCAGATCTCGGCCGCGCATCTGGCCGCGCTCGCTGACGAGATGAAGCTCGCCTTCGCCGAAGTGTTCGAGACCGCGACGTTCTACGCGCATTTCGACGTGGTGAAGGAGGGCGAGCCGGATATCGCCCCGCTGACGATCCGCGTCTGTGACTCCCTGACCTGTGCGATGCTCGGCGGTGAGAAGCTGCTCGAGGATCTGCAAAGCGCAAGCGGCCCTGGCATCCGTGTGGTGCGCGCGCCCTGCGTCGGTCGTTGTGATACTGCGCCGGCAGCCGAGGTCGGGCACAATTTCGTCGATCATGCGACCGTCGCCAATGTGATGGCGGCGGCGAAGGTCGGCGACACTCACGCGCATCTGCCCAACTATATCGGCTACGAGGCCTACGTCGCGGGCGGCGGCTACAAGCTGCTGGGCCGCCTGCGCTCGGGCGAACTGTCGACCGACAATCTTTTGAAATCGCTCGACGATGCTTCGCTGCGTGGCCTTGGCGGCGCCGGCTTCCCGACGGGACGTAAATGGCGCGCCGTGCTCGGCGAACCCGGTCCGCGGCTGATGGCGATCAACGGCGACGAGGGCGAGCCCGGCACCTTCAAGGACCGCGTCTATCTCGAAAGCGACCCGCATCGCTTCATCGAGGGCATGCTGATCGGCGCGCATGTGGTGCAGGCCTCCGATGTCTACATCTACCTGCGCGACGAATATCCGGCCTCGCGCGAGATCCTGGAGCGCGAGATCGCAAAGCTCCCGCCGGGCGGCCCGACGCTGCACATGCGCCGCGGCGCCGGCGCCTATATCTGCGGCGAGGAATCCTCGCTGCTGGAAAGCATCGAGGGCAAGCGTGGCCTGCCCCGGCACAAGCCGCCTTATCCGTTCCAGGTCGGCCTGTTCGGCCTGCCGACGCTGATCAACAACATCGAGACGCTGTGGTGGGTGCGCGACATCGTCGAGAAGGGCGCTGATTGGTGGAAGGGCAATGGTCGCCACGAGCGTCATGGCCTGCGCAGCTTCTCGGTCTCGGGCCGAGTCAAGAATCCCGGCATGAAGCTCGCACCCGCGGGCATCACCGTGCGCGAGCTGATCGACGAATATTGCGGCGGCATGGCCGATGGCCATCAGTTCTATGCGTACCTGCCGGGCGGCGCATCCGGCGGTATCCTGCCGGCGTCGATGGACGATATCCCGCTCGATTTCGGCACGCTGGAAAAATACGGCTGCTTCATCGGCTCTGCCGCGATCGTGATCCTGTCGCAAAAGGACAGCGTGCGCGCGGCGGCGTTGAACCTGATGAAATTCTTCGAGGACGAGAGCTGCGGCCAGTGCACGCCGTGCCGCGTCGGAACCCAGAAGGCGGCGCTGCTGATGCAGAAGCCGGTCTGGAACCGCGCTCTTCTGGAAGAATTGAGCCAGGCGATGCGCGATGCCTCGATTTGCGGGCTTGGACAGGCGGCATCGAATCCGCTGGCCACCGTGATCAAATATTTCCCTGACGAGTTCAAGGAAGCGGCCGAATGACCAAGATTACGTTTGAGCTCGACGGCAAGCAGGTCGAAGCCAATCCCGGCGAGACAATCTGGCAAGTCGCAAAACGCCAGGGCCGCGAGATCCCGCATCTGTGCTATTCGCCCGCGCCCGATTATCGGCCCGACGGCAATTGCCGCGCCTGCATGGTCGAGATCGAGGGCGAGCGCGTGCTGGCTGCGTCCTGCAAGCGCACGCCGTCGGTCGGCATGAAGGTGAAGTCGGAGTCCGCGCGCGCGGTGTCGGCGCAGAAGATGGTGATGGAGCTGCTCGTCGCCGACCAGCCGGCACGCGAGACCAGCCACGATCCGGATTCGAAATTCTGGCACTGGGCCGAGACGACAGGCGTCACCGAGAGCCGCTTCCCCGCCGCCGAGCGCTGGGCAACCGACGCCAGCCATCCGGCGATGCGGGTCAACCTCGATGCCTGCATCCAGTGCGGCCTGTGCGTGCGCGCCTGCCGCGAGGTCCAGGTCAACGACGTCATCGGCATGGCCTATCGCAACCATGGCTCGAAGATCGTGTTCGACTTCGACGATCCCATGGGCGAGTCCACCTGCGTCGCCTGCGGCGAATGCGTGCAGGCTTGCCCGACCGGCGCGTTGATGCCGGCCGTGATGCTCGACGAGAAGCAGACCCGTGTCACCTATGCCGACAAGAAGGTGGATTCGCTCTGTCCGTTCTGCGGCGTCGGCTGCCAGGTGACCTACGAGGTCAAGGACGAGAAGGTGATCTATGCGGAAGGCCGTGACGGCCCCGCCAACCGCAACCGTCTCTGCGTCAAGGGCCGCTTCGGCTTCGACTACATCCATCACCCGCATCGCCTGACCAAGCCGCTGGTGCGGCTGCCGAACGCGAAGAAGGATGCCAACGACCAGGTCGATCCCGCCAATCCCTTCACCCATTTCCGTGAAGCGAGCTGGGAGGAAGCGCTCGACATCGCCGCCAAGGGCCTCGTCAAGATCCGCGACGAGAAGGGTGTGAAGGCGCTGGCGGGCTTCGGCTCGGCCAAGGGCTCGAACGAAGAGGCCTATCTGTTCCAGAAGCTGGTGCGTACCGGCTTCGGCTCCAACAACGTCGACCATTGCACCCGACTGTGCCACGCCTCGTCGGTGGCGGCGCTGTTCGAAGGCTTAAGCTCGGGCGCGGTATCGGCGCCATTCTCGGCTGCGATGGATGCCGAAGTGATCATCGTGATCGGCGCCAACCCGACCGTGAACCATCCGGTCGCCGCGACCTTCATCAAGAATGCGGTCAAGCAGAACGGCGCAAAGCTGTTCGTGATGGATCCGCGCCGGCAGACGCTGTCGCGCCACGCGACCAAACACCTGCAGTTCAAGCCCGGCTCCGACGTCGCAATGCTGAACGCGATGATCCACACGATCATCACCGAAGGGCTGACCGACGACCAGTACATCGCCGGCTACACCGAAGGCTTCGAGGACCTCAAGGAGAAGATCAAGGAATTCGCGCCGGAGAAGATGGAAGCGATCTGCGGCATCCCGGCGCAAACCTTGCGCGAGGTTGCCCGGACATATGCCCGCGCAAAATCGTCGATCATCTTCTGGGGCATGGGCATCAGCCAGCATGTCCACGGCACCGACAATGCGCGCTGCCTGATTGCGCTGGCGCTGATCACCGGCCAGGTCGGCCGTCCCGGCACCGGCCTGCATCCGCTGCGCGGCCAGAACAACGTGCAGGGCGCCTCCGACGCCGGCCTGATCCCGATGTTCCTGCCGGACTATCAGCCGGTTGGTCGCGACGATCTGCGCGGCAGCTTCGAAAAGCTGTGGCAGCAGGATCTCGATCCCGTCCGCGGCCTGACCGTGGTCGAGATCATGAATGCGATCCACGCCGGCGAGATCACGGGAATGTATATCGAGGGTGAGAACCCCGCGATGTCCGATCCGGATCTGCAGCATGCGCGCCATGCGCTCGCCATGCTCGATCATCTCGTGGTGCAGGATCTCTTCGTCACCGAGACCGCATTCCATGCCGACGTCATCCTGCCGGCCTCGGCCTTCGCGGAGAAGGACGGCTCCTTCACCAATACGGATCGCCGCGTGCAGCTCGCCCGCCAGGTGATCAAGCCTCCGGGCGATGCGCGGCAGGATCTCTGGATCATTCAGGAGATCGGCAAGCGCATGGGCCTGCCCTGGAATTACGCCGGCCCGGGCGACGTCTTCACCGAGATGGCAGAGCTGATGCCGTCGCTGAAGAACATCACCTGGGAGCGGCTGGTGCGCGAAGGCGCGGTGACCTATCCGGTCGACGATCCTAACAAGCCCGGCAATGAGATCATCTTCACCACGGGCTTCCCGACCGCCAGCGGCCGCGGCAAGATCGTGCCGGCCAAGGTCATCCCGCCGGACGAGATCCCCGACGCCGAGTATCCGATGGTGCTGTCGACCGGTCGCGTGCTGGAGCACTGGCACACGGGTTCGATGACCCGCCGCGCCCAGGTGCTCGACCAGATCGAGCCGGAGGCGGTCGCCTTCATGTCGCCGAAGGACATGCGCAAGAAGAACCTTACACCGGGCGATTTCATTCGTCTGGAGACCCGCCGCGGCGCGGTCGAGGTCAAGGTCCGCTCGGACCGCGACGTGCCGGAGAACATGGTGTTCATGCCGTTCTGCTACGCGGAGGCGGCGGCGAACCTGCTGACCAATCCGGCGCTCGATCCGTTCGGCAAGATCCCGGAGTTCAAGTTCTGCGCGGCCCGGGCCGAGCGCGTGGAAATGCGGGACGCGGCGGAGTAGGGCTCTGGCGTTAGTTGGCGGCTCAGTGCCGCCCCGGCGAACGCCGGGACCCATACCGCGTGATCCATCGAGTGCGAGTGGTCGCAGTCCCGGACTGCGAGCCTTAGCCAAACTCTTCCCTGGGGTTATGGGTCCCCGCGTACGCGGGGACGACAACGGAGAGCGTGGCGGGGAATTGTACCCCTACATCGTCATCGCTTCGCTCCTCGCAATGACGGTGCTAAACGTGGCCCATGTCCAAGGTCACCCCCGCCACTCGCGCGCTCACCGCCGCCGGTGTTGCCTTCACCGTCCATGCCTACGACTATGATCCTGACGCCGAGAGCATCGGGCTGCAGGCGGCCGCCGCGCTCGGTGAAGACCCGGCACGTGTCCTCAAGACGCTGATGGCGCTGGTGGACGGCAAGCCGGTCTGTGTGGTCGTGCCGTCCGACCAGGAGGTCTCGATGAAGAAGCTCGCCGCAGCCGCGGGCGGCAAGTCGGCGCAGATGATGAAGCCGCCGGAGGCCGAGCGCGTCACCGGCTACAAGGTTGGCGGCATCAGCCCGTTCGGGCAGCGCAAGCCCATTCGCGCCGTGATCGAGCAGAGCGCGCTCGCGCATGATCTCGTCTATCTCAATGGCGGCCAGCGCGGGTTGCAGGTGCGGCTCAAGCCGGGTGATGTGAGGGACGTCGTGAAAGCGGTCGTCGCGGATGTGCTGGCGTGACGGCAATGGAGCGCGATCATGAGGCGGCCACTGCTACTGTGGTTCGCGATCTTGCTTGTGGTCTGCCCGCCGGCTGAGGCGCATCAGATCAATCTTGTGACCGCGCGCGTGGCCCTCACCGCCGATCGCATTGTGAACGTCGAGTTGGGATTGAAGGGCAGCGATGTCGATCGCCTGATCGGCACGCAGATCCATGATGCAGGGCAGGACGCGGTCGACCCGGTCGCGGTCGAAGCGGCCAAGTCCGCAATTGTCGATTATCTCCGCAGGCACCTGGCCGTGACAGGCGGCGGTACGGCTTGTTCGGCGGGCGATGCCGCGATCCTGCCTGATGGTGACGGCATCGTCTATCGCAACAGCTTTGCTTGCGCGGACGCGGCCGGCGACATCGTCTATCGCTCCACCGTGCTGACGGCGAAAGACAAGACCGCGCGACAGCTGGTGCTGATCGCGCAGGGCAGGTCCGAGGCGCAGGCCTTGCTCGATGCCGACAATACGACGGTGACGCTCTCGACGGCGCCGCCATCGCCGTTCTCGATCATGCAACGCTATTTGCTCACCGGCATCGAGCACATCTTTCTCGGTTACGATCACATCGCATTTCTGGTCGCGATCGTCTTGTGGGCGCGACGGCTCTTGCCTGTCGTCAAGATCGTGACCGCTTTCACCATCGCTCACTCCCTGACATTGTCGCTCGCGGCGCTGAATGTCCTGGTCATCCCGAGCCGCATCGTGGAGCCGGCGATCGCGGCCTCGATCGTGTTCGTGGCGGCCGAGAACTTCTTCTCGCGGGACGTCGACAAGCGCTGGCGCGTGGCCCTTCTGTTTGGTCTGATCCACGGCTTTGGCTTCGCCGGCGCTCTTCACGAGATCGGCCTGCCGCCGGATGCGATCGTCCCGGCGCTGGCCGCCTTCAACATCGGCGTCGAGATCGGGCAGATCGCGATCGTCGCGCTGATGGTGCCTTTACTTGGCCTGTTGGACCGTGTGACTATGGTCGGGCCGGATGAGCCGGCACGCGCGACAAGACTGGTCTACTCGGTGTCCGCGGCGATTGGGCTGCTCGGTGGATATTGGCTGCTGACGCGCGTGCTCGAGGCGTGATCGGGCCGGCCTACTGCTTCTGTAACAGCTTCAGCCGGCAGCGCAGCGCCTCGCGGATGTGTGCGCGGGCAAGCTGCTCTGCTTTGTCGCCGTCGCGCGCGGCGATGGCGTTGATGATGGCCTTGTGCTCGCCATGGCTGGACGAGGGGCGGCCCGATACGGAGAAGGTGGTCGGGCCGAGCAGGGCGATCCAGTCCTGCAATTCCCGCGAAGCGTTGTCGAGATAGCGGTTGCGCGCGGCCCGGCATATGGCCTCGTGGAAGCTGCGATTGAGTCTTGCCATCTCGGCCGCGTCCGCTGCAGGAGCTTCGACAAAAGCCTGCTCGATATCCCGGAGCGCATCGACCTCGGGCGCCGAAGCGTGCTCGGCGGCAAGGCGCGCCGCGGCGCCTTCCATGATCTCGCGCATGGCGTAAAGCTCGAGGACCTCGGAGATGTCGAGATTGCGCACGATCAGCCCGCGGCCGCCGGCGGGCTCGACGAAGCCGCGCGCGGCGAGCCGGCCGAGCGCTTCGCGCACCGGGGTGCGGCTGACCTTGAGCCGCTGTGCGACCTCTTCCTCGCGCAGGCGATCTCCGGCGCGGTAGTTGCCGGCCTGGAGTGCTTCACAGAGCGAGCGGAACACGGCCTCGCCGAGCGCAACGCCGCCGCCGCGCGCGATTGATCCGCCTGTCTTTGCCGGGCGCCTCGCCATGTTCCCTCGACGCAAGGCGCATCCTGCCCATGCAGAGATGTCGCTTGCACAGCTTATGTATATCTTTGTATACAAAAGTACGCAATGGCGGTGCGGGTGACCGGTGCCGCCGGTGGATAGAATGTCTCCACTTCGTCGTATCGGACGGACGGCATGAGCAGCAAATACGACGTGCTGGTGATCGGCGGAGGCAACGCGGCGCTGTGCGCGGCGATCGCGGCGCGGCGCGGTGGTGCCTCGGTGCTGGTGCTCGAAGGCGCGCCGAAGTTCTATCGCGGCGGCAACACCCGCCACACCCGCAACATGCGTTGCGCCCATGACGCCGCAACCGAAATCCTGACCGGTCCCTACACTGAGGACGAATTCTGGGAGGACCTGCTGCGCGTCACCGGCGGGCAGACCGATGAGGTGCTCGCGCGCCACATGATCCGCGAATCCAAGGACATCCTGAACTGGATCGTGGAGCAGGGCGTGCGATGGCAGCCCTCGCTCGGCGGCACGCTGAGCCTCGGCCGTACCAATTCCTTCTTCCTCGGCGGCGGCCGGGCGATGCTGAATGCGCTCTATCTCACCGCCGAGCGGCTCGGCGTCGAGGTCGAATACGACGCCGAGGTCGCCGACCTCTTGATCGAAGACGGCATGTTCCTCGCCGCGCGCCTGAAACGGCCGATCAAGGGCGAGACCGAGATCCGCGCGACCTCGCTGGTCGCGGCGGCCGGCGGGTTCGAGGCCAACATCGAATGGCTCAAGCAATATTGGGGCGAGGCCGCCGACAATTTCCTGATCCGCGGCACGCCCTATAATCGTGGTTCGATCCTGAAGATGCTGCTCGACAAGGGCGTGCAGGAGGTCGGCGATCCCACCCAGTGCCATGCGGTCGCGATCGACGCCCGCGCGCCGAAATTCGACGGCGGCATCATCACACGTCATGACTCCGTGGTGTTCGGCATCGTCGTCAACAAGCACGCACAGCGCTTCTACGACGAGGGCGAGGACATCTGGCCGAAGCGCTACGCGATCTGGGGCCGGTTGGTCGCGGCGCAGCCCGACCAGATCGCCTACATCATCTTCGACTCCACCGTGGTCACGAGCTTCATGCCGACGCTGTTTCCGCCGATCGCCGGACAGACCGTGGCCGAGCTCGCCGGTAAACTGGAGCTCGACCCGCCAGCGCTGGAAAAGACGATCGCCGAATTCAACGCCGCGGTGCTATCAGGCACCTTCGACCACACGATTCTGGATGACTGCCGCACCGAAGGCATCACGCCGCCCAAGACGCACTGGGCGCGCAAGATCGAGACGCCGCCTTATCTCGCCTATCCGGTGCGGCCCGGCATCACCTTCACCTATCTCGGCACGCGCGTGACCAAGGAGGCGCGGATGCTGATGGCTGACGGCAAGCCGTCAGGCAACATGTTCGCCGCCGGCGAGATCATGGCCGGCAACGTGCTCGGCAAAGGCTACGCAGCTGGCATGGGCATGACCATCGGCAGCGTGTTCGGGCGGATCGCGGGACGGGAAGCGGCAAAACATGCACGGAACTAGGATCCTGGACGAAGCCGACCGCCTGATGACGGTCTGCAATTCCTGCCGCTATTGCGAGGGCCTCTGCGCGGTGTTTCCGGCCATGGAAATGCGCCGCGCCTTTTCCGACGGCGACCTCAACTATCTCGCCAATCTCTGCCATGGCTGCGGTGCCTGCTATGTCGATTGCCAGTTCTCGCCGCCGCACGAGTTCAACGTCAACGTTCCCAAGACGCTGGCGGTGGCGCGCGCTGAGTCCTATGCAGCCTATGCTTGGCCGCGGGCGCTCTCAGGCACATTTGCGCGGAACGGCCTCGTCATCAGCATTGTCGCCGCGCTCAGCATGGCAGTTTTCATCCTCGGCTTCGCGGCCCTGAACGACCGCGGCGTACTGTTCGGCGTGCATACCGGCCCCGGCGCCTTCTACAAGCTGATGCCGCATAACGTCATGGCCGCGCTGTTCAGCGTCGTCTTTCTCTATGCGATCCTCGCACTGACCATGAGCGTGCGGGCCTTCTGGCGCGACATCGGGCCGCCGATCGGCGGTCGCGCCGATGGGGGATCGATCTTCCGGGCGATCCGCGATGCGGGCGAGCTGCGCTATCTCCATGGCGGCGGCGTCGGCTGCTACAACGAGGACGACAAGCCGACCGACCGGCGCAAGCTGTATCACCACCTGACCTTCTACGGCTTTCTGCTGTGCTTCGCCGCCACCTCGGTCGCCACGCTGTATCACTATCTGCTCGGCCGCGAGGCGCCGTATCCGTGGTGGGACCTGCCGGTGGTGCTTGGCACGCTCGGCGGCATCGGCCTTGTCGTCGGGCCAGTCGGGCTGTTCGTCGCGAAGCTGCGCAGGGCGCCGGAACTGCTCGACGAGAACCGTTACGGCATGGATGTCGGCTTCATCGCCATGCTGTTCCTGACCGGGCTCACCGGCATGGCGCTTCTGGTCCTGCGTGAGACCGCCGCAATGGGGCCATTGCTGGCGCTGCATCTCGGCGCGGTGTTCGCGCTGTTCGTCACCATGCCCTATGGCAAGTTCGTGCACGGCATCTACCGTTTCGCCGCGCTGGTGCGCTACGCGCAGGAGCGGCGGACTGCAGGGTGACCCGTTACCTCGGTTGAAAGCGGCCCTCGCGCAGGAAGGCGATGGTCTGCGCGATCGCGGCGGCGTGGCGCGGAAGCCCGGTATGCGACGTCTTCACGACGATATGGTCGGCCATGCCGGCCAGCCCCGCGCTTTGCACCGAGACCCGGCCGTCATTTGGCTTAGGCAGAACGAGCAGGCCGGCGACGGGATCGATGAAGCGGCTTCCGGCGATCACGCCGACCGGATAGTCGATGGCGGGGAGGGCATTCGGCGCGGTCGCAGGCGTGGTGGTGAGCTCGAGCCCGGCTGGCCCGTAGAATTTGCGATAGGGCAAAGATCCCCGCAGGAGATCGGCGACCTCGCTGCCGCTGTTCGGCGTGCCCAGCATCACGACGCGGCCAAGCCGGGCCGGCCGGTGTTTCGCGATATATGCGCGCGCGACGAGCCCGCCCATCGAATGCGCGACGAAATGCAGCGGTGCGTCGCGCTCGGCGAAAGGGGTGATCGCCGGGTGGATATCGTCCGCAAGCGCGGCGATCGGCTTGCTGCGGCTGGGATAGTCGATGTTGAGCGTTGCGAAGCCGGCCGCACGAAGCGCCCGTTCCAGCTTCATCAGAGATGCCGAGGTCCGCGCGATGCCGTGAAGCAGAACCACTCCCGGGCATCGCGCGTCGCCTGAATGAGGCGCCTCGTGCATCTGTCTTACGCCACCTCGCGCTCCGGCGCGGACGCCTGCTCGCGCGCCATCGTCGTCGCGGTGACGTAGTCGGTCTTGCCGGTGCCGAGCAGCGGCACCTTGTCGACCACCAAGATCGCCGCGGGAACGGTCAGTTCGGACGCGCCGATCGTCTTGGCTTGGCCCTGCATCGCGCTGCGCTCGGCATTCTTCTCCGTCGTCAGCAGCACGATGCGCTCGCCCTTGCGCGGGTCGGGGATCGAGACGGCGACCGATGCGGCCTGCGGCCACAACGTCGCGGCGATGCTCTCGACCGCGGACAGCGAGACCATTTCGCCGGCAATCTTGGCAAAGCGCTTGGCACGGCCCTTGATGGTGATGAAGCCGGCTGCGTCGATCGCGACGATGTCGCCGGTGTCGTGCCAGCCCTCGGGAAGCTTTTCGAGCACGCCCGGATTTTCGGCCCTGAGGTAACCGAGCATCACGTTCGGCCCGCGCACCGAGAGGCGCCCACCTTCCTCGATGCCGGGGACCGGATCGAGGCGGCTTTCCATCAGCGGCGAGAGGCGGCCGACGGTGCCGGGACGGTTGGCCATCGGCGTGTTCATCGCCAGCACCGGCGCCGTCTCGGTGACGCCGTAGCCTTCGAGGATGCGGATGCCATAGCGCTCCATGAACACCTGCCGCGTGCGGTCCTTGACCGCCTCGGCGCCGGCGATCACGAGGCGCAGGGTGCGGAAGTCGTAGGCGTGCGCCGAGCGGGCGTAGCCGGTGAGGAACGTATCGGTGCCGAACAGGATCGTGGCGCCGGTCTGATAGATCAGCTCGGGCACGATCCGGTAGTGCAGCGGCGAGGGGTACATGTAGATTGGAATGCCCCCGAGCAGCGGCATCATCATCCCGCCGGTCAGCCCGAACGAATGGAACACCGGCAGCACGTTGAACACCTTGTCATTGGCGTTGGCATCGACCCGCGCCAGCGCCTGCGCCGCGTTGGCGAGGATGTTGCGGTGGGACAGCACCACGCCCTTGGGCGTGCCTTCCGAACCCGACGTGAACAGCACGACGGCGGGGTCGCTGGCCTGGCGGGCGACGCGCGGCGCGGTGCCTGCGAGCAGGCCCTTGATCTTGTCGGCCGTCCCGATCGAGGCGCGGACGTCCTCGAGATAGACGACCCGGGCTTCCGCGGAGATCGCAGCCATCAGCTTGTCGAGCTTGCCCTTCTCGATGAAGGCCTTCGATGTCAGCACGGTCTTGACCTCTGCGGCCTTCATGGCGGCGAGGACGTTGACGGGGCCGGCCGAGAAGTTGAGCATCGCCGGTACCCGGCCGATGTTCTGCAGCGCCATGAAGACCACGGCGACGCCTGCGGAATTCGGCAGCAGCACGCCGACATTCTCGCCCACGGCGGTGCCGGTCTCGAGTTTCCGACTCAAGACCTGCGCGCCAAGGATCAGCTTGCGATAGGTCAGCTTGGTACCGAGCGCGTCCTCGATGATGACCTTGCCGGTGTCACGGTCGCGATAGGCGTGTCCGAGCGCTTCGAACAGGGTGTGATCGAGCATGGCGTTCTTGACCATCGCATCGATCATCACGTCCTGGAGTGCGGCGCCGGCGGCGTTGCGGCGGGCCTTGCCTTTCAGCGCCGGGTCGACCGGCAGCTTGATCGGCGGCAGAATGGTGACCGTCACACGCGGAAACCACGAGCGCTTGATCTGGCTGGAGTTGAGGTAGCTGAGATGCGAGCGCTGCGCGCCTTCGATGCGAACGGGTACGACCACCGCATCGGCCTTGTCCGCGATCATCGCGGTGCCGTCATAGACCTTCATCAGCGAGCCCGAGACGGTGATGCGTCCTTCCGGGAAGATCACCACCGGCTCGCCGGCGGCGACCAACTTGATCAGGTCGCGCGCAGCCAGCGGCTTGCTCGGATCCATGGTGTAGTGCTTGACGACGCGCAGGAACGGCTTGGCCCACCAGGCCTTGGCGATGCCGGTATCCACCGCGAAGCTCGCGTCGATCGGCAGCACGGCATGGAGCAGCGGGCCATCGATCAGGCTGACATGGTTGGGCGCGATCAGCATGCGCGTGCCGGCAGGCGGCAGGTTCTCGAGGCCGCGAACCTCGGTGCGGAACAGTGCGCGGAACAGCAGTCCGCCGAAATCGCGCACGCCTTCCTTGCCCCATTTCGTCAGCACGAACCACACTGCGCCGAAGCTGGCGACGCCGAGCCCGAAGAAGATCCAGCCGATGTGAAGGCCGGCCGCCTGCAGCAGCGCGACGAACAGCGAGCCGACCACCATGAAGGCGGCCTGCAGCACGTTGCCGGCGGCGATGATGCGGGCGCGCTCGGATGGTGCCGACCAGGCCTGGACCGCGGCAAAGGAGGGAACGACGAACAGGCCGCCGCCGAATGCGAAGGCGACGAAGTCGACGAGCATACGCAGGCCTGCGAACGAGGTCGCGAAGCCGGCCGCGGTGATGTCCTGCCCCTTGGCGGTCACGCCGATGGCCCAGGCGAGATCGAGGCCGGCAAACCCCATGATGATGGCGCCGATCGGCACCAGCGCGAGATTCGGGCGAACGTGGCTGAGGCTCGCAGCGAACAGTGAGCCGATGGCGATGCCGATCGCGAAGATCGCAAGGCACAGCGTCACCACGCCCTCGGTGCCGCCGACGACATCCTTGACCAGCGCCGGCAGCAGCGACAGCACGATGGCGCCGACCAGCCAGAACCAGGAGACGATCACCGTGCCGTCCCACAGCCGATGGTCGGCATGCAGGGTCTTGAGAAGGCCCACCGTCGAGGTCCAGGGATTGGCGTCGACGGGCAGATCGGGCGCCGACGGCGTCGTCTGCGGAATGCGGGAGGCGAAGGCCCATGACAGCAAGGCCAGCACGACCACGGCCGATGCGACCCAGCCCATATGCGCGGATCCCGCCACGAACTGGCCGCCGGCGACGGTGCCGAGCAGGATGGCCATGAAGGTCGCGCCCTCGACCAGCGCGTTGCCGGTCGCGAGCTCGCCGAGCTCGAGCTGATCCGGCAGCATGGCGTATTTCACGGGTCCGAACAGCGCGGCGATGGTGCCGAACAGGGCGAGCGCTGCGAACAGGAGCGGCACCGAGTGCAGGAAGAAGCCGGCGGCGGCAAAGCAAGCAGCGAAGATCTCGGCGAACTTGAGCCGCCTTGCGACGACGGATTTGACGTATTTGTCGGCGAGTTGGCCGCCGAGCCCGGACAGGATGAAATAGGGGAAGATGAAGACCGCGCCTGCCACCGTCACCAGCGCATCGCCGTGGCCGGTTGCGGCGCTGTAAAGCAGGATGATGACGAGCGCGTTCTTGAGCACGTTGTCATTGAGCGCCGAGAAGAATTGCGCCCAGAACAGTGGAGCAAAGCGGCGTGACGACATCAATTCCCTGATCATGACTAGTCCTGTTTTGGAAAGGCAGAATGAGGTTCGTTACGTTGTCTTTGAAGCGTCACGACCGGAAGGGGAGGGGACGAACGATTGCGGGCGCTGATGGCCGGCCTGCCTTGTCCCCTCGATCCCTCTGATCCTGTTGGTCTCCAAGCGGCGTCGTTAGGTTCGCAAAATATCTGGGCGCGCCTTACCGGGTATGCGTCGAGCGATGAGGAAAAGCTGAACCGCGTCACTGAAGTCTGGCGAGATCGGCCGCGAACATCGGGACATGGTAAGTCCTTCCTTGCAACCAGTTCTTGCATTCGAGACGACCTGCGTGTGCAGGTCGGGTGCGCCTCAGGTGAGATGGGCGAGGTGACGAAAGGGCGAGAGGCGGCGGAGCAGGCTGATCCGGCGGCCGTCCTGACGGGCACGCGCGCGGCTCGCCCGCCACATCCGGAAGGTCGCCCGGCGTTCTGTCAGCACGCCGGCAATGTCGCAGGCATTTGCGATGCGATCGATCGGCGTCATGGCGAACCGCAGCAGGGCGCGGCCAAGGCCGGTCACGAGGGCGGTGGCGTCGTCGACGAAGGTGGCGGCGATATCAACAGCGAGGGTTTGCATTTTGGTCGTCTCCAGGTTAATTTGAACAATGTTCACATGAGTAGCTCGAAAATGAACAATGTTCAAGAAGAATCGTTGCGGGATCAGAAAAAAAATCGGCGACGGCTCCAGATCCTGGAGATCGCGCGGGGGATTATCGCGACTAAAGGATTGAGATCGTTGAAGGTTCGGGACGTTGCCGAGGCCGCCGGCTGCTCCGTTGGCAGCGTCTACAACGAGTTCGGCGACTTCGACGGGGTCATCCTGACCGTCAATCGGGAGACCGTTCAGGCGCTCACGGCCCGGCTTCGCGGGGTTCCGGCCGAAGATCCCGTTCGCCAGCTCTACGGGCTTGCCGAGACCTATCTCGAATTCTTCGCGGAGCACGCCAATCTGCTGCGCTCGCTGTTCGAGCATCGGATGGAGGACGACCGTCCTTATCCCGACGACATCCTGCAGATGGTGATGGATGCATTTGCGCTGATGCACCCACCCCTGGTGCGGCTGCTACCGGATGCGGATGACGTGAAGATCGCGCTGTTGTCGCGCACCTTGTTTTCTGCCGTGCACGGAATCATCTCGCTCGGTCTCGAGGAGCGCATGGTGGCCGTGCCGCCGCAGATGCTGCGTCAGCAGATCGAACAGTTCGTCGACGCCCATCTCGCCGGCCTCGGCATTCTGCCGGTCGGCGCGCGGAAGTCTTGATCGGGCGCCGGTGCTACCAGGCGTATCGCAGGCTCGCGGTGCCGGAATAGGTGGTGCTGCGGGCCGCGAACTCGCCGTCGAACTTGGTCGACAACGCAACACCGTTCGTAAACTTCAGCTCGGCCCCGGCCGATGCAAGCGCGGCGTCCTTTGCCGGCGTCGCGCCTTGCACGATGAAGCTCGCGCCGGGCAGCGCCTGGAATGCGGCGACGAGCGTCGGATCGCTCACCCAATCATGGGCCCAGGCCGCGCGGCCGCGCAACGTCAGGACCGCGTTCGGTGCGACCAGCGTGGCGCGATCGAAGCGCGCGCCGAGTTCGCTGCGCGTGTCGGAGGCCGTACGCCCCCGATAGGTCAGGCCGAAGCCGCCGGCGCCGAGGTCGGTCTCGGTGTAGGTCGGCGTGCGGAAGACCTGTGCCTGCGCCGCTGCGTATGGCGTGATGCCGCCGAGCGGCGTTGCGAAGCGGTAGCCGCCCTCGATGCGGCCGCCGACGGTTTGTGCGTCGAACTTCGCGGTCAGCCGGTTGCCAAAGGGGGCGAAGCGATCCGTCGACATCCAGTGATTGGCCACGGCGAGGGATGCGGCGAAATAGGCTGGCCCCGTACGCGCGGCGGTGTAGACACCGGCCTGCATGGCATCACTCCTGCCGCCGCCGATTGCCTGCGCGAGGTCCCATTTGGTAGCGCCGCCCGAAAGCGCGAAGCCGACCAGTGCATCGCGGCTGACATGATAATCGGCGCCGGCAGCAAAGCCGCCCGCGCGCGCGCCCAAATCATGGCTGCCGATCACGACCGGGTCGCCGCTGGTCCGGTTGGTGCCGCCGAATGCCGTGCCCCAGGCCGTCCAGCGCTCCGCAAAGGGCACTGCTTTCGCAGACGGCGCACCCAAAACCTTGTTGTAGGCGAGGGCGATATCCGCAGGCAGCGCGGCACGTTCGGGGCTGAAGCCGAATGCCGTATCGCCTGCGCCCGTAGCCGGGCCGCCGCGTCCGCTCACGAACGGATCGAGCATGAGGCCGAGGAATTGGCCCGTGAACTGGAAGGCGCCCTGTTGCGCGCCGGTCGCAGCCTCGCCCGAGAGCTGATCCAGATTGTAACGGAGCTGTGCATCGCTCTGGCCCGCGAACGAGGACAGGAAAGGCAAATTGGCGCCGAACGAGCTCAGCGCGCCGGCCACGGCCTTCTGGTTCTGCGTCTGGGCGACGGTAGAGAAGGCTGTCGCGTTGTAGTTGAGTGTCAGGAAGACAGAGAATCCGTCATAGCCAAGGGCAGAGGAGAAGAACTGCGGATTGTATCCGCTAATCGTCACACCGGAAAACGTCCCGGTCAGGCCGTTCGGCGCGCTGAGGATGGTATATTTCGTCGAGGGGCCGTAGGCGCCCGCAAGCGTGGTGACAGCGACGGTGCCGCCGTTCAGCGTCGCGGTCGAGGCAGCAATCTTGTCGGATTGTCCGGCCCCGTTGACGGAGATCGCGTAGGTCGAGCCCGCGTTGAACGTGGTATTGCCGTAGCTCGTGAGAGAACCGAGATTGCCGGGTGCGACCGTGCCGCCCGAGAGCACGGTGAGATCGCCGATGGCGCCGTTTCCGGCGAGGGTGCCGCCGCTGATCGTCATCGCAACGTTGGGCATCCCGCCATCGACGACGAGGCTGCCGGCCTGGACATTCATGGTCGCTGCGTCCGTCGTCGAACCCGTCAGCGTCCAGGTGGAGCTGCCGGTTTTCTGCATCATCTCGAAGTCCTTGAACTGGCCGGCCGCACCGAATGTGCCGAGGTCGAACGCCGCGTTGGCGGTTCCGCCCAGGCGCAACGTGTCCATTCCGCTACCACCCACGACCCAGCCCGTGATGTTCGATCCCGCGCGGAGCTCGAAGACGTCGTTGCCGCCCTTGAGGTCGACGGCCGTGCTGACGATGTTGTGGACGATCGTGCCGGCGTTGATGATGATGTCCTGACTGTTCGAGCCGATGATCGCGGTGCCCGAGGCATTCGATATCGTGCCGGCGTTGTTGATGGTGTTGCCGTCTGCCGCGCCGTTGAGCTCGAAGGCCGCCGGGCCGTTGCCCTGGACGAGGCCGCTCGACAGGATGGTCACCTGATTGCTCGCCGAGCCGGCGAATATGCCGATGCCGGCGCTTCCGGCAGTCCCGCTTCCAACCGTCCCTCCGATCACGATGGTGTTGTTGCTCGAACCGGACAGACTGAGCGCCGTCGAGCCGAGGACCGGTGACCCAACTGCGGCACCCGCATCCACGGTGATTGCATTGTTGGCTCCGCCTGATACGATGATGCCGTCGCTGTTGGCTGACCCGACCGAGGCGTTGTTGAAGACCCTGATCGAGCTGTTGGATGCTGTTTGAAGCACAATGCTCGCAAAAGTGGGGTCGTTCACCGTGGTCGCGGTGGTGCCGTCGCCGATGTTGATGGTGACGCCGTTGACTACGGGGAATGTCTTGATCTGGGTGTTATTCCCGACGCAGGTGATTGAATCACCCGACTGAAGCGTCGTCAGCGTGCCGGCTCCGGTCACCACACACACCGCTTGCGCCGGCGTGATGAACCACGGTAGCGGACCGCTTGCGGCGAGGGCACCGATCGCGGTGCCCAGAAATAGCGTGCGCCGCCGGGGCAGGTTCGAACGGACCTTATTGCGGGGGGCTGGTAGACGATTCCGAGGCACTTCCAAACTCCTTCTGCGGCGCAACCCGTGGAATCGCGCCGCAAATATCGGGCAGGGCCATGCTTAGAGAAGGAGACGCCGGCCATCGTGGCCCGGCGCGCAACGTGATGTGTCCGAATGCGAAGAGCGGCGCTTTTTCAAAGCCATGTGGCCGCGGCGTCACAACTGCGCCGTATCACTGCACTGTCCGGCGCGCCAGAGTGGACCGAGACGTCATCGGATCGGTCTGAGGCGAACTCAACCCGATCGCAATGTCGGCCGACCGTCGAATTGAAATGATGCGCGGGCGGCAATCAGCCTTGCGCGGCGGCGGCTTCGCGGTGCCAAGGCGCGACCACGACGACGTCCGGTCGCCCGCCATCGACCTGAACGCGGTTGCGTCCCTTTTCTTTGGCGCGGTAGCAGGCCGCATCGGCGCGCCGCATTGCATCCTCGAGCGTGATGTTGCGATCCGCGATGCAGGCGACGCCGACGCTGGCGGTCACCGCAAAGCAGCGATCGTCCCAGGCGAAGTTGAACAGCTCGAGCGATCGCCGCAGCCGTTCGGCGATGTCGACCGCGTTCGCAGGCGAGCACTGCGGCAGGATCAGGCCGAATTCGTCGCCGCCGAGCCGGGCCACCAGGTCATGCGGCCGCCGATCCCGTTGCAGCAGGTTCGAGATCTGGCAGAGCAGGCGGTCGCCGGCGAGATGACCGCAGCCGTCGTTGACGCTCTTGAACTGGTCGAGGTCGAGCAGGATCAGTCCGAGCGGACCGGCCGCAACGTTGTCCAGCTCGCTTTGCAGGCGTGCCTCGAAGGCGCGCCGGTTGGCGAGGCCCGTCAGCCAGTCGTGCGATGCCTGCCACGCCAGGCGTTCCTTCTCGGCATGCAGAGCGTCTTCGAAGGACTGTCGCTGCAGCACCAAGCGCCTGGTGTGCCAGATCAGGAGCAGGATCAGCGCCGCGGCGGTGGCGATGTTGATGCCGGTCAGCGTCAGCTTGATGGCGCGGGAGCCTTCGCCGAGCACCGTGGAGAACCGTTTGGCATGGACCGTGAATTGGGCGTTGAGCTCGGAGAGCCGCGATGACAGGACTTGCAGGCGGTCCTCGTCCTGAATGGGTCCCTTCGCGAGCTCGGACCGGATGACCTCGCCGAACACGCTCAGCTCCAGCAGCATCGGATCGGTGGCAGCCCACTCGCGGATCGCGTCCTGAAGGAAGCTGACGCGGTTGAAGTAGCGGAACAGCCAGATCAGTCCCGGCACGTCGTCGGGATGGTTGCCGCCTTGCAGGAAGCCGATGCGGGCGGCCTCGACGTCGACCGGATCACGCTCGAGTGCCCAGCGCGCGAACTCGTCACCGATGGGAACGGCAAGCGAGGCCTGGTATTGCGTGAACTGGCTGGCATCGCCCGAATGCAAATAGAGATTGAGGAAATAGACGGCGTTCTTCTGCGAGCGCGACCACATCGCTTCGCCCGCGATATAGGCGCGGACCGACGACATCACCTCGAGACTGAATCCCGCGATCGCCGCCTGGAGCACGACGACCATCACGAAAGGCGATACGAGCTTGATGACATGAAGGAAGCTGTGTCCCTTCGTCGACGTCGCTGTTCTGCGAAACACCCTGCGTTCCCCAAATCGCGCAATGACCCCCAGCGGAGCGCTGCGCCTGCAACGCCAAGTAGAGGATATGGTTGCTTAACTCGGCCTGAAAGGCGCGGGAGACTGCATCGCAGGGTGAAACCGCTGTGAAGCCGATATGCGCAGATCGCTTCAAATGCCGGTAAATAGGACAAGGCGCCGCATCGACGAACGAATGCCTCGCATTCGTCGTGCGCGGTTTACCCGATCGAGAGAGTTTCGTCGGTGCCGTTAGACCAGCACCGGCTTGCGGACGCGGCCGGCGTCGCCGAACACGCGCAAATAACGCTCGATCTCCGAGGGCATGCCGGTCGCCTTCTCCGGATTGTCGGAGAGCTTGACGGCCGGATGGCCATCGACCGACGACACCTTGCAGACCAGCGAGATCGGATCGAGATTGAACGAGCCGTCCGGCGGGCAGCCGACGAAGTCGTTGGTGAGGTTGGTGCCCCAGCCGAAGGAGAGCCGCACCCGGCCGGCGAAGTGGTGATAGGTCTCCTCGATCGAGCCGACATCCATGGCATCCGAAAAGACGAGCAGCTTGTCCTTGGGATTGCGCCCCTTCCTTTCCCACCAGGCGACGATCTCCTCGCCGGCCTGGATCGGCGGCGCGCTGTCGGGGCGGAAGCCGGTCCAGTCCGCGACCCATTCCGGCGCATCGCGCAGGAAGGCCTTGGTGCCGAAGGCGTCGGGCAGCGCGATCAGCAAATTGCCGCCGTAAGTCTGGCGCCACTGGTCGAGAATGCGATAGGGCGCCCAGCGCAACTCCTCGTCGTCCCTGGCGAGTGCCGCGGCGACCATCGGCAGCTCATGCGCATTGGTGCCGATGGCTTCGAGATCGTTGTCCATCGCGAGCAGCACGTTGGAGGTGCCGATGAAGGACGGACCCAGGCCTTCCTTCACCGCCTCCACGCACCAGCGCTGCCAGAGGAAGCCGTGACGCCGACGTGTGCCGAAGTCGGACAGGCGCAGATTCTCCAGCTTGCGCAGCCGCTCCACCTTGGTCCACAGCTTGGCCTTGGCGCGGGCATAGAGCACGTCCAGCTCGAAGCGGCCGCGGCCCTTCGTCGCCGCGCGCGAGCGCAGCTCGTTGAGGATCGCGAGCGCCGGGATCTCCCACATCGTGGTGTGGGTCCACGGTCCGTGGAAATGCAATTCGTACTGGCCCTCGACCTTGCGCAGCTCATACTCGGGGAGGCGGAATTCGGCCAGCCAGCGGATGAAGTCCGCCGAGAACATGTGGGTCTTGCCGTAGAAGGTGTTACCCGCCAGCCAGATCAGCTCCTTCTTGGTGAAGCGGATGGTGCGGGCATGGTCGAGCTGGGCGCGCAGCTCGCCTTCGTCGATGATCTCGGCAAGCCGGACATGGCGCGAGCGGTTGATGACCGAGAAGGTCACCTGCTGATCCGGGTAGTCTTCCCGAATCATTTGCAACATCAATAGCTTGTAGAAGTCGGTATCAAGCAGGCTGCGGATGATGGGGTCCAGCCGCCAGCTGTGATTGTAGGTCCGGCTCGCAATATCGGTCACTGTCATGGGGGGATTTTAGCGCGGCGGCCCGCGCGCAACCAGTGGGTTTGGCGAAGGGTGGTCTTCCGAAAGGCGGTATCGGCGATCAGGCCTTATCAAGCCTTGGCGGCCGTCGCTGCGACCGTCTCGAGCTGGCTCCTGACCCAACGATGAGCCGGATCTTTCTGATAGCGCTGGTGCCAGACCATGAACATCGGCAGCTCGGCCAGCGTCCGCGTGCGGGACGCCAGCGGTATCCGCGTTTGCGCGAAGCCGCGCATCACGCCGGATGCGAGCAGGCTCGGCATGCTCGCCAGCATTTGCGAGCCACGCAGGAAGGACGGCACGCCGGAAAAGCTCGGGACCGAGATCGCGATGTCGCGGTGAAGACCGTTGGCCGCCAGCCGGCGGTCGAAATCGAGCCTCTCATTGTCGGTATAGACGACGGTGATGTGGCGCGCGGCGAGATAGGTGCTGCGGCTGGCCGGCGCAGTACGCGCCTTGGCATCGAAATAACAGACGTAATGATCCCTCAGCAGGCGCTTCTGCACGATGTCGATGCCGGACGGCGGCAGCGGCGTGATCAGGAGATCGCAGCGGTTCTCACGCAGCATCGCGGGGGAGGGCGACTGCGAGGGGATCACGCGCAAATTCAGGCTCTTCACCTGGCCGGCGACATGATCGAAGAACCGGGGCAGCAGCAGATCGCGCTGGAAGTCATTGGCCGCGATCGTCAACGAAAGCTGCGCGCGCGGCGGCTCGAAGCTGACGCCGCCGGCAAAGCTTCGCATCTCGTCGATCAGTGCGCGCGCCTTTGCGGCCAACGCTTGCGCATGCGCGGTTGCGACGATGCCGCGGCCGGACTTGGCGAACAGGGGATCGCCCGCGATCCGCCGCAGCTTGTTCAGGGCGTGGCTGACGGCGGACTGCGTCAGGCCGAGCCGGGTGGCGGCCGCCGTGACCGAGCCTTCCTCCAGCACCGCAAGGAACAGCTCGAGGGCGTGGCCGTCGAGGGCCAAATGATCGATTTCCTTCATGCAATATATTATAATCAATCTATTTATCTGCGGAATAGACCGGCCCATGATCTCCCGATAAGCCGCGCGTCCGGACCCCGGGCGCCCCAGGGAGAGAGACACGATGAATGCCCAGGCGCCAGCCTTGCGGGATCCCCGCCTCAACCGCCCCGAGCCCCTGACGCCGCCGCTTGGTGATGGCGGCTTCTTCCAGCGCGATCGTTCGATCCATCCGCCCGCGCATGCGCCCGGTTACAAATCCTCGGTGCTTCGCTCGCCGCGGCAGTCGCTGCTGTCGCTGGAGGGCTCGGTCTCGGAGATCACGGGGCCGGTGTTCGGCCACAACGATCTCGGTCCGCTCGACAATGATCTGATCCGTAACTACGCCAAGGACGGCGATCCCGTCGGCGAGCGCATCATCGTCCACGGCCGCGTGCTGGACGAGACCGGCCGCGGCGTTCCGAACACCCTGGTCGAGTTCTGGCAGGCCAACGCCGGCGGCCGCTACCGGCACAAGAAGGACACCTATCTGGCGCCGGTCGACCCGAATTTCGGCGGCTGCGGCCGCGCGCTCACCGACGACACCGGTTACTATTATTTCCGCACCGTGAAGCCGGGGCCCTATCCCTGGCGCAACTACGTCAATAGCTGGCGTCCCGCCCACATCCATTTCTCGGTATTCGGTTCGGGCTTTGCGCAGCGGCTGATCACGCAGATGTATTTCGAGGGCGATCCGCTGATCCCGGTCTGTCCGATCCTGACGACGATTCCGGACCAGGATGCGCTCGACCGCCTCGTGGCGCCGCTCGACCTCAACGCCTCGGCGCCGTTCGACTCGCTGGCCTACCGCTTCGACATCGTCCTGCGCGGCCAGCGCTCCACCTATTTTGAAAACCGCACCGCGGGGAACTGAGCCATGCCGCAGCCGCTCAACTATCTCAAGGAAACCGCCTCGCAGACGGCCGGGCCCTACGTCCATATCGGCTTGATCCCGGCGATGGCCGGCTTCGACATCTTCGAGAAGAACTTCTCGAATGTCCTGACAACGCCGAATACAGAGGGCGAGCGCATCACGCTGGAAGGTAAGGTGCTCGACGGCACCGGTACGCCGCTGCGCGACGTGCTGCTGGAGATCTGGCAGGCCAATGCGAACGGCCGCTACAACCATCCGGCCGATCGCTCGGCCGGCGCGCTGGAGCAGGAGTTTCGCGGCTGGGGCCGCGCCGGCTCCGACTTCGAGAGCGGCCTCGTGACCTTCGAGACCATCAAGCCGGGCGCGATCGTCGACGAGGCGGGCCGGACATGTGCGCCGCACATCAATGTCTGGATCGTCGCGCGCGGCATCAATATCGGCCTCAACACGCGGCTCTATTTCTCGGATGAAGAGACCGCCAACGCCGCCGACCCCGTGCTCAACCTGATCGAACAGCCGTCCCGGCGCTCGACGCTGGTCGCCAAGCGCAGCGAGCGCGGCGGCAAGGTCGTGTATTCCTTCACGATCAATCTGCAGGGGCCGGAGGAGACGGTGTTCTTCGACGTGTGAGGATTGGGCCGCCGTCCGGCAGGATCACTCCACCGGATCGCCGCGATTGATCGCTCCGCGCGCGGGGAATTGCGGCGACTGACGCATTTCGCGCGATCCCGGCCGGTCGACCGGATCGCGCCCCACTTTTTGTCTCAGTTCTGCCAGGTCAATGAATACATCGGCCTGCCGGCGCAGGTCGTCGGCGACCATGGGTGGCTGAGTGGAGAGTGTGGAGACGACCGTCACGCGGACGCCGCGGCGTTGCAGGGCTTCCACCAGCGAACGAAAATCCCCGTCGCCCGAGAACAGCACGATCTGATCGACGTGCTTGGCGAGCTCCATCGCACTTACGGCGAGATCGACGTCCATGCTGCCCTTCACCTTGCGGCGGCCCGTGGTGGCGTCGACGAACTCCTTGGTGAGCTTGGTGACGACGGTGTATCCGTTATAGTCGAGCCAATCGATCAACGGGCGGATCGACGAATACTCCTGATTCTCAATGAGGGTCGTGTAGTAGAAGGCCCGCAACAGCACACCCCGGCTTTGGAATTCGCCGAGCAGACGCCTGTAATCGATGTCGAAGCCGAGCGCCTTGGAGGTGGCATGGAGATTGGAGCCATCGATAAAGAGTGCGATCTTCTCAATCGAAGACATTGTGCTCAAATCTCCAGTCCACACGAAAGCTGGCCGATCAGCTGTCAGGGTACGGTATGTCGGCCGGAAAATACTGAAGGCGCCGATGGCTTGCTGAAAAAGCGGCGCAGACGACCGGACAGGGGTGGCCGTCTTGCGCCAAGGTAAGGGAGGTTCCATGCCACCAGCGCCAGGGCGCCGAATGCAGCCACGCTAAGGCGCGAGCAGGCCCTGCTCAATTGTACTGAGGTAAGGGGCTTCTATGCAAAGGATAGGGCCCGATATACGAAGGTAAGTGGCTGCACCGGCAGCAAAGGCGGCCATTGCGGCAATGTCGCCTTCATCCATGGGCGCGCTCGGTCTTTCGTCCGACGTGTCAAATTTCATCACCATGCAGCTGCGCGCGGAAGGCGCGCGGCGACACTCCCGTGGCTGCGGCATAGACCCGGCTGAAATAGGCGGGATCCTCGAAGCCGAGCGTGTAGGCAATCGTCGAGATCGGCAAATTGGTGTAGACGAGGTTGCGCCGCGCCTCGCGGATCAGCCGGTTGAGGATGAGGTGCGAGGCGGTATCGCCGGTCGCCGCCCGCGTGATCCGGTTGAGATGTGTCGGCGTCACCGCCAGCGCCTCGGCATAGTCCGCGACGCTCCAGCGTTCCAGGTGATGCTGCTCTAGCAGCGCCTCGAAACGGCGGAACAGGCTGGATTCGACCGTGCCGTTGCCGCCGCTCTCGCTCATGAGCGCGCGGGCCACCAGCCCGATCATGGCCGACGACAACGCCCGCAGCACATGCGCGCGGCCGAAATCGCGCGCGGCGTGTTCGGCGAAGATCTGCTTCATGGTGGCGCGGATCTGCGGCGTTCCGCGCACCACGGCTGAGCGGGCCAGTGCACCGCGCAGACCCTCAACGGCAAGCAGCGCCTCATCCAGAATCTCCGCGGCGATGGTCAGCACCCACCCTTGCGTATCCGGCACGAAGCGGAAGCCGTGGACGTGACCGACCGGCACGTTGACGATCTGCATCGGTTTCAACGGCACCACGCGCCCGTCGAGCGTCGCCTCGCCGCCGCCGCGCTCGATCAGCAGCACCTGGTGCAGCCGGGCATGACGGTGCACGGCGAGGGTCCAGTCGTGCAGCACTGAGCGGGACGCAATGGTCTCGCAATGCACGACATCAGGCAGATCGCCGGACTCGCCGAACAAATTGTAGACCCGGATCGCCGGGGCAGGGAGCGCGCTTCTCATGTTCGAATAGTACAAGACAATGGCGAAACCCTCCATCGGTCTGCGCCGCCAAATCTGCAAAAAAGTGCCGACGGGAGGACGCGAAAATGAAGGTTCAGGTCTGTATCATCGGCGGCGGGCCGTCCGGGCTGTTGTTATCCCAGCTGCTGCACCTCAAGGGCATCGACGCGGTCGTGCTCGAGAAATACAGCCGCGACCATGTGCTCGCTCGCATCCGCGCCGGCGTGCTCGAGCATGGCTTCGCCGAGCTGATGCGCGAGGCACAGTGCGGCGAGCGGATGGATCGCGAGGGCGAGATCCACACCGGTTTCGAGATCGCCCATGACGGCGTGCTGTCCAAGATCGATCTGCACAAGCATTCCGGCGGCAGTTCGGTGCTGGTCTACGGCCAGACCGAGCTGACGCGCGATCTCTATGAGGCGCGGGACCGCCTCGGCGGCAAGGTCGTGCACAATGCGCAGGACGTGACGCCGCATGATCTGACATCGGACCGCCCCTACGTGACCTATCGAGCGAACGGTGAGACCGTCCGCGTCGATTGCGACTATATCGTCGGAGCCGACGGCTTCCACGGCGTCAGCCGCAAGTCGATCCCGATGGATGTGCTGCGCGAATATGAGAAGGTCTATCCGTTCGGCTGGCTGGGGGTGCTGTCGCGCACAAAGCCGGTGTCGCCCGAGCTGATCTATGTGAAGCACGAACGCGGCTTTGCGCTCTGTTCGCTCCGCTCGCAGGTGCTGAGCCGCTACTACGTCCAGGTGCCGCTGACCGATAAGGTCGAGGATTGGAGCGACGATGCGTTCTGGGCCGAGCTGAAGCGCCGCTTGCCGGAGGAGGTCGCCGGCAAGCTGATCACGGGGCCGTCGACCGAGAAGAGCATCGCGCCCTTGCGCAGCTTCGTCGCCGAGCCGATGAGCTATGGCCGCCTGTTCCTCGCCGGCGATGCCGCTCACATCGTGCCGCCGACGGGCGCGCGCGGGCTGAATAGCGCGGCGTCCGACATCTACTATCTCTATCACGCCCTGCTCGCGCATTATCAGCGCGGCGATGATTCCGGGCTTGCCGGCTATTCCGCCAAGGCGCTCGCGCGGATCTGGAAGGCGCAGCGCTTCTCCTGGTGGATGACGATGCTCTTGCACCGCTTCCCCGACCGGCTCGAATACGAGGACCGGCTTCAGCAGACGGAATTGGACTATCTGCTCTCGTCCGAGACGGCGCAGCGCCTGCTCGCGGAGAATTACGTGGGACTGCCGTTTTAGGCGCGGAGCGTCTGGCGCTGACGTCGCTACTTCCCTTCCAGCGTATTGACCGGGGTCCAATCTGGCGGCGGTGGATTCGCGGTGAATGCCGTCGCGCGCTTCGCAAACAGCGCTGACGCCGGATCAGTCTCCGCCATCTGCCCGAAGGCATCAGCCGCCTTCGCGAAATGCCGCGCGCGCCAGCGCGCCAGTCCTTCAGCATAAGCTGCGGCGACCTTCGCCTGCTCGGCGCCTTCCGCGCCTTTCTCCGCCAGCGGCTCGAACACCCTGATGGCTTCGCCGCGCCCCAGCACCCTGATCGCATCCAGCTCACGCCAGGCAAAGGCGTCGCCGCTCTGCGTCATGGTCGTCTCCGAGGCCATGATCGCGGTACCGTAATATTTGTTGGCGCCCTCGAGCCGCGAGGCGACGTTCACGGTGTCGCTCATCACGGTGTAGTTGAAGCGGCGGCGCGAACCGATATTGCCGACCACGGCTTCGCCGCTGTTGAGCCCGATGCGATGCGACAGGCCGTGACCGGCGAAGACGGGATTGCCCGCATTGAGCTCCGCGAGCTTCTCATGGCACTTCAGCGCAGCGCGAACGGCGTTGGCGGCATGTGCGGGATCGTCGGCCGGCGCGCCGAACATCGCGACGATGGAATCGCCGATATATTTGTCGACGTAACCGCCATGGCCTTCGATGATATCCGTCATGGCGGACAGATATTCGTTCATCAGCGTCACCAGTTCTCCCGGCGTCATGGTCTCGGCAATGGACGAGAAACCGCTGAGGTCGGAGAAGAACATGGTGACGTTGCGCATCTCGCCGCCGAGCGCCGGCATCTTGCCGGAGGTGACCATGGTCTCGATGACCTCGGGCGCGAGGTAGAAGGCAAAGCTCTTGCGCAGGAAGCGTTCGTCGCGATCGGCCAGCATGAATCGGTAGCCGATCATGATCGCGAGCGCGGCAAGGCTGGCGAGTGCCGGCTCCGTCAGCGGCAGCGCCAAGGCATGGACGAACGCGCTGACGGCTATGGCTGCATAAACGACGGTGAGAGCGGACCACGTGAGCAGCGCGCCACTCGGTGCGAGCAGGCAGGCCGCACAGGCGATGATCGCCGCGAACGCGATCGTGAGAATGGTCCGCATTGGGAAGCCGAGCTCGGTCACGGCATCGCGCTCGATCAGATTTCGGACCGCGGTGGCGTGCACGAACACACCGGCGACGTCGCTGCGAGACCTTTGCACAGTGCTTGCCGGCGCGGGCAGGGCACATCGTGCCGCCGGCGTGCCGTCATACCCGCCGGAGAGGCGCATCGAAGTGAGCTTGCGGTCCTCGAAATTCAGGACCGTACCGAGCAGCACGACCTTGCCGCCGAAAGCGCGGCGAAAAAAGTCGCGGTCACCCTTTTCGACGCAGGCGCGCAGATCGACGAAGGAGAAGGTCGGGATGTCGCGTCCCAGCCCTCGGAAGTTGAGCGTCATTGTATTCGGCACGGCACTTGGGATCGCATAGCCGGACAATTCGGTCGCGCCAGAGGGCGCAATCTCGGGCTTTGCGCCCGTCGCGCGCGCAGTGAGCTCGACCGCCATCGCGGGGACCGGCCGGCCCTCGATGGCAAAGCTCAGCGGCATCCGTCGGATGACGTCGTCGTGGTCGGTGTGGACATTGAGCGCCCGCACGGTGTTGCGCACGGCGACTTGCTGGGCGCGATAGGGCACTTCCGGATGGTCATTGCTCAGGATTTCGCCGAGCACCAATTTGCCGCTGTCGGAGATTTGCCGGAGCGCGATCAGGTAATCCCGATCGAATCCCTTCATGCGGCCGCCAACGGCGGTGTCGCCAAAAGGAATCTCCGATTGCTCGATCGAGCTCGGAAAGATGACGTCGAAGCCGATCACCTTGGCGCCGCCTTCGGTGACGCTGCCGAGCACCCGGCCGATCTCGCGCGTCCAGGTCTGCGTCGGCGATCCCTTGAACGGTGGCGTGTCGTAGGTTTCACTGTCGATCGCCACGACGACGACCGGCGATGTCGCGATGTCGCGGCTGTCGCCGAGAAGCCTCCCGCGCATCGCCATGAGGATGTCGAGCGAAAGGCCTTGCAGGGTCTGAAGCGGCGGCGACGTGAAGATCGCGCCCGTCACGAGCGCAATCAGGGTCGCCGCAACGATGTCCCGTCCCCCGATCCGCCGCATCGCCCGGTCGCTAGGTCTGCTTATTCGAGCCGCAGCAGGCGGCCGATGATCGGGGTTGGCGAGGCGGTCGCGCTGGCATCGACCTGGAAGGTGTAACGCTTGGCCCCGAGGCTTGCGAGATAGCTGCCGCCTGGGGTCAGCGACTTCCCGGCCTTGGCAAAGTCATAGAATTTGCCGCGGATCATGATGTCGTTCTTGAGCGGCACGCTGATCGTGGGTTCCTTGCCGTCGGTGCGCTCGATCACCAGCGTGCTGCCGCTCTTGGCCTGGATCAGGGGCGCGACGCCGTAAATCGTCGGCAGCTTGGACGGAGCGCTCTTGGCATCGGACCGCATGGTCCGGAACGTGGTCGCCGCACTCTGGTTCGCCTCGCGTTCGGAGAGCTGCGCCGCCTTGGTGTCACAGGGCACCTTGGCGCGCTGCACGTCGCCGAGCTGCACGGTGCTCTGCTCGGCGCCGATCAGCACGACGCCCTCGCTGATGGTCTCGCGCAGGCAGGATTTGAGATAGCTGAGCGTAATGCTGGCCTTGGGCCCGAGCTTGATGATCTTGCCCGCGGCGACATAGTCCATGAACTCGACGCCATCGACCTTGCCTTGCACATCCTCGACGATCGCGGCCGGCGTCTCTGCCAAGGCAGGGGCCGCAGTACAGAACGCGCCGACAACAGCGCCGATCAGGCTTCTCATGACTATTCTCATTCAATTCGACCGATACTTTGCTGGTCCCCGTCCCGGCGCGATTTTTAGCATCGGGGCGCCCAGGCAAGTGTGACCAGAATCACTCTTTGATTATTGGTGCACTCTAGCAGGAAGTGGTTCAAGCCGGCCATCGCCGACGAAGGAAGATGCCAAGCTGTTGGCCCGACGGCGAAATCAGCTGGCCGGGACAACCTCAGGCGAACGGCCCTCGGCCGGTGCCTCCATGGCCGGAGGGAGCGGAGCCTCGGCCTTGTGAAATGGCGTTGCCCGCTCACCGGCGATCTCGACCACCTCGTCCCAGCGCGACAAGAAAGCCTCGACGCAGGCCGGATCGAACTGGCGGCCCTGGTTCTCGACCAAATAGCCGCGAGCCAGCTCGATCGGCATCGGCTCTTTATATGGTCGTCGCGTCGTCAGCGCGTCGAAGACGTCGGCGACCGCGACCACGCGCGCGGCGACCGGGATCTCGTCTGCCCTCAGACCGTTTGGATAGCCCGCACCGTCCCAGCGTTCGTGATGGCCTGCGGCAATTTGCGCACCGAGCTGGATCAGCTCGCAGCCGGAGTTCGCCAGGATCCGCTCGCCGATCGTTGCATGGGTGCGGATCACCGCCATCTCATCGTCGGTCAGCCTGCCGGGCTTGAGCAGAATGTTGTCGGGAATGGCGACCTTGCCGACGTCATGCAGGGGCGCGGCCAGATAAATGTCGCGACAAAGCCGGGCCGGCAGTCCGAGCTGCTCGGCGATGATGCGGCTGTACCGGGCAACTCGCAGCGTGTGTTCGCCGGTGTCGTTGTCACGATATTCGACCGCGAGTGCGAGCCGCAGGATGATCTCCTCCTCGCGTTCGCCGAGCTTTCGCGTCGCGGCTGCGACTTCGCTGGCCAGATGCGCCGCACGATCGTTGAGCTTGCGTACGGCTGCACCAAGCTGAATCAAATTCCGCAGGCGCACCGTCATCTCGACGCTTTGCGGCTGCTTGGGCAGGAAGTCGGTTGCACCGGCCTGCAGCGCTTCCATCTTGACGTCATCGGTCTGCCGCGACGTGATCATCGCGATCGGGATGTCGGCACAGCCGGGCAGGGCACGGAAGGTGCGGATGAAGCTGATGCCGTCCATGTGCGGCATCTCGTAGTCGACCAGCACGAGATCGAAGCCGCGTTCGCGCGCGCAAGTCAACGCTTCCACGGGATCGAGGAAGGTCGTGGCCTCGACCAGGCCTTCGGCCTCGATGTGACGTTTCAGGAAGTTGAGGACGGAACGGCTGTCGTCAACCAGAAGCGCTTGGGTCAGCATCGGCGGCCGGGGCTCTCTTCGCTGGCAAAGACACGAACCCAAGCCATAGCCCGAGCGAATTTAACGCGAAGCAAATGCGCTGTACGGGAGCACCCGCGCCGCGGATATGCGCGCCGCGCATGAAAGATTTCAGGAGGTTGTACACGTCTGCATGCAGTTGCGCGAATTCCGCGAGAATGTGACCCGTAGTTGTACGGATGCCCGCGTTAGGAGTTTGCTCACCGGATTCGCGTCAAACGAGTAGTGGAATTTTAGCAAAGGCGGGGCAGCGTTGGCGCTCAATCCCTCGGAGCCAAAGTGGTCGTTGCGGTTGCCCGCCGATTGCAGCATCGCGGCCATCCGCAATGTCTATGAGCTCATTCGCGAGGCGTTCGGCCGCCAGGAGCGGCTCGAGATCGACTGTTCGAGCGTCGACAAGGCCGACGTGACCTCGATCCAGCTTCTGCTGTCGACAGCCAAGACGGGCCAGGCTCAGGGCCGCCCGGTGGTGCTGACCTCATTCTCACAGTCTCTTCGCAACACCCTTCGCCGCGCCGGCTTCACCAGCGAGGCGATGATCGATCAGCATTTCCCGCAAAAGAAAGATGGCACCTAATGGCCACGATTCTGACCGTCGACGATTCCCCCAGCATCCGGCAAATGATCAAGGTGGTGCTCGAGCCGGCCGGTCACAGCGTGATCGAGGCCGGCGACGGTGCGCAAGGGCTCGCCAAGGCGCAGGCCGGCAAGCTCGATCTCGTGATCACCGACCTCAACATGCCCGTCATGAACGGGCTGGAGCTGATCCGGGCGCTGCGCAAGCTGCCGAGTGCGGTCGGCATGCCCATCGTGTTCCTGACGACCGAATCCAACGACACGGTGAAGCAGGAAGCCAAGAGCGCCGGCGCCACCGGCTGGATCACCAAACCGTTCAAGCCTGAGCAGTTGCTCGCCGTGGTCGGCAAGCTGGTGCGCGCATGAGCGCAATGGACCCGACCGAGGTCTTTCGTCAGGAAGCCAGCGAGCTCTTCGAAGTTCTTGAAGGGGCCTTGCTCGATCTCGGCCAGCGTCCCGACGACCGCGAACTGGTCGATTCCGCCTTCCGCGCCCTGCATACGATCAAA
This sequence comes from Bradyrhizobium sp. ERR14, assembly GCF_014198235.1. Lineage (NCBI taxonomy): Bacteria > Pseudomonadati > Pseudomonadota > Alphaproteobacteria > Hyphomicrobiales > Nitrobacteraceae > Bradyrhizobium > Bradyrhizobium sp. ERR14. The sequence continues at coordinate 183,846 of NZ_JACIHD010000010.1, read as the reverse complement.
GGCTCGGGCGCCATGTTCGGCTTCGACAAGGTCGCCTCCTTCACCCACGAATTCGAGACCGCCTTCGACCGCGTCCGAAAGGGCGAGATCAAGCCGACCCAGGAGCTGATCTCGGTCGCGCTCGCCGCCAAGGACTACATCCGCGCGTTGATCGAAGATCCCCAGTCGACCGACGACATCATCGGCGAGGCCATCCTCGACGACCTCAAGCGCTTCGTCTCGGCCGACCAGCCTGTTGCAGCGGTGATGGAGATTGCCGAAGCCCCGCCGCTGGCTCCCGCCGGGACCAAGCAGGCCGGCTGGCACCTTTATCTAGAATTCGAAACCCATATCCTGCGCAACGGCTCGAACCCGCTCGACCTGCTGGAAGACCTCTGCAAGCTCGGCCCCTGCTTCGTCGTGCCCGTTACCGACGGCGTCCCGTTCCTCGACGAGATGGAGCCGGAAGACTGCTATCTGAAGTGGGACGTCAAGCTGCACGCGGCCTGCGACAAGGATGCGATCGACGACGTCTTCATGTTCGTCCAGGACGAGATGAAGCTGACGCTGTCGCCTTTGGAGCATGTCGAAGCGCCTGCGCCGGCACCGCTGTTCCAGCTGCTCGACGAGGAGCTGGCCCCGGTGGCCGAAATGCCTGCGCCGCCGGTCGAGGCTGCTGCGGCGCCCGTCGCCCAGCAGGCGGTCGCAAAGGCGGAGCCGAAATCCGAATCAAAGTCTGAACCGAAGCTCGAGGCCAAGCGCGACGATCGCGGCATTGCCACCGTCCGCGTCCAGGCCGAGCGTCTCGACGAGCTGATGGACCGCGTTGGCGAGCTCGTCATCGCCCAGGCGCGGCTGACCCAGCTAGCCGCCTCCGGCTCCGATCTCTCGATCAAGATGATCGCCGAGGAGATCGAGCGCCTCGCCTCCTCCTTGCGCGATACCACGATGGGTGCGCGCATGGTGCCGATCGGATCGCTGTTCGGTCGCTTCCGCCGCCTCGTGCATGATCTGTCGCGGGATCTGTCCAAGCCCGTCGAATTCGTCACCTCGGGCGAAGATACCGAACTCGACAAGACAATGATCGAGTGCCTGGCAGATCCGCTGGTGCATCTGATCCGTAATGCCGTCGACCACGGCATCGAAGACACCGCCACGCGCGCTGCCAATGGCAAGACCGAGCAGGGCCGTATCGAGCTCGCCGCCGTCCATTCCGGTGCGCAGGTGCTCGTCACCGTGAAGGACAATGGCGGTGGCCTCAACACCGCGCGCATCCGTGCGAAAGCCGAAGAGCAGGGGCTGATCGCGACTGGCGCCGTGCTCACCGATCACGAGGTCCATCAGTTCCTGTTCCATCCCGGCTTCTCGACTGCGCAGACCATCTCGGCGCTATCAGGCCGCGGCGTCGGCATGGACGTGGTCAAGCGTACCATCGAGAACATGCGTGGCTCGATCGACCTGTCGACCCGGCCGGGCCAGGGCACCACGGTGACGCTGCGCCTGCCGCTGACTCTGGCGATCATCGAAGGTCTTCTGATCCGCGTCGGCGAGGGTCGCTACATCATTCCGCTGTCCGCGGTCGAGGAATGCATCGAGCTGACCGCCGAGGACGAGCGCTCGCGCGGTCGCAATTTCCTCAACGTGCGCGGCAATCTGGTGCCCTTCCTCCGGCTGCGCGAGATTATGACGGCATCGGGCACGCCCGACCGTCATCAGAAGACGATCATCATCTCGACCGGCGAGACTCACGTCGGTCTCGTCGCCGACCAGATCATCGGCAACCACCAGACCGTGATCAAGTCGCTCTCAAAGCTGCATTCGGATGTCACGATGTTCTCGGGCGCGACCATCCTGGGCGATGGCACGGCGGCATTGATCCTCGACGTCGCGCAGCTCGTCGCGTTGGCGCAGTCGAAGGTCGAGAAGCAGCATATCAGCGAGGCGGCGTGATGAACGATAGTTTGGCCGGCGAACGGCAGGCTGACGCGATGCAGGTCGTGATGATCGGCCTTGGCGAGGAGAAGTTCGCGCTCGACGCCGGCCTCGTGCGCGAGATCATCGATCCCGTCCCCGTGACGAAGGTGGCAGGCGCGCGCGCCTTCGTTCCCAGCGTGATCAACGTGCGCGGCAACGTCATTCCGCTCGCCGACCTGCGCATCCGCTTCGGCATGCCGCAGCTCGAGGATTCGGCCGATACGCGCATCGTGGTCATCGAGCTCGAGCTCGATGGCGAGCCGGTTCTGGTCGGCGTCACCGCCGACAAGGTCTACGAGGTCACGGAGATCTCCCAGACCGACGTGCAGCAGACGCCGCGCGTCGGCATGCACTGGAAGCCGGAGTTCATCCGCTTCATCGCGAAGTGGCGCGAAGAGTTCGTCATCGTTCCGAACATGGAACGCATTCTAAATTGAGATGAGGTCTCGGGCGAGACCGGGGTAGGGGCTGGAAATGAGATTTACCGTCAAGGCAAAGCTTGCCAGTGCGTTCGGCGTGATCATCGTCCTGTCCGGGATTGCGGGCGGCGTGGCTTACATGAAGCTCGGCGACATGATGGCGACCGCCGACAGCATGGTTCTGCGCGCAAACCGCATGGAAAAGGCGACGCAGATCGAAAAGGACATCCTGCTTCAGCTGCGCGCCGAGAAGAACTCGGTGCTCGGTACGGAGGCTCAGGCCGAACAGTTTGCCGCCGATGCCGCCAGGCTTCGCGAGGAAGCGATGAAGACCAGGGATGAGGTCTACGCGCTGGCGAGCGAGAACGGCAGGAAGCTGCTCGACAGCTTTGCAGCCACATACGCCAAGATGAATACCTACCAGGAAGAAACGATCCGGCTGGCGAAGACCGACAAGCCGAAGGCCATGGAGCGCTCGATGGGTGACGGCCGCAAGGTCGTCGCAGACGCGATGGAATCCATGGGCGCCTATGTCGCCAACACGAAGAAGCAGATGGCTGAGCAGGCCGTCCAGTCCAAGGCAGAGGGGCACCAGGCCCAATTCCTGCTGATGACGCTGATCGGCATCTCGCTGGCGGTTGCGATCGGGGCTGCGCTCTGGATTTCCATCTCGATCAGCCGCTCGCTCGGAAGAGCGGTTGGCCTTGCAGGTGCGGTCGCGGAGGGCGATCTCAGCCAGACCATTCCCTCGGCGAGCAACGACGAGATCGGAGATCTCGTCAGGTCGCTGAACGGAATGGTCGAAAAGCTCCGGCAAATCGTTGCCGAGGCGATCACTGCGGCCCAGAACGTCTCCGCCGGAAGCCAGGAGCTGTCCGCCAGCGCCGAGCAGCTCTCGCAAGGCGCGACCGAGCAGGCTTCGTCCGCCGAGGAAGCCTCCTCCTCGATGGAGGAGATGGCCTCGAACGTGAAACAGAATGCCGACAACGCCAACCAGACCGAGAAGATTGCGGGGCAGTCGGCCAAGGACGCTGAAGCCAGCGGTGTCGCCGTGGGCCGTGCCGTCGAGGCGATGCAGACCATCGCCGAGAAGATCACGATCGTGCAGGAGATCGCACGCCAGACCGACCTGCTCGCCCTCAATGCGGCCGTGGAAGCCGCTCGCGCAGGCGAGCACGGCAAGGGCTTTGCGGTGGTCGCCTCCGAGGTCCGCAAGCTTGCCGAGCGCAGCCAGGCCGCCGCGGCCGACATCGGGACGCTGTCCACGGAGAGCGTGAAGGTCGCCCAGGAGGCCGGCCAGATGCTGTCCAAGCTGGTGCCCGACATCAAGAAGACCGCCGAGCTGGTGCAGGAAATCACCGCGGCCTGCCGTGAGCAGGACGTCGGCTCGGCCCAGATCAACCAGGCGATCCAGCAGCTCGACAAGGTCGGCCAGCAGAACGCCAGCGCCTCCGAGCAGGTGTCGTCGACCTCGGAAGAGCTCGCCTCGCAAGCCGAGCAGCTGCAGTCCACCATCTCGTTCTTCCGGATCGAGCATGCCACGCGCAAGGAGAAGGCCGCGGCCGAGCCGATCGACCGCGCCGTCGGTCAGCTCCGCGCCAAGGCTGCGCACATGGCGGCCGCCGACCGCGGCATGAAGAAGCCGGTGCCTGCCCGCAAGCCGGCACGTGCGATGAAGGTCGCCGGTGGCGGCGGCTTCGCCTTCGACATGAATGACGGCGAAGACGACCGCGACGCCGAGTTCCAACGCTGATCAACCGGTCCGGCCTTGTGCCGGACCGTACTCATTTCCAACCGGGAATCCTGGACTGCATCATGGCCGCAACCTCGCAATATCTGACGCTCGGGCTCGCCGGCGAGACGTTCGGCATCAGCATCCGCAACGTCCGGGAAATTCTCGACATGCGGCCGATCTCGCGGCTTCCGCACGCGCCGAACTTTCTGCTCGGCATGATCGACGTGCGCGGCAGCGGCTATCCGATCGTCGATCTCAGGAACAAGCTCGGCCTGCCCAGCGTGGCCGCCACCGAGGCGACCCGCATCATCATCCTCGATGTGCCGATGAAGGACCGTCTGGTCGGCGTCGGCTTCGTCGCCGACTGCGTGTTCGAGGTCACGGACATCGACGAGCAGGCGATCGAGCCCGTGCCAGAGGTCGGCGGGAAATGGCAATCGGACTATGCCGCCGGCATCGGCCGCAAGGGCGAGAAGTTCGTCGTGATCTTCGATCTCGCCAAGCTGATGGCCAATGACGAAGTTCCGGAAGGCCGCGACACGGCTACAGATGCGCCGCGCGCCGCCTGAGTTTGCAAGAGTGAAGCGTGGTCACGCGTAAGCACCCCAATTCGAACCAACGAGACTGAAAATGAGATTCACCGTCAAAGCCAAGCTCGCCAGCGCGTTTGGCGTCGTCATTCTTCTGTTCATGGTAGCAGGCGCCGTGAGCTACATGAAGCTGTCCGACATGGCCGCGACAGCAGATTCCATGGTGCTTCGCGCCAAGCGGATGGAGAAAGCAGCCGAGGTCGAAAAGATCATCTGGCAGCAGGTCAGGGCGGAAAAGAACGCAATTCTTGGAACGGCAAGCGAGGCCGAGGAATTCGCGGTGAACGCGGCCAAGCTCCGCGATGAGGCCATGAAGATCAGGGACGAGGTCTATGCGATGGCCAGCGAAGGCGGCAAGAAGCTGCTCGACAACTTCGCCAGCGCCTACGCCAGAATGAACGTCTTTCAGGAAGAGACGATCAGGCTGGCAAAGACCGATAAGACCAAGGCAACCGAGCGCTCGATGGGTGACGGGCGCAAGGTGGTTGCGGATGCGACGGAGGCGATGGGAGCCTATGTCGCCAATACGAAGAGGCAGATGGCCGAGCAGGCTGTGCAGTCCAACGAAGACAGCCGCCGTGCCCAGTTGGTTCTGATCGTCCTCGTCATCGTCTCGCTCATCGTTGCCGCGATTGGCGCAGTCTGGATCTCGATCAATATCAGCCGGTCCCTCGCCAAGGCGGTCGGGCTGGCGGATGCCGTCGCGATCGGTGATCTCAGCCACAAGATCGATGCTTCCAGCAACGACGAGATCGGCGATCTCGTGAAATCCCTGAACGCGATGACCGCCAATCTGAACGCCACCGCGGCCGTCGCCAACGAGATCGCGCAGGGCAACCTCACGATCGAAGCCAAGCCGCTGTCGGACAAGGACACGCTGGGCCTTGCGCTCGAGCGCATGGTGGAGAAGCTTCGCCAGATCGTGTCCGAAGCGCTGACGGCGGCGCAGAACGTCTCGGCCGGCAGCCAAGAGCTCTCCGCGAGCGCCGAGCAGCTGTCGCAGGGCGCGACCGAGCAGGCCTCGTCCGCGGAGGAAGCCTCCTCCTCGATGGAGGAGATGGCGTCCAACGTGAAGCAGAATGCCGACAACGCCAACCAGACCGAGAAGATCGCCGCGCAGTCGGCCAAGGACGCCGAAGCCAGCGGTGCCGCGGTCGGCCGCGCCGTCAACGCGATGCAGACCATCGCCGAGAAGATCACGATCGTTCAGGAGATCGCGCGGCAGACCGATCTGCTCGCGCTCAACGCCGCGGTCGAGGCCGCGCGCGCCGGCGAGCACGGCAAGGGCTTTGCGGTGGTCGCCTCCGAAGTGCGCAAGCTCGCCGAGCGCAGCCAGGCTGCCGCGGCCGAGATCGGCACGCTCTCGGCCGACACCGTCAAGGTGGCACAGGAGGCCGGCGCGATGCTCTCCAAGCTCGTCCCTGACATCAAGAGGACCGCCGAGCTCGTCGAGGAGATCACCGCGGCCTGCCGCGAGCAGGACGTCGGATCGGCCCAGATCAACCAGGCGATCCAGCAGCTCGACAAGGTCGGTCAGCAGAACGCCAGCGCGTCCGAGCAGGTGTCCTCGACCTCGGAGGAGCTCGCTTCGCAGGCCGAACAGCTTCAATCCACCATCGCCTATTTCCGCATCGAGCACGGCGCCAAGAGCCAGGCGCCGGCGCCGATCGACCGGGCGGTGAGCCAGTTGCGTGCCAAGGCGGCCACCATGGCGGCTGCCGAGCGTCCGGCGAAAAAGGTCGTGCAGGCCAGGCCGGCGCGCGCCGTGAAGGTTGCCGGTGGCGGCGGCTTTGCGTTCGACATGCATGACGGCGAGGATGATCGGGACGCCGATTTTCAGCGCTAGGATTTTTGCAGGCCGGTCTGCCCTGGGACGGTGGACCGGTCTTCTTTCATCGGTTGTTTAAACCCGTAGGATTCGAGATGGCCCGTACGGCCCGACATTCAGTGCAGGTGGCCGTCGCGGACCGGGGCCGGCGGCCATGATGCCCGCCGTACAGGACACGGCCGTGCATCTGTCGGACCGCCATTTCCGCACCATCGCCGAACTGATCGAGGGCCAGGTCGGCATCAAGCTGCCGCAGGGCAAGCGGCTGATGCTGGAGGGGCGGCTGCACAAGCGCGTGCGCGCGCTCAACTTTACCGGTCTCAACGAATATGTCGAGAACCTGTTCGAGGCGGATCATTTCGATACCGAGCTCACCCATCTCATCGACGTGGTGACGACCAACAAGACCGACTTCTTCCGCGAGCCGCAGCACTTCACCTTCATGCGCGACGTCGCGATCCCCGGCCTGCTCAAGTCGCATGGACGCAAGAACGCGAACCTGAAGATCTGGAGCTCGGCGAGCTCCACCGGCATGGAGGCCTACACCACCGCGATGGTGCTGGACGACATGACGCGGAACGGCTCGCGCTTCCAGTACCGGATCCTCGGGACCGATATCTCGACCGCGGTGCTGCGCCTCGCCAAGACGGCGATCTACACGCGCGACGTGCTCGGCCCGGTGCCGGAGCAATTCGTGAAACGATATTTCTCGACGTCGCGGGACAAGTCGCGCGGTGAGGTGCGGGTCGTACCCGAGCTGCGGCGCGCGACACATTTCATGAGGATGAACCTCATGGACAAGTCCTATCCGGTCGATCGTGACGTCGACATCATCTTCTGCCGCAACGTCCTGATCTATTTCGAGCGCGAGACCCAGCGCAAGGTGGTCGAGCAATTGTGCAGCCATTTGCGTCCGGGCGGCTATTTGCTGGTTGGACATTCGGAATCGATGATTCACAGTGCCGTGCCCGGGCTGAAGCAGGTTCAGCCAACCATTTTCCAGGTCTAGCCGGAGCGCAACCAAGATGCCGAGGGAGAAGGTTCGCGTGCTGATCGTGGACGATTCGGCGTCGGTGCGCCAAATCCTGCAGACGATCCTCAACGACGATCCTGATATCGAGGTGATGGCAACGGCCTCCGATCCGTTCGTGGCTGCGAAGCGTCTCCAGGACGAGATCCCCGATGTCATGATCCTCGACCTGGAAATGCCGCGGATGGACGGCATGACGTTCCTGCGCAAGATCATGGCGCAACGCCCGATCCCGGTGATCATCTGCTCCTCGCTGACCGAAGAGGGCTCGAACGTGATGTTCGAGGCGTTCGAGGCGGGCGCGGTCGATATCGTGCCGAAACCGAAGATCGACACGCGCCTTGCGCTGCTCGAATGCTCGACGCGGCTGCGCGAGGCGGTGAAGTCGGCTGCGCGCGCGCGGGTGCGGCCGCGTGCGGAACGCCGGGCTATCGAGAAGAAGCTGACCGCCGACGCCATCATCCCGCCGCCGGTGCAGGGCAGGGTCCGGCCGACGACGGAGCGCATCGTCTGCATCGGAGCATCGACCGGTGGGACCGAAGCGCTCAATGACGTCCTCGAGATGCTGCCGCCGCACTGTCCGCCGATCGTCATCGTCCAGCACATGCCGGCAGGCTTCACCGCGGCCTTTGCCAAGCGTCTCGACGGCGTCTGCCAGATCAGGGTCAAGGAGGCCGAGGACGGCGAGCCGGTGCTGCCGGGCTGCGCCTATATCGCGCCCGGCGCCCGCCACATGCTGCTCCAGCGCATCGGCCTGCGCTACCAGATCGCGATCAAGGACGGCCCGCCGGTGTCGCGGCATCGCCCCTCAGTCGACGTGTTGTTTCGCTCGGCGGCCCAGCATGCCGGCGCCAACGCGCTCGGCGTCATCATGACCGGCATGGGCGACGACGGCGCGCGCGGAATGCTGGAGATGCGCAAGCTCGGCGCCTCGACGCGGGCGCAGGACGAAGAGAGCTGCGTGGTGTTCGGCATGCCCAAGGAAGCCATCGCCCATGGCGGTGTCGAGAAGGTCGTTTCGCTGCATCACATCCCGCGCGAGATCATGCTCTGGTATCAGGCCGGGCACGCCGCGGTGGCGGGTTGATGGCCATGTCGCCCGTTCCGGCCAACACGCTCGCCGAGGCAACCACCGCGATCGAGGACGTCTCCTCGCGCATCGAGGACGTCTTCGCACGCGTCGGTCACGAGCTCGGCTGCGGCCACCTCATCTTCAAGGAGCTGAACCAGGGCTTAGCTACGCTCTCGGGCGAGCTCTCCGGCGCCGAGATCGAGGGTGCAGCAACGGCGCTGCAGGAGATCGCCGCGCAGCTGAGCGAGCTGGCGCAGGCGCTGCCGGCGGAGAGCGCCCTGCTGGAGACGATCGGCAAGAGCACGGCGGAGGCGTCCTCGCTGCTCAAGCCGCTGTTCAAGCACATCCAGATGATCACCATCATCGCGCGCAGCGCGCGGATCGAGGCGGCCTCGCTCGACGGCGACCGCGAGGGCTTTCTCGCCTTCACCCAGGAAGCCTACGATCTCGGCAGGGCCGTGCAGCGCTCGATCGAAGGCTGCGCGCGCGACCAGCAGCGGCTGTCCGAGGCGGTTGCCACGGCCTCCGGCCGGCAGAAGGAATTCGAGAGCCGCTACCGGGCCCAGCTGATGTCGGAGAGCGCCGAGCTCGGCGCGGCCTATTCCGGGTTACGCGACCAGCGCAGCAAGAGCAGCCATCTGGCCGACCGCGCCAGTGCCAGCACCAGGAAGATCGCCGAGGCGGTCGGCAGCGCGATCATCTCGCTGCAGGCGGGCGACAGCACGCGTCAGCGTCTCGAGCACGTGTCCCATGGCCTCGGCCTTGCGTCGGAAGCCGCGCCGAGCCTCGTTCCTGAAACGGTGCCGAGCGATGACGGCGTGCGTGCGATTTGCCGGCTGCAGGCGGCCCAGCTCAGGGATGCCCAGCGCGAGTTCGGCGGCGACGTCGGCCAAATCGTCGGCGCGCTGACGGCCATCCTGCACGATGCGGGCAGCGTCGTCGGCCACGGCCGCACGCTGTTCGGCGGCGAGGAGGGCGGCTCGTCGTCGTTCCTGACGCGCATCAAGCAGACGCTGGCGCACGCATCGACCCTGATCGCTACCTGCGAGAGTGCCGGCCGCTCGGTCGACGAGGCGCTGGCGATCGTCGAGGACACGCTGACGAAATTTCGCCAGGCGATCGCAGGGCTTGCCGAAGCGACTATCGACATCACGCTGATCGGAATGAATGCCGGCCTCAAGGCGAGCCATCTCGGCAGCCGCGGCAGCGCCTTCGTCGTCATCGCCAACGAGCTCAAGGCGACCGCCGACCAGGTCTCCGCGGGGGCCGCGCGCCTGAGGCCCGTGCTCGACGGGATCGAGCGCTCGGCCAATGAGCTGAAGGAGCTCCGCGTGCAGGGTGATCCCACCCAGCTTGCCAAGCTGGAGCCGCAAATCCTTCAGGCACTGCGCGAGGTCGAGGCCGGCAATGAACGGCTCGGCAAGCTGATGAGCCGGCTCGTCGACGAAGGCGCGGAATTCGAGCGGCTGATGAATTCGGCCCAGGGTCAGATGACCAGGCTCGGCGAAAGCTCCGCAGCCTTGCCTGCGGTCGCCACGCGGCTCGAGACTGCGAGCGCAAGCGTGCAGCGGCTACAGCCGGAGCTGCAGGATCAGGCGATCCTCGACGATCTCTTCGCGCGCTACACGATGGAGCGCGAGCGGGACGTTCATCGCGAGTTCCTGCAAGCACTCGGACTGGCATCGATCGCCGCCATGCGCCGGGTCGAGGCGGTCGAGACTGCGGATGACGGCATAGAATTGTTTTGATTGCGTCGCCACGTGATGCGGCGGCAATTTGACGAGTCGGCTTTGCAGGGCGTTAACCGTCGCGGAATACTCGCCGCGTCGGTCATTGTCGCGCCCCAGAGTTGGTTGCAAATATCAGTGAATTTTACGGCGGACATTTCCATGATGCGAGACGGCAAATACGCGGCCTGGTTCAGGACGCCGCGCGGCCAGGGCACGGGTATCGTGCATCTGGCGGACGGACGGATCTCCGGCAGCGACAGCTTCTTCACCTATGGCGGCTCCTATCAGTTCGATGACGATCAGCGCTTCACGGCCGTGCTGACCACGCGGCGCTATGCCGAGGGGCCGCCGACTGTGTTCGGTCTGGACGAGGTCGAGGTCAGCCTCGCCGGCGTGTGCAGCGGTGCGATGGCGACTTGTTCCGGAACGGCCAGGGAAGCGCCCGACGTGATGTTCGAGGTGACGCTGATCTACAGCCAGGAAGATGCGCCGGCTGTGGAGGCGCGAGGCGCCGTCGTGAAGCTCAATGACAAATTGCCCAAGGGCCTCGACAGCCGTTCGCGGCCGCGCCAATTTCCTGCGCCTTCCAGGCCGCCGCCCGCATCTTAGTCTTGCGTTGACGCTATCGCAGCGAAGCGGGCTGCGACCGCGCTGCGGCAACGATGCATTCAGGCGCAGAAAGTTAGGAATGAGGCGGCAATAAAGGACGGACGAGACCATGCCTCAGATCTGGATGACATACGACGAACTGGCGACACTCAGCGGCTGTACAGCCGCAGAAGCCAGAATGCGGGCCATCCATCTGTCGCTCGACCGTCGCAAGAGCCGCGACGGCGCAACGCGCGTCAAGCTCGACCTGGCGCTGACGGCCAAGTTCTTCGCCTCAATCCGCGAAGCGGATTTCGATCTCGACGGCGCCATCGAGGCGCTGCAGAGCACGCACAGGCAGATGGCCGAACTCCTGGCCCCGACCGGGTTCCGCGAGCGCGGGGCAGCCTAGCTCGCTTGGCGTCAGGCCCCGCAGATCGTTCCACGTGCCACCGGTGGATCGCCGCCAGCTTTTCGCGAATCAGGCATAGACTCGTCTCCGGAATTTCGAGCCGGGGCCGGGGTTTCAACCGCATCGGGCCGTAGAGCCTGTAGGAGAATGCCATGAGGAAAGCCAAGTATCGGGTCGGCGTGACGCTATTGGGAACGGTGATGCTCGGTGGGCTGCTGATCGTCACAACCGCGCCGTCACGTGCGGAGGTCGTCAAGCTGCAGGCCGACCTCAAGGGCAGCAATGAAGTGCCTCCGAACGGCTCGTCCGGTTCAGGCAAGGCGGAGGCCGCGTTCGACACCCAGACCAAAGTGCTGACCTATACGATTACGTTTGCCAATCTGACTGGTCCAGCGATGGGGGCACATTTTCATGGCCCCAGTGATGCGGGCAAGAACGCCGGCATCGCTTTGCCCTTCAAGACGGTCCAGAGTCCTATCCAGGGCAGCGCCACGCTCACGGATGCCCAGGCGGCGGATCTATTGGCCGGCAAATGGTACGCGAACATCCATACGGCCGCGAACCCAGGCGGCGAATTGCGCGGGCAGATGATGAAGTAGGGGGATGTCGCCGTGGCGCTGAAGAATGTGTCAGCGCCGTGGGCCTCAGGCTGGCGGCCGAGGCAAGAAGGCCAGGATCGTCTGGGCGAGGATGACACCGACGGTGCCTCCTGCCGCCTTTTGCAGCACGTCCAGGAAACCCGGATCACGATCGGGGGTCAGCGTTTGCAGGACTTCCAGCCCCATCGCAACTGCGATGACGAGCGAGCAGGCCAAAGCGAGTCGGCCGGGCAACAGGAAAGCGAGCAGGAAGCCCAACAGGCCATAGGCGCTGAAGCGCTCGATGACGACGATCCAGTAAGCCTCGTGATGCCCCATCAGCGCCGGCCGCCCCGCCAGCCTTGCCAGGGTGGCATAGGCGATGAGGGCGAGGCAGATTCCCGCGGCTGCGATGAGGTGATTTCGACGCATGGCCTACCATAACCGCTCGAGGGCCATTCCGCTTCGAAAGACGAGAACATCGTTAAAGCGCCTCGTCGCTCTTCGGGCGGCGCGGGCTGCCTAAAACCTGGCCGCTATCGCCGGCCGGGAGGCGGTCCGGCGAAGATGGTCAGGCCACCAGGACGTCGCCGGCCGGCGCTGCGGATGCGGAGTGGCGGCGTGAGTCGATCAGCTCGCTGAATTTCGCAAAGGGCAGCGGTGCGGCGACGAGATAGCCCTGCCCTTCCTCGACGCCGGAGGCGATCAGGGCGCGGCGCTGCTCCTCGGTCTCGATTCCTTCGGCGACGACCGTCATGCGGAAGTCCTTGGCGAGCGCGACCAACATCTCGACGATCGTCGTGGTCGATGCATCCACGGTGATGGTGTCGACGAAGAACTTGTCGATCTTGATCGTGTTGGCGCCGAGTCCCTTCAGTCGCGATAGACCGCTGTGACCCACGCCGACGTCGTCGATTGCGACGCGGAAGCCGTGGTCGCGTAACTCGGCCACGACGGTCGCGGCGTGCGCGAGATCGTCGAGCTCGTCGCGTTCGGTGACCTCGACCACGATCTGGCGTGCGGAGAGTCTCGCCGCCAGGACCGTGCGACGCAGCGTCTCGACGAAGCCGGCACTCAGCAGGTGTTTGGGCACGACATTCACGGACATCTTGAAGGTCTTGTCCGCCTTCAGCACGCCCTGCAGGTCGGCGAGCGCCGATTTCAGGATCTGCCAGGTCATCACCTGGATGCGCCCGCTGGATTCGGCCAGCGGAATGAAGTTCATCGGCGGCACCACCGAGCCGTCCCGACGAACCCAGCGCGCCAGAATCTCGCAGCCGGTGATCTGGCCCGTCCTGAGCTCGAAGATGGGTTGGTAGTACGGCTTGAACTCGCCGGCTGCGAGGCCGCGATCGAGATCGGCGACCGGCCCTTCCATCCGGCGGCTGCGTGCCAGCAGGATGCCGAACAGTGCACCAAGCCCAAGGGCGACTGCGAGCGCCGGCCAATACGCCTCGCTGTTCCAGCTCGAAAGCACGGCGTGCTCGAGCCGGATCGTGGCGTGAAGCGGGAAGCGCGTGGAATGCCTGTCGAAGCTGATCGGCCCTGGCAGGGGCCTGTCGGCATCGAGCCGGAATTCGCCGAGCTTCTCGCCATTGCTCAAGGCGAGGATCACTTCGCTGTGCGCGCGCAGCTCGGCGGGCATGAGATCGAACAGGCCGGCGTTGATGCCGACGATGGCGACCAGCGCGGAGCTGCGATTGACGTCCCTGAGCACGCCCAATGCGTCGCCGCCGAACTGCTCCACGCGGAACAGCGAGAGCCTCTTGTCGTGTGAGGGCAGCATGTCGCGCCGATCCGCCCATCCCTTGTCGAACTCGAGCGTCTCGGAATAGGCCGAGCAGATCACCGATCCGTCCGGGTTGACGAGACGGACGTCCTTGATCGCCGAGCGCTGGTAGACGTGGAGCCGGATGGCTTGCAACGCTGCCGGTGCGCAGCTGGCAAGATCACGCTTGGCGAGTTCGTCGAGGCTGGCCGCGGCGAAATCGACCGCAAATTCGGAGCGGCGCAGAACGACCTCGGTCAGCTCGTTCAGCTGGTGCGCCTGCTGGTGGCGAATGACGCCGTCTGCCACAAAATGGCCCGCCAGCCCGAACGCCATCGTGCTCGCAACAACGAGCGCCGCAAACGAGAGGTTCGGCCGCTGTAATCTCATCCGGTCCAGGCGAAATTCAGGAGAGGCTTGGTGACTGATCTCGGAACTGATTTTGGGAATTGATTCTAGCCAGCGGGGGCTAAGATAGGGTTTAACGAGCGGACCGGTCCGGAAGGGCTACCCAGGGGTTGCCTGACTGATGGTCGTGCGGCCCGAGCATGGAAAGTTGAGCAGTATGATCAGGACGTTAAGCCTCCTCCTCCTGTCGTTCGTCGTCGGAAGCTCCGCGGCTTGGGCGCAGGGAACCAAAGACCAGCCATCGGGCACTCAGCCCACCTCCCGCAGCGGCACGGCGACGAATTCCGGTTCGGACAGCATGGGCGGAGCCTTCAAGGGGACGGGGACACCCAACTATGGAACGAGCCCTGGGATGGGGTCCCAAAAGAAGACGCGCAACTAGGTCAGGTCAGCTTGGTCGCGCTCATCAGGGGCGCGGGGCGACGGCCTCTGGATAAGCTCTGCCTGACCTGTCGGTGTGGGGCGCTGCGGGATCACGGGCGGCCCGCAGCCGAAGCACCACGAAGGCGATGTTGATCGCCAGCCAAACCAAAACCGCGGAAATGGCAAAGTGGAGCACTGCCAGACCTCGCTGTGAGATTCGAACTAACACCCAAACGTAGGTCTGGTTCCGTCCCGGCGAGACAAGCCATGATTACTCTGTTTCGACTGTAGGCTGACGCCCGCATCTGCGGAGTCGTGACCTCTGAGCCTTTTGCAGTGACCTGCTGGCCCCGTCAGTGAGGTCGGTCGTCATTCATCGCACGCGGGAGGTCATGCTGCGCGGCTCAAGGCGAGCACCGTCGCCTTTCCGAGGCTAGCTCTTTTTGCCCGTCTTCGGCTTCAGCGAAAGACCAAGCCGCAAGGCCATGCGCTTGATCGCATCAGGCGAGCGTCCGAGAACTTTCGCGGCCTCTTCCAGCGAAGCCGAAGACTTAGCCAGCTCCATGAGCCGGCGGTCTTCTTTGAACGACCAGGGCTTGCGCGCCATAACCGAAATCATCCTCTTGTCGACACAACGACAAAGCCGCCAAGCGACCCATGTTCGCTCGACGGCTTTGCTTGGGTGGGGCCGGGCTTGGGGGAGCCCGGTGCGAGATGGATATGCGATCGGTGAGACTTCGCAACAAACAACGCGGATTAAGCTAACTGCTCAACCTTACTGCGATGAAATCGGTGCGCGACGCTCCGTATAACCACGGTGTTTCGCTGGCGAATCCGATGCGCGCCCTCCGACGGCGGTCTCATCCGTGCCGGTCGACGTTTGAAGCACCAAGATGAACGAGGGTTCATGGTGTCGGCGTGGCGAGTTCTGGTAAAAAGAACTGGAGCCTCTTCTCCGCGCTCTGTGCCCTCGCGTGCCGACCAATCTTCGAGCATCACGTTGCACAAACTTCATCTTCGTCTGACAAAAGTTTCAGCGGTGACGAACTTGAAGTCGACACAACGAAAAGATGAAAATGAGCGCGGGAGGAGCGTTCCGGCAAACGTGGGAATATTCCAATGTTAGCTGCTTTGGTTTTGATTTCGATTTTCGCGGCGGGTTTTGGCTGCGGCTATGCCGTACGGGCGTGGCGCTCGCGGAAGCGATCGGCACGATATCGTCTTTATGCACCCTATACCCCCGCTTCGATGCAAGCCGGTCGCACCCAGCGGCCATCGTAACCGCGGGGCTGCGCGCGTGCTGAGCCGGGTTAATAGTCGTCGTGGCGAAGTCGAAATAACCATGTGCGGTTAGGTTAATCTGTCGCGGTCCTTGAGGGCCCAGGAAAGGCAACCTAAAACGGATCAGTTCATTGCGAGTTCGGGCCCTCTATTTCCGGAGGGCGCGCGGGTAGGCGTAGATGACGTGGCTGATTGCGTTGCTGGGCGCGACGACTTGCGCTCTTATTTTGATTGCGTTTGTTTGTAGCTATGGCCGGCATCTGAGAGATCTTCCAGGTCCTTGGATCATGAGCGAGGGTCATTCAAATGATTGATCAACGGCAGAACGCGCCGCGCAGATATTTTGTTGACGCGCAAGGGCATCGTGTTCTGATAGGCCTTTCGCTGGAGGAGACGGCGGAATTCGAGGCGCTGGATCTTGCCTCGAAGGAGACGGTGCAAATCGTGGCCGAAACCCGCGCAGGCACGAGAGCGGCCGCGGTTGACGACGTTCGGTGGCTGGAGCTCTATTCCAAGCACGAAGGAGCCTGGCGGGCCTGGATCGCACAAAGCCAGGCGGGGCGGACGCAGGATTTAGGCTTTGTTAACTATGCCTGACCGATGGTAGCGGCTTAGATCTCGAAAATGGGGATGGCCCACATGTTTCAGCTGTTCCTGAGAGCACGCGCGCATAATCTTCTCGGCTCCCGCCGCGAGGACAAAGGTTTTAAGGCCCGCTCCGCGGAGCGTGATGCGGAGACCGACCGCACGCGGATCGGTGCCGTCCTGGCGGCGATCGAAACGGCATTGCAGGAAGCGGAGAGGGAGCAGGCCGGCCTCAACCGGCGTGTCGATGACGCAGTTGCGCGCGCATCCGTCACCTTCGGAAACGGTACCGACGAGTACCTCGAGCGAGAGGCGCTCGACAATCATCACCAGGATCTCTTTGCGGCTGATATCTCCAATGGCCAGCGCCGGCTCAAGGAATTGGCGAGCAGCATCGGGCACCTGAAGTTCGTCAAGACCGCAATGCTCACGCGTTTTCCGAATTTCAAGCCGCCGCAGCTCAACAGCTAGTATTGGAGCTCTTGCCGCGCGCTCGGCCATCCTTCGAGACGCCCAGGCCACACCGCGTGACAATTCGGCGCCGCTTTGCGGTTTGGCGCGTCGATCCTTTTTGCTATGGTCCCGGCAAGCATTCACGCTTCGAGGGAGCAGCAAGGTGCCGGTCAGGAATATGCGAAGGTTGGTTGGATTGGCATGCGTGTTGACGTTGGCTGCGCCGGCGACGGCGTCGGCCATCACCGCCGAAGTGGCGCGCGCATGCGAAGCGGCGGTGGCCAAGGCGTTTCCGCCCAGGCAAATCGGCAACCCGGCGGCGGGGAGCGCCAAGGGAACGGCCAAGGATCAGCGCGCATACTTCCAAAAATGCGTCGCGAACAACGGTAAGGTCGACGACGCGCCGGCGGAGGCGGCCAAGGACAGCAAGCCCAGTAAGTAGCGGCCGTCGATCTAACGCGGCGGCGGGCAGGGAGAATAGAACGCGCCGTTTGCCGCGTTGATACGTTCGACGCATTGGTTGGGATCGGTGATCGTCCCTGCCACGGTGAAATCGTAGCCGATGCCTTTGACGACGACGATGTAGCGGCCCGGCGACAGCGTGAAGCCGTCCTGTTCCGGTTGCAGCAACAGCATCCTCTGCTGATCCTCGACCGGCCCCACTTTGTAGGGGTAGGACATGCTGCGAATGACCCAGGAATCGCCCGCGTTGACGATGGCGGCCTTGCCGGAGGCATCGACGCCCATTGACCGGGACACCTTCGCGACGACTCGAACCTCGGTCACGCTTGCCTCAATGCTTCCGTCCGGTCTGAACACGATAAAGTTGACATCTCCGCTTGTCAGGGTCGTTGCACTCGGCGTGTTGATGGCCGCCGAGATCGCAACGCGGCGGTCTGGAATCTTTCCGGGGACCGGCTTCAGTTCCTGGAGCTGCCCCTCGTTCAGCGCGTAGACGCCGAAGGTCGTCGGCAAAGGCATGGAGGGGTGTGCAGGTGGCGCCGGCTCCTTTGCGCTGTCGGACGCTCGTTCGACACTCACGCTCTCCGACGGGGGCGGGGCGGTGGCCGGCCGGGGCTCGGGGTTGCCCGGCGCGCGCTCGGATGGCAGCACCAATTGTGACAGTGCGGACACTTGGGTCCTCAAACGCGGCCAATAGATCACCGTGGTGCTGGCGCCGGCCATGAGCAGGAGAATGCCGGCCAGTCGAACCAGAAAGGTGAAGGCGCCGCTGCGTTTGGTTTGATCCGGCGATCGCGGCGAAGCCACGGGACGGCGCGGTGCTCCCGCGTCGTTCGCAGCAGGCGGCGAAGCCGAAACGGGTGACGACATCGGAATGGGCGGGGGAGCGGGGGTATGGCCCGGGGGCGGGACCGGAACGTCGGTTGCCGCGACAGTTTTTTGCGGCTCGGACGCGGCGCTACGCTCGAAGGAACGCTCGACCTCCTTGATGGCACGTTCGAGGACCTGCTGAAACTCGCGCGATTCCCGCGCGTCGGCGTGCGTGAATTGCTCCAGAAGCTTGACGCGCGCCAGCTCATAGACAATCTCCCGCATCTGCCGGGGATCGTCGGATACGGCGCGGATGCGGCTCGACAGGAGACGGATAAACCCGGCTTTGATCTGTTGCGCCGAGGGAGCGTTGGCCGCAGTTTCACCGGAGTCGGTCATCAAGGCCGATCAAGTAGCCCGGATAGGGCTATTTCGCTAGGTCTTTCCGCTTCAAACCTCTCGAGTTGAGGCAGTTTGGCTTCGATTGGCGGCTCCGCGACGGCCTCGCGCGGTGTTCGAAGGTGCTTGCTTTTGGGCGAGAACCTGTGACATTTCGCCAAGCTCTTCTCTTTCTGGTGCTCGACCATGCGCGGCGTTCTAGCAGTCCTCACGGTTTTGATCTTCCTGGTTTCGCCTGCCGGTGCGCAGGGGACCAAGGATCAGGCCAACACCACGAGCTCCAGCATCATCACGACCCCCACGAAGAAGGCGCAGACCAATCAGGCTGCCTCGCGGCCGACCGCCGTTCGGAACCTTTCAGGCAGCCTGCCTGCTGGAAAGTCGGCCCAGGGCGTCTGGCGGGATGGCAAGCTGGTTGCCGTCCCCCGCTAAGGTTCACCCAACGAACCGTGAAGGAACGGTGATCGCCTCCCTGACGTTCATGCTCGGGAGATATCGTATGAAACGACCAGTTCTGATCGCCATTGCGTTGCTTTTGCCCGCCGCTGCCTGGGCCCAGGGCGTCAATGACCCATCGACGCCCAACCGCAACGTGACCATTGTCAATCCGTCGCAGCCCGCGCGCCCCAGCGCGACGCCCAATATCCCGAGCCGGATCGAGCCGCCCGTGACGAGGGGCGGATACGCCCGACCCTATCACGGGAATAGAACCCGGGGCAGTGGCTCGAGCCGCCGCTAGCCGCGCCGTTCATCCTTCGGGGCCTCTCTCAAGCTATTGCGGGTTGACCTCGACCTCCAAGGTCGACGTCCCTGCATTGCGACGGTTCTTGCCCGAGATCAGCAGCGTGAACTTGTCGGTGCCGGGCGCCTCGGCTTCTGCCGAATAGCGGAAGCCGGACCCGACCACCGCCAATTGTCCCCGTGATGGTCCGCTCACGACCGATACCTTGAAGATCTGCATGTACGACCAGCGCAGGCCCTGGATGCACTCCGCGCCAGGCGCGATCGACATCGTCCATTTCACCGTATCGTGCGACAAGGCAAACGGTGTTCGTTCCTTGATGCAGATGGGGCTCGCCTGCGCCGCAAGGCCAGACATGGCGGACGCCGCGAGGACAGCACCTGACAGCAGTACCGGTCTTGTACGCATTCTCGGCAACTCCACCAGCTTATGCCGAAATCGAACGGCGACGATTTAACGAGGTCTTGGAACGCAGCTGTTTGCCACTGAGCCGCTCATCTCACATGGATCTCAGAAAGCGCGATCATCCGGTCGGCTCTCTCCAGATCATGCCATCCTACCTCTGTTTTGCCCGACGGATCAAATCGGATTTCGGGAAAGGCGTAACTGATTGAAATGGCTGGCGCCGGCTACTGTGCATGGGGTTGTTTTTCGATTTTTGATGGCACGGCCCCGCGTTCCTAAAATCTTGCAATTGGCAGCCGCATGAGCTGAAGTTGAGGGGGCCGCTTGATGCCGCTAGGCCCGCTTGGGAGTCATCGGAGTGCGATCCATTCGCCGCAAGTCCACATCGGATCGCTGGATATCCGGGCACGCGCCGGTTCAGGCGGCCGTGGCCGCCGCTGTCGGATTGGTCCTCTCTGCCTACCCGCTCTCATGTCGTGCTCAGTCTGAGCCGGAGCCATCCATCAACGACTACCTTCCGCCAAGCGAGCCGGAAGTCTCGCGCGACGAATGGCGGCAGCGGATCGAGGACGCACGGCGCCGCGCCAAGGAAGCTTCGCGCGAGCGGCGGGAGCATCCCGAGCTCTACAAGCCGATTCCGGAAGATCCGGACCTTGTCGCGACCGAACGCCTTCTCCGCGACGATAGCCTGCAGCGAGGCGATATCGTCACGACCAAGAAGGGCATGTTCGTCTACCAGGGGCGATCCGACCAGCCGCGTCGCGATCAGGACTTCGTGCCGGTCAATCCGAAATCGGTGCGCTGAGCTTCAGTAGCGGCGGAGGATCTCGTTGAATTTGGGATCGGTCACTTTCGTGGTGTCGAGCAGCAGCGCCTTGCCTTGCGGAGTTGCCTGCACATAGGCCGCGATCAGCAGCGGCTCGTAACGCGAGCGATTGGCCAGCGCCGCGCGGATGTCGGATTGCGCCAGCAGCTTGATCTCCTCGTCCGTTGCAGCCGCGCTCGAGGTCACGGTCCGGACGCGAGCGAAAGCGACGTCGATCGGCACCGATCCGGTCAAGTAGGACATCTTCACAGCCGGCGTTGCCGCTTCGCCGGCCTGGGCCTGCAGCGTGCCGAGCGTGAGCCAGAGCGCGGGCCTGATCGGTGAGACCTTCAAGGCTGCGACCACGGCGCCTTGGGCGGCCTTGTTCTCGCTTGCCCGTCCGGCCGCATCGGACGATGGACGGTGAAGAACGTCAGCGGCCACTGCCGCCGCGTAGTTCGCGAGCAGGTCGCCATCCAGCGAAACTGATGCCAAGACACCGCCGGCCGCCAGCTTGGCCTTCTCGGGCGGAATCTCGCCCGAGAACAAATCGCTCGCGCGAAAGTTCGGTCGGATGAGATCGCCGTAGAATTCCATGCCGGCATAAAGCGCCAGCACGATGGCGGTGCAGATGCCGATGACGCGAAGCAGGAACATGCGGTTCATGATGAAATCGACGAGGCCTGTGAGGGCGAAGCGAGCACGGGATTGAAACGAGAGCAGGGCTCTTAAATTGCGAGCAGACTATCACCTTGGATCGTCAGCAGCGTCAAGTTTCCGGTCGCGTAAGCGCCGGTGTCGATGTTGATGCGGTTCGGGCGAATATCGGGCGCGCTGACCGGGGTGTGACCGTGGACGATATATTTGCCGAAGCGCTCCTCGGACGCGAGGAATTCCTCGCGGATCCAGAGCAGGTCCTCATCCTTCTGGCGCTCGAGCGGCACGCCAGGCTTGACGCCGGCATGGACGAAGAAGAAGTCGCCGCAGGTAAAGGACGAGGGCAATTGCTGCAGGAACGCCAGGTGCTCGGGCGGCAATGCGCGCTTCAGTCCTTCGATCAGCTCGACCTGCTGCTCCGCGGACGGATTCATCGTCGGCGTGATGCCGTAGGAGACCAGCGTCAGCAGGCCGCCATAGTGGCGCCACTCCTGCAGGCGGGCGGGGTCCTTGAGGACCTCGAGCAGGAAGATCTCGTGGTTGCCCTTCAGGCAAACCGTCTCGTGTGTCTTCGAGCGTTCGATCAACAGATCAAGAACGGCGCGCGAGTCCGGGCCACGGTCGACGTAGTCGCCGAGAAAGACCTGGATGGCCCGCTCGGGGGCCGAGCGGGCCAGATCGACGTCGATGACGGTTAACAGCGATTGAAGCAGATCGGCGCGGCCGTGCACGTCGCCGATGGCATAGACGCGAACGCCGTCGGGAAGCCGAGGCTTGGTCTTCTTTCGAAAGCGTGAGGAAAGGCCCATCAGGTCGGTCGAATCGCTTCCAGCGTCATGAGCGGAACGTCGCGATGGCTCTTAGCAGAACAAGTCACACATCGGTATTCTTAATTGTTTCCGACCAAGGCGCCCGCATTTTGATTAAAGGATCGCGCGGCCTTTGAGCCGTATTTCAAGACGTCTCGCGTAGCGTCTCCCCAACAAAAACGGGGAGCGCGACATGCGCAAAGTTGTAAAGTTCCTGGCGGCCGTGGCCGCCATCGTCGTTGCTGCAGGGGTGCAGCAGCGCGCTGAAGCCGCTTTCGTCGGTGCGCCCTTGGGGCTGCGCGGCGCCATCCAGTACATCAAGTTCGATCAGCCGACGCTGGCGCCGATGGCCTTCACGCTGTTCTGCCTGAAGTACAAGGACGAGTGCAAGCCGCGGCCGCAGCACGTCGTGTTCAGGGGCGGGCGCCTGAAGCTTACCGCGGAGCGGCTGGCGCAGATGCAAGAGGTCAACCAGCAGGTCAATACCGCCATCCGTCCCGAGGCCAATCTGGAAGGGCTGCGCGGCGAGAAGTGGCTGCTGCATCCGACCAGCGGCGACTGCAACGATTACGCTGTGACAAAACGCCACGAGCTGATCGCCAAGGGCTTTCCGGCGCGCTCGGTGCTGCTCAGCGAGGTCGTGACCACCTGGGGCGAGCATCATCTCGTGGTCGTGGTGCGCACCTTCGCCGGCGATCTCGTGCTGGACAATCTCTCCGGTCACATCCTGCCGTGGTCGAAGAAGCCCTATCGCTGGGTCCGCATTCAGTCGCCCAAGAACCCGAACTACTGGGCCTCGCTCGGCGACCGCGCGGTCTGATCATCCGCGCTCTATCGTGATCCGGATTGGCTGACGCTCTGCGACAGCCCGAGTCCCACGATCACGGAAAGGCACAGGATTGCTGCGGGCCGCAGCAATCCTGGCCCGGCGAAGCTCTGAACCAGCGCAAACAAAACACAGGCCGCGGCGGCCGCAGGGAAGAACGAGTCGCGTCCGCGCTGCAAGGCGCCGAAGAACAGGCGCAGCAGCGCGATCGAGCTCACCGCCAACGCGCTAGCCAGGCCAATCCATCCCATGCCGGCAAAGACCGCCGCGGCTGTCGACGGCGCCGTCAAAGCGGCTCCGACATCGCTCTGGTAGATCCGGCCCACCGCAGCAAAGGTCCCGGCGCCTGCGCCGAACCAGCGCGTGTCGGACAACATCCGCTCCAGCGCGGCCCGCGTTTCAGCCCCCATATCCGGGACGAGCCGCAGCAGGATCGGTCCGGAGCCCTTTTCGAACAGGAAGGACAGCACGATCGCCGCTCCGATCAAGGCGGCGGCCGACAAGGCGCCCGCTGCGAGCGGCGATAGATCGAGCCTGCGAATGACGAGGATCAGCAGGATCAGCACAATGCCAAAGGCCGCGGCGATCGCGCTGTTCGTGCCCGACAGGCCGAACACCGCAAGCGCGCTTGCCAGCGTGCCCACAAGACCGCAAAGGCCGATCGCCACCGAGCGAAGGACCGAGTGATGGGTCTCGGCCCGTTCAGCCGCAAGCTGCATCACCGCCAGATTGAGCATGAGGCCGAGGCCGGCCAAAGTGGTCGTGAAATCCGAGGGCGCGGCTGCAGCAAGGGCCGGCGACAGCCGATGCAGGTCCAACATCAAGGCGGAGACCGCGGTTACGCCGCTCAGCACAAAGAGAACCAGCTCGGCCCGGCTGCGGTTGCGGACCACCAGGACGGTGACGCCGAGCAACGAGATCGCCGCAAGCGCCAGCAGCAGCGCGCTGACGGTCAGGCCGATATCGGCAGTGATCGGTCCGAACGGCAGGCCACCTATGGCATCGCGGGTGCTGGCCCAGATCGGATGGGCAAAGCTTAGCGGAAGCGGGACGAGCTGAGCCGCGATGAACAGCGGAATGGCGATCGGGATCCAGCGGCCCCAGGAGGTCGCGCGAACATAGTGGTCGTAATCGGCTTTTCGCGCGCTTGCGGTGGCCGCCAGCAGGCTTAGCGCGGCGGCCATCGTCCCGAGCTGCGCACCAAACTTGGCGCCGGCGATTTCGAGAGCGGAAGCGGAGACGATGGAAACGATGAGGGCAAAATAAGCGAGGGACAAACGGCGCGCTCGAAGGGAATCCTGAAACGGTCAGGTCACCATACAAGCGGGCGGGTGGTTTTCAAACAGAGGCCTGCCTCGGTCCAACGCTTAAACCTTGGGCCGTTTGCGCGCGGGCTCGTTGGTCGCTGATTGATCGGCGCGATCAGCGGGTGGCCTTGATCGGGCGGCCGAAGACGCGGGCGGCGCGTGCGGCGGCAAGGCCAAAGCGCGCGGCCGAGCCGAAGAGATAACCGCCCTGGAGGGCGATGGCCGCGAGTGCCACGCCTTTGAGGCTCTCGAGCAAGGTGAGATCGAGCATCAAGCCGACCGGGATGGCGGCGAGCACAATGACGAAGGTCAATGGCAGCAGGACCAGGACGCGAAAGCGTTGGCCCAGCACGGCACCTACGAGAAAGCTGAAAATCAAAAACGCGGTCATCCGAAACACTCTCCGTGCTTCGGACCCTAGGTTCCCCACCCTAAAAAGACCCTTAAGCTGTATGGCTAAATTTGGCCTATTGGCTGCAATTTGCCAGCAGCGAATGATAGGCCTCCCGCAAGCCGTTCAGGGCCACCACGCCTTTGATCTCGCTGTCGCTTTCCCTGACCACCACCGACAGCGAGGTCGTTGTCTGCCACTTGCCTGCGGCAAAGGCCGAGACCTCGTCGGGCAGCAGCACCGCGGCGCCTGCGGCCGCCATGCTGGCGTCAAAGGTCAGGCTGCCGCCGCCGCTCGCTGCAATGGTGACCTTGGGGTGGCTCCGCGGCGGAAAAGGCCGGATCAAGGCCACCAGCACGTCGATCTTGCCCTTCGGCGCACAGCGGACGATGAGGCCGGCAAAGTCCGGGTCGGATTGGGTGGTGTCCGCGGTCTTCGTGATGGCCGCGAAGCTCTCGCCGTCCTTGGCCCCTTGCGTGCGGCTGAACTTCCAGATGGAGGAGGGGGCGGCCACCTCAACGACGGGGGCGCCCTGGCACGAGGACCGCGCGCGGCCAGCACAGGAGGTAGCAGAGCCCCATGGGCGATCAGCGGCGCCAAGGAGGGAGCCTGCCAACAGCGGAACAAGAAGGAGGCCAGACAATGGGAGTTCCTATCCTTAACGGCCCAGACTTAGCAGAGCGGCGAGAGGTCAAGAAGCCTCGCGCTCGACACACGAAGCCCTTGAGTTGGGCGGTTTGCTCGCCGACCGGGCACACGAAATACAACAAATGGTCACAAAGGGTTAAACCAAGCCCCAAAGAGTGGCCCGCACGCAACAGTGGCCGACCGATCGCTCCGTTAACTACTGGGAACCCTTGTCGCACCACCCCCTAGGCCGTACCAATCAGGGCTAATTGGGGTCTCTTGGGGCGCGCGATTCATGCATTCCTTTGCCAAGTCATATCTTTTCAAGCCAGCATTTCTGGCCGCCGCTTTGGCGCTCGGAGCGTGCTCGACCAATCCCGGCTCGGGTCCGCTGACGGACGACGTCAACAACAAGATTCAGACTGAAAACGCTCCGGCCTACGAGTTGGTGCCGCTCAATCCGGCCACGGTGAAGATCCTGCACACCCATGAGCCCAAGGGGCTCGCGGGGGCGTTCACGGACAAGCGGCCGCCGGCCAGCATCGTTTTCGGCATCGGCGACGTCGTCAGCGTCACCATCTTCGAAGCCGCGGCAGGCGGTCTGTTCATTCCGGCGGAAGCCGGCGTCCGTCCGGGCAACTATGTGACCATCCCGGATCAGTCGGTCGACAATGACGGCTTCATCACGGTGCCCTATGCCGGCCAGATCAAGGCTGCGGGCCTGACGGCGGTGCAAATCCAGCGTGCGATCGTCGAGAAGATCGGCAACCGCGCCATCGAGCCGCAGGCGGTCGTCGCGATGTCCTCGCAGCGCACCCAGCTCATCAGCGTGCTCGGCGAAGTCAATTCGCCGGCGCGTTATCCGGCGAGCGCGGCGGGTGCGAAGGATCGCGTGCTCGATGCGATCACCCGCGCCGGCGGCATCAAGGGCCAGGGCTTCGAGACCTGGGTCATGCTGGAGCGCGGCGGGCGGCGGGCCACCGTGCCGTTCGAAAATCTCGTGATGGCGCCCGAGAACAACGTTTATGTTCGCCCCGACGACAGCATCTACGTCTATCGCGAGCAGCAGAAGTTCCTGGCGTTCGGCGCCAGCGGTCAGAGCGGCGAGTTCAACTTCGATGCCTGGCGCATCAATCTCGGCGAAGCCGTGGGCAAGGCGGGCGGTCTTCTCGATGGTCAGGCCGATCCGGCTGCCGTCTATCTCTATCGCCGCGAGCCGCGCGAGGTTGCGGCCCAGCTCGGCATCGACGTGAGCAAGTACACGTCGGAGACGATCCCGGTCATCTTCAACGTCAACTTCCGCGATCCGGCCGGCTTCTTCCTGGCCACCAAGGTCATGATGAAGAACGGCGACATCATCTATGTCTCGAACTCGCGCAACGTCGAAGTTGCCAAGTTCCTGCAGTACATGCGTGTGATCATGGCGACCGGCAGCGATGCCGTGAACCTCAGCAACGATGCGCTGATCTTCCGCAACAACATCAAGCTGGCGCCGTAAGACGCCGACTTGGTCGACCAAAAACGATGGCACCGGGGCTTTGTCCCGGTGCCATTTTCGTTTAGCGATCCAATCGATATTGCCGGGGCCGAGGGGACGCCATTGGGATTAAGGCGCCATCGATCACCTCGCGCCGGTCACCGCCCACCCCGCAGCGTTGCAAGGGGCTTCAGGTTCATGCGCGTTCGAATAGTCTGGCAGCTTCCGGCTCTCGTCTTGCTGTCCCTTGGGCTCGCGCCGGCCGGAACGGCCCTCGGCGCCGCAGGTGAGCTGGGCGTGCGCCACCGCATCGACATGATGGTCTCCGCGGAGCCTGATGCTCCAATCTTGTCGCGCTTCAAGGGAGCCAAGGGCGAGCTGTCGTTCACGGTCCGGCTGTCGGCGAACTCCAAGGAGAGCAAGTTCTTCGGGATGCTGCGTCCCTCCTTCCCGGATATCGTTGTCCCCGATGGTGCGGGAAAGCCGCTGGTCCAGCAGACCAAGCTATGGGAGGAGGAGGTTTGCCATCAGCGCCGCGGCCTGCCCAAAGTCACGGTGACGCAACTCGGCGGGCATTTCGGCGAGGGGGAGGGGCGGATCGAGATTTCGGCCATCAACCGGCACATCGGCGTCCTGGTCCCGCCCGACGAATTAACCCCTGGAATAAAACTCGATCCGGGCAGCGATAGCTTTGGAGTATTCTTGGCATTCCGGGCGCAGACCCGGAACAGCCGCCTCAACGTGGATCTGAAAATCTATCCGATCGATTGCTTCCTCTAAGCCTAAAGCAAAGCTCGCCTAAAGAAAGCACGATGCGCCTTTGGCCTCCCAATATCAGCTGGTTCAGGATTCGTTGGTCATGGAGCCTGCCCGCGACCTTCGTCCTATTCTTCGTGATGGCCGGCGCGCCGTTCCCGTTCGGCTCGACCAATGATCTGTCGATTGCGTTCTGGTGCCTGTGTCTCGGGATCGCGGTGATCTTCGCGCCGACGCGCGATCTGCGTCGGCCGCATCTTTGGCTGCTCGCCGGCATCGGCGTGATCGTTGTGGCCTACGCGTTCGTGCTGCATGAGCAGCTCTCCGACCATCCCTGGGTTGCGCCGTTCCAGCCGATCTGGAAGCAGGCCGCGGAGCTGCTGGGCGTGCCGATCGCCCCGTCGGCTTCCATCGTCAAGAACGAAGCGTTCTTCGCGCTCGGCGCGCCGCTCGCCAACATCCTCGCCATCGTTCTCGGCATCACTGTCGGAGCCGATCGTGATCGCGCCCGTCGCATGCTGTGGGTGATCGCGATCTCGGGCGCGGCCTACGCGCTGTATGGCGTGCTCTCGTTCCTGATCGAGCCCACCATGATTCTGTGGCGGGACAAGACGGCCTATCTCGGCAGCGTCACCGGCACCTTCATCAACCGCAACACGGCGGCGGCCTATTTCGGCTCCTGCGCGGTGATCTGGATGCTGTTGATCCTGGAGGACGTCCGCCGCCGGCTGCCTGAACGGCACATCGAATGGCGACGCCTGTCGCTCGATCTGCGCACGATTCCGCCAAAAGAGATCCTGCCGCAGCTTGGCTGCCTGCTGATCTGCCTGATGGCGATGTTCATGACGACCTCGCGCGCCGGCGTCGGCCTGTCGCTGCTCGCGATGATCGTCGCGTTCACGCTCTTTCTCAGGAAAGACCTGCCGCCGCGCACCGGCATCTGGATCTCCCTAGGCTCGGGGCTCGCAGTCGCTCTCGGTCTCTTGCAGCTGCTCGGCGGCCGCGTCTCCAGCCGCTTCGACAGCCAGGGCCTGGTCGACGAGGGCCGCATCGAGGCCTGGAAATCGACGCTCAAAATCATCGGCGACAATCCCTGGTTCGGCACCGGCATGGGCACCTTCCAATGGGCCTTCCCGCCGTACCGCAGCCCCAACATCTCGATTCGCGGCGTTTGGGATGCCGCGCATTCGACGCCGCTGGAGCTTGCCTCCGAGGTGGGCATTCCCATGGCGCTGCTGGTGGCGCTGGCCTGGGCCATCATGCTGCTGGTGCTGGCGCGGGGCGTGTTCACCCGCCGGCGCGATGCCATCATCCCGCTGGCGGCGGTGGCGACCGCGACGCTGTCGCTGCTGCATTCGTCCCTCGACTTCACGCTGCAGGTGCCCGGCTACAGCATTCCATTCTTTGCGCTTTTCGGCGCCGGCCTGGCGCAGTCCTTCCGGAGTAAGGAGGGCCGGGCGATGGCGGAGGCGGGCGCTACCAGCCGGCGAGGCGAGGGCCATCCGACAACCGCGGGCGCAGCCCCGAGCCCGGTGCCTCAGCTTCACAAAAGTGTCTAGATTTGAAGCAGTTGCGTCGTTTACGAAGTCTTTAGAATAAGTGGACAGCTGTTTTCTCTTCGGTTAGGTTCCGCACTGCACAGCCATTTGCCCGGGCCGAGGAAGCACATCGGGGCAGCTGATTTTTTGGAGGTTGATTTATGAGCGTTATCAGAACCGCGCTTCGCATGGCTGCCGCCGCGGCCCTCGCCGCGACGATTACGTCGGCCGCCAGCGCCGCCGTTTACCCGCCGCAGCGCCAGCTGCCGGCCACCGTCATTTCCGACTTCAAGGCTTCCCCCAACAGCCTGCTGCAGCAATATCCGACCGGCGGCCCGCAGCTGATCTCGCGCGTGCGCGATCTCGGCGCCTCCGATCCGACCACGCTTCCCGGCCTGATCGCGCTCCTGAAGGATCCCGCCACCACCAAGGACCAGATGCGCGCGATCGTCGGCGGCCTCGCCCAGGTCGCCCGCATGGCCGCACAGTCAGACCAGGCCTTCGCCAATGAGATCCAGGCCGCGATCGCCAACACCGGCAACGCCGACGTGATCGCCGCCTACCAGGCCGCGACCGGCGACGTCGCGATCGCCGCGACCGGCGGCGGCGCGGGCGGCGGTGGTTCAGGCGCGGGTGGGCCGACCGGAGCCGGCGGCTTTGCCAACGGCGGACAGGGCGGCACCCTCGGCACCTTCGGCGGCCTGCACTATGCGACGCAGGTCAACCCGAACGCGAGCAACGGCGTGACTGGTACCACCAACAGCACCAGCCCCCGGCGCTGACCGGACCGGCCCTTGCGGCCGGCCCATGACAACTCACGGCAGCGGCGCCAGCGGGCGCCGCTTTGCTTTTGCGCCGTTAAGCTTTCTGCAAAATATCGCGCAAAGCGCGCGCTGCACTGCATCGACTGCGTTCAATTGCAGGCAGACTTATGCTAGTGTGGCGCGTAGCGCGGTCCTTTGGCATCCGGTTTGCTCCGGATAGCCAGCAGGCGTTTTGCCAGCATTGATCCCAAGACGACAGATCGATCCATTTTCAGGAATTGCTAGATGTTGCAGGTGAACAAGCCGACCTCGGAGATCAACCGTGATTTCGCCGAGGCCGACGGCTCCCCGTCGCAGACGCTGACCTCCTATCTCGACATTATCAGGCGCCAGTTCCCGACCATGGTCGCGATCGTCTCGGCCTGCGTGATCCTGGCGTTGCTTTATCTCTTCACCGCCGCGCCGCTGTTCACCTCAACCGCCTCGATGGTGATCGACACCCGCAAGGTGCAGCTGTTCCAGCAGCAATCCGTGCTCGGCGACATCGCGGTCGATTCCGCGACGGTGGAAACCCAGGTCGAGATCCTGAAATCCGAGAACATCAGCCTCGCGGTAATTCGCGACCTGCATCTCACGGAGGATCCGGAATTCACGGGTGGCGGCGCCGGCTTGCTCGGCGCGATAACCGGTTCGATCTCCAGCCTGTTCTCCTCCAGTCGCGCAGCGTCCGAGTTCGAGCTGACGCGCAAGGCGCTGGAGCGTTTCGCGAGCAACCGCACTGTCAAGCGCCTTGGCCTCACCTATGTCATGGAGATCGGCTTCACTTCGCGCGATCCGCAGAAGGCGGCGCGCATCGCCAACGCTATCGCGGACGCCTACATCGTTGACCAGCTCGAGGCGAAGTATCAGGCCACCCGGCGCGCCAGCGTCTGGCTGCAGGACCGCATCAAGGAGCTGCGCACCCAGGCCTCCGCCGCGCAGAAGGCGGTGGTGGATTTCAAGATCGCCAACAACATCGTCGACAGCGGTGGCCGACTGATGAACGAGCAGCAGCTGGCCGAGGTCAACAGTCAGCTCATCATGGCCCATGCAGCCACTGCCGAAGCCAAGGCACGGATGGATCGCATCAACGATATCCTGAAGCAGGAGATTCCGGACGCCAGCGTAGCCGACGCGCTGAAGAACGACACCATCGTCAAGCTGCGCGGCCAATATGTTGACATGGCTTCCAAGGAATCGATTTGGTCGATGAAGTACGGCGCCGATCACCTCGCTGCAGTCAACCTGCGCCGGCAGATGGCCGAGATCAAGAAGAACATCGTCGACGAGCTGAAGCGCATTCAGGAATCCTACAAGAGCGACTACGATATCGCGGTGACCCGCGAGGAGGCCATCAAGTCGAGTCTCGCCAATGTAGTCTCGGAATCCCAGCTCACTAACCAGGCGCAAATCCAGCTCCGCGAGCTTGAGAGCAACGCGCAGAGCTACCAAGCGATGTACGACAATTTCCTCCAGCGTTACATGGAAAGCGTACAGCAGCAATCCTTTCCGATCACTGAAGCGCGAGTGATCAGTGCTGCCACTACCCCTCTGGTAAAGAGTTCTCCTAAGAGCCGCATTGTCTTAGCGCTGGCGCTTATTGGAGGCCTTCTGCTTGCCTTCGGTGTGGCTATGGCCCGCGAACTGACGGACAAGGTGTTTCGAACCACTTCGCAGGTGGAGGACGTGCTTGGAGCCAATTGTGTAGCAATACTTCCGGCTCTAACTAATTCTTCTCAAACTGGTATGGCGGGCAGGTTGGTCAAGGGTGTCGATCATCCCCAGCCAGACCTATTGCGATACGTTGTTGAGCATCCCCTCTCTCGCTTTGCCGAGGCTGTGCGCTCATTGAAGGTAGCAGTCGACTTAAATTCGATCGTGCGGGAGAATCGCGTACTTGCAGTGACATCGACTTTGCCGAACGAAGGCAAGAGCACTCTCTCCACAAACCTTGCGCAATTGATAGCCCATTCAGGCAGCAAGGTGATCTTGGTCGATGCCGACCTTCGTAATCCTTCATTGTCGCGGGCGCTACGTCCGAACGCGAGCGCTGGATTGATTGATTTAGTTGCACAAAAGGCGGAGTTGCAGGAGCTTATTAGCACGGATCCTGAGACCGGGCTTTCCGTGTTGCCCGCGGGGTCCACCTCGAAACTTATGCACACTAACGAGATACTTGCCTCCAAGGCGATGCATGCAGTAGTTCAACTTCTGCGGTCGCAATACGACTACGTAGTACTGGACATGCCTCCTATGGCGCCGGTAGTGGACGTCAGGGTGACCTCGTCTTTCGTCGACTCCTACATCTTTGTAGTCGAGTGGGGTAAGACCAAGACCGATGTAGTGAAGCACAACCTTCGCAGCGCTCCGGAAATTCAGGAGAAGCTTTTGGGCGTCGCTCTCAACAAGGCAGATACACGTCTGCTAGCTCGCTATGAGTCCTACCATGGCCGCTATTACTATCGGAAGTACTATGCTCGCTATGGCTATGTGGAGTAGCATTCGGCTTTATCTGTTCCTACTTGCTATCGCAAGTCTGTGCTGGGGCACCATTGTATTTCCAACCTTCCGCAGGGCCACTCCGGCGGAAGCAGTAGTCCAAGGCATCATTGCCGGTGATCGGTTTCAGCGAGGCACGCTGGCCGAGGCATTGGAACGCGTCAAAGATGAATCTGGGTATTCTATCGAAAATCCCGAGAACCTCAGGGCCAGCGCTCTCATCCAAGCGCGCATTTCTGAGGACGCCATGCAGCGCAACAGCGATGAGGAGCCCGATCGGAAGGTGGCTTTGGCTCAAGACGCGCTCAGGAAGTCGCTTTCGAGGAATCCCGGCGACGCTTTCATTTGGCTGATGCTCTATTCGGCAGCAACAGTTCGCGACGGCTTTGCCGCGACCAATTTGCGCTACCTCGATCAAAGCTATTCGCTTGCACCTCTAGAAGGGGGGATTGCATTGCGTCGTAACCGTCTAGCCCTTGCTGTTTTCTCTCATCTAAGCCGCCAGACGCAGGACGGGGTGGTATCTGAATTTTCCACATTGGTTGACGCACGCTTGATCGACGAAGCTGCGATGAATATCGTAGCTGTCCAGCCCTTTCTCAGAGGGCGTCTACTATCTGGCTTGGAGGGTGTCGACCAAGCCAGTAAAGAGGCTCTAAGAAAAAAACTAACGGAGGCAGGGGTAAACGATAGTATTCCTGGAGTCCAATCGCGGGATCGTCCTTGGCAGTAAGCGAGTAATCTAAATGCGACCTCCAGTCTTTTTCTGCGCAATTGCCCTGGTCATCCCAACGCCTAGTGTTGTTGCTCAGACAGTATCCACGAGCCTGAAGGCAACTTTGCAGGGACCTGCCGAGGCGGGCTCTGCTGTTATTCGAGATGGTTTGAATCGTCCATGCCTTGACGTCGAAGCAATCGCGCGCCCGCACACCGTAAATCAAATTCTAATGGATCACGTCGTAAGTTTGAAAAACCGATGCCCGCGAACCATCAAAGTGAAGGCGTGTTACTTTAATTCGGATCGGTGCCAATCTGCGGAGGTCGGTCCATACAGAAGGGAAGACGTTATCCTTGGAACAATCGCAAAATCGCCATACTTTCGGTATTCGATTTCTCAGAAATAGATCTAGTTTATAAACCCGCGCTCTCTTTTGCCGAGCAAGGTGAGGCCGGTAAGTCGTTGCACTTCGCGTGCGACCTCGGCGCTATCTGTGAGGTGCTCCACGGAACGTCTAAGTTCATCGACCTTTGCACCTACGAGAAAGCGATACCAGAAGCCTTGCAGCACGCTGTAAATAAGACCCGCTTTCCCGTCCAAGAATCCCAACAGCAGGACATACCTGTAAAGAAAATAACCGAAGCTGCTTATCGGAAACGGAATGCGATTATAGATACGTTGTTTGATATAACGCTTTGCCGCTGCCTGAAAGGAGCTCCTTTCGATCAGAAGGGAACTTGGTGCCGGCATAAACCGTAGATGCTGATTGAGGAGCTCAATTGCTTCTCGTGTAGCGTACCTATTGTGCTTTTCTACAAAGAACGTCAGGTCATTCAGGTTGTGGTCAGTAAACTCGCCCTCGAATGTCAGCACTCCACCGCTTCGAACGGAAATGTGTTCATCCATCCATCTGTCTTCGATATTGGCGAATCCGCGTCTCCAAATGCGGAGGAGAATTAGGGTTCCCCGGCCACCATATCGAATGACGCGGTCCATGAAAACGAGCTTCCGCTTTAAGTTTACTCCGGTTACTTCCGCTGGAACGAGAGGAAGCCGACGTTCAATTTCAGCCTGGAGGTCTGTCCCTACAACTTCATCAGCGTCCAGTCGCATCACCCATTCCGATTTGATTGGCACGTTTTCTAGCGCCCATTGGAATTGTTTGGCTTGGTTCACAAACGGATGCTGGAGAACGACGGCTCCAAACGATTCTGCTATCTGTGCAGTATCGTCGGTAGAGAAGGAGTCCACGACAAAGATCTCCTTCGCGATCGCGCGAACGGAGTGCAAGGCTCGCGCTAGATGGAGGTGTTCGTTATAGGTGAGAATGATTACGGCCAAATCAGCCACTAGCTTCCGCCTCGTTTGGATTGCGCTTTCGAACTGCCACAGCACGGTTGCCCGCATAGATCGTCCAAGCTTCCAGATCCCTCATTGTGACAGCGCAAGCACCCAGCACGGCACCTTCATGGACGGTGACCCCTGGGCCGACAAAAGCGTTCGCTGCCACCCATGACCGCGAGCAAAGGCGGATTGGGCGTGCAATTAGATCAAATCTTTTCGATTGGACGTCGTGTGTCCCGCCGCACAGATAAGCACCTTGAGAGGCGAGGGCGTATTTCTCGAGCGTGATGCTGCTCATACAGTAGCAATCTACGCCAGGCCCAAGGCAAGCGAATTCGTGCATCTCAAGATTGCGCGGATACCAAATCTTGACACCTGGATAGATTTTGGCTGTGGGAGCGATTTTTGCTCCAAAGGCCCTTAACAGAAGGCGTCGCCAAGAATGCAATGGGACCGGAGTCCAGGATCCAAGAAGAGTCCAAACCACGTTCCAAAGCGCTCGCGCGGCGCGATGCGACAAGGGAAAAGTTGGAGCACCTTCAAGTGGATTGCTCTCAAGAACCATCTTAGCCGTTCCGATACAACTGAACCAGCTTCGCTGCGTTTTGGTTGAGATCAAAGCAGTCTAAAAAAAGCCGCCGCGCCGCGAATTGCATTTCCTTGACTTGTGCGGGGGTAAGTTCGGCGAATGTTTTCAGGAGCCGTACTACTCCTTCCACATTGTCGGGCGCAACAAGGCCGGCACCGCTTTCCTTAACTTCACGCCATATGTTGACCTTGTCGCTAATGAGAACAGGCTTACCGCAAGCGAGCGCCTCTGCCACAACGATACCGAAGTTTTCCTGGTGCGACGGTAGTACGAAGGCTTCGCAAGCGCGAAAGGCTCCCCATTTCTCCGGCCCTTCGAGCATGCCAGGCCAGTGGACGCGTTGAGAAATTCCAAGTTGATCCGCCAAACTTTGCAAATGGCGTCGCCATCCCGTCTGGTCCGGCCCCGCAATGACCAGATTGAGATTAGGCGATGTTGAGGCAACTTCGGCAAATGCTCGGATCAGGAGATCGCAGCCCTTCTTCTCGTGAATGCGACTGAGGAAGAGGATAAATGGCTTCTCGCCTAGAACTGGGAGCCGCCCTCGGAACCTGCTTGTTTGATTAGTAGGATCGCCAAGTTCGTCAGTTGTGCCGTAACCGACTACAAACTCTTTCACTCGGTAAGGCCAAAAAGCATTGCGTGCACGAACGCGTTCTTCTTCCGTTGTAAACAGAACCGCGCGCGCTTTGGCTAGCAAGGGACCTTCATTGATCCACCAACTCAGTTGCTTGAAGGCGCTCTTGAGCGGGTATCGCTTCCGAAACCAGGGATCTAGCATGCCGTGCGTGAAAACGTAGTAAGGAATATCGGCCGAAAGCGATTGGCGAGCTGCCGCCGCGCAGTAATTCCATATCCCATTAATCACAACAACATCGTAGTTGCGGGCACGAGCCTTTAGCCAGGGTGCCATCCGCTTTGTGTAGCCGTAGCGAACCCAAGGCAAC
Organism: Bradyrhizobium sp. ERR14; assembly: GCF_014198235.1. Classification (NCBI taxonomy): domain Bacteria; kingdom Pseudomonadati; phylum Pseudomonadota; class Alphaproteobacteria; order Hyphomicrobiales; family Nitrobacteraceae; genus Bradyrhizobium; species Bradyrhizobium sp. ERR14. Next base: position 148,142 of record NZ_JACIHD010000010.1, on the reverse strand, counting down.
CATGATAGCCGCTGCCTTGCTTGCAGGGACCGCTCCCCAAGTGCAAATACGGGAAGAGGAAACTCCTTCACCCACGGGTCGTCCGGGTGATCCAAAGTCGCTAGTTCACGGAGGCAGCCGAGCCGTGCCAGAGGCTCGGTAGATCGCAGTATCCCCTCGAGAGGGCCGCCGGTGCGGGGGTCAACAGTTGCAATAATGTGTAGTATTTTCACTCGAACATCCGTATGTATACTTCGTTTTCACTGGGGTACTTTTTAGCAAGCGAGGACCGCGAGATCGAGATATCTCGCCATCAGAATCCTCGAAATCGGTAAACGGCCGTCCATGACCAAGCGCATTCTGTTCTTTTATCTGTTCGGGGTCACGATGTATTTCGTTGGCTTAGTTGAGTCAGCGATGCTCGGAGGACAGGGGATTTGTGGAGTGGCCTGTCTCGTCATTTCAGCAGTCGCGGCATTTGGGTTTCTAAGCTATCTATTGGTCGGTCGAATTAACGTCTTTAACATCGCCGGCTACACGACAGTATTGGCATATATACTTCCGCTTGGATGGACCTTGCTCTGGGATCCAAGCCCCCTCAAAAACGATCTCAACTCGTACTTGCTGTACGGGTTTGAAATTCTCCTGATGGCGTTTTTGGTATTGCTGGTTGGATTGCGCAACAAGCATGACTTCGAGATATCAAATTATATCAGTTCCCATTCGATCAGGCGGAGCCTCCCGCAGTTTGTGCTGGTCGGTGTCTGCCTCGCTGGGTTTCAGGCTGTGCTACTAAGTTCGCAAATGTGGACATATGGCTCGTTGTCGGTCACTTCGGAGCAGGCCTCTCCCATTGTACTACTAGCGGCCTCGATCACTGTGGGCGTATCCGGTCTGACAGGAGTGGTGCTCGGATCGCTCTCACGCAATATCAGATTAGTTGGACTTCCCCAGCTCGCTGCCATCGCAATCACCATCGGAATGCTGGCGCTGCAAGGAATATGGTGGTTGCCGGTCGGAAGACGTTTCTTTGCGGCTCAAATGGTGATTGCAATTGCTGCCTTTTGGGGAGCTCGTCACGACTTCCGCCTCTCAAGAAAGTTAGTTCTCTCGTTTTGCTCGACTATAGGATTTCTAATTCCGGTAGCCTTATTGTTCGGTCGAATATTCATCGCATTGAGGATACTGAGCTGGTCGAGGGGAGGTGTCGGCAAAATCGATTTGTTCGAGTTGTTGTCCCAGTTGGGTCAAGTAGATCCGAGTGCGGTCACTACATATGAGGAGAACGCGGGTAGTCGTGCCTTGATCCTTGAATCGTACGCAACAGCGCGACAGTACTTCAGCCAGCCGCTTGGGGGTCTGGAGATGCTAACCCAAATCATAAACTCTATTCCGTCGTTTTTTTTCGACAAGCAGTGGCTTCTTGACAGTCTAGGAGGCGTCCACGAGCGACTCTGGACCAATGTAAGCGGGATTCCCTTTAATGATTACGCGCAAACGTTGATGTTGGAGGGATTCATAGATTTCACTTATCTCGGATTTCTCGCATATGTCTGGGTGTTGAGCGTGGTTTTCAAACTATTGTTGAAGCTAACCAGCAACGTTGCCGGTGCGCCGATCCTGGTGCTGTATTTCTACGGTTCCATCTATATGTTGGTGCAGGTAGAAAGCGAACTAAGTTCTTTTATCGCGTTCTTCAGGGCCTCCATCGGCCTGGTTGTCTTCGGAGCGATCGTGCAATTGTGCTTCTACGTCCGTCCGCTTCATAAAGCCGTCTCGCCCCCCGGCCTAATCCCTCCGACCTAAGGATTATAGCCAGGAGTATCGAATAGGATGAACTGTCGATGCGTTGCTTGAGAGCTCTTCTGTTCTTCGCTCTTTTCATCAGCACACTCTCGGAGGCTGCAGCATCCGTCCTTTCTCCTCAAATACGGAGAAGTGTGCGCGAGTGGACATCGTGTACAGGGGTGCAGGATGATCGAGAAGGCGTTGCTCAAGCGTTCGAAGAAGCCAAGAACGATAGATTTATCTTAGTTGTTGATTGCCCTGTTTTCATTCACGTGGGGACCGACATCTCTCGCCCGATATTCCTCGACGATGGAATTACCGTCGAATTTGGTGAAAAGGGACTCTTCATAACCGACAACGTCTTCATGCCGACATGGGTGCTGGCGAATGCATCTCGGATCAACCTAATCGGATGGCGCATTGAATATGTAGGTCAACTTCCGGTTGATCCAGATACGAGAGGATACATAAAAGCGGGCAACTTCGTTCCGCTGTCTGGAAAATACCAACCAGCGGCGGCGTTCCACGACCACATTCTCACGCCGTGGTTGAGTGCGCATCGAGGAATAATTTTTGATCGCAGTCGAGGTCACATTACTTCGCCATGGCCTGGACCAACTGCTACGTCGGCAATGTTTTACATTTTAGGAAGTGCGTCTGAAATCTCTATTCAGAGGATGAAGATGTTCGTCTCCCAGAAGACGGCCGGTAGTCGGTTCATACCTGTCTGCTTTCTCACTACAGCAGGGTTCAAGAGCAATCAGCGCATAACTGCCACTACTTCCATCGATGAGCGTTCCGCAAGCATCCCCGAACACATCAACGTCTCAGAGCTTGAACTGGATGGCACGTATATGGGCTGGCTAGGCGTGGTGAAGAATGCAACATTTGAAGGAATTCGGTCTTTGCGGTACGGCGATCTACAGGCCGATGATGGAACCTTCGTCGGCGGTGTCGGAAAGTGGTTCGCACCTCCTCATCTCTTTTACCTCACCGATACGAAGTATGCCGATCTGCAAAGTACGAACGTCGAGATAAGCAACGTGTTCGATCAAGGGGATCGCGCTGGGCCCGCTCGAGATCGGCCAAATGAACAGCGCAGCGGATACGCTCTCTCCCTAAAAATTGCGGCCATAGACTCGCGAGTGGTGGGCTACACATCTAATCGACCCGACGGATTGCTTGATCTGCTGCCGAGTAAGCGCTTAGTAATTGAGGGATTGAGAGGATCTTACGATTCTTCGTTCTTGAACGGCTTGTATCCGGGCATACGCTTTCCGGCCAGCGGATATAGGGATATCCGCCTCGAAGGCATACAAATTGAAGACAGATCGGCGGAAGCGCAAGTGGCAGCCATCGGAGGGATGTACGACCGCGATGCTAAAAACTTTGTTTTGAAAGACGTGCAAGTTCGCCTCCATAACGCCCATGCAACAGCTTTGCTTGAGCCGAGACTCCTCGGTCAAAGCCAAGTGCTCCAATTTCAAATAATCTCCGATTGAGAGGACTTAGAACTCGACACCAACTGAAGACAATCGCTTCAAGACCGACGAGATCAAGTTTTCATTGAAGTTACCGTTCTTGAGTGCGCGCTCATGGCCGGCTTTTGCGATAGCGGTCAATCGTTGCGGGTCATTGAGAAGGTTTAGACATACGTCGGCGCATTCGGCGGCATCTTTCCAAAAGACGGCTTCCTCGCCATCATTGTACATATCCATGTGCTCAGAAGTTCGTTCAGCGCAAAACAATGTTCCAATAGCCGGGATTTCGATCGATCGTGTCGTGTGCAGGTCTTCATTTCCCTTTGAGAGCAAGCCAATCGCAATAGAACTGCACTGTATCGCTTTGACGTAACGCTGGGACGAAAGCGGGCCCAATCGCAAGTACGGCTTTAACGCGGGAAATTCCGGTGCCTTTTCCCAACGCGGTCCAAAAATTGTTATCGCTACTCCACGCTTGAGAAGCGAGATCAGAAAGGAGCCTCTTTCAGGCATCCATGTTCCGACAAAACTAACTTGACTGGTGTATTCGGCGACTTCGTTTTGCTCAATCTGCTGAGCCCGGTGTACGACCTCGTCAGCAGCAAACATAACCCTCATTACGGCTCGTGCACCGGCCTCATAGGCTGTTGCGACGTTTGACTCCCGAGGCGTGACAATGAGATTGTACTCAGGAATGGCCCTGAGAAGCTGTCTCCAGCGGTAACCGTCCCGTTTTACGTAAGGATTATCCTGACAATAGTTTACAATAGGCACTCTATGTCGACGTAAGTCTCCGATCAGGTCTGCGTTGCAGGCGTCACCCTGATCTACCCACACAAGGTCGAAAGTCGAATTCTGAATGCGTGCGTTTACGTATTGTCGTACCGCATGAGAAATGCCGAGATATCCCGATTTAAAGCCCCACTTTACTAGAGCTGATGGGAGCGCCTTATAAGGATCAATCGCCATTACTTCATGCCCAAGCCGACGCATCGCCAGCTCGCGGAGTTTCGAGTTGCCAGAATTGGCGCCGAGATACAGAATTTTCATCAGGCAGCTTCAGCGCTGAAGAGCTTTCAACGCATCCATGATCTTCGCTCCATACTCCGACCATCCGCCGAGGGTTTCAATTCGTTTTCTGGCTTGTTGTGACATGCGCCGATGCAATTTAGGATCACTGTGGAGTTTCGCCAGAGCTTCTGTTAAGGCGGTCGAGTCTCTTGCGTCAATTATCAGTCCCTCTTCACCGTCGTGGAATAAGTCTTCGGCGCCTGTATTTCTTGTCGCGAGGACGGGACACCCGCATGCTAAGGCCTCGCCCATCACCAGCGCCAAACCTTCCTCAATGCTAGGAACTACTAGCACGTGAGCTTTGCTCATGTGGTACCGCAATTTCGGTTGAGGTACGACCCCTAGGAAGCGAACATTTTCGCGCGGGATGAATGGAGTAAGGATCTCCAGATCGGAGGTTGGCGCCCCAATCAGCGTCAGCGTTTTGTTCTTCGCTTTTAACTTTTCGAAGGCTTGAAACAGGTAGAGCAATCCCTTTCTGACGGAAAGCGCCCCCACGAACAGGATGTCGAACGAAGCATTATTCCGTTCGTCAGAAGGGTAGAACATTTTGAGATTTGATCCATAAGGGATCTTGATCAGCTTCGTCTCGGGGATTCCGCGGGAGACAAAGGATCTCCGGACAAACTCCGACGGGACAAGAATCGCGTCCGCTTGGTCGTATTCCTCGATCTCTCGCTCGACAATGCGCTGATCAAATGAAGGTGCAGACAAGCCGAGCGCTTCATACTCCTCTTGCAGGATATCCCGTTGAAACAGGATGTGCGTAGACCCGCGATCACAAAGATAGTTGGCGCCCATCGATCTAGCCAAGCGACCGCTCCTCGTCCCTGTTCCAGACAGGGCCACATACGCGTCCAAGCTGTCCTTCGCCTTCGAAATCACGCTGTATGCAATGTTGTCTATGTGAACCAGATTCTTGTAATGGAAGTGGGATGAGAGCTGAGTCCATTTGGCTCGAGCCGAAAGGTGTTTAAGGACAGAGAAATGCGGTGATGTAAGTAATAGCTCGTTGGGTATACCTTCTCTCGCGAGCCTCGTTCGGGGGAAGCCACTAATGATGTGGGCGAGAGCATCTTGGTTGGCGAGTTCTCGAGCCAAAGCGAAGGAATGAAATCTTCCAGGAGTCGCTACAAGAACTTTCAATTGTTGTCTCACCTATTCAAGCGTACGGGTGCCGCTAGAGCCGATCTAAACAGTTCATCTGGGTAACGCCAACAGCGCGCATTCTAATCAAGGTAATCGCCAACATGCATCCTCCGCCAGCAATGCCGCCGAGCGCTGGCGAATAGAGATTGAGCATCGGAGCTGTAGCAAACGTGGTGATCAGTCCGACGACTGCGCTAGCGACAAAGAACAGGGCGAAAATTCTGTGCCTATTAGTTGCGACATACGGAGTTTGTAGCGCGGTCCAAAGGATCTCGATACTGACGCCAAACGCAAATGCCGCGCAAAGTTGCGTCGACACAAGAATCTGAGAGTTCGTCCAAATTTGTACGACCGATCCTCCAAGACTCGCCAGCGCCGCGAAGTAGGAAGCTCCAATGACTACTGAAATGATCATGTGATAGCCGAAAACCTGCATAATCCTCGCTGGGCTATTTCTGCCGGCGAGGTCTGCATATTCTGGCTCCAATGTGTGGTTGAACATGTTGGTCGCTGTGATCCCAAGCCGCGTGAATGTGCGAATGGTCGTTAGTACAGCAACTGAACCAGTCCCAAGCTGCCAGCTTACGACAATGGTCGTTCCTTGGATGTTAAGCGCATGCCCAAGAGTATACGCCATATAGTGGAATGATGGAGACGCCATTCGTCTTAGAAGCCGCCGATCAGCAAATCTGAATCCGATCGTTAACCAAGAAGCTATCCTACGCAAAAAGACTATACCGGTTAAAAGAAAGAGAGCCCGGGCACAGAATGTAATCCCTGCGACCTCAGCAAAGCTGCCATCCCAGTAGACCATGGCCAACATCGCGAGTCCTTCGATCAAGCGGCTGCTGGAGATTAGAATAATGAAGAGCCAGAATCTGCCGGTGGCGCGGAAGCCGGCTCCAATTAGGCCGAAGACAATCGAGAGAAGGACTTGGGCGACTAGAATAGGTGCTGCCAGCAGAATCTCTTTAGAAGATGCGCCGAAAAGGCGGGGGAGGGAGGATGCACTTAACAGGAGCACTCCGCCACTGCAGATAGCTAGGCAGCAAACGATGACCAGGACGACAAAAAGCCACGCCGTGTGGTACACTCGCTGAGCTCTTCTATAGTTGCGGTTGGCCGCGAGCATTGTCATCTCGTTGCCTGCGACCTGTGCAAATCCCAAGTCGGCTAGCGCGAAATATGCTGGTATTGCTGAAATCGTTAGCCATGCTCCAAAACGCTCAGGGCCCCAAACAGACAGGATGATCGGGATTGAAGCCAGTTGAAGGCCAATTGTCACAACTTGCGAGTATAGTTGGGCGAGCAACCCAAATCCTACTCGTGCGAAAGCTCTGGTCCGCAGGGTTTCGGCAGCGAACCGCTTGATCGCAGACGTGTCCACCGTTCTCGATTGCGCGCCATTCGAGCCACTGCTATTCACTAGCATAGCTCCGGCGCAGTGTTTTTTCCAACAGCGCCTCGAGATTTGAACGAAACGAGCTATTGAGGTACTTCGTTTGAACTTTGTTTCGACCGTTTCTACCTAGCTCCATAGCAAGCATCTTGTCGGTTAGTAGTTGATGCAGGCGCTCCGCGAGTTGCCTTTCGTCGCGATGATCCACAACGAAGCCATCAACACCGTCGGAAACGATTTCCTTTGAAGCGCCGAAGGTGCTGCATATGACGGGTAATGAATAGAGCCATGCCTCTAAATAGACAATTCCGAAGCCTTCCTTCGAGGAAGGCATAGCAAAGACACTCGCCTGTTGATAAACCTGTGACAGTTCAACATCTGAAACGCGTCCTAGAAACGAAACATTCTCGTCGATATTGAGTTCGCCGCTCAGCTTCTCATGCTCACTCCGTAGAGCGCCATCTCCTACGATGTAGTACTGAACGCGGGGCAACTTCCTCTTCAGTATCGCAACCGCCCGCAGCATTTGGTGAATGTTTTTATCCCGATCCCCAGCGGACATTCGGGAGACGGTTAGGATTATTGGCTTGTCCCGCTCGGCCTCGCAAACGGCTTCAATTTCATCTACGGCGTTGGGGAAGACTTCGAATTTCGCCGCATCGAGGCCGAATTTTTGCGACATCACGTCAGCCGTATATTGGCTAACGGAAGCGATCACATCTACTGCCCTGAGGAGAGACTTGTCGTACCAGCGTTTGCGCCGCCGTTTGGGTTCGTTCCAGACTTCGTCGCCGTGGACAAACAGCAATATTGAAAGCTTTGGACGAAGACATCTCACGAGGCCTGCTAGCGGCAGAAGATTAACATGGCCTATGATGAACACGTCAGCAGTCATGGCAGAAATCGCACCGCGCAACATGTACCAGAGACGGCTCGAATAGCTTCGGACGAAGGGCGACATTTCCGTTGGTACAGTGTCCCCATCGCGCAGAACATGCACTCTCGGAGCGGCGCTGCCTCGAGCTTCCGCGCGCGAGACCAAATTTCTTATTACTCGTCGGTTAAAGTTCTGAAGCCCGCCTACAAGGGAATAGGTTTCGAGCGCAGAAAATACAATTCGGTCGCGCTTCTGGCGCAAGAGCGATTCCATCGGCTTCGTTGGGTTATGTGGGCTCAATAAGCGTTCGGTCGGACAAAGGTAAGAAGTGCTGTGCTCCCGATGATCCTCACATCCAACCACACGCTCCAATTATTGATGTACCACAGATCATACTCCACACGCTTCTGCATCAGGTCGAGCGTGCGGGTTTCTCCGCGATAACCATTAACCTGGGCCCAGCCGGTGATGCCGGGCTTGACGTGGTGGCGGAAGGCGTAGTTGCCGATGATCTGCTCATATTCGGTGTTGTGGGCGGCCGCGTGCGGGCGGGGGCCGACCAGCGACATGTCGCCCTTGAGCACGTTGAGAAGCTGCGGCAGCTCGTCGATCGAGGTCTTGCGCAGCCATTTGCCGATTGGCGTGACGCGCGGGTCGTTCTTCTGCGCCTGGACGATGGTCGGGCCGTCCTCCAGCACACGCATGGTGCGGAATTTGAAGATCTTGAACGCGCGCCCGCCGAAGCCGTGGCGGGTCTGGCGGAAGAACACCGGGCCCTTCGAGGTCAGCTTGATCAGGATCGCGGTCACCAGCATCACGGGCGCGAACACCAGGAGCGCAAAGCTCGCGCCGACGAGATCCAGCGCCCGCTTGAGCGCACGTTCGCGAACGGTCAGCGGTGCGCGGCGCAGCTCGGCGGTGAAGGTGTTGCCGGTGCCGACTAGCGGATAGCGCAGGAAGCGCGCCGTGTTGGCGTCCGGCACCAGATGCACCGGGACGGGGAGGATCTTCAGCGCGTCCAGAATGCTGTCGATCGCGTGCTGCCGGCTCCAGTTCATCAAGAGGAAGACGTGCTCGATCCGGTTCTCGCGCGCATAAGTGATCAGCTCCTCGAACCGCGGCGCCTGCGAGGAGAGCAGCAGCGGCGAGGCGAGCTCCTTGGCGGGGATCTCCATGACCCGCATCAGGCGGTAGCCGTGCTGGCCGAGGTCGTCGACCGCGTTGGACGAGGTGGCAAGGCCGAACTCGGCGATCATGATCGCGCGGCCGTTGGCGAAGGCGCCGGTGCGTAAGCCATGCGCGGTCCAGCGCGCGGCCGCGACCTTCCAGGCGAGCAGAACGGTAAGGCCGACCAGATAGAACGAGATGGTGGTGCCGCGGGAGAACTCGTCGCTGACCTTCATCGTGAAGGCGATCGCCAGCAGCGCGCCGAACAGGCCGGTCCACGTCGTCAGCGTCATCCGGAACGTGCGGGGTACGTCGGTGACGGTTTTCAGGCGGTAGCCGTGCTGCACGATGGTCAGAAGGGTGAAATTGATCGCGACCAGGACGCTGGCCGCCGCATAGACGTCCGCCTTGCCGAGCGTGCCCGCAGTCGCGATGTGGTAGCCGACCGCGCAGCCAATCCCGCTGAACACGATCAGCGCCGCATCGGCCACAGCCATCAACCGCTCGACAACCACGGGACGCAGCCAGCTCGGCGCATAGCCTGTTGCCGGAGATTGCTCGACCGTACGAATTTCCGTCGCAGAATCAGGGACGGGCACCGGTCGAGTGGAAAGAATTGTCATCTTGCCAAGCCCATTGACGCAAAATTCATTATCCGAACGCGGCGTGCTATCGGTCAAAATCGCTTTCAAAACAAGGCGAAGGGAAAATTAACCTTACCCCAGAAGCTTCATTGTAGCCCATCTCGCCTCGACTGATATGTTAAATTTCACAACCCGTTAGGAAGTTCTCGTTGCCCCGAACCCAGTCCCGGCGGCGGACCCGGCCGAAAGGGAGGCGTTACCTTGCCATTGGCCTCGCTGCGGCGGCCTTGGTGGGGACCGCGCTTCTGCTTCTTCGCCCCGATGCGGCCCCCGTAAGAGCTCCGACGGCCTCCGCGGCCGGCACAGTCAAGCTCCTCCTCGACGGCCAGTATGGCGCGCGATTCGCCGGCGAGCTCTCGGCGTCGAGACAGGGGTATTTCTCCTCCCGCATAGAGGTGTCGGCCCAGCCCGAAGACCCCGAGTTCGTCCAGACGATTGCACGCCAACATGCCATCGGCGTGACGAGCGGCCAGAAGTTCCTGCTGGCGAGCTGGCACGGCGTCCCGGTGACTGCGTTTGCGGCAAGCTTCCTCGATACCTCCGTCGCGATCTTCACGCTTGAAGCCTCGGGCTTGCGGCGTCCGGCTGATTTGGTCGGAAAGCGGGTCGGATACCGGAGGGCGAGTGAGGGCGACGTCGTTTTCGACGCCATGATGGCGCAGCTCGGGCTTCCCCGCAGCCAGATTACCAAGGTCCCAGACCGCGACAGCTTCGAAGCTCTGCGGGGCGGGCAGGTGGATGCCATCATCGCCGCCATCGACGAGCAACCGGATCCCTCCAGTTCGACGTTCACGAAGCTGAATGTCATCAAACCGCAAGACTACGGCATCCATGTTCCTGGCTTGGTCTACTTCGCGAGTAACGCTCTCGTCCATGAACAGCCATCCATGATTGCCGATGTCCTTCAGGGCCTCATCCGAGGATGGCAATTCACCTACGCGGACTATGCACGGAGCGTGCCCGTTCTCGCCGGCGCCGGACCGGCCAGGCTGAATTCCGAGCGGCTGAAATTCGAACTGCAGCAGCTGCGTCCGCTGGTGTTGCCGACAGGGGGGCGCATCGGCGATTACGACGAAAGCCGTTGGCGGACGCTTCGGGACATTCTCCTCTTCGCCAAGCTTGGCGAAGAGGACGTGCCGCTGGCCCAGACCGTCAACTATCAGTTCCTTCGAGATGTGTACCGACGTTCACCCGACCTTGCCGCCCCGGGCGCCTGGAGCGAAGAAAAATAGGACCAAGAAGCCACAGTTGCGCGCCATATCGCTACAAAGGGCCTCCCCAAGCTGCGGCGTCGGTTGCCTTTTCGGTCCTAGCCTTGGTAATCTAGGCTTTACTATTCAGGCTGGTTCGCGGTGGTTCTCGGGTTGCAGCCTCCTGGTGGGGCGCGGGGAATGGACCAAATCCGCAGGGGCAAGGAGCTTTTTGGGATGTTTAAGACCTTGATGCGAGCAGGCCTTTTGGCCGCCACCGTTTCCTTCTGTGCAGCGAGCGGAGCAAGCGCGGCGATGCAAATGCCGGCGCCGGCGGCCCTGCTCACGGGTGCAAGCCAGGCGACGCCTGTCACGTTCTGGGCGCAGCCCTACCCATATAGATATGTACCGTCGCGCCACTGCCCCTTGGTGCGGGTCGAGACGCCCTATGGCTGGTATATGGACCGTGTTTGCGCGCCCGTCGGCCCTGTCCTGCGCCGGGCATACTGAGGTTCGGCTGACCTGAGCGGCGAGCGCCGCTTTTTAGAAGATTTACAAGGCAGCCGCACAGCTCATGCGGCTGCCTTGCTCATTTTTGTTTCGCCGTGTGCTGCTCTTTTGTGCGCGCAGCACGGGTTCACCATGAATATCTTTGCGGGCCGGGATTGGCTGTTGCATGGTGAAGATTGTGTTACCAGTTTGGCGGGGCTGCATCGGCAGCGTGATTGCGTAATGCGGCGGTAGCTGGATCTCACGGAAGTGACGATCCGGCCAATCGAACGCCGGTAGAGGATACGATGACAGGGGTTTCAACCTACGATCTCACGGGCAAACGTGTCTTTGTCGCGGGTCACCGCGGCATGGTCGGATCGGCTGTCGTCCGAAGGCTTGCGTCGGAGCATTGCACCGTGCTGGTCGCCGACCGGCGCGAGCTTGATCTCACCAAGGAAGAGCCCACGCTGAAATGGCTCGAGGCCAATCGTCCCGAGGTCGTGGTCCACGCCGCGGCAAAGGTCGGCGGTATCGCAGCCAACAATAATTTTCCGGTCGACTTTCTCTGCGACAACCTTGCAGTGGAGCTGAACGTCATTCGCGCGAGTCACGCGATCGGCGTGCAACGCCTGCTGTTCCTCGGCTCGTCCTGCATCTATCCCAAGCACGCCAAGCAGCCGATGGCCGAAAGCGAATTGTTGACTGGTCCGCTGGAGCCGACCAACGAGTGGTATGCAATCGCGAAGATCGCCGGCCTCAAGATGTGCCAGGCCTTTCGTCGGCAATATGGCGATGATTTCATCTCGGTCATGCCGACCAATCTCTACGGCCGCGGCGACAACTATCATCCGGATCATAGCCACGTTCCGGCCGCGCTGATCCGGCGCTTCCACGAAGCCAAGCTTGCCAAGGCCCCGACAGTCACTGTGTGGGGCACGGGCACGCCGCTCCGCGAATTTCTCAACGTCGAGGATTTTGCAGATGCCTGCGTCTTCCTTCTGAAGAACTACTCGAGTGATCTGCCGATCAATGTTGGCAGTGGCGACGAATTGTCGATTGCCGAATTCGCGACGGCAGTCGCGGAGGTCGTGGGCTACGAAGGCAAGCTCGCATTCGATACATCCAAGCCCGACGGAACACCACGCAAGTTGCTGGATAGCTCGAGAATCCGAGGGCTTGGTTGGCAGCCGAAAGTTGCTTTGCGGGCCGGCCTCGCAGCGGCCTACGCAGATTATCTCCAAGGCCACGGACGTCATCTGGAAGTCGGCGCGACGCGCTGAGTAGACTAGTTAGATTGCAAGACCTTTTTTATTCTGAAGTTTGAATTGGGGCGGGCTTTATGCGCATTCTCTTGGTCGGCATCAATTATGCCCCCGATCTCATCGGTGTGGCGAAATACAATGCCGAGCTCTGCGAAAGTCTGGTTGCCGAAGGTCATGAAGTTAGAGTGATTACGGCGCCTCCCTATTATCCGGCCTGGAAGATCCCCCCCGCGTTCAAATCGTCGTACTTCAGGTCGGTGGCTATTGACGGCGTTCGTGTAACACGGACGCCGATTTATGTCCCCGGACATCCCACGGGCGCTAAGCGGCTAGTCCATCACGCTTCATTCGCGCTCACGAGCGCTCCGTCAGTCCTCCTTGCCGCACTGTCCTGGCGACCTGACGTCATGATCGCTGTCGCGCCGTCCCTGATGTCGGCTGCATTTGTCTCGTTTGTCGCTCGTCGCGTCGGCGCCAAATCATGGCTTCACGTGCAGGATTTCGAGGTGGATGCGGCGTTCGATCTTGGTCTGCTGCGCAATCCTTCTCTGCGAAAGTGGATGCTTCGGGTCGAAACGGGAATCCTCAAATCGTTCGATCGCGTTTCGACCATCTCTCGAGCGATGGTCGAGCGGCTGCGAATTAAGGGGTTGGATCCTGATAGAACAATCGAGGTGAGAAACTGGATCGACACCAACGCGATCTGCCCGGGTTCGCGAATGACCAAATACCGTCGCGACCTGACGCTCGACCAAAGGGATATCGTTGCACTCTATTCTGGAACGATGTCCAACAAGCAAGGCCTTGAGTTCGTGATCGAGGCCGCCATCGCGCTAGAGGCAAGCCATCCGCATATCCACTTCATCCTTGCAGGCGAAGGGCCGCATAAAGCCAAGCTGGAGCAGCTCGCCAGCGGGCATCGCAACATCCATTTTCTTGGGCTTCAGCCCGTCGATAGCTTCAATCAATTGATGGCCACCGCCGATTTTCATTTGATTCCGCAGAAGGCTGAAGCCGCCGACCTGGTATTACCCTCGAAACTTGGCGCAATCTTCGCGTCCGCTCGGCCGGTCATCGCGATGGCTGAAGAAGGCACTGGTCTCGCGGCGGAAGTCACGGATGCGGGCCTTGTGATCCCGCCCGGAGATGCGGTCGCTCTTGCGCTTGCCATTTGCCAACTCAGCGAGGCGCCGGCTCTCCGTGAACACTATGGGCAAGAAGGAAGAAGGCGCGCCCTGGATCGTTGGGACCGAGGCGCAATTGTGCACCGGTGGTCGGAGGCCATGGCAGGGCAGGGCAATGCGACAGCACAAAAGGATACGCACATCGAAGGCGCTGCTGGCGAGTTTGCGCTTCCGGTGGAAGACGCCGTCCGGTCGTCTTGAGGCGCGCAATCTCCATTGGGTACCCTAATGTATCCAAAAAAATGAGCGCCGTAATCGGCGCTCATTTGCTTGGTTCGCTCGCCTTGTTGGCCGATCGATAGGGATTACTCGTGGCGTGGATAATATCTGAAGCCGTGCTGCTTGATGAGTTCATCGCGCTTTGCGGATTCGAGATCTTCCTTCATCATTTCTCGAACCAGGCTTTCGAACGACGTCTTGGGCTCCCAGCCGAGTTTCTGCTTGGCCTTTGACGGATCCCCAAGAAGCGTCGCGACTTCGGTAGGGCGGAAATAGCGCGGATCGACCGAAACGACACACTTTCCGGTCTTGGCGTCATATCCCTTTTCTTCGACGCCGCTTCCTTCCCAGCGAACGGTCATGCCCACTTCGTTCGCAGCGACATTCACGAAATCTCGGACAGAGTGCTGCACGCCGGTAGCGATCACGAAATCCTCTGGCTTGTCCTGCTGCAGCATCAGCCATTGCATTTCGACATAGTCGCGAGCGTGCCCCCAATCGCGCAGGGCGTCCAGATTGCCGAGATAAAGGCGCTCCTGCAAGCCGAGATGAATGCGCGCAAGAGCCCGGGTGATCTTTCGAGTGACGAAGGTTTCGCCACGGACCGGAGACTCGTGGTTAAAGAGAATGCCGTTGCAGGCATACATGTCGTAGGCTTCACGGTAATTGACCGTGATCCAGTAGGCGTAAAGCTTGGCGACGGCGTACGGCGAGCGGGGATAGAACGGCGTGGTTTCCTTTTGGGGGATCTCCTGGACCAAGCCGTAGAGCTCAGAGGTGGAGGCCTGATAGAACCGGGTCTTCTTCTCCAAGCCTGTAATGCGCATAGCTTCAAGGATGCGCAACGCGCCAAGGGCGTCGGAGTTCGCCGTATATTCCGGCTCCTCGAACGAGACGGCAACGTGACTCTGCGCCGCGAGATTGTAGATCTCGTCTGGCTGTACCTGGCCGACGATCCGGATCAGGCTCGAGGAGTCCGTCAGATCGCCATAGTGGAGCCGAAAGGGCGGATCAGGCTCGTGCGGATCGAGATACAGATGATCGATGCGATCGGTGTTGAACAGCGAGGTCCGGCGCTTGATGCCGTGGACCTCGTATCCCTTCTGCAAAAGAAGTTCGGCCAAATAGGCGCCGTCCTGGCCAGTCACGCCGGTAATAAGTGCTCGTTTCTTTGTCATATCAGTCCCAAAAATGGAAATTGGTGCTTACACGAAATCGACCTGGTTAGGGAGGGCGAAATAGAGCGAAAATCAAGCTTAGATTAACGGCGTCTGGCTCCAGCCGGCGCGCCAAAGATTTCCTCCGAGTACGTGCGAGGCGCAGTGCCATTCAAGGTGTCTGTCCCTCGTTTGACCGTAGTCGGGCGAAAGGCTTCCAAACCGCGGAAAAAACTAGATCGGATCTCATGACCATATGAGGCTTGGCCCTGTCGATCAGAAGGCCAGCTAGAAGGTCGCGACTTCGCGTGTCCACCGTTGTGGATCCGTTCCCGACTCCGCCCGTACGATTGCGAACCGATCCAACGCATCGACCAACGGCGTGACCACGGGACTCAGATTATCGAGCACGAGAACCGCTTTTCCCTCACGCACGAGCAGCACAAGATGATGCTCTCCGGTCGCTCGGACGACGACCTCAGCGAGAAGGAGGGCCGAGCTGGGCCAGCCGGATCGCAGCAGCAGATGGCGCTTGGTGACGGCATAGTCGCCGCAATTGCCTTCGTCAGGGAATATCTGCCACTCCGCGTCGCGTCGGCTTGCGGGCGGATCCTTTGGTGTTATGCCGAAATTCACTGTTGAATTGATCTGGGCGAGTTCTCGCCAACGCTGAATTGAGGAGCGGAAGTCTCGGACCCTGCGATCGTCGTGGCGCTGACAGTCCTCGGGATATTGAATACAGAATTGTGAGAATGACAGCGGTGGCGTCACCGCTTGGGATTCGTAGTTCGAATAGGCGGGCCGGCCGCAAACGCAATACATTATGGCCAGCATGCGGACCGCATGTCTGATCATCGAAAGTTCGCCTGACATTTCTGATTACTAGGCGAAGTATATTGCGATGCGATGGAATCGCTATGACAATTGTAGGGCAATTCATGCCCAATTGCGAAGCAGCGCGCGAGTCTGATCTCGACCGGCTGGAGGCGATCGTGGCGCAGTTCGTCCGTGTCTTCGACATCAGGCCAATCAGCGAGACATGACAACCATGCCAGCGTTGAGCATCCGCATCCGCCGCATGGTCGTTGTACGTCTCAGCGTCCGGAGACCGACCACCGCATGAACGCTAATCCATTTGAACGCTAGTCCATGCGTCTCACTTTGTACTCGTCGATTAGTAGCGACTTGCTCGGCTTCAAACTGTTGGAGCGTTGCGGTTCGCCGAACGGCACGCTGTAGGCTCGTTCCTCGACACTGCCGGCGAGGAGTAGCGCGAGAAGTCCGCGCGCGAGTGCTCCGACCGTAACAATCGGTTCGGCGAGGAATGGGCCGCAGATCGGCTCGCGTCGGTGTTCGCGATCAATGCGGTACACGCGCATCATGCCGACGACACACGCGCCTGTTTTCTAGCTGCTGAATGCGGTGCTCAACAGTTCAGATCCCGTTCGCGGCTTGTTATTGGCAACAACAGGAAACAGCCAATCACGCCTAAGCTTCGGAGGGGATGTCCTAATTTCGGCCAACCCCGATCGCGTGTTCTCCGAGAGCTCTATGCCTCAGCGGCTATCGGCAGATCGCCCCGCTCACCCCAGCTGCGAAACCAGACTGACCAGCTCCGACTGGCGGTGCGCGCCCGTCTTCGAGAAGATCGACTTGAGGTGGTTGCGGGCGGTTTCGCGCGAGATGCGCAGGTGCTCGGAAGCGCTGGCGAGCGATGCGCCGGTTGCAAGCAGGGCGGCCAGGCGGGATTCCGCCGGGGTGAGATCGAAGGCCTGGCCGATCAGCGCCGGATCCGGCGCCGGGCGTGGAATGAGGTTGGACAGGATCAGCATGGCGCGGGCTCCGAGGAAGACGGAGCGCGCCGCTCCGTCCACCGGCAGGATCCGCAAGACGACCGGTGGCTTTGTCGTCCGGCGGATCAGGATCGGAGAGGCGGGGATGGCGGAGGCGTCCGGCGTGGAGCGCACCGCGCTGATCAGCTGATCGAGCCTTGTCATCGCATGCTTGTCGCGAAGGATGAGGCGCCGCTCTCTGATGCGGATCTCGTTGTCGAATCCCGTTTCGGCTGCCGCGTTGGTGCGCAGGACCATTCCTTCCCGATTGAGGATCAACGCGGGCTGTCGGACCCGGTCCAGAACATCGGTCATCGCGGTGAGTGCAGTCCTGCCGACGACCGTCGCGAGCGTGGCCGTCTCGGTCAGGCGCGGCGCCAATTGGGCAAGCAGCTGCTTGTCGATTGCCTCAAACGGGCCTTCGCGGCCGGTTCGCTGGATCGTCAATGCCCACGCGGCGCTGTCGGCCCAGAAGCCGATGCCGGCGAACCAGCGGAATCCGGATGGAAACAGCAACTCGTTGTACATGGGATCGGCGCGAATCTGCTCCGGCGTCATCACATCGAGGTCGGTCACGACCTCTCCCGCCATCATGCGCGGAAAGCCCTTGGCGCGCGGGTCCCTCAGATGCCAGTTATTCCTAAAGTAGAGTTCGGTAGCCTCCGCAATCGACGCCGTGCGTGGAACGTCCGGGGTCCGGATATCGCTTTGAAGGAGTAGGGCCGCCGACGCGCCCACCGCCTTGCAGATGTCATCCATGATGTCGCGCCATGCTTCCGGATTCACGGCGGCTTCGCCAAGTCGATTGAGGACCTTCGACAGCTCCGCATCGTCGATTTTGTCGACTTTCAAGCGCGGCCCCCTCCGCCTAACCCCACGCATTTCGTTTCGAGCCCGCATGCATCCTTGCTGCATGCATGCAAGTCCCCGACATTTGGGGCCTCGGAATGCGTTTCCCTGACCGGCGATGCTTCGTGAGGAGGCGGCTCGAAGCAAGCCCCCCTTGCCTGTTTTTCCTGAAAAATCGCACTTGACGAAAGTCTGGCGGATGGCTGCGGCAGGCGGCGGGGCCCGGACCGGAATGACCCATTCGGGTCATGCGTCCAGATGTGCCGGCGCTATTCCATGGAAGAGAAATATTTGCCGCACCAGGAATTGAGATGACATTGCTTTGCTTGAGTCAGTCGGATCTCGACGACGGCTTTCGGCTCCCGATATCGATCTGTGGGGATATCAGTGCGCGTCAGAGTGTCGCAGTATGTGTTGCCCGGCGCGGCGCGAATTGTTCAGCTGCGCTATCAACGGTCGCAATCCATTTTCTCGGCAGCTTAAGCGATCTGGTCAAGGCCAGCCGGGGAGGCAAGGCGATCGCTTCATTCCATCCCGTATTGTGCTGCCATTCGGCAGAGCTTCGATCCTCTGGTTTGCCGAAATCGTGCGCAATCGCAAACCTGGAACGCGCGCTTTCTCGGCTGCGCAGTTCGATTCACACTGCGCTTAAGGTTAGCAGCTGTGCTGTCTTGACGCAGTCACGCAACAATGAAAACAATTTGCAATTATCAGAAGTCCTTCGTCGCTCCGTGACAGGACTTCGCCGTTCGACGTCGGGCAACGGCGCCTCGTCGAATCGATACCCGATACAATCATAACAAGACCATTTCATTTCCAACTCGCGCCGTTGGGCTGACGGCGAACTTTTGAGCATCAGAACGTTAAAGGGGGGGCTCGCCATGAGCGACCAGACGATTTTGCGCGCCAGTTTTGTCTCGGAGTCCGCGGCCTATCGCAACACCTTTGGTTGGTACAACAGCTCAACAGGGCTCGGCGGAATTCTGTTCGCAAATGCGGATTCGCAAGGGGCTGGCGCCCTCACCCCCGGTGTCTCCTATGTCGACTTTGCGGTGAACACCGCCGATCTTGGCAAGATCCAGTTCTTCCTCATTCCCGACGGCGCGGCGCCGGGCCGCAACGATGCCGACGATCTCTCCGGCGCCATCAAGGTCATCAAGCTCTCGGACGGCACCTGGGCGGTCGCCGATGTCGATGCCAACGGCAACGTCATTTACGTTGCCGGCAAGCCCGACCTGCTCAGGGGCGCCGGCGCCAATGCGTTGTTCACCGAGACCTCCAAGAACGCGGGCGGCGTCGATTATGCCTCGTCGGTCATGGGCAGCCAGCAGACGGCAGCCAAGCTCGCCGGCGACACCGCCGACGGCGCAACCGGCACCATCGCCTGGGAGGACTCCGCCGCGACGCGCAGGTCCAACGGCACCTACACCGCGCCGGGCGACGCCGACTACAACGACGCTGTCTTCCAGGTTTCGCTCGTGCAGAAACCGGTCGCCAATGCCGATGCGGTCACGATCGGCGAGGATGCCGGCGCCACCGCGATCAACGTGCTCGCCAATGACACCAACCCCGCGGGCGGGACGCTGCGCGTCACCTCCGTCAACACGCAGGGAATTTTGGGGACGGTCAGCATCGCCGCCGACGGCCACAGCATCGTTTATACGCCGGGTTCGGCGTTCCAGTCGCTGCGCGCCGGCCAGTCCGCGAGCGAGAGCTTCACCTACACCGTAACCAACAGCGCCGGCCTGACATCGACAGCGACGGCGACCGTCACGATCCAGGGCGCCAACGATGCCGCAATCATCGGCACGCCTTCGGCTGCCGATGTCACCGAGGATTCCCGCAATCCGACCCTGAAGCTCAGCGGGACGATCGCGATCTCCGACGTCGATCAAGGCGAATCGGCGTTCAAGACCACCGTGGTATCCGCGGTGGGCAATTTCGGCACCCTGTCCCTGAAAGCCGACGGCGGCTACACCTATTCGATCGCCAACAGCGCCGTTCAATATCTCGGCGCCGGCGAGACCAGGGTCGAGACGTTCACGATCAGCGCGCTGGACGGCACGGCTAAGCAGGTCTCCTTCACGGTTCACGGCACCAACGATGCCGCCGTGATCGGCGCGCCCGCCTTCACCACCGTCACCGAGGACGCGAGCACGCCGACGCTGTCGGTGTCAGGCACGATCTCGATCTCGGATGCCGACCAGAACCAGTCCACGTTCCAGGCCGGCGTGATCACTGGGCAGGGCAATCTGGGCGCGTTGACGCTGAATGCCAACGGCACCTACAGCTATTCGGTCGCCAACAGCGCCGTGCAATATCTCGGTGCGGGCGACACCAAGGTCGAAACCTTCATCGTCAAGTCGTTCGACGGCACGGCCAAGCAAATCTCGTTCGTCATCAAGGGCGTCAATGACGCGGCGGTGATCGGCACACCCACGATTCACGATGTCTACGACAATCCGTCCGCACTCGTGCTCACCGCATCGGCAGCATCGGAATCACGGACGTTGATCAGGGCGAAGCGGCGTTCAAGCCGGCCGTTGGCTCCGCTGCCGGCAATCTCGGCTTCCTGCTGCTGTCGGGCGACGGCAGCTATGTCTACGTCGTGGCCGAAAGCGCTGCGCATAATCTGGCGGCCGGTACCGTCAAGGTCGACACCTTCACCGTGACCGCTGTCGATGGCACCACCAAGCAGGTCAGCTTCACCGTTCACGGCCCGGCCGGCGGCAATCACGCGGCGACGATCGGCGATCCCACCATTGCCAATGTGACGGAAGACCTTGCGGCGAACAACGCCGGGAATCTGACCGCCGTGGGCAGCATCTCGGTCAGCGACCCGGACGCGGGCCAGTCCTCGTTCCAGGCCGGCGTGCTCACAGGGCCGGGCAATCTCGGCACGCTGAACCTCTCGGCCAACGGCAGCTACACCTACACCGTCGCCAACAACGCCGCGCAATATCTCGGAGCCGGCGAAACCAAGATCGATACGTTCAGGGTCATCTCTCAGGACGGCACCACCAAGGATGTCACGTTCACAATCCACGGCGAGGACGACGGCGCGACCATCGGCAATGTTGGCGATCACGACGTCACCGAGGACGGCCAGCTGACCGCGTCCGGGCAGCTGTCCATCGTCGACGCCGACCAGAATCAGGCCGCGTTCCAGGCTGGCGAGATCACGGCACCAAGCAACCTCGGCACGGTGACGCTGCTGGCCGACGGCCACTACACCTATTCGGTCGACAACGCCGCCATTCAGTATCTCGGCGCCAACGACACCAGGACGGAGACTTTCACGGTCACGTCGGTCGACGGCACGACAAAGAACATCAGCTTCGATATCCATGGCGCGGAGGACGCGCCGAATCTGAGCGTTCAGGACTCATCGGGCGCCGCCGACGGAAACATCACGCTTCACATTGCCGCCGATAAGGTCGACCAGAGCAGCACCTTGTCGGTGAAGATCGAGGGCGTGCCGTCGAGCTTTACGGTCCAGAACGGCGCAGCGATCGGGGACGGCGTCTGGCTCGTGACGGGCGACTCCATTCAGAACGTCGTCCTGATTCCGAACCACGCCGTTGGCAGCACCGATCCGTTCACGCTGCAGGTCACCGCCATCTCCGACGACGGCATTCATCAGGCGGTGAGCTCAGCCGAGCTCGCGCTGACCGTGACGTCCGGTGCCAACGAGATCAACGCGCTGGATATCGACGGCTATATCGGCGGGGCGACGGTATTTGCTGACGCCAACAACAACGGAATACTTGACGCAGGCGAGGCGTACACGACGACGCGGGCTGACGGCAGCTTTACGTTGGCGGGCGGCTCCGGTCCGCTCGTGAGTATCGGCGGCGTCGATATCTCGACGGGGCTGCAGGTCGCCGGTGTGCTGAGGGCGCCGGAGGGCTCCACCGTCATCACTCCGCTGACGACATTGATCGTTGCGTTGGTCGATAGCACGGCAAACGACGAGCACCCGCTGACGGTGGACCAAGCCATCAACGCCATTGCGGCCGCGTTCAACGTCGATCTCGCCACTGATCCCGCCAACCCCATTGACCTGCTGTCGTACGATCCCGTGCCCGCTGCGGTGAATGGCGATCCGACGGCAACGGCGGTGCTTGCGGCGGCTATCCAGGTCCAAAGCACGGTCGCCCAGGTGTCGGCCGTCGGCGTGGAGACGGGCGCGGTCATTACAGCCATTGCAGGCGCCATTACGGCCTCCCTGAGCGGGCCCGGCGCGCCCGTCTTCGATCTGGCGTCTTCGGAAACGGTTCAGAGCGTCGTCACGTCCACCGGCGTCGACGCGGCGGCCGCCGCGACGGTTATCGAGGTCGTTGCTGCCGCGAACGACAGCATTCAGTCGGCCACGAACGTCACGGAACTGGCGCAGGCCGGTCAGGTCGCTCAAGGCGCGGCCGCCGACCAACTGGCTGCGACCGATTTTTCGGATCAACAATCGATTGATCAGCTCACAGACCGCTTTGTCGAAAATCTGGACACGGAGGTTTCGAATGCCGTGCTGACCCCGGTCGGGAATGCCCTGTTCGGCTCGCTCGGCGATGACGTGCTTTCGGGCGGAGGTGGCAACGATCTGATTGACGGCCAGGACGGCAACGATCGCATCAGCGCTGGTGACGGAAACGACATCCTCTTTGGCGGCGCCGGCAAGGACTATCTCGGCGGCGGCTCGGGTGACGACATCCTCGACGGTGGCCCGGGCTTCGACCGCGCCGTCTATACCGACGCAACCGGCGGCGTCACGATCAACCTCGCGGCCGGAACGGCGTCCGGCGCGGGCGTGGGAACAGACACCCTCGTCAACATCGAAGCTGCCATCGGCAGCGACTTTGCCGATACGTTCAACGCGGCGGGCTTCACCGGCGACGCCCATGTCTCGGGTAGCCCCGTCGGCTACAACGAGTTCGAAGGCAAAGGCGGCGACGACACCATCATCAGCAACACCAACAGCC
This sequence comes from Bradyrhizobium sp. ERR14, assembly GCF_014198235.1. Classification (NCBI taxonomy): domain Bacteria; kingdom Pseudomonadati; phylum Pseudomonadota; class Alphaproteobacteria; order Hyphomicrobiales; family Nitrobacteraceae; genus Bradyrhizobium; species Bradyrhizobium sp. ERR14. The sequence goes on along the minus strand of NZ_JACIHD010000010.1, from coordinate 125,426 downwards.
AGGGTGCCGAGCTGACGCGCGTCTCCTATGTCAGCGCCACCGGCGCGGTGACGGTGGATCTCGCCGCCGGCTATGCGCAGGGTGATGCATCGGTCGGTCACGACACGCTCGTCGGGTCCGGCTTCAACGGCGTCTGGGGCTCCGCCTATAACGACACGATTCTGGGCAGCAACAATCCGATGTTCACCGCGGAGGTGTATTCGGGCTTTGCGGGCAACGACTACATCGACGGCCGCGGTGGCTATGACCGCGTCGACTACAATGTCGATCCGAACACCACGACTGGAATTATGGTCAATCTCGCCGCCGGATCCGTGACCGGCGATTCGACCATCGGAACCGATACGTTGCGCGGGATCGAGGCGATCCGCGGCACCAACTTCGCCGATACCTACAATGCCGTCGGTTTCGGCTCGGGCAGCGTCAATGCCGGCTCGAACGGGACGTTCAATGAGTTCACCGGTAATGGCGGTGACGATATCGTCACCGGCAACGGCTTCACGCGGCTCGGTTTCAACAACGCGACGGCTGGCGTCCAGGTCGACTTCGTCACCGGCTTTGCCACCGGCGATTCATCCGTCGGAACCGACCAATTCAGCGGCGTCAACGCCGTTCAGGCATCGATGTTCGGCGACACGCTGCTGGGCGGGGCGACCAACGACACATTCACCGGCCTTGCCGGCAACGATTATATCGACGGTCGCGGCGGCTTCGACGTCTCGTCCTACAACAACATCTTTTTCATCACGGGAAGCATCACCGTCGACATGGCGGCCGGAATCGTCACCGGCGATGCATCGAACGGCATCGATACACTTCGATCGATCGAGGGCATTCAGGGCACCAACTTCGACGACACCTACGATGCGACCGGTTACGGCGCGAGTGGGGCCAATATCGGCAACAACGGGACCTTCAACCAGTTCGAAGGGCTGAGTGGTGACGACGTCATCACCGGTAACGGCAACACGCGCCTGATTTTCGCCAACGCGACCAGCGGGGTGACCGTCAATCTCGCGGGCGGCACCGCCACCGGCGACGGCTCGACCGGTCACGACACGTTCACCGGCGTCAACAGCGCCGTGGGCAGCAGTCTTGATGACGTTTACGACGCAACGGGTTTCACCGGCGCCAACGCGAACTTCAACACATTCCAGGGCAATGCCGGAAACGACACCATCTCCGGCAATGGCAATACCCAGATCCAGTATGGCAACGCGACCGGCGGTGTGAGCATCAACCTCACCGCGGGCACGGCCGATGGCGACGGCTCGGTCGGCCACGACATCATCACCGGTGGCGTGTTCAACGTTCTGGGGTCCAACTTCAACGACACCATCGTCGGGAGCGCCAGCAACGATGGTCTCTCCGGCAGCAACGGCAACGACACCCTGGATGGTCGATCCGGTAACGACTTCCTCAGCGGTGGCGCCGGTGCGGACACTTTCGTCTATTCGAGCGGCGGCGGCTTCGACTTCGTCCAGGACTTCGTCCATGGCCAGGACAAGCTCGATCTGACCGGTGTCTACGGCATCTTCAGCCTCTCCGACCTGCAAGCGCACGCGGTGCAGAGCGGCCCCAACACGGTCATCACCTTCAGCTCGGGTGACGGCCTCACGCTTCAGAACGTCAATCTGAGCAGCTTGACGGCGAGCGATTTCCTGTTCGGCACGCCGGCCGCGCCGATCGTCGGCGACGAGAACGCGAACGACCTCGTCGGCACCGCCGATGCCGAATCCATCAGCGGTCTCGGGGGCAACGACCGCCTCCAGGGCCTCGGCGGCAGCGATCTCCTGGACGGCGGCTCCGGCTTCGACCGCGCCATCTATACCGATGCGACCGGCGGCATCGCCGCCAACCTCGCGGCCGGCACCGTCTCGGGACCCGGCGTCGGGACGGACACGCTGGTCAACATCGAAGGCGTGGTCGGCAGCAACTATGCCGACACGTTCAATGCGGCCGGGTTTACCGGCTCAACCGGTCTGCCCGGCGTAGCCGCCGGACAGAGCGAGTTCGAAGGGCGCGGCGGCGACGATAGCGTCGTCGGCGATCTCAACGCCCTGGGGCAGGCGGTGACGCGACTGTCCTATCTGAGCGCATCCAGCGCGGTCACCGTCGACATCGGGGCCGGGACCGCGGATGGCGACGCCTCGGTCGGTCACGACACCTTCTCCAACGTCTCGACGATCTGGGGCTCGGCCTCCAACGACACGTTCTACGGCAGCGACAATGCGGCTTTCACCTACGAGACTTATGAAGGTCGCGGCGGCGACGACTATATCGACGGCCGCGGCGGCTACGATCAGGTCACCTACAATTCGGATACGACGACTACCTCAGGCATTTATGTTCACCTCGCCGCAGGCACCGTGAACGGCGATGCGACGGTCGGCACCGATACGATCCGCAACGTCGAGGCCGCCCGCGGCACCAATTTCGACGACACGTTCGATGCGACCGGATTCGGTCAGGCCGGGGCGACCAATGTCGGCTCCTCCGGCGCCTTCAACGACTTCGCCGGCGCCGGCGGCAACGACACCATCATCGGCAACGGCTCCACCCGCCTGAATTACCAGATCGCAGCCTCCAGCGTCAGCGTCGATCTCGAGACCAGCGTCGTCGGGACCACGAATGCGGTCACGGTTGCCGGCAGCGCCACGGGTGCGACCGAGGGTACCGACAGCTTCACCGGCGTCAATGCGGTGCAGGGCTCGACCTTCTCCGATACGCTGCTCGGCAGCAGCTTCAACAACAACTTTACCGGCCTCGGCGGCGACGATTACATCGACGGCCGCGCCGGCTTCGACACCGCGATTTACAACAGCCTCAGCACGGTCACGGGTGGTGTGAGCGTCGACATGGCGGCGGGCACGGCAACCGGCGACGCGTCGATCGGCACCGATACGCTGCGTTCGATCGAGGGCATTCAGGGCACGGGCTACGCCGACACCTATGTGGCGACCGGCTATGGCCAGGCCGGTGCGCTCAATATCGGCAACAACGGCGGCTTCAATCAGTTCGAGGGCCTCGGCGGCGATGACCAGATCACCGGCAACGGCAACACGCGACTGCTCTACACGAATGCCACCGGCGGCGTCACCGTCGGCCTGAACGCCGGCTCGGTCGCGGGCGACGTGTCGGTCGGGCACGACACCTTCACGGGCGTCAACAGCGTCTATGGCAGCAATTTCGCCGATACTTATGATGCCACGGGCTTCATCGGATTCAACTCTTTCCAGGGCCTCGCCGGCAACGACCTCATCACCGGCAACGGCAGCACGCAGCTGCTGTTCGCCAACGCCACTGGCGGCGTTGTTGTCGATCTCGCCAGCGGCACCGTCAGTGGAGATGCCTCCGTCGGGCATGACACCATCACCGGTGGCGTGATCGGCGTGTCCGGATCGAACTTCAACGATACGCTGAAGGGCAGCAGCGGCGCCGACAATCTGGTCGGCAACGGCGGCGCTGACACGTTTGTTTATGTGAGCGGCGGCGGCGCCGATTTCATCGGCGACTTCTCGCATGCGCAAGCCGACAAGATCGACCTTTCGGGCGCAGGCATCTACAACCTCGCTGACGTGCAGGCGATCACCTCGCAGCAGGGACCGAACACGTTCATCAATTTCGGCAATGGCGACAGCCTGACGCTGCAGAACGTGACTCTATCGAACCTGACTGCTGCGGATTTCATCTTCGCGCCAGGCGTTCACCTGATCGGCGATGCCAATCCGAACACGCTGGTCGGCACGGTCTATGCCGACAATTTGAGCGGCCTCGGCGGCAACGACGTCCTGCAAGGGCTCGGCGGCAACGACCAGCTCGACGGCGGCGTAGGCTTTGACCGCGCCGATTACGGCGATGCAACGGGAGGCATCACCGCCAATCTTGCGGCCGGCTCGGTGGCCGGCCCGGGCGTCGGGACAGACGTGCTGGCGAATGTCGAGGGCATCCTCGGCAGCAACTATGCCGACACGTTCAACGCGGCCGGGTTTACCGGCTCGACCGGTCTGCCCGGCGTAGCCGCCGGACAGAGCGAGTTTGAAGGGCGCGGCGGCGACGATAGCGTCGTCGGCGATCTCAACGCCCTGGGGCAGGCGGTGACGCGACTGTCCTATCTGAGCGCATCCAGCGCGGTCACGGTCGACATCGGGGCAGGGACCGCCGATGGCGATGCTTCGGTGGGCCACGACACCTTCTCCAACGTCTCGACGATCTGGGGCTCGGCCTCCAACGACACGTTCTACGGCAGCGACAATGCGGCCTTCACCTACGAGACTTATGAAGGTCGCGGCGGCGACGATTACATCGACGGCCGTGGCGGCTACGATCAGGTCACCTACAATTCGGATACGACGACCACCTCAGGCATCTATGTTCACCTCGCCGCGGGCACTGTGAACGGCGATGCGACTGTCGGCACCGACACGATCCGCAACGTCGAGGCCGCCCGCGGCACCAATTTCGACGACACGTTCGATGCGACCGGATTCGGTCAGGCCGGGGCGACCAATGTCGGCTCCTCCGGCGCCTTCAACGATTTCGCCGGCGCCGGCGGCAACGACACCATCATCGGCAACGGCTCAACCCGCCTGAACTACCAGATCGCGGCCTCCAGCGTCAGCGTCGACCTCGAGACCAGCGCCGTCGGGACCACGAATGCCGTTACGGTTGCAGGCAGCGCCACGGGTGCGACCGAGGGCACCGACAGCTTCACCGGCGTCAATGCGGTGCAGGGCTCGACCTTCTCCGATACGCTGCTCGGCAGCAGCTTCAACAACAACTTTACGGGCCTTGGCGGCGACGACTATATCGACGGCCGCGCTGGCTTCGACGTTGCCATCTACAACAGCCTCAGCACGGTCACAGGCGGTGTCACCGTCGACATGGCGGCAGGCACGGCGACCGGCGACGCGTCGGTCGGCACTGACACGCTGCGTTCGATCGAGGGCATTCAGGGCACGGGCTACGCCGACACCTATGTGGCGACGGGCTATGGCCAGGCCGGTGCGCTCAATATCGGCAATAACGGCACCTTCAACCAGTTCGAGGGCCTCGGCGGTGATGACCAGGTCACCGGCAACGGCAGCACACGACTGCTCTACACGAATGCCACGGGCGGCGTCACCGTCAGCCTGAACGCTGGCTCGGTCACGGGTGACGTGTCGGTCGGGCATGACACCTTCACGGGCGTCAACAGCGTCTATGGCAGCAATTTCGCCGACACTTACGACGCGACCGGCTTCTTCGGATTCAATTCCTTCCAAGGTCTTGCCGGCAACGACCTCATCACCGGCAACGGCAGCACGCAGCTGCTGTTCGCCAACGCCACTGGCGGCGTGACCGTTAATCTCGCAAGCGGTACTGTGGACGGCGACAGTTCGGTGGGTCATGACACCATCATCGGAGGGGTGACCAGCGTTGCGGGCTCGAACTTCAACGACACGATCACCGGTTCTGGTGCCAACGACCAGATGTTCGGCAACGGTGGCAACGATCTGCTCAGCGGCGGTGCCGGCAACGACGGCCTGAACGGCGGCATCGGTGCAGACACCTTTGTCTACGCTGCCGGCGGCGGCGCCGACACCATCGGCGACTTCCTGCAGACGGACGCCGACAAGATCGACCTCACGGGGATCCCTGGTGTCTCGACCCTTGCCGACGTTCAGGCGCTTGCCACCCAACAGGGGCCGAACACGGTCATCAACTTCGGCAATGGCGACACCCTCACGCTGCTGAACGTGACGCTGTCGAACCTCACGGCTGCCGACTTCATCCTGGGGCAGGGCGTGCATCTCGTCGGTGACGCCGGTGCAAATACACTGGTCGGCACCGCCTATGCCGACAGCCTGAGCGGCCTCGGCGGCAACGACCGGCTGAAGGGCCTCGATGGTAATGATCTGCTCGACGGCGGCCTCGGCTTCGACCGCGCCGACTATGTCGCGGCAACGGGCGGCATTACCGCAAATCTTGCGGCAGGCTCGGTGACAGGTCCAGGGGTCGGCACTGACACGCTGGTGAACGTTGAGGGGATTGTGGGCAGCGACTATGCCGACACGTTCAACGCGACTGGCTTTGCGGGCGATAGCGGTATTGCCGGGACCAATGTGGGCTTCAACGAGTTCGAAGGCCGCGGCGGGAACGACAGCATCACGGGCGCGATGAACAGCCTGGGTGCGCTCCTGACGCGCATCTCGTATGCCAACGCAACGGGCGGCGTGACCGTCGATTTGGCGGCCCATTCGGCGACGGGAGATGCTTCGGTCGGTACCGATACCCTGGTGGGCTCGGGCTTCGGGGGAGTTGTCGGCTCTGGGTTTGGCGACCAACTGCTCGGCAGCACCAACGGCGCCGGAACCGTGGAAATCTTCGAAGGCCGCGCCGGCGATGACTTCATCGACGGCCGGGCTGGCTTCGATCGGGCGGACTACGCGCTCGACCCGGCCGCAGTGGGCGGGATCAACGTTCAACTGGCCTCGGGAACCGTGACAGGCGACGCCGCGACGGTCGGCACCGACACGCTGCGATCGGTCGAGTCAGTGCGCGGCTCGAACGCTGCGGACGTCTTCAACGCCGTTGGCTTCAGCGGGGGCAGTCAAAATGCCGGTTCCAACCTCACCTTCAACGAATTCATCGGCATGGGAGGTAACGACAGCATCACCGGTAACGGCAACACGCGCGTTGCATTCACCAACGCCACCGGCGCGGTGACGGTCGATCTGCTGGCAGGTACTGCAAGCGGTGACTTATCCACGGGCAACGATACGTTCAGCGGCGTCAACGCCGTGATGGCCTCGATGTTCAACGACACCATCAGCGGCAGCGATATCACCACGGCCACGGAGACCTTCACCGGACTTGCCGGTGACGACTTCATCGACGGCCGAGGTGGCTTCGATGTCATCAGCTACAACAACCTCTACTTCTCCACCGGCCCGGTCACCATCAACTTCACGGCAGGCACCGCGACCGGTGACGGTTCGATTGGCAATGATACGTTCCGCCGAATCGAGGGTGCCCAGGGCACCACGTTCAACGATGTCTTCACGGCCACGAATTTCGGCGCAGTCGGTTTCCAGAACGGCGCAACCAACAATGTCGGCAACAACGGCAACTTCAACCAGTTCGAGGGCCTGGCCGGCAACGATGGGATCACCGGCAACGGCAACACCCGCATCATCTATTCCAGCGCGACCGATGCTGTGACGATCAACCTGCAGGCGGGGACTGCGACCGGCGGCAGTTCTGTCGGCACCGATACCTATGTGGGCGTCAACAGTGCGACCGGCAGCAACCAGAACGACACCTACAATGCCGCGGGCTTCACCGGCGTGACTTCGGCCGGATCGTTCGGCACCTTCAACCTGTTCGAAGGCCTGCTCGGTAACGATACCATCACCGGCAACGGCAATACGCGGGTCTCGTATTCTCAGGCGAGCGGGGGTGGAGTTTCCGTCGATCTTTCGACGGGAACTGTGAGCGGTGCGGCCGGCGCAGACTTCATCACGGGAGGCGTCAACAGCGTCCAGGGTTCGAACCAGGCCGACACGCTCGTCGGCGGCTCGAATAACGAGTTCTTCTTCGGCGGCGGCAGTGGCGACACGATCAACGCAGGCGGCGGCAATGACGGCATCACCGGCCAGGGCGGCAACGATACGATCGACGGCGGCGCCGGCTCGGACATGGTGATCTTCTCGGGTACGCAATCGCAATACACCGTCACGACGGCTGGAACGGTCCAGGTTCAAGACAATGTCGTGAATCGCGACGGCACCGACACCCTGACCAACGTCGAAGCGCTGCAGTTTAGCGACGCCATCGTGCTGCTGTCGTCGGGAGCTTCGGGCAGTCCGATCGACCTCTCGACGCAACAGTTCTCTAACACGGCACCCGTGATCGGAACGGCTGGAGATGATTATCTTCGCGTCGGAGCCAATATCTTCGGACACGGGATCAATCTGGGAGTCGGGACGGGCGATACCGTCCTGCTCAACGGCACCTTCGGTAACGGCTACACGCTCAATCTCTCAGGTGTCGAAAACCTGATCGGGAACGGCAATGATGAGTTCGTCAACCTCACGACGACCGCCAACGGACTGGTCCTCGATCTCGGCGGCGGCAATGATCAGCTCAATCTCGCGGGCGGCGCCAACACGCTCAGCCTGATCGGTGTCGAGGGAGTCGGCGGGTCCGATTTCGGCGTGACGCCCGGCGTCAACGACGTGCTCACCTTATCGACGATTGTCACGGGCCTGAACATCAGCCTCGGCAACGGCGACAATACGATGAATCTCGCAGCCGGCGCGAACTCGTTCGTGAACATCTACGACGTCAACCACGTGCACGGAACCGCGAGCGACGACACCTTAACCGTGACCGGTGCGATCGCCGCGGCCAACGGCGTCGCGGTCGACCTCGGCGATGGCGAGGATACGATCGTTCTCAACGGAAACTTCGCGGCATTCGCCGCGCTCGGCGTCGAGCACATCAACGGCAATTCAGGCGACAATTCAGTCAGCTTGACGAATACCGTCGACGGCATCTTCATCGACATGGGCGGTGGAAACGATCTGGTGTCGCTCGCCAATGGCGTGAATTCGGTCAGCATCAATGGTGTCGAAAACCTCAACGGCAGTGATTTTACCGGCAATCTCAACCCGTCGGACGATATGGTCACGCTTCTGAACACCGTGTCCGGAGTGTCGGTCAATCTCGGCGAAGGGACGGCAAACGTCCTGAATCTCGCCGCAGGCAGCAATTCGTTCGACAATCTGTGGAACGTGAATCTGCTCAACGGGAGCTCGTCGGACGACATTCTGACGTTGCAGGGCAGCCCGGCGAACGCGATCGATCTCGGCGGCGGCGACGACACTCTGAACTTCAACGCGAATGTCTATGACATCACGGTGACCAATGTCGAAACCGTCAATGCCGCCGCGAATTTCGACAGGATCACGATCGGCAATGCGTCGGGTAACACCACGATCACTGCCGGCGCGGGTGCGGATGAGATCTTCGCCAGTGCGGGCCATGACAACTTCCGCTTCGTCAGCACCGCGGATTCCGCCGCCGGTGCCGCGGATACCATTCACAGTTTCGATGCCGACAATGACAGCTTTACGTTCTCAGGCATCAGCGTCGCCGGCGGTCACATCGAGTACGTGGAGAATGCGGCGTTGCTCGGCGCCAACCAGGCTTCGGCTCATCTGCAGAACTTCGGGCCGGGTAACGACTATCTTCAGATCGATATCGATGGCGACGGAACGAGTGATATGGATGTGAGCCTGCAGAATGCGAGCGGCACGCTGCACAACGGCAACTTCCTGTTGAGCTGAGAGGGAACCGGCTTCGGAGAAGGCGTTGGCCGCCTGCCGGCCTGTCTCCGGAGCCGCCGTCCGGCAATCGGCGCGCGAGCCCAAGCAAAAACCGCCACCACCAGCTATCCGGTGGATCGGCGGTCTGTGGTCGAAGGTCGCTGGGTCGAAGGTGGCTGGCCTCTCAGGGCGCTCTTAGCTAAGCGCTCCCGCGCTCACCGAACGTACCAATAGCCCCACCAGCGCTGGGACACCGGACGCACCTGCGCCTTCATGGCTGCGACTTCTTCGACGGAGCGAAGTTGCGGGCCATAGATCGCGGGCGGATAAACGTCATCCCACAGCACGACCCCGGTTTGCGCGTAGGCCGCGCGCTGATGTGCTGGAGCAACCGCCAGCTCGGCGGCCGGTGCTACGGATGCTGTCAAAGCGAGACCGAGAGCGGACAGGGCAATGGATGGAATAAGGGCGCGGACGTTCATTGGATTGAATCCCTCGTAATATGAGATGCGAAATAATGCGACGGGTCCCGACTGGTTGCAAGGGCATGGATTGGCCGGTTGGCCCGAAATTTCCTGTTCGTGGGAGGGCGTGCCAGGTCCGTTCGACGGCAGCAGCTCTTGGACAGATCGGGATCGCGAGGACATCTCTTTATATTGAGTGACTCTAATGAGTGATCTTGATCGCAGCGGTCAATGCACGGGAGTTGTGCTGCATGCACGTAAGAGGTCAGGCATGAACAATCTTTCGGCGCCCGAGGTCGGCAAGAACCATGATGTCGACACACTGCTCGCTCTTGATGAGTCCCGGACTATCTAGGGCGACTCCCATGACTTCTACATTCCTCTCCGCTTTCATTTTCGGCGCTGGCCTCACCTTGGGATACGCGCTACGCGCTTGGCGCGTGCAACGAAGCCCTGCGAACCCGTCCCGCGGCGCCTCGCGCCGAATGACCGGACCGACTCCCACCTCGACGTTCGGCCACGCTCGACGAGCCTTTTAGGCAACGTCCGATTCGCTGGCGGGATCTCACTGGTACGATGGGGCATGACGAGATGAGCGAACCCAAGAAGGATGCGCCGCGGCGTTACATCGTCGATGGCGCCGGACAACGCGTGCTTGTCGGGCTGACGATCTCGGAGACGGTCGAGTTCGAAGCGCTGGATAATCCGAGCTCCCGCCCCGGCGCCGATTTGCTTGTCGAGGCACGCCGCGTCCGACAGGACGGACATGGGGAGCGCTGGCTGGAGCTTTACGTCAAGCACGAGCGAGCCTGGAACGATTGGATGGCTGAAACACGCGCGCGGCTGGAAAAGCCCCGCTTGCTCAACTAGATCCGGTCGAGGTCGATGCCATGGTCCGATGGGCTAGCCGTCGCGAACCAAGGCTCCGCGTCATACCGCGAGCATGCGGCTGCCCTGGATGCTCATCAGGGTGAGGTTGCCGGTCGCATAGGCGCCGGTGTCGATGTTGACGCGGTTCGCCATGAATTCGGCGCTGCGGACCGGCGTATGGCCATGCACGATGTACTTGCCGAACTGCTCCTCGCTGCGCAGGAATTCTTCGCGAATCCAGAGTAGATCGCGCTCCGTCTGCTCGGCCAATGGAACGCCGGGGCGAACGCCGGCGTGAACGAAGAAGAAGTCTCCGCAACTGAAGCTCAGCCGCAGATTGTCCAGGAATTCCAGATGCTCGGTGGGCATCGCCCGAATCAGATCGCGCATGATCGATGCCGGCTCGTCGCGCTTCAGGTCCGGCGGCGCGAGCCCGTAGGACATCAGCGTCTGGGTCCCGCCGACGGCAATCCAATCCTCGAACAGTGAAGGGTCTTCGAACACCCTCACCAGAAATGCCTCGTGATTCCCTTTGAGGAAGACCGCGTTGCCCCGGCGGCTCCGTTCGACGAGGACGTCGAGGGTGGAGCGCGTATCCGGGCCGCGATCGATGTAATCGCCCATGAAGACCTCGATCGCGTAGCGCGGCCGGCTGCAGGCGATGTCGGCGTCGATCACCCGCAACATCGGCTGGAGCAGATGTGCGCATCCATGAATGTCCGAGATCGCATAGATGCGGACTCCCTCCGGCAATTGCGGTTTGGGCATAGGCGGGCGTGGTCGGGCGAGAGATATCATGGCGCTCAATCGATCGGGTGGTCGAAAAAATTTCCCCAAGTCGCCGGCACCGGAGAGCTTCCATCCAACACGAACGACGTGAAATTGGCGAGGGAGCGTCCTTGTTCTCCGGCTCGATCACGCCAAAAGAAGGGCGCGGCATTTTTTGCCCACCTGGGTATGCGACCGGCGGTGTGAATGGTCGGTCCGCAGGATTGCATCGCTCAAGGCGAGAGTGCAGCAAAGATGCATGCCTTGGCGCAATTTTGCATCGCACGCCCAGATAGAAAATCATCGAAATTCTCGCAAATGACTCATTGTGCTTCGCCGAGGGATTCTATCGCCTGAAAGATGAGCGAGGAGTCGCTCACACGACGGCAAAGCATCGCGGTGGACGTGGAACTTGATTCAAAATAGGGCAACGCGTTCGCTCATATGTCATCACTGTGACGACATTTTCAGCGCGTCGAATTTCGCTGCGCATTTCAACACGACGCACGATCCGTGCGCCGCAAAAGTTTTGCGTGCAGCGCCACAATGTCGCTGCGATCACTCAACACTTTCCGTGCGGGGAAGTGACGAGTCTTCAGCATCACGATGAGCGTCAGACACTCTCTCGATAGACAGAGGTACGAATGGCTGTTGCAACTTATGGTTCTGAAAACACTCACACGCTGTCGTCGATGCGCGGCAGCGCTCTTCAGAGGCCATTTCAGATCGTCGTCATGGCGGCTGACTTTTTGCTGATCTTGTTGAGCTATGCCGCCGGGGCTTCGCTGTACGGCGCGGCCGTCGCTTCACCCGCCGACGGAGCTTCGGTGGGAGCGGGGTTGTTTGTCGGCGTGGTGTTCGTCGCGGTCGCCTATTTCCGGGATGTCTACGCCACCCACCGCTTGCTCAACATCGTCTGGCAGCTTCGAAAGGCGGTGTTTATCTGGCTGACGTCGCTGACGATCCTTGCCGTTGCGGCCTTCCTGCTGAAATCAACCGACAACCTCTCCCGCGGCACCGTCATCGTATTTGCCGTGATCGGCGGACTTGGTTTGGTCAGCCTCCGCTTCGTCTGGCAGGCGGTGTTTGGCACGAGCTTTGCGCGAAGTCGATTGGTCGATCGCAAGGTGATCCTGCTCAGCCTCAAGCCGCTCGACTTCACCTCCAGCCGCTTCAAGGACCTGCGGAGAAATGGCTTCGACGTCATGCGCCATTTCGTGCTTGGCGACGACCGGGATGACGGCCATTGGGAGCGGCAGATTCGCGACGTGATCCGTCAGTCGCGCTCGGCCGACGTCGATGAATATCTGCTTGCGATCGACTGGAACGAATTGCCGATGCTGCGCAAGCTCGGGCCATATCTGCGCGCGGTCCCGCAGCCGATACGCCTGCTGCCGGACGATCCGGTCGCGGATCTGGTGGCTCGTCCTTTCCTGCCGGTCAGTGGAACCGTAGCGGTCGAAATCCAGCGGCCGCCTCTCACCATTCTCGAGCGGCTGCAAAAGCGCTGTCTCGACGTCGGCGTGGCCCTGTTCGCGCTCGTAGTCTTGACGCCGCTGCTGCTCACCGTTGCCGTGCTGATCAAGCTGGATTCCCCGGGAGCCGTCATATTCCGCCAGTCGCGCCGCGGCTTCAATGGCAGGCCGTTCGAGATCTGGAAGTTCCGGAGCATGACAGTCTGCGAGAACGGCGAAACGATTGCCCAGGCGACCAAGAGGGATGCTCGGGTCACCAAGATCGGGCGCTTCCTTCGTATGACGAGCATCGACGAACTGCCGCAGCTCTGGAACGTGCTGCGCGGGGATATGTCGCTGGTTGGGCCGCGCCCCCACGCGCTGGCCCATGACAATTACTATGACGAGATCATCAGCAAGTACGTCTACCGGCATCACATGAAGCCGGGCCTGACCGGCTGGGCCCAGGTGAACGGGTTCAGGGGGGAAACGCCGACGATCGATCTGATGGAGAAGCGGGTCGAATATGACGTCTGGTACGTCAGCAACTGGAGTATCTGGCTCGACCTGAAGATTATGGCCCGGACGGCGTCCGCAGTGATGTTCCAGGAAGCATATTAGTCGTTCAATTTCTTCACTGTCCGGAACCGGATCCTCGAGGGATCAGGTTCCGTCTCTCGACGACCTGCTGAAGAGCCGCATGATCGCGTCGCGCAAGGCAAGCAACGGCGGCACCAGCACGAAGAAAGCTCCCATCGCGACGGAAACGATGACATGGCGGATCGAGAAGGGTTCGTCCTGCTCGATTTCCCTTTGGCTAGGGTCGATGGGCGCGCGTGAGAGTGTCGTCGCCATCGGCTGGGGACGCGGTTTACGGGGGGGAACCACGATCAACACGAACAGGATGTTGAGCAGAACCCAAATAGTCAAAATCGTCAGGACGATCAGCATTCCGAGCCCGCCGGAAATGAACGACAAATATCAGCCGAGGTTAGCCTCAGGGAACCCAGAAAGAAAGATGCCCAAAGTTTCAGCAGTTTGAAGCATCGAGGACCGGATTGTCTCGTATTACCGATGAATGATTGCCAATTGGCGCACTGTCCTCGCCATCGTCGCCTTCGTCAATCCTTGCTTTTGGCTAGAGCAATAACTGCAAGTTGTGGATTCCGGACGAATACGGAGGCCTCGCCAGTCGGAGGTGGGCTCGGCGCAATCTTCCGTCTCGTGGTGCGAAGGCGCACTCGTTCCTCTTCAGGCGACAGTTGCGCAAGACGCGAAAAAAGGCCCGCTGCCAAATGGCAGCGGGCCCGACGTCTTTACAATTCGGCTGGGCGCGGCGCCGCGCCTCTGCCTTTTAGGCATGCTCGACGTAATAGCTGTTGTGGTGCTTGCCCTTGTACGCCTCGATGCGCTTGAGCATCTTCGGGTTGGCGCGGTTGAGCACGGCGCCGAGCAACTTCTTCTGCAGGACTTCCGACCCGGAGACCGACTCCTGAAGAGCGCTTCGCGTCGTCTGCCCCCACTCGATCACATAGACCATGGCATCGATCAGGAAGCTGACGGCCTTTGAATCCGCCACCGGCATCACCGGGGCAAGATCGATCACGATGTACTCATAGTGCTCCTTCAGCACCTTGAGCAGATCGGCCATCGCCTTCGATCCAATGACATCGGCCGAATTGACCATGCGGGAGGCCACGACGGACGGCAGGAAATCCAGGCCCGTCTCCTTGCTTCGCTGCACATGGTAGCCGAGGCTGGCCGGATCGCTGAGCGCCTCTACCAGTCCGCTCTTGGCGTTCGGCGCGAGCTCTCGCGTGAGCGAGCGCGTGTGCAGATCGCCGTCGATCAGCACCGTGCGATGTCCGGTGAGGGCGATCAACTGGGCGAAGTTGGCCGCCACCGTCGTCTTTCCTTCCTTGGGAAGGGACGACACGATGCCAATCACCTTGATCTCGCGGGTCAGGCGCGCAACGTCGATCGATACCTTGATGTTGCGCAACGTCTCGGCAAAGCGCGAGAATGGATGATCGACGACGTAGCGGGACAGATCGGGTGGACCTGTCTTCGCGGACGTCGAAAGCAACGCGCCGGTCTTCGTCGGCGGACGAATGTCCGGCAGGACCCCGAGGCACTTCACGCCGAGCTCGTCCTCGACCTCGCCGGGGGTCCGCAACACGTCGCTGAGCAGCTCGCGGGCGAAAGCGGCGCCGAAGCCGAGGCACAGGCCGCCCACCAGGCCTCCCACCAGCGCCAGGACCGTGCGCGGCGAGCTCTTGCGATCCGGCTTGGTGGCGGTGCTGATGAGGCGCGCCTCGCTGAGCGGAAAGCTCTGATTTTGCGTCGCGCTCTGCAGCTTCTCGAGGAAGTTGTTGTAGAGGTTGCGGTAGGTGTCGGCGGCGCTTTCGAGATCGCGCAGCTTGACCGCAGCCTGGCCGGTATCGCCGGCCTGGGCGACGAGTTCCTTTACGTTCTTCTCGAGCGAGGCTTCTCGGCTCTTTGCGATTTCATAGTCGCTGCGATAGGCGTCGCCGATCCGATGCAACTCATCGGCGATGTTCTTGCGCAGCTCCTCCATCTTGTTGGCCAGATTGACCGCAGCAAGATGTTGCTTGCCATAGCGCCTCGACCAGTCGGCATACTGGGCCTGGAGGTCCAGATATTGCGCGCGCAGGCGGGTGATGACCGAGTTGTTGAGAGCATCGGTCACCGTCGATTGTGCGACGTCCTGGTCCGAAATCGCGGTGATCCGGTCGAGCCGGGCCTTGGCTTCGGCCGTCGACGCCCGCGCTTGAACCAGCTGGGTGTTGAGGTCCGACAATTGCTGTTCGGACATCAGGCCGCGGCTGGTTCCGACGATGTTGTTTTCGGCCTTGAAGGTCTGCACGGCGCGGTCGCTGGCCGTTGCCTGCTCGCTCAGCTCGATGCTGCGCTGCTGAAGCCATTCGGTCGCCCGCTTGGTGGACTGATATTTGGCTTCCAGGGCGCCGACAAGGTAGGCGCTGGCGATGGCGTTGACGATCTTGGCGGCCTTGTCAGGGCTTCGCGAGCGATAGTTCAGCGACAAGACATAGGTCGTCAGGACGCGTTCCGTCCTCAGGTTCTTCTGAACCTGCTCGACCACGGCGTGCTCGAGTCGTTCCTGCGACGCCGGTTCTCCGGAGCTGAACAACGCCATGAACTTGCCGAGGACGATGGAGAGCAAACCCGGATTGGAGCCGTTGAACTCCGGATCGTCCGTCAGCTTCAGGCGGCGGACCACCGAGAGGATCAGGTCGTCCGAGTTGATGACCTCGACCTGGCTATCGACGTATCCGGTATCGATGAGGGCGCTGTTGGCGTTGCTGTCCTTGTCCAGCACCTGCGCCTGACGGGTATCCATCATGATGCGGGCATTCGCCGTGTACATGGGTTGCGCCATGATCAGATAGACGATCACCAGCGCCAGCGAAGCGCCGGTGCACACCGCGATGATCGGCCATTGCCGGCGCAGGACATCGGCCACGCGTTCGAAGCTCAGGACCGCTCCGCCGAATTCGATGCCGAATCTGTGGCCCGACGGGAAATGTTCTCTAGGCTGATACATCTGTTAATTCGCTGCCTTTTGACGATCGCTGATCAATTCGGAAGGGGGACGGGTTTGAACGGGTTGGCCAGCTTGGTCTTCCACTCGCCGTCGAGCAGCGCCCCGCCTCGGGGCGGTTGCGCACGGCCCTTGTCTTGCGATTGGGCCTGGGCGCCGGAGGCGTCCTCTCCGGCGGCGGAATAACCTGCTTGCACGTTGAGATCGCCGATCCGCTGCGTGAAATCCCTGATCTTGCGCGCAGCGTCTGGCTTCGTCGACGTGCACCGCCCTTCGGCGATCCTCAACGCGGCGCCAATGGCTGAACGGTCGGTTGAAGTCGACGCCGAGATGAGGGTCTGCACGGACGGCAACACCGACGGGTTCGTGGCGATAAATGTGGCGAGCCGATATCTCAGCTTCTCCTTGTCATTGCGCAGCTGCTCCAGAAGCGAGGAGGGCGATTTTACGAACGTGTCGAGTTGGAGCTGCGAGGCACGATCCGTAAATTCGACGCACTGGGCGCGGCAAGCATCGATGCTCGACACCATCAAGACAGAACCTGCCAAGATGATCGGTAGCCATCGCGATCTCGCAAGACGACGTGTTAGTCCGCAACCCATCCGTGTCCCTTGCTCCCTGTTGCAATAGGAGAACACGCGAAACCTGGCATGCAACTGTGTCAATTTTTGTGCGATGCAAAAGCTGCGAGTACTCGGCGAGACAACGCGTGCATTGTCTGTTTCCCGGTCGGTTGCAAAATGAAGATATGCAATGCCTGCGAGATCGGCACGCTGGCGCCTAGGAATGTTGCAAACTGAAAACATAAGAGGCGCTGAACGTCGAAGTGTCGCGAGCATGCGTCGCAAAACCGACACAAGTCGTCACGCGACTCATTGTTCCCCGCTTGCGAAAAATTATCAGTCCGATATGTGCGGCATCCTGCATGCGAAGAGATCGACGTCTTCGTGGTCGGCTTGATCGCAACAGCGCCGAATTTCGCGCACACTTTGCGCGCAAATACTCGCAATCATCACGGCCGAATTGATTTGCGCGCCGACGCATGTCGATCCCAGGCAAAAAGTGGCGTGATCTTGGCGCTCGCATGTCCGAATGATCTGCGAGCGTTGAAATTATCGTCGACCCTCATGCGTCGAATGCGAGTCCGCGATCGCAGAGATTGAACACGCGCAAGACCTGATACACACTGCTGCGGTGCAATAGCTACGGAATGTTGATGTGACGGAGATGGTTCATCGTGAGAAGGCGCATGTCCTGCCGCTCGATAGCATTCGGGGGATCGCCGCGACGTCGGTGGTGATTCACCATCTCCTGCTGATGCCGACCTTCCTCGCGGCGTTCCCGCACAATGCGTGGATCAATTGCTCGTTCTTCAGAAGCTCCTGGCTGCTGGTCGACTTGTTCTTCGTTCTCAGCGGGATCGTCATGTCGCTCAGCTACGTCGAGAGCGACTTCGGGCGCTTCTCGCTGCGCGAGTTCATGGTGCGGCGCCTGGCGCGGGTCTATCCGCTGCACATCGTCATGCTGATGGCAAATCTTCTGTTTCGCCTCCTGCGGATCGGTCTGGTCATGGCCGGTGTCGTGGTGGCCGCGCCGGCGGCGTTCGAAGTGAACAATGTCTATTCCTTCGGTCTCAACGTCCTGCTGCTGCATTCGATGGGATTCATCGACTATCTCAGCTGGAATGCGCCGAGCTGGAGCATCAGCGTCGAGTTCTACACATATCTGGTATTTGGCCTGATCGTGCTGCTGGCCCAGCGCATGCGTTCCCTGTTGTGGTTCTACGTTCTCTGCGGGCTGCTCGCGGTGGGAAGTCTGGTCGTCATCATTTTCGTGCTCGACAAGAGGAGCCTTGGGCTTCAGACCGACTTCGGCATCCTGCGCTGCTTCGTGAGCTTCTTTCTCGGCGTGCTGACGGTCAGGATCGTCGATCGCCTGCCGGCCAAGCCGGGCCCTGCCGCGCAGGGCCTACTGCAGTTCGCCGCCATGATCGCCAGCATCGTTCTGGTGTCCCTGGCGGAGACCAATCCCGCGGCAACCTTCCTCGCGCCGGTGACGTTCGCGATCTTCCTCGGCAGCTTGCTGGCCTTTCCAGATGCGCTGCTGGTTCCGCGGATGCTGGTGGCGGGGCCGCTGGTCTGGCTCGGGAAACGTTCCTACTCCATCTACATGGTGCACGCGCTCGTGGTGCTGCTCGCTGAATATTTCGTGCGGGCAGTGGGGGCGGGGCGGATCGCCGCCCTGGATTCGGTCTGGGCAGGCCTGCCGGCGACGCTGAATCTCGTCGTCTCGCTGGCCGCCGTGCTAGCGGTCTCGCACTTCACTTATCTCTACATCGAAATTCCCGGCGGCAAGCTCATGCGAAATGTGCTGGGAAGCCGTCGGGATTTCGCGCCATCCCCCGCGCCGTCGGCGCGGCTGACGAACTGAGTCGGGCATGAGCATCCTCGCAATGCAACGGCCGCGTCTGATCCTGATCAGCCTCAGCATCGAGGCGATCGCGCTCGGGGTCTATCTGGTCCGCGACGCCTTTGGCGGCGTGATCCGCTATTATACCAGCATCTATCACATGGATGCGCTCTGGTATCTGCCCGATGCGGTCGCGCTTGCGTGTCTGATCCAGTTCATCGTGCATTGCATCTTGCGCAATCGCAGCACCCTGGCCCTGTTGGTGTTGGTCCAGATCATGCTGTCGCTTGTGCTTGGCTATTTCATGATGGGAACGGCAAACGCAGCGATCTCGTCCTTCAAGATGATGCTGCCGGTGTTCGTCGGCTTCTGCTTCTGTGATTCGAGCCTCGGCTCGTACAAGAAGCTGCTGTCGGTCATCGCCGTGACCTTCTACCTCTCGGTCATCGGGGTGCTGCTGACCAAATTCTATCTCATGCCCTGGGTCGGGTATAAATACGAGTCCTTCGGCGCAGTTCGAGAGGCGGGCCGGCTGTGGTGGGCCTATGGCGGCGACGACCAGCGCCTCATGGGTTTTGCGGCCGACAACACCATGGCCGCCTTCTTCATTCTCGTGTCGTTCGCGATCACCTCGATTCGCAAGAGCACGACGTGGTGCCTTCTGTTCGGCTCGCTCGCGGTCTATGTCATCAAGCTGACCACGAGCAAGACGACGATGATCGTCCTCGTGCTCTATCTGCTCCTGCTCGTGTTCGTGCGCATGCTGCCGGAGAAGTCGCGCTTTCCCGCAATCAGGGGCATTGCGCAATGGTCCTTTGCCGCGATCTTCGTTCCGTTCTTCATGATCGTGATCGCTTCCGGCACCGCCGCCGTCCCGCACTCGACCCTGTTCAGCATCGTCGATCGCATCAACAACAGCTGGCAGTTGCCGTTCGTCTACATGAACCAGCTCATGCCGATCGGTCTGGTGACGGGCTGCGGCGCGGGCTGCTTCAACTATCCGCAGAAGCTGTTCTCGCCGCTCGCGCACTTCTGGGTGCCCGTCGACAATTTCTACATCGGGACCTACCTGATGTTCGGTCTGCCGTTCGTCGCGTTCATGGTGATGGTATTCAGGGCGACATTCGGCGCGACCGACGTGTACAAGCTGACGCTGATCTTCGTCGTCAACCTGTTCACGATCACGGTGTTGAATTACGGCCCGGCGTCCGGCCTCCTGATCATCGCATTGAGCTTCAGCGACGTGTTTTCGCGCCGCGCGGCCTCCGCACGGGCGGGCGACGCCGTGCCGATTGTCATGCGGCCGCCGATGCCGTCATTGGAAGGCTTCCGCCCGGACGTGCCGGCGGCGAGCGGAAGCAGGTGAGAACGAATAATGCATAAACGGCTCGCATTCATCGACACGCTACGCGGCATTGCCGTGTTGTCGGTTCTGGTCCAGCATGTGTTCGAGGTGATCGTCGAGAAGCACCCGACGGGCGCCTATTACTGGCCCATCCACGATTTGTTCGGCTACTACATGAACTTTGGCCGGTTCGGCGTGGTGCTGTTCTTCTTCGTCAGCGGCTTCGTCATTCCGTTCAGCTTCCCGGACAGCGCCACGCCCGTGCGGGATTTTTCGATCAGCCGCTTCTTCCGGCTCTACCCGGCCTACTGGACCTCGCTCGTGGTCGGGCTCGTGACGATGCAGCTGCTGGATTCGAAGATCTATCCGCTCGGACAGATCGCCGCGAACGTGACGATGTTGCAGACCTTCGTGAACGTCCCGAATCTCTGGGTGTTCTATTGGACGCTGGCGATCGAGCTGTTGTTCTATGTCGGATGCACCATTCTGTTTGCGATGGGGCTGCTGAACCGGCGCTTCACGGCGGTGACGATCGTCGTTGCGGCCGCGCTGGTCGGAACCACCGCCGCGCTCCTGGTGGAGAACAGGGCGGTTTCCTCGGTGATGGAGGTCGGGCTGAATCTGTCGGCGATGTTCCTGGGCAAGATCATCCGCGACACCGTCATCGGCGGAAAGCTGCGATGGTCCCACGTGGCGGTCTGCACGCTCCTGTATGCGATCTTCGCCATCACCCTGGCCGACCGGCGGTTCGGAGGCGTCTACCACGAGAATTTCTTCTACAGCTATTCGATCGCATCGGCCTATGTCTGCGCGGCGATCGTCTTCATTGGCTTTGCCGTGTTCGGTGAGAGAATGGCGTGGCGGCCGATGGCGTTCGTCGGCGTGATCAGCTATTCGGTCTACCTGATGTCGCCGTTCGTGCTCGTCTTCATCCATCGCCTCGTCTGGTTCGGCGACGGGCCGCTCGGATGGTCGATCTTCATGACCCTGATCCTGGCGTTGTCGATCCTTGTCAGCTGGATGACGTTTACATTCGTTGAGAAGCCCAGCATCGCCTTCGGACAAAGGTTCCGTTCGGCACGGAGAAAGAAGGTCGTTCTCGAGCCCGCCCTCAGTACTCAGGGTGCTGCAGAGTGAGTGGCGCACTGCACCAGCCGGGCGCCGCCTACGACGGATCGTTCGTTCCCTCGGTCCAGGGGCTTCGGGGAATTGCGGCGCTGAGCGTGCTGATGGATCATTTCTACGACATGCCGAAGGGAGGCATGTACGACATCCCGGATCCCGGCTTCCTGCCGCCGCTCTGGCTCTGGCTGCAATCGGTGATCAATGTCGGCGGGCATGGCGTCGAGCTGTTCTTCATGATCAGCGGCTTCCTGATTCCGGCGAGCCTGGTGCGGCACGGCTCGCTGCCGCGGTTCTTCTTCGATCGCGTCCTGCGCATCATGCCGGTGTTCGTCGTCCTGCATCTTGCGCTGTTCGCGATAGGTCCGATCGTCGGCTACAAGTTCTTCCGTGGGATCGATCTGACGAGCTATCTCGGGATTTTCGCGGCCAATCTGTTCTTCGTGCAGGACGCGCTTGGCTTGCCCATTGCCCAGCAGAATGCCTGGACACTGACCTATGAGTGGGCGTTCTACATCTGGTTTGCGCTGACATTCTCGATGTGGCGCGGCGGGGGCAAGCTGCTGGCGGCGCCCCTGATCCTGCTGGGTCTGGCCTGCCTGATGCACTGGCCGATCACGGCGTTCTTCTGCATCGGCATGCTGTTCAGCGCCACCGGGTTTCGCATCTCCATTCCCGGACGGGTCGGCCTGCTCGCGGGCCTCGCCTGCGGAGCCGCGCTGTATGCGAGCCTCGTGCTGTTTCACCCGTTCGTGGGGCTCCTTCCCGGATTCCTGCTGTTCGGCATGGTGCTTGCCCCGGAATTGGGCCTTGGCAGGGCTCTGAGTGCCCCGGCCCTGCAATATGTCGGCAAAATCAGCTACAGCCTCTATCTCGTGCATCCCTTTGTGCTCTTTCCGTTGCAGGTGATCGGCCTGAAGCTGGTCGCCGCCGGCGTCGACCGCTGGCTGCTGTGGGCCGCCTTCATCGTGCTCGGGCTGGTGATGTCATTGGTCGCAAGCGCGATCAGTTATGAGCTGATCGAGGTCAGGCTCAGGCGCCTGCTGGACGGCGCGATCCGCGGCACGTTCTTTCGACCGCTGAAGGTCGGGCAATCGGTTTGAGCGGCCGCGTGCCCGTCGCGGTCAGCTCACGGTACGGCCGGCGAGCTTGTGATAGGACCCCAGCAGCTGTTCGGCGATGTGGTCCCAGTTCAAAATGCCGGCCGCGGTCTGCCGTGCGCCATCGGTCAATGTCGCGGCGAGTGGCTTGGAGGTCAGCACGCGTTCGAGTGCATCGGCCAATGCAGTGGCATCCCCGGGAGGAACCAGCAGCCCGTTGACTCCGTCGGTGACGACATCGGGAATGCCGCCGGTGGCGCTGGCAACGACGGGACGAGCATTGCCGTAAGCAGAGGCAAGCACGCCGCTCTGTGTTGCATCCTTGTAGGGCAAGGCGACCACGGTGGCGGATTGAAACAGCTGTCCGGTGTCCGCAGGCGAAATGTAAGCGTTGATGGTCTTGACCGTCGGCATCGCTTCCATCCGCGCGCCGAGCCGTGTCATCTCGGGACCGCGCCCGGCGACGATCGCCTCATGCGCCACACCGCGCCGGGCCAACATGTCGATCGCGTCGATGAAGACATCGAGGCCCTTATAGGCCCACATTCGTCCAAAAAACAGGATGCGTGCGGCTTCGGGCGCGGTGACCGCATCTCGGGCCGGTGGAACCATGAGCACGCCGTGCATGCTGGAGACCGTTCCGCCCTTGAAGTCGGGCGAGGCGCGACGAAAATCGGCAATACAGCTCTCGCCATGCGTCGTGACGATCGACGCGGCGGCGCGCATGTGCCCGCGCCAACCGTCTTCACGTGGCGAGGTGCCGGAGCCGCCTTCCGAATGCGGGATAGCATCGTGAACGGTCAGCACCAGGGGAATGCCGAGCGGACGAAGGAACTGGATCAGCTTGGACGTATAGATCTCCGGAACTTCGTGACAATGAACGACGTCCGGACGAAACGAAATTATGTCGAGAAAAGAAGCCGGGATACCGATCACGCCGCCGCGGCGCAGGCTCAAATCGCGAATCCGGGTTTCGAAGGGAGCCGCCACGGCGATGTCGGCAAGTTCCCATTGCTGGTTGGCGTCCTTGCGGTTGAGCACGAGCCTGACGTCGCAATGGTGAGCCAATCCCGAAGCGAGCCGGTAGGAATATTCCGCAAAATGCGGGGCGTAGATCGCCACACGCAAGCGCCTGGAATTGGGAAAAGAACGCGGGGCCGGCGAATTCATCAAGGCATCCATTTTGCATCACATCGCAGAGAGCGATTGGAGTGTAGTCCACGATTTGAACTCACTTCCACTCTAAATCGGAATCGTGATGGCGCTCATCTGATTGCCATCACTCCGTCGTATTGTAGCGAGCAATCAGTCGCCGTTGAGAGCGGCGACAAGCGGTGGCGTGTCATCATCATTGCCGCGTCGTCTGGATCGGAATTGGGTCGAATTGTTGATGAACGTCACTCGAGGCAGGCAACATCAGGTCGTGGTGGCGCTGTTCTGGTCGCTCGCGCAGAATTGGGGCGGCCGCGCATTGTCGTTCGTGCTGTTCCTGGTGCTGGCACGGCTGCTCGATCCCGCCGATTTCGGTCTTGCGGCGCTGGTCGCCTTTATCCTGCTGCTTTTGAGCTCCATCGCGGAATTCGGCTTCGGTGATGCGTTGATCCAGCGGCGGACGCTCGAGCCTGCCGATGTGACGCTGCCGTTCTTCTGCTCGTTTGCAGCCTCAGCGCTCCTGGCCGTTCTGATCGCATTGCTCGCGACACATATCGAGCATTGGTTCGACGTGAAGGGGCTGGCGCCGCTGCTGACGGCCGCCAGTCTCTCGCTTCCGATCGGCACCGCGACGCTGTTCCAGGAGGCGCTCTACAAGCGCCAGATGGATTTTCGGGTGCTCGCGGTCAGGACCATGGTGGCGACAGCCATCTCCGGCGTCGTGGGGATCGCCTGTGCCTATGCAGGGTTCGGCGCCCTCAGCCTCGTGATCCAGGTGGTCGTTCAGAGTGCGATCAGCGGCTTGTGGCTCTGGAGCCAGCCGCGATGGTTGCCGATGCGCGGCTACGATCTGAAGAGCTTTCGCGAGCTCTCCGGCTACAGCATCCACGTCATGCTGAACAGGCTGCTGGACTTCGCCATCGTTCGGACGATCGACATGATCATCCTGTCGCTCTATGGCGTCGCCGCGCTTGGCATCTATACGGTCGGGGCGAGGGTCTACATCATCCTGATGCAGTTGCTCACGCAGGCGGTCATGGACGTGGCGCTGAGCGCCTTGTCCAAAATCGCGCACGAGCGGGACCGCATCGCAGGTGCATATCTGCGCAGCGTCAGTCTCGGCGCACTGATCGGATCTCCGGTCTTCGTGCTCCTCGCGGCGATCGCGCCGGAGTTCTCGCTGCTGCTGTTCGGTGCGAAGTGGGGTGGCAGCGAGGCGGTGATGCGGCCGCTGATGCTGATTGGCGCGGTCCAGACGGTGCAGTTCGTCAACAGCGCCTATTTTGGTGCTCTAGGCAAGCCGAACTACGTCTTTCTGCTCAACATCCTCAAATTCTGTACGGTCGTGCCGGCAATGTTCCTGCTTCCCTCGCGCGACATTGGTCAACTGGCCACGATCTTCGCGTTCTCGCAGCTCGTGGTGACCCCCGTCACGTTTGCACTGGCGCTCCGGCTGCTCGGCTTGAGCTGGAGCCAGTTTCTGCGCCCCATAGCGGGATGCCTTTGCGCCATCGCTCTGGCCTACGGCGCAGTCGTGCTGTGCCGGGAGGCGACGCCGGGCATGAATCCCTATTTGCGGATTGGACTGCTGTCGTCCTGTTTTGGCGCGACTTATCTGACGGGCATTCTGCTGTTCTGGCGGAAGCAGCTCCTTTCCCTGATTGATTTCGTCGTGAAGCGCGGTGCGACCGCTTGATGAAGACGAGGAGGATGTCGTGAAGCAACTGATCCCGGTGCCCGTACGCAGGCAACTCCGAGGCTGGCTCAACAGCGCGAAGAATACGCCGTTGGCGCTCGACCTGCTCGAGCTGCGCAGATGGCAGATCGCCCGGAGGGACGTCGGCGTCAACGCCGCGCCGCGCAACACTCCGCGCCGGCTCGTCGTGCTCCCCTCCGATCCCTGGAGCGTTCGTCAATCGCGCGGCGATGAGGCGATGATCGAAGCGGCCACCGGGGAGGTGAAGCGGACCTATCCGAACCTCGAGGTCTACATTGTCACCGCGACGCCAACGGCCAGCGCGGACGTGCGCGCGATGGGCTTCAAGCCGCTCGAACTCTGGAGACAGCCGTTCTCATACGAGACGGTCGCGCAGGAGCTGTCGCTCACCAGGCCGGATTTCGGGCTGGTTCTGGGCGCCGACGTGCTCGATGGCTACTATTCGCCGGTGGATGCCGCGCGCATGCTGCTCGTGGCCGATCTGATGGCTGCGTTCGGCGCCAAGGTCAGCGTGCTCGGCTTCAGTTTCAACTCCCGCCCGGCGAAGGCGTTACGCGAGGTGTTCCGGCTGCTGGACCCGGGCGTGGTGCTGAATCTGCGCGATACAATATCTCTTCAGCGTTTCGACGATTTCGCGCGGAAACGTGCCCATTTGGTCGCCGACGCGGCGTTCATGCTGACGCCGCGGGCGGATACGGCGGCGGTGAGGCAGATCGCGGCGACGATCGCGCGACAACGCGAGCAGGGTCGCAAGGTCTTTGTCTTCAACATTCATCCGATGTTGTTCAGGAAGCCGGAGCAGGCCAAGCTGCGGCAAATGATAGAGCTCGCGGCGGGCGCCATGGAGCGGCTGTCTCGCGAGCACAATGCGAGCTGGTTGTTGCTCGCTCATGACTACCGCCCCGAGATCGCCGACGACAATTGCCTTCGGCCGCTGGCTGACCGCCTGAAGCCCACGCTCGGCGATCACGTGCATCATGTCGATCAGGCGCTGTCGGCGGGCGAGATCAAGGCCGTTGTCGGTCTGGTCGACGGTGTGATTACCGGCCGCATGCATCTCGCGATCGCGGCGCTGGGGCAGGGAACGCCCGTCGCGGCGATTACCTATCAGGACAAGTTCCAGGGTCTGTTCGCGCACTTTGGCGTCAGCGAATCGTTGTTGCTGTCGCCGGCCCAGTTCCTGGTCGACGACAGCTTTGAGAAGTTTGTGCTGCAGTTCCTTGGCGCACACGAAGCCGTCGGTGAGAAGGTACGACAGATGCTGCCGGATGTCATGGAGCTATCCCGCGCCAACATCGCACCGTTGCTGGGCGACAGCGCGATGCGGACGGTGCAGCAGGCCGGCGGCAAGGTCGCCTGAACGCCCTCACGTCGCCGGCAGGCGTCAGTTGACCGCCCGCTCGGTCTTGTCAAAGCGCACGGAGGTGTCGGCTGCGGCCGGCTTGCGCGAGGACTTGGCACCAATGTCGGCCCAGCGGTTGATGAAGCGCCGCGCCGGATTTTCGAAGTAGGCGTAGGTGCGGTCCGCGGCGATGGTCAGGACCGCGCAGCACGCCAGAGCGAACAGGCCGAACTGATCAGGACGCAGTCCGAGCCAAATCCACAGCGGCTTGAACACGGCAATGAGAATGGCATCGTGCAGCATGTAGATCGCATATGAGGTGTTGCCGAGCCGTCCGAGCAGGCGGGCGCCCGGAAACTCCTTGAAGGCGCTCTCGCCGACCGCTGTGAGCAGGATGGCGCATGAGAACAGCAGGATGGCGAGGTCCGGCTTGGCGAAGACGTTGAGGACGAGCACGGAGAGGCCGAACATGCCGATGCCGGCGAAGATCATCCGCTTGTGCCGGTAGGGATGCGACATCCGGAATAGAATGGCGAGCAGGATACCGTTCAAAAAGCTCGGCAGCGCGCGGAGCATCCCGTAGTCGAAATTGGCGCCATACATCTGCGACCGTTCCTGCCAGATCGGTAAATGGCCGTGGGCAAGCACCAGATAGAGCGCGGCCACGATCGCGCCGAGCACGAACGGTTGCACCTTGCGTGCAAGCAGCATCAGCAGCGGAAAGATCAGATAGCAGAAGAACTCCGCGCTGATCGACCAGGACGGCGAGTTGAAGCTGAGATGGTCGGTGACGCCCCAGGCCTGGAGCAGCAGAAGATTGTACAGGAAGTCCAGCGAGGTCGAGCGGGCCGTGCGCTCCAGGCCGACGCCGATGAGCACCACGAAGATGAGCAAGCTCAGCAGATGTAGCGGATAGATCCGCGCGATGCGACGGATCATGAACCGGGAATAGGCCGCCACGCCACGGGCGTCGGACGGGTAGGAATAGGAGATCACGAAGCCGGACAGGATGAAGAACATGTCCACGAACAGGCCGTAGGACCCGTTCCAGGCCGGCGAAATGCCCGTGTCGATCAGCTTCAGGTGGAAGATGAAGACCCCGAGCGCAGCGACGAAGCGGTAGAAGTCGAGAACGACAAAACGTCTTGCTTCACTGGCTTCCATCGGGCCTCGGAGTCCTTGCGCGGTTCGTCTCGCTTCTAGAGACCAATTGTGACGCAAGTTCGCTGGATGGAGCGGGGAAGGTGGCGTGATCGCGGATCGGTCGGCCTCGAGTTCCTCGAAACATCTTGCCGGGGAAGTGAACGTCTTCATCGCCTCAACGCTGCCTCTTGATGAGGCAGACGCCTAACGAGCGGGCCGGGACCTTGGCTGGTCCCGGCCCGTGTCAACGTTGATGCGGACTTGTCGTCAGCTCGCCTTGCTCAGACGAACAAGAAATCGTGGCTCGTCAGGCTGCTGACATACACGTTCTTCAGCAGGATCGAATCATTGGCCGAGAACGTGATGAGCGCATTCGTCCCGGATTGCGTGATCTGCAGGTGACTGTAGTCAGCGGCCAGGAGCTTCGAGATCTGGACC
Source organism: Bradyrhizobium sp. ERR14 (assembly GCF_014198235.1). Lineage (NCBI taxonomy): Bacteria > Pseudomonadati > Pseudomonadota > Alphaproteobacteria > Hyphomicrobiales > Nitrobacteraceae > Bradyrhizobium > Bradyrhizobium sp. ERR14. Next base: position 97,208 of record NZ_JACIHD010000010.1, on the reverse strand, counting down.
ACGTCGTGGGTTGTGCCGTCACCGGCCTGGAAGTTGAGGATCTGGTCCTGGCCATGATCGTAGGCAACCGTGGTCGAGTTTGGCGCGGCCGAGAACACGTCATTGCCGGCCCCGCCCTGGATCGTCACGCCGCCGGCGACGGCTGTGACATTGTGGGTGCCGTCGGCCTTGGTTTGATCGAAGAATTGCAGCGCGCTGGCGGAGTTGTAGTTCTCGTGCTGCGTCGTACCGGTCTGTCCGTTGAAGTTGAACAGGAAGACGTCCTTCGAGCCGTCCACGTTGTTGGCGATCTCCTGGGTCTTGGTCCCGGAGCTGTTGTAAATGTCGGTCAGCTTGCTGCCGTCGTCATGGATGACCTGGGTATAGTCCAGGGTGCCGTCGGCGTGGGTCCGGGTGAGCTCGACCAACTTGCCCGAGGCATCGAGGTGCTGATGCTGGGTCGTGTAGGACTGCCCGGTGATGTTGTAATTCCAGTTGTCGGATGTGCCGTCGGCATTCTTGATGTAGGCAGCGCTCTTCACGCCGCCGGTATAGACGGTCGTGGAGCTGTAACCATCGCTCTTGGTCGTCACTTCGCTGGTGATGACGCCGTTGGCATCGTACCAGTCGGAGGTCTTGGTGCCGTCGGCGCTCTGCACCAGCGTGAAGGCCAGGCTGTCGTCGGCATGGGTGCGCACGATGTTGGTGAGGAAGCCGGTCGAATCGTAGCTGTCGTGCTCGTTCGTGTAGTTCTGGCCGACGACGTTGAACTGGAAGACGTCCTTCGACCCGTCGGCGTGGTAGTCGGTTTCCGTCTTCTTGACACCTGATGCATCGTAGTTGGTCACCACGCTGCTGCCGTCGCTGTTGACGATCTGGGTGTAGTCGAGCGAGTTGTCGGCATGCCAGCGGGTCACCTCGGTGGTCTGACCGGATGGATCGAGGTGCTGGTACTGCGTGGTATAGCTCTGCCCGGTGATGTTGTAGCTGTAGTTGTCGTGACTCATGTCCGCGTTGGTGATGTAAGCCGCGGTCTTCACGCCATTGGTGTACACCGTGGTCGAGCTGTAACCGCTCGGCTTCTGGACGACTTCGCTGGTCAGCACGCCGCTGGCGTCGTACCAGTCCGTGGTCTTGGCCCCATCGGCGCTCTGCACCAGCTTGAACGCCATGCTGCCGTCGGCATGCTTGCGAATCAGCGTGGTGAGGAAGCCGGTCGCGTCGTAGATGTCGTGTTCGGTCGTGTAGGTCTGGCCGGTGATGTTGAAGAGGAAAACGTCCTTGCTGCCGTCGGCGTGATAGTCGGTTTCCTTGGTTCGTGTTCCCGCGGCATCATAATTGGTGACGACGCTGCTGCCGTCGCTGTTGATCACCTGGGTATAGTCGAGCGTGCCGTCGGCATGCTTGCGGGTCACGGCGGTGACCTTGCCCGTGGGATCAACGTGCTGGATCAGCGTGGTGTAGCTCTGGCCGGTGATGCCGTAGGCATAATTGTCCTGGCTGCCGTCGGCATTCTTCACATAGGCGTTGGTCTTGACCCCGTTGCTGTAGAGCGTGGTCGAGGAGAAGCCGTCGGCCTTCTGGACCACCTCGCTGGTGAGGCTGCCGGCGGCATTGTACCAATCGGTCGTCTTGGTGCCGTCGGTCGTCTGAGTAAGCTTGAAGGCGAGGCTGCCGTCGCTGTGCAGCCGCGTCAGGCTGGTGAGGAAGCCGGTCGAATTGTAGACGTCGTGCTCGGTCGTGTAGTTCTGGCCTGTGATGTTGTAGGTCCAGACATCCTTGCTGTGATCGGCATGATAGGCGGTCTCGACCAGCTTGACGCCGGTGGCGCTGTAAGTGGTGATCACGCTGCTGCCGTCGGCGTTGTAGACCTGCGTCGAGTCCAGCGAGCCGTCGGCATGGCTGCGGGTCACCGAGGTGACCTTTCCGGAGGCATCGAGATGCTGAACCTGGGTCGTGAAGCTCTTGCCCGTGATGCCGTAGGTGTAATTGTCCTGCGAGCCGTCGGCATTCTTGACGTAGGCGGCCGTCTTCACGCCGCTCGTGTAGAGCGTGGTGGAGTAATAGCCGTCCGACTTCTGGACGACTTCGCTCAGAAGGGTTCCGGCCGTGTTGTAGGTGTCGGTGGTCCTGGTTGCGTCGGTGCCGACATGGACGAATTTCGTCTTCACGCCGCCGGTGTAGCTGATCAGGTCCTTGGAACCGTCGGTGTAGGCGACGGTGGTCGAGGTCGGCTGTCCGCTTGCGTTCAGGCCGGTGTCCGACTTCGACACAAGCGTTCCGCTGGAAGTATAGGTCTTCGTGCTGCTCCAGGTCGCAGCCGAGTTCGTCACCGAGAACTTGTAACCGCCCTGGATCTTGGAGAGGGCGCTGCCGTAGTGGGCGATCATGTAGTCCATGGTCGCCTTCGAGGCGACCGGCAGGACGTGCGAATCGGTCAGCGTGATGGTCTGCAGGGCCGTGGAGTCGCTGAGGTCGGACAGTTGCGGCACGATCTCGGCGGCGGTGCCGCTGACAGTGGTTCTTGTGTCCGGCGGAGTCGTGGTGGTCGGAGGCGCGTCGATCTCGATGATCAGCGGGTGATCGCTGACCGGGATCGTGATCGTGCTGACGTCGGTGTAGCTGGCGATCGCCGTGGTTCCCGTCAGTGTGTCGTACACCTTGACTGAATGATGCACGCCGCCGAGGTTCACGGTGACGGTCTCGGTCGGATTGGAAATCTCGGTGTCGTTCGAGTCCTTCCAGAGCTTCGGCTCCGCCCAAACGACGAGCTCGTAAGCGCCGTTGCTCTTGCCGAGCACCATGCTGTTGCCTGTGGCTGGCATGTTGCTCAACGTATAGTTCAACGGATCAGTCGGCTGCAGGCCGCCCTTGCCGTCGTCGGCCAGAATGGTCGTCAAATTGTGAATGGCGGTGGCGGCGAGCTTCGGCGTCCCGTCGGAATTGAACAGTCCGAAATTGGCCTCGGGATTGGTATTGCCGGCGGAAGAGTCGCGGTCGAACAGCTCGTAGAGATAAGTCGCGCTCACGCCGGCCTTGTAGGCATCGACCAGGGTGTTCAGGATCGATTTGGCCTGCACCGTCTCGTTGACGCCGAGATATTGGGTGTTGGCTTGCGTGGTGTACCCGGTCTCGGTGATGACGACAGGCTTGCCCGGTGCCGCGGCCATGACGGCGCTCAGCGTTGCCGAAATCGAGCTGCCGGTCGTCAGGCTGGTGCTGACATAGGCGTGGGCGTTGGCGTAGTCGACCGAGCCCGACATGTCGCCGAGCTGGCTGTAGCCTTGCGGATCGTTGTAGGCCAGTGACAGATTGTAGACGGGGATGCTGCCGAGCGCGGCGTTGGCGTTCACGGCCTGATAGAGCGCGCTCTGGAACTGAGCTGCGGCGGTAAGGCTCGAGCTGCCGTTGTAGCTGAAGGGCTGGTGATTGGCCTCGTTGAGCCCTTCGATGGCGCTAATGCTGCCCGGGTGGCTCGTCACGAACTTCTGGAGCGAGGCGATGTAGTTCTGCAGCCCGGTTGTGCCGGTCTGGGGCAGCGCGGATGACACCAGGAAGTCGAACTTGTAGCCGGCAGCGGCCAGACCGTCGACGACGGGTTGCGCGGCCGGGCTGGTCCCCATGGCGTCGCGGAGATGGGTGACGCCGAGATACTCGAGGTCATCGACCATCAGCGCGAGATTGTTGTAGCCGGTCCAGCCGAAGCCGGCGTGCGTGTTGACGCCGATAGAGTCGATGAAGCCGCTGGCGGATAGGATGGTTTGATCGGACATTTCACACTCGAGTTTCAGCGCGAACGAAATTGCTCGCAGGGATTGCGTTCAAGCTTCTCTGTCGAGTGTGAATTTCAGATAAAAATGGAAGCTACAAATCGCGAGCGAAACGAGGTTCCTTGTGCAGGAACAGACTTGCTCTGTGTTGCAGCAGAATATTCATGCGATGCCCGGGCAGCATGGCGTGAGGAAGGCGCTTTCAAGATTTTCGTGATTTGCACTGCTGAATGTATGCGCAGACCGCGCGAATTGGATTTTATATGACAGATTTTGAAAGAGCGGTTGGCGCGCGCGCGGCGCGCGAGGTCGGCAAGGAGCAGCAAGACATTTTCTCGCTGGCCGTGGATCAAAGCATCTTCGTCTCATTCCTTCGCGCTACTCGCGCCTTCCTGCACGGGAAGTTCGCAGATGCCGCTTCCATGGGCGGTTAAACCAATCGATTTGCTCGTAATGGTTGTGGTTGCTCAGGGATGGTGCAGCGTTCGCCGCGAAACCGCTGATGAAGACCCGGTTCCGTATCGGAACCAGATCCGCTTCGCCCACCGCTGATGCAGCCAATCAGCTGCGGCGGGCCAGCATCAGAAAGTCTCCGCGCCATCCGATGACCGCCGTTGCCATCGCGGCGATCGCGATCTTGCCGGCCAGCCATGCCGCGGGCTCCGTCGGTATCGAACCGAGCGATCCGATCAGGATTGCGGCCACGACCGCCTGCATGACCAACGGCCAGCGCGGGAACGCCTCGAACCGCAGCGTGGGACCGAGTGCAACCAGGATCGTCGCGAGCGTGGCGACCGCAGCGCAGCCGACCGCCCCCCGCGGCGACAGGCCGGCCGATACCGCGACCAGGGAGAGGGACACAACGATGGCGAGCTGGCAGGCCGCGACGACGACGAGCCTGGTCGCCAGCTTCTCGAGGTGGGGAACGACCGCGATCGTCGCCTGCAGATGGGTGTGCAGGAAATAGAAGGCGGCGACCGTTGGTGCCGTCTCGAGAAAGCCATTCAGGCTCGCCTGCGGCACCAGGATACGGCCGGCATCTGGAATGAATCCAATCAGACCACCGAGTAGCACGAGGGTCGTGCAGATCATGAATTCGAACATCCGCCGCGCCGACTGCACCGATTTTGCGCTGCCTCCGTGCTCGAAGTCGTTGACCACTTCCGGATAGCTCACGGTGTGGATCGCCGCATTGAGAACCCAGAAGGGACGTTGCAGGAGGTCGAGCGCAATCGAAAATCCAGCCCCGGCCCCGGTCGCACCCAGCTGGCCGACGACGATGACACGGAGCAGCACCGGCACCGACAGATGGATGACGGACGCGCCTGCCGCGAGCATGCCGTAGCGGGAGAACTCCTTCCAGTCGGCCAGCATCGTCTGCGGCGAGACGCGCTCCATCGGCGTGCGATAGGCGACAAGGCCGGCGAGGAGGCCGAGGGCGTGACCCGAGGCAATGCCGAGCAGCGCCGCTTCGGCCGTTCCCGAGATCAATGCGCCCGCGGCGGCTCCAATCAGAAGGGCGGTGGCACGCAGCGCGAGCAGAAAGGATGCGATGCCCAGCCGGTCGGACAGGCGGACCGACAGGAAGTAAAGATCCGTCAAGCCCTGGAGCACGGATATGCCGAGACCCAACGCGACGATCCCGGTCGGGAGCACGCTGGCCACAGACGCGCAGCTCCCGACCACGACGAGCGCGGCTGCGCTCGACAGGCCGGCGGCAAATAGCGACCACCTCAGCCGCGCCGCCTCGTTTTCCTTGGCTGCCGCCAGAAACCGCAGTCCGGCCAGCTGCAGCCACTCGAACATCAGGACGCAGAGCAATTGGCTCGAGGCCAGCGCGAGGGAAAAGTTGGTGTAGTCGGCGGCGGGCAGCAGATGGCTGATCGCGAAGATCAGGATGATCGCCGCGGCGCTCTGATAGACGTAGCCCGCCATCGCGAGGAGGCGTGTCATCGCGGAATGAGGCGCTCCTTGCCGACGATCGACGGCCCCTGCGACGCTTCGGCCGTTGCTGCGCGCACGTGCGACATCCGCTGCTCGCGCAATTGTTCATACAGGTTCTTGTATGAAGACAGCACGTCGGAGAATATCCATTTGTTGGTATCCGCGATCAGGCGCCGGCTGATCTCGTCGATCTTGTGCGGATCGGCTGCGACCGCGAGCATGCTCCTGGCCAGGGATTGCGGATCGGCTTCGGTCAGCCAGCCGGTCACGCCGTGCTCGATGACCTCGGGCATGCCGCCAAAGCGCGTGCCGAGCAGCGGCCTGCCCGCAGCCTTGGCATCTGCGACGACGAGCGGACCGGGGTCGTGCCAGATGGAGGGCGCGATCACGACGTCGACCTGCTTGTAGAAATCGTCCGGCACCACGAAGCCCATGAACTCGATTCGCGCATCGGGCGCGAGCGCCCTGAGGCGCCGTTGCTCCTCCTCGCTGACCCGTCCGGCGATCATCATTCGAATCCGATCACGGGGCAGCTGAGCAAGGGCCTGCATCAAATTGTCGATGCCCTTTTCCTCCGTGAGGCGGCCGATGAACCCGAACGTCACTTCCGTGGTGCAGACCGGCCGAGGGTAGGGCTCGCGCGGCGGCTCGGTCGAGGCGTTGCGGATCACGGTGCGGATCGGCGTCTCCGAGAACATGCCCATGTCGGTATGAATGGACAGGACGCGCTCGCTCACGCCGACCACGGCGCTGAGCCAATGCGTGGCGCGCTTGCGATGAAAGCTCAGAATTCCGCAGCTCGTGCAGGTGTGCTCGCAGGATCGCCCATTGTTGAAGCGGGAGCAGCGCGGGCAAGTCAGATAATAGTCGTGAAGCGTATGGAGCACGGGAACGCCGAGCTGCGCGGCAACGCGCCAGATCGCGGTGGTAAGGCCCGACAGATTGTTGGAGTGCAGCACGTCCGGCTTGAAGGCCCGGATGCGCTCCGCGATCAGGGGGGCCTGCATCTGCCAGTCGTCGACCGCGTGCCAGATGCTGCGGAGCGCGACGTTCTTCTGCTCCGTGAAGGGCAGATACACGTTCCGCACCGGAGCGGAGTAGACGTTGATGCCGTCGCAGGTTTCCGGTGCCTGATGAGGCGTGGATGCGGCCCGGATCACTTCCACCTCATCACCGCGCTGCACCAGACCTTCGGCGAAACGACGGGCGAAAATCTCCGCGCCGCCGACGATCTTTGGGGCCTGAGGCGTCGGATAAAGCGTGGACGTCAAAAGAACTTTCATCGCATCAACCTCATATCTGCAAAATCGCGTCTACCGCGCCGGCCTTATCTCCAGGACGGGAACGGCACTGTCATTGGCTGCAATCAAAACCGGTGTGCTCGAAACGGGGATCCAGACCCCGGACGCAGGCCTTGCCGCCTGGTCGCACGGCATCGCAAAGCTTGCGCCTTGTTGATCGCCCTTGAGCCGGATCTCGTAACGTCGGTCCGGGGCCTCGGACCAGACTGCAACTCTGCCGCCGGAAGCCGTCGATGCATTGATCGACACGACGCCGCTGGCGAGCTCGCGTCGCTCGGCACTCAGGCTGGGGCGAATGAAGGCCCAGGCCCCCTGGGCCGCGCAGGCAACCGGCTTTGGCGAATTATCGAAACGATAGAGCCCGAAATTATCCTCCAGCTCCGACGGGTTCTTTCCGCTGTCCTTGAGCTCGTAGAGCCACATGCCCTTGAGCCAGCGTGTCGCGGTCGACGCCCACAGGATGAGCTGAGCCGTATTGTCGGCCTGGGCCTGCTCGCTGACGCCGCACTTGTTGGTGGCCGTGGTCCAGCCCGTCTCGGTGACGTAGATCGGGAAGTCAGGATTTCCGCTGGCCTGGCCGACGAGACGGTGAAACGCCGTGAGCCGATCAATGATCTCGGCCGACGTGCGTTTGCTCGGGCCCATGCAGAAATTGTAGAGATGGATCGAAGCACCGTCCGCATGCTGAAGAATGCCGGTTCGCAGCATCTTCTCCGTCCATGTCCAGCCCGGATCGTCGCCGAGAGCTCCGACCAGGAAAGGCGCATGCGGTGCAACGCGCTTGACCGCCGGCCGCGCGACTTGCGCGAGCGCCAGATAGTTCTCCGGTGAGAACGCCGGATCCTTCTTCGCCGCCAGATTCCATTCGTTCCAGAGTTCGAAGACCGGATGCTGCGCCACGACCGATTGCGCCGCCGCCGCGGCATAATCGGCGAACCGCTGCCGGGCCTCATCGGTGGTCGGCGGTGAGGAATTCGGAACCAGATGATGGCCGAAGGCGAGGATCAGGAGGGGGCGCGCGACGCCGGATTTGACTTGCGCTTCGAGCCGGCCGAGCCTGGGCGTGAAGCCCATCCGGCGTCCCCCGACCTCGAAATCGGACCAGGGAAAGTCATCGCGGAAGGCGTTGAGGCCGAGCTGCTTGATCTGCGCGACGTTTTCCGAAGGAACGTATCCGCGCGCGCTCACCGGGCCACCCAGCCCCTGATGGGTGCCGACGCCCAGCAGGAATCGGGCATCGAGCGGTTGCGCCTGCTGTGCGCAGACGGAGACCGGCAAAAAAATCGATGCCATGATGCCCGCGAGGCGGAAGCTGCCGCGAACCAAGGTGCGTGAGAATATCATCGGCTAGTTCATGCTCGCGCGTGCTGCGTTCGCGGTGACACCCAGTCCGGTCCATGACATCGCCATCGCGATCTCCTGCATCTGCGAGGGCAAGTGTGAACGTCGAGCCATCAGAAATTCTTGGAGAGGTCCGACTGCAGCCCCGCCTTCGCGTCGATCGGTGTCCGGTCGTCATGGAGCAGCTCGGCATAGACCTGCTGCAATTGCCCATGCGTCTTCTGAACGTCATAAAACTGCTTGAACCGGTCGTAACCGCGCTGTCCCAGCACCTTGAGGTCGAGATCGAGTGCTCGCCGGAAACCGTCGACGAGTGGCTGGACCGCGACGGGCTCGCAAAGCACGCCGGTCACGCCATCGACGACGATCTCGGGCAATGCTCCGCTGCGGAACGCCAGGATGGGTTTGGCCGCGCGCATCGCTTCCAGGGCAACGAGGCCGAAGGCTTCCCATCGCGACGGGATCACGACGAGGTCGGCGGCCTCGAGTTGGGTCTCAATGGTCGGGCGATCGAGCCAGCCCAGCAGGGACACGTTGGACGGGACGCTCGGGCCTTCGTACTTGTTGACGACGGAGGCGCCGATCATGCGGATCTCCAGCACGTCCTCGAGCGAGCGTGCTGCTTCGATCAGGAGATCAAAGCCCTTCTGGCGGTCCAGCCGTCCGATGAACAGGACCTTGACCTTTTCGGACGTCCAGTCGGCCGCGACAGGCTGCGGTGTGCGGCTCTTCGAGATGCCGTTATGGACGAGGGTGAGGCGCTCGGCGGGAATCCCAGCGCGGACGGCTTCGTTGAACTCGTCGCTCGAGATGCAGATGATTCGGTCCGACGTGCGGGCAAGGAGGTTCTCCGCCGCTTTCGTCACGAGATGACTGAGGCGGCCGGTCTCGCGTGAAAACGCCCAGCCGTGCGGGCAATAGACGACGCGCGGTCCGTCCGAGCGGGCCGCCAGCGCCGGGCGCAGCACCAGGCCCGCAAACGAGGAATGCAGGTGAACGACATCAGGGCGAAAGGCATCCAGCGCTTGCATGCTTGCGCGCAACATCTGGAATAGCCCAGAGATGCCGCGACCGGATCGTTCGAACGTCGTAATCTGGTTGTCATCGATCGCCGGAAGATCGCGGCGATGATCCGACGGCACGACGTAGTGCACGTTCCCGGTGCCGAAGCTCGCCTGTTGCTGTGGGTGCAACTCGTTCAGGTAGCTGGCAATCCCGCCCCGGATCGTCTCGGCGATGTGCAGCACTTTCATCGTTTGCCTTCCGTAGGGCCGCGTTGGAGAGCCGGACATCCTGTATCCCTGTTCTGAGTTCGCTAGTGTTCGCTAGTGCGAGAGACAGTTCCTCGAATACGTAGCGATATTGGGGCAGCGATGTGGTGATGTTGCGCCAAGCTCTTTGTGCGCATGATTGTCATGGGAAGAACGAAAACTTTTCGTGGAACCATGCGCAGGTGTGCGAGTTGCAGCCAGTTGCAAATCGTTTGTGCGAAAACCGATGCGCGGGATAAGCGAAGTGCATCGAACTTCAAGCAGCGCTGGCAACGTTTGCCGATGGTGCGAGATGATCGAGCAACGACTTCGCCGACTTTTGCCACGAAAAGAACGCAACGCGTTCTTGCTGCCGCCGCCGTTCCTGATCGGAGATGGCGCCGATTGCCAATCTTTCGAGCATCAGCTGCTTCAACGATTCGGCATCATTGGCGTCAAAATACGCAGCGGCGTCGGCACACGTCTCCACGACCGCATCGGCCGTCGAGGCAATGACTGGGCAACCGAAGATCATGGCTTCGAGTGGCGGCACGCCGAAGCCCTCGTACAGCGAGGGAAACACGAATGCCGATGCATGCGCGTAGAGAGCGGCGATCTCGCCGTCCGTCAGACGCCCGGCGAGCAGCAGGCCGGAAACCCCGTCGCCCGAATTGTCTTGAAAGACCTTGCTGTTATCCCCTCCGACGATGACCAGGGGAACGTCGGCTCGATCGAGCAACTGGACAGCGCGGATCGCGATGGAGAGATTCTTGTTCTTGGTCTTCGAGCCCACGAAGAGGAAGAACTTTCGCGGCTGAACGCCGAGCCGGGCAATGATGTCGGGATCCGGCTTCGTCCTGGCGAAGTGTTCGGCGCTATTGGGGAAAACCGGGATCGCCGTTGCTGACAGATTCAGCACCTCGGCAAGCTCTTTGCGCGAAAAGGCCGATACGGTTGCGATGCTTGCGTGCCGGGCGAGCAGCCGGCCCATGGTTCGGTGAACTGCCAGATAGCGCCAGTTGAAGAAGTCGGGCCTGCGAAAGACCTGTGCGTCGTGGATCACCACAATGTGGTCGCGATGGAACACGGGGCCGGAATTGGCGAGACTGATCAAGCGGCCTCCTGCAGCGGCGCGTGCCAGGTCGATTTGATCCCAGGCGTGCCCGCGCAAGCGGCCGACGGCGCGAATCTTGATTCGCTCCAGCTGGAGCTGCTCGCTTGCATCCACGGGCGTCAGCAACTGCCAGTCTGCGTTCCGCAGCGAGGCGGGAGTTTGCTCCGACGCCAAAAGCACGTCGATCGCCTTGACGATCTCGGCGGCATAACGCTGAACGCCGGTGAGCTTTTGCGACAGAAAACGACCGTTGATGAAGAATTTCAATTGGCTACCATAGTGGTTGATCGGAGTCCGGGCCGCCCTGCAGCAAGCAGGCGGGGGACGAACCGCAAAGGAGCAACCGTTAGGTACAGAAATATGACGCAGCCCTGCACGGTGGAGACGTTTCACCTGCATGGCTGACGTTGCCTTGCTGCGTGTGAGGTCGCGGTGTAGATGTCCGCCATGAGTGACGACACCCACTCCCTCCGCAGCGGGGGGCTCACCGCGACCATCAAGGCGCACGGCGCCGAGCTGTGCTCGTTGAAGGACAATGTCACCGAATTCGTCTGGCAGGCCGGGCCGGAATGGCCGCGCCATGCGCCGCTGCTGTTTCCGATCGTGGGGCGCCTCGCCGGGGACGAATTGCGGCACCGGGGCAAGACATACCGGATGACCCAGCACGGCTTTGCGCGCGACAGCCGCTTTGCATGGGCGGAGCGCGGCGAGAGCCGCTGCACGCTGGTGCTCGAAGACAGCGAGACGACCCGCGCGCTCTATCCGTTCGCGTTCCGTCTGACGGCCGCGTATGTCCTCGATGAGGCCGGCCTCGACCTGACGCTCACGATCGCCAACACCGGCAAGGAGACATTGCCAGCCTCGATCGGCGGTCATCCCGCCTTCAACTGGCCGCTCCGGCTCGGAAGCGCGAAAGAGGACTACGCGCTGGCCTTTGCGAAGGTGGAATCCTCTCCCGTCCGCCGACTCGATGGCGGGCTGCTGCGCCCGGCAACGGAGCCGAGCCCAGTCAAAGGTGCCGCGCTCCCCCTGTCGGAATCCCTGTTCGTCGATGACGCCGTCATCTTCGACCGGATCGAAAGCGACGCGGTCCGCTACACCGCGTCCAGCGGCCCCTGGCTCAAAATGTCCTGGCGCGGCTTTCGCGAGCTCGGCGTCTGGTCGAAACCGTCGGGCGCGCCGTTCCTCTGCATCGAGCCCTGGCGTGGCTATGCCAGTCCCGCCGGCTTTGACGGCGAATTCGCGGACAAGCCGGGGCTGATGCATATCGCGCCGGGAGCGGAAGAGCGCTTGTCGTTCCGGATCGAGGTCGGATCGTCCTGAAGCCGAAGGGCGAGCTGAGCGTCGGCCCTCAGACCTCGATGCGCGTGAGATCCTCGCCGAGCACGACCGGCCCCGCATAATCCTGCCTGACATCCGCAAGCAGCGCGTTCAGCATGGCGTCATCCGTGCGCGGCCGGTGATGGGTCAGCGCGAGCTTCTTGACGCCGGCCTTGGCCGCCACCTTGCCGACGGTGTCGCCGCAGGCGATCGTGAATTTCGCAAGGCGGCGGAGATGCTCGTTGTTGATCTCGGGCGTTGCGAGAAAACAGCACTGGACAAGCAAATCGGCGCCCTCGGCCAGCCGATCGAGACCGGGGCAGGGGACCGTGTCGCCGGAGATCGCGATGACCTTCCCCTCCGCCTCGAAGCGGTAGCCGAGACACATCCAGCGCGCCAGGAACGCCGGCGACATGTCGAGGCCGTCGCCGTGCGAGACGAGCTCGGCGCTGATCTTCCAGCGGGCGGTGTCGAGCACGGGTCCGGGAATGATGTCCGTCGCCACGACCGGTTTCCAGCCGCCGAAGGTCGGCTCGCCCTGATCGCGCCAGGCGATGTCCTTGTCGTAGACCTGCGTGACCAGCGTGTCGACGAGCCGCTCGGTATCCGGCGGTCCATAGATGCGCAGATCGTCCTTGCGACCATGCATCCATGAATTTAGCATCACATCGTAGAGATCGCCGATGTGGTCGAAATGGTGATGGGTGAGGAAGACCGTGTTGATGGAGCCGAGCGGAACGCCGGCCTTGCTGAGCTGCACCACGACGCCGCGGCCGGCGTCGAACAGGATGTTCTCGTCGCCGAGCCTGATCAGGGTGGTCGTCGCCATGCGGCGCGGGTCCGGGCGCGGGCCGCCGGTGCCGAGCAGTATGACCTCCATGGCGCCTTCTCCAGCGTGAAGAGTCTCCACAGTAGATTCGGAGGCGGCAGCGAGGCAAGCCGCATCAGGCCCGGAGCGTGCAGCGGGGGACTTAGGGGACGCTGGCCGCGGTCGCGGCAATGGTCGGCGGGACGATTGATCGGTCCGATCCCGCCGAGGTCAGGCGGTGCGCGAGATCCTGCGCGTGCCGTTCGACCAGATGCCAGGTCGCGCGCGCGACGAGATAGCTCAGCGCGGCGGTGACGACATAGGCGATGAGCAGCGAGACCAGCCCGTCCGCGAGCGGCCAGAGCTGATGCAAGCCGTAGATCACCGCGAAGTGCGACAGGTACATCGAATAGGAATTGCGGCCGAGCGCCTCAAGCGGCTGGAAGCGGATGGCAAGCTTGATGCAACCGGCAACCAGTGCGCCGAGCACGAGGTTGATCATGAGATAGTTGAATTCGTGCGAGCCGGTGACGCGGTTGGCAACGAAGGACAGCGCGATGAAGACCGCATAGATCGCGGCGTCCGACCGGGCAAACCCGTCGCGCAGCGCGAAGAACAGCGCGCATCCGACCAGGAAGACCGGAAGCTGGTTCAGGAAGCTGATGTGCAGCGTGGTCCAAACGAATGTCTCGTGGCCGGGGCCGTAATAGGCGGAGAACAGCGCGAAAGCCCACGGCTTGAACAGGCAGACATTGACGAGATGCAGCACGATCGCCAGCGCGAGATAGAGATGGCGGCGCGAGCCGAACGCGGTGATCAGAAGCGGGAAGACGAGATAGAACGTCATCTCGGCCGCGATCGACCAGTCGCCGGGCACGACGCTGTTGACGCTGTCCGGCCAGAAGCCGTGCAGGAACGTCGCGGTGAGGATCACTTGAGCTGGCCCGATGCCGCCAGGCGCATTGGCGCTCGGGCCGGTGCCGTTGATGACGAGGTAGATCGGGATCGCGAGCCAGAATAGCGGCGCGATGCGCAGGAAGCGGCGGATGTAGAACTTCCGCGTCGGACCGGTTTCGACACGTTGCGTCCACATCAGGCACATCGTCATGGCGCTGACGAAGTAGAACACGTTGACGCCGGTCCATCCGCACATGAAGGCGTAATCGACGGCGTGGATATTGGATGGAAACGACTGCGAGACGTGGATGGCCATCACGCCGGCGATGGCCAGGCCGCGCAGGACATCGAGCGTGTGCGAACGGCCGAACGGCGCTATGCTTTGCTCGATTCGACCGGCAGCCAACCGGGCCTGCCCCTGCATCACGCCTGCTCGGTGGTTTCGTATTGTGCAGGCGGGACAATAGAGGTGCAGGTGGGCTTTCCGAAGCCGAAGGCTGTCTTTACGTTAACCGCCGGTTGAGTCCAAAGCTGAATGTGTGGGATCGGCGGCCCCGGGGCCGGCGCAAGGCTCCCAGGGGCCATCCTGCGGTACGATGCGCGGAATGAGAATTGTGGGCCAATTCATACTTAATCCCTGGAGACCATGAGCAATATTGTTTGCGCGTCGCAACGCGCCTAATATTCCAGCAGGCAATTTCGGGGGCTCGAACAAGTCGTGAATGTCCGTTCACATGACAGCGCATTGCGCGGTGACTTGAATTTCCAGGTCGGGTCCCAGGCACACAGGACACCCAAGACCGTGGTTGATCCCGCACTTAAGGAGTTGCGTCCCGCCGGCCGCGAGCGGCTGATCGTCGTCGAGGACGATCCGGTGACGCGGACCATGCTGGTCGGCTATTTCAGCGAGAACAATTTCGACGTGGTCGGCGCCAGTTCCTGCGCGGAGTGCCGCCAGGCGTTGCGCGCTCGAACCGATCTCATCTTCCTCGACGTGCAACTGCCCGATGGTGACGGCTTCGAGCTCGCCAAGGAGATCCAGGCAACCAGCAACGCGGGCATCATCTTCGTGACGCGCCGCGACACCGACGTCGATCGCATCCTCGGCCTCGAGATCGCCGGCGACCACTACGTCACCAAGCCGATCAATCTGCGCGACCTGCTCGCGCGCGCACGCAGCGTGCTGCGGCGACGCTCGCTCGATCGCAAGGCGGCGCGCAACCACAATTCGATCGCGTTCGGCGACTGGATCATCGACCTCACCCGGCGTGAATTGCTCGGCAGCGACGGCAAGCCGGTGGCGCTGACGCGCGCCGAATTCGACCTGCTCGCGGCGCTGGTCGGTGCCGACGGACGGCCGCTCAGCCGCGACTATCTGATCGAGGTCGTCAGCAACCGCCAGGCAGAGGTCGACATCCGCACGGTCGATGCGCTGGTGGCGCGGCTGCGCCGCAAGCTCGTCGGCAGCGGTACGCCCGTGATCGCGACGGTCACCGGCGTCGGCTACAAGCTCGCGCTCAGCGAGCGGCTATAGGGCACTTGTCGTCAGCGCGATGCGACGCGCTTCCATCGCGCTGCGATGCGAGCCTTGATCTGGCTGACCCTGACCTCGTGCGCCGCCCAATAGGCGCGGCTGGCGGCCGCGGTGCCTTGACGATAGCGGGCATAGACGGCTTTGGGTTGCGCAGCCATCTTCGGGCGGCTCGCCGGTTTTGCCGGAGCCGCCGTAGGTGCTGCGGGAGTGGGCCGGGGCGCCGGATTCGGAGCGGCCGCAACCTCGGTCTCAAGAGCCTTCGAATTCATGGCGGCAAGACGGTTGCGGGTCCGATTGCAATAGACCTGCGACCGCGCGGTCATATCTTCTTCGCCATGGCCTGCCCGATACTTCATGAGGGCCCGGCAGAGATCCCCGCCGGCGAGGCGCCAGGCCCGGCTGAGATAAAGTACCCCGTAATGGATGTTGATGTCGGGTTCGGCGAGTTCCGCATCGCTGCCCCGGAAGCCCAGCATCGCCGCCGTCTCGGGCCGCACCTGCATCAGGCCGATCTCGCCGACGCTGCCGATGACGGCCGAATTGTAGCCGCTTTCGACGAACACGACCGCTTCGGCGACATCGGCCGGTAAATTGGTGTTTGCGGTTTCTCGTTCGATGATCTTCCGGATCATGGCCCGGGATGACGGCGTTTCGCCGGCGCCGAGCTCCGTGCCGTCTCCAGCGCGCGCACAGATCGGGGCCGACAACAGCAGGACGACCGCCACGTGTCTCCACGTCACGCCGAGATTGAAGCCTGCCCGATCCCACAGCATCGGTCCGTCATAGAGCTCCGGAGTTAATAAACCGGCCTCCGCTGCGGCAACTAGCGCGCGCGGGCGCTCTGATCGGTGGACGTCGCTTGCGCAGGTTCAGCCAGCCGGTCGTCGATCGCATAGAGCGTGCAGGTCGGCGACCATTTCATGCAGGCCGCCAGCGACTCGCGCCGGGCGTCGTCGGCCGTGATGTGCCCCGAGCGCCAGCCGTAGCCGCCATTCGGCGACACCGCGAACGCCTTGTGCGGCAGCATGCTGGCGAGATAGCGCGCGAACTCGGCCCGCGCGGCCTCATTGAGCTGGCGCGGCGGCGGTAGCGGATCGGGCGGGCTCAGGATGTCACGGCTAACAAGGCTGCGCTCGCGCAGGAAAGCGTCGACATAGGGCGTCCATTGCGCACGGCTCGTCACCGAATAGAGGTAGTGGCCGTCGTCACCGAACGGCGGCGCCGCGATGAATTTTGCATTGCCGCCACTGGTGCGAAATCCGTCATGGAGGCGGCGCGCGAGGTCGGGGCCGAAATAGGAATCGTTGATCGCATAGACCCACAGCGTCGTTACGCGCGAGGTCTTGCCGAAGGTGGCGAAGGCCTGCACCAGCCCATCGGGATTGCAGACGTCGTTGTCGTCGCGCGAGCCGCGGCCGCCGGCGAAGTTGATCGCGGCGACGAGACCGGCCGGCGCCTGCGCAGTGAGCGCGATCGTGGCGAGCCCGCCGGCGGAATGGCCGGCCGCGATCATGCCCGTTGTTGTGACGTCAGGGCGGCGCGCCATCGCATCGATCGCGGCCCGTAAGTCGGCAACCGCGACCGCGACTGCGGGCAGATAAGCGGCTTTCGCGCAGCCGCCGACGCTGTCGACGCGCCCGCCGGGCGAGCTGCCGTAGCCGCGCCGCATCACGATCAGCGCGGCAAAGCCGCGCCGGGCATATTCCAGCGCAATGCCGTAATATTTGTGCGCGGACATCGTCGCGCGGTCGTCGAAGCTGCGCGGCGAGCCGTGGCTGAGCAGCGCCAGCGGATAGCGCTTCGTCCCGGCCGGGCGGACCAGGAAGGCCTCGAGCCCCTGCGGCCCGGCCTCCGTCATGGGGATGCGGAGATCCTCGGTGTAGAACTCCGCGGCCACCGCAGACGACGGCCCGTCCGCCGGGATCAGCCAGGCGATCAGCAGAGGGAGCAGCTTGCGCAGGACAGCCATGAGGCGATTCGAACAGCCGGAAGGCCTCGACCATAGCACGATCCCGCAATTTGCATTGCGGTGCCTACGTGCACGACGCGCGGCGCTAGCGCCCGGTGGATGCGCCAGAGGTGTCCGTGGTGTCGCTACGGAGCTCCCGCTCGAACCGGCGCCTCACCTTGGCGAGGTCATGATCCACGGCTGCGTTGCGCAGCATCGGGTTGCGTTCGACGCCGGTTTGCTCGACGTATCCGGGAGACGATAGCACCAAGGAACTGGCGAGCAGCAGGGCCGTTGCGAGAATGGTCATGTCCCCATTCATGGACCCAAATGCGGCCATTTGTTGCCGGCGTCGGCCGATGGCTTTTGAGTTGGCGTGTGCAAGCCCAATGCTATGGTGCGGCAGGGCCTCAATTTGACAACGACGAGGATAGTTCAGTGGCTGATGTTCATCCCGCGGCGGGCAAGCAGGCTTCGCCGGACGCGCTCACCAATATTCCGCGGCTGGTGACGGCCTATTTTGCCGGCAAGCCCGATGTCACAGATCCCGCGCAGCGCGTGGCGTTCGGCACCTCCGGCCATCGCGGCACCTCGTTCAAGAACACTTTCAACGAAGGCCACATCCTCGCGACCACGCAGGCGATCTGCGACTACAGGCGGGAAAAGGGCCTGACCGGACCGCTGTTCATCGGCATCGACACTCACGCGCTGGCCGAGCCGGCACTGGTCAGCGCCGTCGAGGTGTTCGCCGCCAACGGCGTCGACATCATGATCGACAAGGACGGCGGCTACACGCCGACGCCGGTGATCTCGCACGCGA
This sequence comes from Bradyrhizobium sp. ERR14, assembly GCF_014198235.1. Taxonomy (NCBI): domain Bacteria; kingdom Pseudomonadati; phylum Pseudomonadota; class Alphaproteobacteria; order Hyphomicrobiales; family Nitrobacteraceae; genus Bradyrhizobium; species Bradyrhizobium sp. ERR14. The sequence continues at coordinate 79,182 of NZ_JACIHD010000010.1, read as the reverse complement.
TCCTCACTTACAACAAGGGCCGCACCAGCGGCCTTGCCGACGGCGTCGTCATCACGCCCTCGCACAATCCGCCGGAGGATGGCGGCTACAAATACAATCCGCCGCATGGCGGCCCGGCCGACACGGATGTCACGGGCGTGGTCGAAAAGCGCGCCAATGCCTATCTCGCCGACGGCCTCAAGGGCGTGAAGCGCATCGACTATGCCAAGGCGCTGAAGACTTCGAACGTCCATGCCTATGACTTCGTCACGCCCTACGTCGCCGATCTCGGCAATGTCGTCGATCTCGACCTCGTCAAATCCGCCGGCATCAAGATCGGCATCGATCCGCTCGGCGGCGCCGCCGTGCATTACTGGCATCCAATCATCGAGCGTTACGGCCTGAAGGCCACCGTGGTGAACGAGGCGATCGACCCGACCTTCCGTTTCATGACGGTGGACTGGGATGGCAAGATCCGCATGGACTGCTCATCGCCTTATGCGATGGCGAGTCTGATCGGGATGCGCGACCGCTTCGACGTCGCCTTTGCCAACGACACCGACGCCGATCGCCACGGCATCGTGACGCGCACCGGCGGCCTGATGAATCCGAACCATTATCTCGCGACCGCGATCTCTTATCTGTTCGCGCACCGCCCGAACTGGAGCCGGGATGCCGCGATCGGCAAGACCGTGGTGTCGAGCTCGATCATCGACCGCGTCGCCAAGAAGCTCGGCCGCAAGCTGGTCGAGACGCCGGTCGGCTTCAAATGGTTCGTCGACGGCCTCCTCACCGGCGGCTTCGGTTTCGGCGGCGAGGAGAGTGCGGGCGCCTCGTTCCTGCGCCGCGACGGCGGGGTTTGGACCACCGACAAGGATGGCGTCATCCTTGGCTTGCTCGCCGCCGAGATCATGGCCAAGACCGGCCGCGATCCCAGCCAGCTCTTCAATGATTTGACCGCCGAGTTCGGCGTGCCGCATTACGCCCGCATCGACGTCGCCGCGACCGGGCCGCAGAAGAACATTTTGAAGTCCGTCACGCCCGAGCAGCTCGGCCTGAAGGATCTCGCCGGCGACCCCGTCCGCTCAACGCTGAGCAAGGCGCCCGGCAACGGCCAGCCGTTTGGCGGCATCAAGGTCGAGACTGACTACGGCTGGTTCGCCGCGCGGCCGTCAGGGACCGAGGATGTCTACAAGATCTACGCCGAGAGTTTCCGCAGCACCGAGCACCTGACGCGGATTCAGGAAGAGGCCAAGGCGGGACTGGCGAAGGTGTTCGGCGCTTAAGGGTCCGAACGCTTACGGCTCTCGCTGCTGCCCGCGGGGATACCTCTGCCGCTCCGAAGCGGACCGCTTGCCGCATCCACCGCTGTCATCACCCGCGAAAGCGGGTGATCCAGTACGCCGCGGCTCCAGTTGTGTGAGTCTCATGCCCGCTGCGGAGTACTGGATTCCCCGCTTTCGCGGGGAATGACCGCCACCTTGTCTGTATACATCAAAACACATAAAGGTACTTTAGTACGGCAAAATTGCAGCTTGAACCTTTCTGCGCGTGCGCTATTGTATACATAACGTATTCATAAGCCGTGGGAGTGAGACCAATGACAAAGCCCTTCCCGATGAACGCCTGGTACGCCGCGGCCTGGGACGCGGACGTGAAAGCTGCGCTGCTGCCGCGAACGATCTGCGGCAAGCATGTCGTGATGTACCGGAAGGCCGACGGCTCGGTCGCGGCGCTTGAGGATGCCTGCTGGCACCGCTTGGTGCCGCTGTCCAAGGGCCGGCTCGAAGGCGACACCGTCGTCTGCGGCTACCACGGCCTCAAATACAATGCACAGGGACGCTGCACCTTCATGCCCTCGCAGGAGACCATCAATCCGTCGGCCTGCGTCCGCGCCTATCCCGTGGTCGAGCGCCACCGCTACATCTGGCTCTGGATGGGCGATCCCGCGCTGGCCGATCCCGCGCTGGTCCCCGACATGCACTGGAATCACGATCCGGCCTGGGCCGGCGACGGCAAGACCATCCACGTCAAATGCGACTATCGCCTCGTGCTCGACAATCTCATGGATCTCACCCACGAGACCTTCGTGCACGGCTCCTCCATCGGCAACGAGGCGGTGGCGGAGGCGCCGTTCGACGTCACCCATGGTGAGAAGACGGTCACGGTGACGCGCTGGATGCGGAACATCGAGCCGCCGCCGTTCTGGGCGAAACAACTCGGCAAGTCCGGCCCCGTCGATCGCTGGCAGATCATCCGTTTCGAGGCTCCCTGCACCATCGCGATCGACGTCGGCGTGGCGCCCACAGGCACCGGCGCGCCGGAAGGCGACCGCTCGCAGGGCGTCAACGGCTTCGTGCTCAACACCATCACGCCGGAGACCGAGAAGACCTGCCACTATTTCTGGGCCTTCGTGCGCAACTATCAGATCGGTGAGCAGCGCATCACCTCCGAGATCCGCGAGGGCGTTTCCGGCATCTTCCACGAGGACGAGCTGATCCTCGAGGCGCAGCAGCGCGCCATGGATGAGAACCCCGATCGCATCTTCTATAACCTCAACATCGACGCCGGCGCGATGTGGACGCGCAAGCTGATCGACAGGATGGTGGCCAAGGAAAACGGGCCGCAGCACCTTCAGGCGGCGGAGTAGATCATGGCCGAACGTGAGGTCGACCGCTCCGTCTCGCAGACTGTGAAGGCGCAGCTTGCGCTGCGCGACCAGATCCTGTCCGGCTCCCTACGTCCGGGCGAGCGCATCTCCGAGCTCCAGGCGGTAGAGACCACCGGAGCCTCGCGCACCCCCGTGCGCATGGCGCTGGTGCGACTGGAGGAGGAAGGCCTGCTGGAGGCGATCCCGTCCGGCGGCTTCATGGTGAAGGCGTTTTCGGAGCGCGACATCTCCGATTCCATCGAGCTGCGCGGCACGCTGGAAGGGCTCGCTGCGCGCTTCGCCGCCGAGCGCGGCGTCTCCGCGCGCGAGCTGGAGCCGCTCAAGGAGTGCCTTGCCGCGATCGACGAACTGCTGCGGCAAGTGCCGATCTCGATCGAGGCGTTCTCGTCCTATGTCACGCTGAACGCGCGCTTTCACGCCCTGCTCACGGAATTGTCGCGCAGCCCACCCTTGATCCGCCAGATTGACCGCGCCTCGGCGCTGCCGTTCGCATCCCCGAGCGGCTTCGTGATGGCGCAATCGGCGCTGCCCGAGGCGCAGCAGATCCTGATCATCGGGCAGGAGCACCACCGTGTCGTGATCGACGCCATCGAGAACCGCGAAGGCTCGCGTGCCGAAGCCGTCATGCGCGAGCATGCGCGGCTGGCGGTGCGCAATCTGCGCCTCGCGCTGCGCAACCGCACCCATCTCGACCTCTTGCCGGCGCTCGCACTGATCAAGACCACAACCGATTGAGGGCAGTCATCATGCGCTTCATCGAAACCTGGATTCCGGCAACGCTCGTTTCGACGCGCGATCTTGCCCCCGGCATCCGCGAATTCCTGATCCGGCCGGATCAGTTCGACGCCGCCGCCTATCCGGTCGGCAGCCACATCAATGTCAGCGTGACCATCGACGGCCTGCCGGAGACGCGGTCCTATTCGCTGGTCGGCGAAGCCATCTCGACCGGCTTCAAGATCGCGGTGCGCCGTGCCGATGATTCCCGCGGCGGCTCGCGCTACATGTGGCAGCTCGCGCCGGGCGCGCGGCTCGACATCACGCAGCCCGCTTCGCTGCTTGCGGTGGACTGGTCCCGTGAAAATTATTGCCTGATCGCCGGCGGCATCGGCATCACGCCGATCCTCGGCGCCGCGCAGGCGCTGGCGCGGCGCGGGGCTGACGTCACGCTGCATTATGCGGTGCGCTCGCGCGGCGAGGCTGCCTATCTCGACGATCTCGCCGGAATTCTCGGCGATCGCCTGGTCGTTCATGCCAGCGATGAAGGCAAACGGCTCGACCTCGATGCGGTGTTCGCGTCATTGCCGCAAGGCACGCTGTCGCTGTTCTGCGGCCCGATGCGCATGCTCGATGCCGCACGCCACGCCTGGATCGGCGCGGGCCATCCGCTGCCCGATCTCCGCTACGAGACCTTCGGCTCCAGCGGCACGCTGCCGACCGAGACGTTTCGCGTGCGCCTGAAGGGCTCCGATGTCGAGCTCGAAATCCCGCGCGAGCGCTCGATGCTGGACGTGCTCAACGCCAGCGGTCACGACGTGATGTACGACTGCAAGCGCGGCGAATGCGGCCTGTGCGCCATCGACGTGGTCGAGGTCGACGGCGAGATCGACCATCGCGACGTCTTCTTCAGCGACCATCAGAAGCAAAGCAACCAGAAGATCTGCGCCTGCGTCTCCCGCGCGCGGGGCACCATCACGGTGGATACCTTGCTGCGGGCGGATGCGGTTTGAGGGAATGGCTTAGGGAAGTCGGGCGGCAGGCTCCCCAACCTCTCCCGCTTGCGGGGGAGGTCGGCGCGAAGCGCCGGGTGGGGGCTTTCTCCTCTAGGGGAGTGTCCCGTTGCGGAGACACCCTCTCCCCAACCTTCCCCCGCAAGCGGGGGAGGGGCTCACCTCCCTCATTGCCTGCACTCAGGATCTACCGCAAACTACGCCGCAAATGTCGCCCGAAGCTTCTTCCTGTCCAGCAGCGCCAGCACGCCATCCACCGACACCGGCCGGCTGATCAGATAGCCCTGGACCTCGTCGCAACTGATCTGCCTGAGATAGTCGAGCTGGTCGGCGGTCTCGACGCCTTCTGCGACGACGGCGATGCGCAGGTCGCGCGCGAGCGAGATCACCGACTTGACGATGGCGGCACAGTCCGGCTGCACCAGCATGTCGCGGATGAAGGACTGGTCGATCTTGATGCGGCTGAACGGCAGCTTGCGCAAATAGGTGAGGGAGGAGAAACCCGTCCCGAAATCGTCCAGCGCGACCGTGACGCCGAGCTGCAGCAGCGCGTTCAGAACCGGCTCGGCCGAGCCGTATTTCGACAGCAGCATCGATTCCGTGATCTCGATCTCGAGCCGGTGCGGCGCGATCTTCGCGTCCGCCAGCGCCTGCACGATGATCTGGAGGATGCCGGCGTTATGAAACTGCGCGGCCGAGAAGTTGACGGCGACCCTGATCTCGTCCGGCCACTCGGCAACCGTCGCGCAGGCGCGGCGGACGACCCATTCGCCGATCTCGTGGATCAGCCCGGTCTCTTCCGCAATCGGGATGAATTCGCTCGGCGGCACCAGTCCGCGCTCAGGATGTTGCCAGCGCAGCAGCGCCTCGAAACCGGTGATCCGGCTTTGGTCGAGATCGAGGAACGGCTGGAACACGAGGAACAGCTCGTCTCGCGCGATCGCGCCCTCGAGGTCGGATTGCAGCGCCTTGCGATCGCGTGACACCCTGTCGTCGCTGGCCTCAAAGAAGCGGATCGTGCCAGGTCCCACCTTCTTGGCGCGGTAGAGTGCGGCATCGGCATTCTTCATGACGTCAAGCGGTGTAGTGCCGTCGCGCGGCGCCAGCACGATGCCGACGCTGGTCGCGCCCCCGATCTGGCGGCCCTCGATGCGGAACGGTTCAGTGAAGGCCGCGACGAAGCGTTCGGCGATTTCGAGGGCATCCTCGGGACGCGCCAGATTGGCCATCACCAGCGCGAACTCGTCGCCGCCGATGCGCGCGACATGCTCGGCGGCGCGCGTGCAGCGTCGCAGGCGGCTTGCGACCTGGACCAGGAATTCGTCGCCGGCGGGATGGCCGAACTTGTCGTTGACCTCCTTGAAGCGATCGAGATCGAGCAGCAGCACCGCAAACTCTTCGCCGGACAATGCCAGTCGCTTGAGCGCGGCCTCGAGCGTCTCGTTGAAGGCGACGCGGTTGGGCAGGTGGGTCAGAGGGTCCAGCCGCACCGTGCGCTCCGCCTCGATCTGCCGCATCACGCGCCGCGCGAACGAGAAGGAATTGACGAACACGCCGCGGATCAGCACGCTGCCATAGACCACGACGAGGAAGGCGATCAGCAGAAAGGCCAGATCGCCGTTCCTGCCGAGGCAGATCGCGATCCCGACGAAGATCGGGGCCGTAAAGGCGATCGCTGCGATCGGGATGGTGGCGAAGGCGAGCGCGCCGCCGGCCAGCATGCCCGAGCACAGGCAGGTGATGACGAGCTGGCCGCCGGTCGAAGCATTGTCGAAGAAGGCGACGGGGACGATGCCCCAGGCGGTGCCGAGGACGAAGGCGTTGCGCACCAGCCGGTGCATGGCGTGGCGCGAGACGAATTGCGGCTTGGTGATGCGGCGCGCCGCGCGGGATTGCAGGCCGAATGCGATCGCGGCGCTGGCGACGGCGGCGGCCCAGATCAGGGCGGATATCCTGTCCGGCGATTGCCAAAGCGCAATGGCGAGCACGATGGCGTTGCAGGCATTGGCGAGCATGATGCCGACCGAATAGCCGAGCACCAGCGACATCTGCTCGGCGCGGATATGGCCGGCCACGGCTTCGTCGGTTGCGGGACCGCCAAAGGCCGATAAATCGCCCGCGAACAGCCGCGCGACATAGCTGGTCGTTTGAGTCCGCATTTCAGAGCCTAGCAGGACGGGCCGTTGGTCGGCTCCTTCAGGGAAATTCGCCGCAAACCTTTGACGAACTATGAATTATCCCTGACTGCGGCGCTCGCCGCGACCACTTCTGCGTGTTCGTGACGTGATATCGATAACAAATCGATACAAATGCAGACTTCGGATTACGGCTGTAACGAGAGAAGGGCGCTCCCCACTAGCTCGCCGTCATGCCCCGGCTTGACCGGGGCATCCAGTACGCCGCGGCCTATCGAGGAATCACAACCGTCTCTGGAATACTCGATCGCCCGGTCAAGCCGGGCGATGACACCTGTGTGGAGAGACGTCGTCACCGCCCCAGCTGCTTCGGATCGTAATAGAACCGCTCTTCGATCAGCTTGTCGCCGCGCCAGGTTTGCCACGCGATCTCGTCCAGCGTTCGTGAGACACCCTCTGCGTTGGTGAAGCTGAACGTCCAGCGCGTCGCCACGTGGTCGCCGTCGATCAGGCTCGGTCCGATGCGGACGGCCCTGACCTCTTTCGAGGCCGCCAGCACGGCACGCTCCTTGGCGACGAGCTTGTCACGGCCGATCGTCGGGGCGCCGTTGTTCTCATAGGTCGCGGCGTCGGGCGTGCAGAACTGCTCGATCGCGCCGATGAAATCCCCGGCCTCCAGCCGCTGCGCAAAAGCTTCGACGACATCACGGCTCGGCATGGCAAACCTCGCGATTAAAACCGACTGACAGTCGGTAAAATACCGACCGAGGGTCAAAAAGTCAACTGGCCGCCCCTGCCGAATTCGATTAGACGAGACTCATGGCGAAACAGGCGGAGCGGCGGGCGGCGACATCGGAAGCGATCCTGTCGGCGGCGCGCCGCCTGTTCGGGACGCAAGGCTTTGCCGCTACCACCATGGACGAGATCGCGGAAGCAGCCCACGTCGCCAAGGGCGCGGTCTATCATCACTTCAAGACCAAGGAGGCGGTGTTCGAAGCCGTGTTCGACCAGGTCTCGCGCGACCTCGTCGTCGAGATCGATGGCACGGCTCGCGCCGAGAAGGACGTGCTCGCGGCGATGGTCGCCGGCACGCAGCATTATTTCGCGGCGACCGCCAAGGGCCCGACCGGCCAGATCATCCTGCGCGACGGCCCGGCCGTGCTCGGCTGGGAGCGCTGGCGCGAGATCGACGCGCAGCATTTTGGCGGCAAGCTGCCGCGCGCGATTGCGGCGGCGATGGAGGCTGGCCTGATCGCAAAGCAGCCGGTCGAGCCGCTGGCGCGGCTATTGCTCGGCGCGGTGACGGAGGCAGCGGTCGCCTGCGCCGGACGCGCTGATATCGCAAGGGCAGGCGCGGAATATGCCCGTGCGTTCAAGTCGCTGGTCGAGGCGCTGCGCCTGCGGGAATGATTGTGCTAAGCCACGCGGACGGAAACGCCCCAACCAACAAGAAGACTGACAAGACATGACCATAAACTCCTCCCTCGCGCCGTCCGATCCCGAATTCGACTACATCATCGTCGGCGCCGGCTCCGCCGGCTGCGTGCTCGCCAACAGGCTCTCGGCGAACGGCAAGCACAGCGTGCTGCTGCTCGAGGCCGGCCCGAGGGATTCCAACATCTGGATCCACGTGCCGCTCGGCTACGGCAAGCTGTTCAAGGAGAAGTCCGTCAACTGGATGTACCAGACCGAGCCGGAGCCCGAGCTGAAGGGACGCCAGGTGTTCCAGCCGCGCGGCAAGACGCTGGGCGGATCGAGCTCGATCAACGGCCTGCTCTATGTCCGCGGCCAGCACGAGGATTATGACCGCTGGCGCCAGCTCGGCAATACCGGCTGGGGCTACGACGACGTGCTGCCCTATTTCAAGAAGGCCGAGAACCAGTCGCGCGGGGCCGACCAGTATCATGGCAGCGGCGGTCCGCTGCCGGTTTCCAACATGGTCGTGACCGATCCGTTGTCAAAGGCCTTCATCGACGCCGCGGTCGAGACCGGTCTGCCCTACAATCCTGATTTCAACGGCGCCACGCAGGAAGGCGTCGGCCTGTTCCAGACCACGACGCGCAACGGCCGGCGCGCCTCGACTTCGGTGGCCTATCTCGGCCCGGCAAGGACCCGCGGCAATCTCAAGGTGGAAACTGGCGCGCTCGGCCAGCGCGTGCTGTTCGAAGGCCGCCGCGCCGTCGGCGTCGAATATCGGCAAGGCGCAGCTGTGCGCCGGGCCCGCGCGCGAAGAGAGATCGTGCTGTCGAGCGGCGCTACAACTCGCCGCAACTGCTGCAGCTCTCCGGCGTCGGCCCTGGCGATCTCCTGCGCAAGCACGGCATCGATGTCGTGCTGGACGCGCCGGGCGTCGGTCACGACCTCCAGGACCACATGCAGGTCCGCATCGTGATGCGCTGCTCGCAGAAGATCACGCTCAACGACACCGTCAATCATCCGCTCCGCCGCACCATGGCCGGCGCGCGCTATGCGCTGTTTCGCAAGGGATGGCTGACCATTGCGGCCGGCACGGCGGGCGCGTTCTTCAAGACCAGCCCGCGGCTGGCCTCGCCCGACATCCAGGTGCACTTCCTGCCGTTCTCGACCGACAAGATGGGCGAGAAGCTGCACGATTTCTCCGGCTTCACCGCCTCTGTGTGCCAGCTCCGTCCTGAAAGCCGCGGGACCTTGCGCATCCGAAGCGCCGATCCGACGGTGCCGCCGGAGATCCGCATCAACTACATGTCGACCGAGACCGACCGCACCACCAACGTCGAAGGTCTGAAGATCCTGCGCAAGATCTTGAATGCGCCGGCGCTGAAGCCATTCGTTGTCAATGAGTACGATCCCGGGGCGAAGGTATCCACGGACGCCGAGCTGCTGGAATATTGCCGCGAGCGCGGCAGCACCATCTACCATCCGACCTCGACCTGTCGTATGGGCAATGATGCGCTCGCGGTGGTCGACCAGCGGCTGAAGGTGAGGGGGCTCGAAGGCCTTCGCGTCGTCGACGGCTCGGTCATGCCGGACCTCGTATCGGGGAACACCAACGCGCCGATCATCATGATCGCCGAAAAGGCCTCCGACATGATATTGGAGGATGCGCGGTAAATTCGCGTCTTGAGAGGGTTTGGACTTGGCTACTCGATTTCGGATCGGCACACGCAAGAGCACAATGGCGCTGGCACAGACGGAAGAGATCGCGCGCCGCCTGACCGCCGCCGTGCCCGGTCTCGACGTCGAGATCGTCAAGTTCGACACCACGGGCGATCTCGATCAGACCAGCAAGCTCCTGCCGCATGGCGGCAAGGGCGGCGCCTTTGTGGCGCAGATCCGCGCCGCCGTGCTGTCGGGCGAATTGCAGGCGGCGATGCACTCGCTGAAGGACATGCCGGGCAATGAGGACACGCCCGGCCTCGTCATCGGCGCCACGCTGTCCCGCGATCCGCCGAGCGACGCGCTGGTGCTGCGCGACGGCGTGACGCTGGAGGCGCTGCGCCAGTCCCGCGGCAAGGGTTTCAAAATCGGCACCAATGCGGTCCGTCGCGCCGCTTACGCGCGACGCCTGTTTCCGGATGTAGACGTGATCCACTTCCGCGGCGCCGCCGACACGCGCGTGCGAAAGCTCGACAATGGCGAGAAGCAGCGCCTGCCGGATGGCGGCACGGTGGGACCGGCCGATGCGCTGATCATGGCGCGTTCGGGCCTCGACCGCGTCGGCCTCGCCGGCCGCATCGCGTACGAATTCACCGCGGCCGAGATGCTGCCGGCGGCGGGGCAGGGCATCGTCGCGGTCGAATGCGCCGCGCAGGACTGGCAAACGCGGCAGATCCTGTCGTCGATCGACGATCCCGCCGCGCATGCCAGCGCGGACGCCGAGCGCGAGGTGCTCTGGGTGCTGAACGGCCACTGCAATTCGCCGGTGGCGGGCTTCTCGACCATCGCGGGCGATCAGATGTCGCTCACCGCATCCGTGCTCGACCTCTCCGGCAATACCATCATCGAAGCCTCGCGCGCAGGCCCCGCCAATCGCCCGCGCGAGCTCGGCCGTGCCGTGGGTCTGGATCTGCTGACGAAGGGCGCGGCCGAGATCATCGAGCGCAGCCGGCCGCGCTAGGCGGCCGCGATCACGAGATCATGCGGGCGTGCGCCTGTTTTGCCCGACGTGTCAAACGCGGCTGGTGAGTCGGATCTTGCCGGCCCAGCTTTTTCAATGACTTGTCTACTGTGCATGGGGTTGTTTTCGCGTTTTTTGTTTCCGCCCCGTTGGGGGCGGGCGAACTAGCCCCGCACGCGCTTGATCATCTGCTCGACATGGGCGATCGGCGTTTCCGGCTGGATGCCGTGGCCGAGATTGAAGATCAGCCGCCCTTGGGCAAAATTCGCCAGCGTGTTGTCGACCGCGCGGTCGAGCGCGGCGCCGCCCGTGATCAGCACCAGCGGATCGAGATTGCCCTGCACGGCGACCTTGCTTTGCACGCGTTCGCGAATGAAGCCGGGCTCCGCGGTCCAGTCGATGCTGACCGCATTGACGCCGGTCGCCTCGACATAGCCCGGCAATTGCGCACCGGCGCCGCGGGGGAAGCCGATGATCTTCGCATCCGGCACCTTGGCCCGCACGCCCTCCACGATGCGGCGCGTCGGCTCGACCGACCAGCGCGCGAACTCGGCCGGCGGCAGCACGCCGGCCCAGGTGTCGAAGATCTGCAAGGCATTGGCGCCGGCGGCGAGCTGCAACAGCAGATATTGAATCGAGTTCTCGACCAGCACGTCGATGATTTCAGCGAACGCCTCGGGGTGCCGGTAGGCCATCATCCGCGCCGGCGCCTGGTCGGGCGTGCCCTGGCCCGCGACCATGTAGGTCGCCACCGTCCACGGCGCGCCGCAGAAGCCGATCAGCGCGACCTTTTGATCGAGCGTGCCGCGCACGATCCTGAGCGCCTCGAACACCGGCTCGAGCTTGCCGAAGTCGGCGCGCGCGGCGAGCGTTGCGACCTTCGCCGGATCATCCAGCGGATCCAGCCGCGGGCCCTCGCCGACCTCGAACCGCACCGAGCGCCCGAGCGCGTAGGGGATCACGAGGATGTCCGAGAAGATGATCGCCGCATCGAAGCCGAACCTGCGGATCGGTTGCAGCGTCACCTCGGCCGCCAGCTCCGGGTTGAAGCAGAGATCGAGGAAGCCGCCGGCCTTGGCGCGGACCTCGCGATATTCCGGCAGATAGCGGCCGGCCTGCCGCATCATCCACATGGGCGGGATGCTCTGGCGCTGGCCGGAGAGCACGTCGATGAAAGGTTTCGTCGCAGATTGGGGCACGAATGGTCCTGAGCAAGGTTATGGCCTCTGATACACCGCTCCGGCCCTCAGCGGAACAGGGGAACCAGCGCAACAGGGCCGCGTTGATCCAGCCGATGGAGGAGATCATGGCTGAGAGATTCAATCCCGCCCCGCACGACAAGCACGCCGACGATCTGCGTGAAGCGCTCGCCGCCGACCGCAACGCCAAGCTCGATGCCGGGCTGAAAGATACCTTCCCGGCATCTGATCCCGTCAGCGCCGCCCAGCCGACGCCCTCGAAGGCCGATGCGGAAGCCGACAGTCCCTCGCTCTGGGACAAGGTCAAGGCGATCTTCAGCTAGCGGAAGGCGACGCCGGGATTCCGATCGGCTTGCTAATACCTTGTTAGCGATGTGCTGATCGCGGTGTCCGTAGGACTACTGGGAACCGGGGAGATGGCCGCGTATTCCAGTAGTGATTTCAGAGTTCAATAATAGAAGCAGCAGAGTTTCCGACGATCGGAGAATTCTGCCGCATGAGCCTTGCGACCCAAAGAGCCGGATGGAGCCGCCTGCCGCTGCGCGCGGCGGCGTTCGTCGTGCTGACCTGCGCGACCATCCTCGGCGTCAGCGGCTGGCGCGAATGGGCTGCGCGCGACGCGGTGCTCAGGGGTGCCGAGACCGAGATGGCGAACGTCGCCCGCTCGCTGACCCAGCATGCCGAGGACAGCCTCGATCTGTTGGATTCCGGCGTCGTCGGCGTCGTCAGCCGACTCGAGATGGACGGCACTGCACCGGCCACGATCGCCAAACTGCGCACCCTGCTGGAAGTACGCAAAAAGGCCATCGAGCGCGTTCACAGCCTCGCCATCATCGACGACCAGGGCAACTGGCTGACCTCGCCCGGCACGATCGGCTCAACGCTCAGCGACGATGCGTTTTTTCGTTATCATCAGCTCTCCCCGAAACGAGAGCCCTATGTCGGCCGTCCCGTAAAGAGCCTCCTGGACGGCGAATGGGTCGTCACCCTGTCGCGTCGCTTCAACAAGCCCGACGGCAGCTTCGGCGGGGTGGTGCTCGCGACCATCAGCTCAAAATATCTTTCGCATTTCTACGAGCAGTTCGAGATCGGCCGCAACAGCTCGGTGTCGCTCACGCATGGCGATGGCCTGATCATCGCGCGCAACCCCAGCAACGAGACATTCGTCGGACGCAGCGTTTCCGACAAGCCGTTATTCCGCGACGCGAGCCTGCAACGGCCGAGCGGGGCCTACTATTTCAAGTCTCCCCTGGACGGCGCCGAGCGCGTCAGCTTCTTCAAGCGCAGCAGCCGTTTCCCGCTCCTTTTGCTTGCCACAGTCGACAAGGACGAGTTGCTCGCGCCCTGGCGCGCCGCGGCAATCTCCCGCATGCTCTACGTCACCGCGCTGGTGATGCTGATTGCGGTCATCGGCGCCGTGCTGGTGCGACAGTTGCAGCGGGGCCAGCGCATGGCCGCGGCCCTGGTCGAGAAAGAGGCGCATTTCCGCCTGCTCGCCGAAGGCTCCAGCGACATGGTGACCCGCATCGGGCTCGACGAGCGGCTGCGTTATGTCTCGCCCTCGTCTGCGCGCGTCGTCGGCTGGCGCGCCAATCAATTGATCGGCACGCCGGCGCTGGCGGGCATCAATCCGGAGGATCTGCCGGAGGTCCAGGCGATCGTCGACGCCATGAAGCGTGGCGAGCGGGAGGAGGCGCGTCTCACCTACCGCAACTCGCACCGGCAGAACGGTGAAGTCTGGCTGGAATCGACCATGCGGGTGACGCGCAAGGACAATGGCCGCGTCGACGGCGTGGTCGCGATCTCCCGCGACATCACCGAGCACAAGAAGCTGGAAACCAGGCTCGAGACGCTCGCGATCGAGGACAGCCTCACCGGCCTTGCCAATCGCCGCCGCTTCGACGAGCGGCTGAAAGAGGAATGGGCGCGCGCCTATCGCGACCGCTCGAGCCTTGCTTTGCTGATGATCGATGTGGATCACTTCAAGGCCTATAACGACGAATACGGCCATCCCGCGGGCGATGCCTGCCTGCGTCTGGTCGCAAAGATCATCGCGGCCGAGACGCAACGCGCGGGCGATCTGGCGGCGCGCTATGGCGGCGAGGAATTCGCCATGCTGCTGCCGAACACCGATGCCGCCGGCTGCGCCCTTTTCGGCGAACGGATCCGCAGCGCCATCCACGAGGCCGGCCTCGTCCATGCGACCAATCCGGAGTCCGGATGTGTCACCGCCTCGGTCGGCGGTGCGACCTGTCGGCCGGCGCTGGAGCGCACGGCGGGCGTGGCCTCGCTGGTTGAGGCCGCCGACCGGGCGCTCTACGCCGCCAAGGATGCAGGCCGCGATCGCCTGGTGATGTCCGGCGAGCTCATGAACCTGCTGCCCAAGGCCTCCGGCCAGTAAGATGGCTCAATAATGCGGCGGAGGCTCGTTGGTGGGCCCAGGCGCATTGGCCTCGGCCTCCTGCAGCCGCTCGCCGAGCTCTGCGATCTTCCGGGTCAGCAGATCGATCTGCTTCCACTGCGCGGTGATGGTCTGGTTCAACGTCTCGATCGTGTCGTCCTGGTAGGCGAGGCGCGTTTCAAGCGTGTCGACGCGCTCCCTCAGCGTCTTGATCTCATTCGTCACGCGTCGCATCCTTGTTTCGTTCGCGCAAACCGGATTCTTGCAAGCGAGATTCTTGCAGACCATGGCCGAGCGCGACGCGCTCGTCGAACACGAAGCACTCCCCACGCCAGCGGCTCTGCGCCTCCGGCACCTCTTCCAGATATTTGAGGATGCCGCCCTTGAGGTGATAGACCTCGGTAAAGCCGCGCGCGAGCAGGTGCGCGCTCGCCTTCTCGCAGCGGATGCCGCCGGTGCAGAACATCGCGATCCTGCGGTGCTTTGCCGGATCAAGCTCGACGGCGGCAAAATCCTTGAACTGGCCAAAGCTCCTGATGCCGGGATCGACGGCGCCTTCGAACGTTCCCATCGCCACCTCGAAGGCGTTGCGGGTGTCGAGCAGCAGCATGTCGGGCGCGGAGATCAGCGCGTTCCATTCGCTCGCATCGACATAGGTGCCGACCTGGCGGGTCGGATCGGCAGCCGTATCGCCAAGCGTGACGATCTCCTTCTTCAGCCGCACTTTGAGCCGCCCGAACGGCATCGCTTCGGCGGCCGAGAATTTCAATTCGAGATTGTTCAGCCTGCCGCCGAACATGTCGCCGTTCGCCAGCTCATGGGCAAGAGCGTCGATCGCCGCCGGCGCACCGGCGAGCGTGCCGTTGATGCCCTCCTGCGCCAGCAGCACGCTGCCCTTCAGCTTAAGGCCGGCGCAGAACGCGCGCAGCGGCTCGCGCAGCTCGCGGTAATCCGGGAGGGCGGCGAATTGGTAGAAGGCGGCGACCTTGATCGAATCCGGATCAGACATGGCGGTTCGTTTAGCAGGCGCGTGCGGCCCGGAAAACCCGCATGGCCGCCGGCCTCGAAAGGTCTATTCGCCCAGCGGATGGCAGCCATTTCCCTGGTATGCCAGCATTGCCGAAAGCTGCCGGAATGTGTCATGTAACCCCGGTTTTTCCGAGATGGCGCGCCATCCGCGCCACGGGCCCAAGAGAGCAAGAATTCGATGAGAAACTTTCATTTCCCAGGCAGGTCCACGGTCCACGCCACCAACGCGATGGTGGCGACCTCGCATCCGCAGGCCTCGCTCGCCGCGATCGAGGTGTTGCGCGAAGGGGGCACCGCGGTGGATGCGGCCGTTGCGGGCTCGGCCCTGCTTGGCGTGATCGAGCCGCAATCGACCGGCATCGGCGGCGACTGCTTTGCGCTGATCCAGCCGCGCGGCGAGGGCAAGATCATCGCCTATAACGGCTCCGGCCGTGCCCCGAAGGCGGCCAACGCCGACTGGTACCTGGAGCGCAAGATCAACTCGGTGCCGCTGACCTCGGCGCATGCGGTCTCGATTCCCGGCGTGGTCGATGCGTTCGCGACCGTCCTGCGCGACCATGGCAAGTTCGGCTTCGACCGGCTGCTCCGGCCCGCGATCAAGGCGGCCGAGGAAGGCTACGTCGTCGCCCCCCGCATCGCCTTCGACTGGAAGAACCAGTTCGAGAAGCTGAAGGGCGGTACCAACACCGTGCGTTACCTGTTGCCGGGCGGCAAGCCGCCGGTGGCCGGCGACGTCATCCGCCAGGCCGAGCTCGGCAAGACGCTGCGCGCGATCGCCAAGGACGGCCGCGACGCCTTCTACAAGGGCTCGATTGCCGAAGACATGGTCGAGACCCTCAGGGGCATCGGCGGCCTGCACACGCTCGACGATTTCGCCGCGCACACCACCGAGACGACGACGCCGATCGGCACCATGTACAAGGGCTACGACGTCTGGCAGTGCCCGCCGAACGGACCCGGCCTAACCATGCTGCTGATGCTGAATATCCTGTCGCGGTTCGACCTGACGAAATACGCGCCGCTCAGCATCGAGCGTTTCCATCTCGAGGCGGAGGCCGCGCGCATCGCCTACATGCACCGCGAGCTGCATGTCGCCGATCCCGACCACATGCAGGTCGAGGTCGCCAGGATCCTCGCCAAGGAATTCTGCGACGAGCACATCGCCAAGATCCGCATGGACGGCATGCTCGACCTGCCGAACGTCGCACCGCCGATGAATCCGTCGACGATCTACATCACCGTCGTGGACAAGGATCGCAACGTCTGCTCGTTCATCAATTCGATCGCGCATTCCTTCGGCTCGGCGATCGTCTCGAACAAGACCGGCGTCCTGTTCCAGAACCGCGCCGGCGGCTTCCGCATCCAGCCGGGCCATCCCAACTGCATCGCCGGCGGCAAGCGGCCGCTGCACACGATCATGCCGAGCCTGCTCACCAAGGGCGGCCGCTCCGTGATGCCGTTCGCGGTGATGGGCGGGCAGTACCAGCCGGTCGGCCAGACCCGCGTCGTGACCAACATCCTCGACTATGGCTGCGACGTGCAGGAGGCGATCGACATGCCGCGCGGCCTGCACTACGAGGGCCAGTATCAGCTCGAGGACAGCGTGCCGGCTGCGATCGTCGAGGGCCTGAAGAAGCTCGGCCACAAGACCACCAGCGTGGTCGGCCCGCTCGGCGGCGCGCAGGCGATCTGGATCGACTGGGACAAGGGCACGCTCACCGGCGGCTCCGATCCGCGCAAGGACGGCTGCGCGCTCGGCTATTGAGCGCTGCCGCGCGGGGTTCCGCGCGCAAGATCAGGAAAAGTTGACGAAGGGCGGCGCGGCATTTGCTGCGTCGCCCTTTCTCGTTCGGAACAGAGTTCATCGCTTCCGGTTAAGGGGCGATGAGCGGTGCAGGGCGTGCGCTGCTTTGCAGATAAGCGGCGGAGGCCTCGATGTCCGACACATCAAGTTCCAAACGATCAGCATTCGATCGGCTCGCCTTCATGGCCGGCGCGGCTGGCAGTGCGCTCGTCCCGATCACAGCGCGCGCGGCCACAGAGGAAGCCAAAGCCCCAGCTGCACAGGACCCCTCACTTCCTGTCGAGGTCACGCTGCACGTCAACGGCAAGGACAAGCGCCTGCGCATCGACGCGCGCACCACGGTGCTCGATGCGCTGCGCGATCACCTCAAGCTCACCGGCAGCAAGAAAGGCTGCGACCACGGCCAGTGCGGCGCCTGCACAGTGCTGATCGACGATCGGCGGGTGGTGTCATGCCTGACGCTGGCGCTCGCGGCGGAAGGGCAGGAGATCACGACGATCGAGGGGCTGGCGACCGACGATCGCCTGCACCCGATGCAGCAGGCCTTCGTCGACAACGATGCGTTCCAGTGCGGCTATTGCACGCCCGGCCAGATCATGTCCGCCGTAGCCTGCGTCAAGGAGGGACATGCCGGGAACGAGGCCGATATCCGGGAATACATGAGCGGCAACATCTGCCGTTGCGCGGCCTATCCCAACATCGTCGCGGCGGTGAAGCAGGCCGCGCCCGAGATCATGAAAGGCTAGGCGCATGCGACCCTTCTCGTATCAGCGGGCAACAGACCCTGACATGGCCGTGCAGGCGCTGAGCGCCGCCGCAGCAGCCAACCATCCGTTGTCGCAGGCGATAGCCCAGCCGCTTGCGGGCGGCACCACGCTGATCGATCTGATGAAGCTGGACGTGATGCGGCCCGCCGCGATCGTCGATATCAATCCGCTCGCGCACGGCTGGTCGGCAATCGAGCCTCGGGACGACGGATTACGTCTCGGCGCGCTCGCAAAGATGTCCGACGTGGCGGCCCATGCCGAGATCCAGCGCAATTATCCGGTGATCGCCAATTCCCTGAAGCTCGCCGCCAGCGCCCAGCTCCGCAACATGGCAACGCTCGGCGGCAACGTGATGCAGCGGACGCGTTGCAGTTATTTTCGCGACGTCTCCTACGAGAATTGCAACAAGCGCAATCCCGGCTCCGGCTGCGCCGCCATGGACGGCGTCAACCGGATGCATGCCGTGCTCGGCACGTCCGATCAGTGCATTGCGACTTATCCCGGCGATTTCGCGCAGGCGTTGATCGCTCTCGATGCCGTGGTCGAGATCACGGGCAGGGCCGGCACGCGCAGCATACCGTTCGCGGAGCTGCACAAGGCGCCGGGCAACTCCCCGGACATCGAGACCACGCTTCAGCCCGGCGAGCTGATTTCGGCCTTCTCGATCCAGGGACGCTGGCCGCGCTCGGTGTATCTCAAGGCGCGCGACCGGCAATCCTATGAGTTCGCACTGTCCTCGGCTGCGATCGCGCTCGACGTGCAGGACGGCACGATCCGGGATGTGCGCGTCGGGCTCGGCGGCGTCGCCACCATGCCCTGGCGGGCGCGCGAGGCGGAGGCGCTGCTGAAGGGACAAAAGTTCGACGAAGCTCTGGCGCAACGCGTCGCTGATGCCGCTTTTGCAGACGCCCGCGGCCGCCGGCACAACAGCTTCAAGATCGCGCTCGGCAAGCGCGTGGTGGTGCGCGCGCTCCAGCAGGCCGTAACGATGGAGATCTGATCATGACCGCTGCAGCTCCCTCGCCCAAGGCGAATATGGGCCAGCCCGTGCCGCGCTATGATGCGGCTGCAAAGGTGACGGGACGGGCGACCTACGCCTCCGACATGCCGCTGGACAATCCGGCCTATGCATTCCTGGTCACCAGTGCGATTGCCAAGGGGCGCATCGACCATTTCGATCTCGATGACGCCAAGGGCGTCCGCGGCGTGATCGAGATCGTCACGCACGAGAACGCCCCGAAGCTGAAGGAGTCGAAGCTGTTCAGCAATGGCGGCTATGCCGGGACCACGATCCAGCCGCTGAAGTCGGCCGACATCGCCCATGACGGCCAGATCATCGCTGTCATTGTCGCGGAGAGTTACGAGGCCGCGCGCGAAGCCGCCAATCGTGTCAAGGTCAGCTACACCGCCACCGCGCCCAGCGCGAGCTTCGACTCGCCGGGAACGACCACGGCCGCCGCCAAGGGCCAGAACGCGCAGTTCAAGGAAGACCCCGCGGTCGGCGATTTCGCCAAGGCATTCGATGCGGCCGAGGTCAAGCTGACCGCCGCCTACGACACGCCGACGCAGCACCACAATCCGATGGAGCTGTTTTCGACGAGCTGCGCCTGGATGGGCGACAATCTCGTCATCTACGAAGGCAGCCAATTCGTCTATGGCTTGAAGAACGGCGTCGCCGAGCAGCTCGGCATCGACGCCGACAAGGTGCGCGTGGTCAACCCCTATGTCGGCGGCGGCTTTGGTTCGCGCGGTTCGATGACGCCGCGGACCGCCATCATCGCCGGCATCGCCAAGCGCCTGGGCCGCCCGATCAAGCTGGTCCCGACCCGCGATCAGGGTTTCACCATTACGACCCACCGTGCCGAGACGCGCCAGGAGATCAAGCTTGGCGCAAACCGGGATGGCAAGCTGCTGGCTTTGAGGCATGAGGGCGCCGAGGTCTCCTCGCGCGCCGACGCCTATTGCGTCGGCGGCACCAAGACGACGACGCGGCTCTATGCCTGCCCGAACGTCGACAGCCTGGTGTCGATCGTGCGTGCCGACCGCAACACGCCGGGCTTCATGCGCTCGCCGCCGGAGGTGCCGTATCTGTTTGCGCTGGAGAGCGCGATGGACGAGCTCGCGGTCAAGCTGAACATGGATCCGGTCGAGCTTCGGCGCATCAACGACACCACCAACGAGCCGATCGGCGGCAAGCCCTACACCTCGCGCTCGCTGATGGCGTGCTTCGACGAGGCCGCCAAGGCCTTCGGCTGGGCGCAGCGCTCGCCGCAGCCGAAATCGATGTCGGAAGGCGACTGGCTGATCGGCTATGGCTGTGCCGCAACCTGCTATCCGACGCAGATGGGACCGTCGGCCGCGCGCGTGCGCCTTCAGCGCGACGGCCGGACCCGGGTCGAGATCGCCGGCCACGAGATCGGCACCGGCGCCTATACGGTCATCGCCCAGACCGCGGCCGAGCGCCTCGGCGTGCCCCTCGAGAAGGTCGCGGTCTTCATGGGCGACAGCGATCTGCCGCCGGCGCCGGTTGCCGGCGGCTCGAACTCGACCGCGAGCACCTGCTCGGCGGTGATGATGGTGTGCGATCAGATTCGCCAGCGCCTGTTCAAGGCCGCGATGCCGGCTCAAAGCCTGACCGACCGGGCCAAGGAGACCGTGGGTCTTGGCCAGACGCCGGCCACGCAAGCGGCGAAGGGCGATCGTCCGCTGGACATCGAGAAGGCCTTCGATGCGCTCGGTGTCGGCGTCGTCGAGGAATATGGCGAGTGGAAGCCGGAAGGCGCGCCGCTGGATTCCTTCCGCGCCATGCACAACGGGCAGGTTCGGCTCGTTGGTGGACACGCCATGAAAGACCAGATCGCCTATGCGTTCGGCGCCGAGTTCGTCGAGGTCCGTGTCAATCGCTTCACCCACGAAATCCGCTGTCCTCGCCTCGTCGGTGCGTTTGCGGCTGGCAGGATCATGAATCCGCGCACAGCGCGCAGCCAGCTGATGGGCGGACTGATCTGGGGCATGTCCTCGGCACTGCTCGAGGCCACCGAAATCGACGAGCGCAATGCGCGCTACGTCAACGACAATCTAGCCGACTACCTCGTGCCCGTGAATGCGGACGTCGCCGGCGTCGAGGTCGTTTTGCTCTCCGAGCAGGATGACCGCATCAATCCGGTCGGCGTGAAGGGCCTCGGCGAGCTCGCCAATGTCGGCACCAATGCCGCGATCTGCAACGCGATCCACCATGCCACCGGCCAGCGCATCCGCAAGCTCCCGGTTCGGCTGGAAAATATCGAGGTGTGAGGGGTGGAAACCGCACCCGCGTTGCGCTAGACACCTTCCGCCTCAAACGGAAGGTGCCTTATGCAGCGTTTCCAGCGCGCGCTCCTCACCCTGATGTCGGCACTCGCGATCACGGTGATCGCGGGCGTGTCGCATTTCGTTTCCACCACGGCCTCGGCCCAGACCGCAGGAAAGACCATGACCACAGCTTCAGGCTTGCAGATCATCGATTCCACCGTCGGCACCGGTGCCTCGCCGCAGCCCGGCCAGATCTGCGTGATGCACTATACCGGCTGGCTCTACGAGAACGGTCAGAAGGGCAAGAAATTCGATAGCTCCGTCGATCGCAAGGAGCCGTTCGAATTCCCGATCGGCAAGGGCCGTGTCATCGCCGGCTGGGACGAGGGCGTGGCCTCGATGAAGGTCGGCGGCAAGCGCACGCTGATCATCCCGCCGCAGCTCGGCTACGGCGCCCGCGGCGCCGGCGGCGTGATCCCGCCGAATGCGACGCTGATGTTCGACGTGGAATTGCTGGCGGTGAAATAACTGACGTCTCCACGTCGTCATGGCCGCGCTTGTCGCGGGCATCCACGTTCTTTCTTCGTGCTGCTAAGACGTGGATGGCCGGGTCAAGCCCGGCCATGACGGAGATAATCGACACGAACAAAAAGACCGGCCTTTCGGCCGGTCTTTTCGCGTTCAGTCCTGCGCGCGCTATTCCGTCGCGCGCTTTGCCCCGGCCGCCGCGCGATCGATCGCGTCCTTTGCGGCGTCCTTGGCATCGCCCATGGCCTGCTGGCCCTTGCCCTTCACTTCCTGGACCACGCCTTCGCCCTTCATGCGTTCGGAACCGGTGGCTTCGCCGATGCCCTGCTTGGCCTTGCCGATCGCTTCGTTGGCGTTACCCTTGATCTTGTCGGTCGTGCTACCCATGAAACTCTCCATCCATTTTGCTCGCAAAGACAACGTCCCGCAGCTACGAGGGTTCCGATTTTGGCATGGCTCGCGAGTGCGGCTTCGGGTTAGGTTGCCGCGCACGGAACCAACAGAAAGCAAGTCCCATGACCGGCCATGACCATTCGCATTCCCACCATGACCACGATCACGACGATCGCTGGAAACATGACGGCGTGCGCGTCATTCCCGGCAACCAGCTCGATACCAACGTGCCGTCGACGGCAGGCATGGACCGCGCGGCCGCGATCAATTTCGCGCGCGTCGGCGCCCAGAAATTGTGGGCCGGCACCGTCAGCATCAAGCCGGATGCCAAGACCGGTGCACACCACCACGGCCATCTCGAAAGCGTCATCTATGTCGTGAAGGGCAAGGCGCGGATGCGCTGGGGCGAGAGCCTGCAATTCACCGCCGAGGCCGGCCCCGGCGATTTCATCTTCGTGCCGCCTTACGTGCCGCATCAGGAGATCAACGCCAGCCCGGACGAGGTGCTGGAATGCGTGCTGGTGCGCAGTGACGGCGAGGCGGTGGCGATCAACCTCGACATCGAGCCGGTCGAGAAGCCCGAGACCGTGCTGTGGGTCGACCCTATCCACCGGGATCCGAACGAGAAGAAGTAAGACCGCCCTGCCGTGGGAGGCGCGATCGTCTCCGGGGGAAAAAATATTCGGAAGCCGTGTCGGGTGGGCCCCCGGCAGTCCGTCCTTGGGCAGAACCCGCCCAAGGAGCTTCCGATGCCCAGGATGATCTTCCTCAATCTTCCCGTGACCGACCTCAAACGTGCGACCGCCTTCTATGAGGCGGTCGGCGCGACCCGGAACCCGCAATTCAGCGATGACACGGCGAGCTGCATGGTCTTTTCCGAGGCCATCTACGTGATGCTGGCGACCCACGACAAATTCCGCCAGTTCACGCCGAAGCCGATCGCAGATGCCAAGACCTCGAACCAGGCGCTGTTCTGCCTGTCCGCCGACACCCGCGACGAGGTCGACGCGATTGTCGGCAAGGCAGAGGCGGCGGGCGGGGTGGCCGATCCCAGCCCGAAGGACGAATACAGCTTCATGTACGGCCGCAGCTTCGAGGATCCGGATGGCCACATGTGGGGTGTGAACTGGCTGGACATGGCGGCTGTCCCTCCGCAGCCCGCCATGGCGAATGCCTGATCGCAGTCCGTCGAACGCTAAACCAACGAGGAGCATTCACGATGTCCAAGGTCGTACCCTGCATGTGGTTCAACGGCGATGCAGAGGAAGCCGCAAAGTTCTACGTTTCGCTCGTGCCGAATTCGGCGATCACGCACGTTCAGCGCAATGTTTCGGACGGCCCCTCCGGCAAGGAAGGCTCCGTGCTTGTCGTCGAGTTCACGGTCGCCGGTCAGCCGCTGGTCGCGCTCAATGGCGGGATGAAGATGGAATATACCCACGCCATCTCGCTGATGATCCATTGCGACGACCAGGCCCAGGTCGACAGCGTCTGGAATGCGTTCCTCGCCGATGGCGGCAAGGAAGAGCAATGCGGCTGGCTCCGGGATCGTTGGGGCGTGGCCTGGCAGGTCGTGCCGAAGGTGATATTCGAATTCCTGTCGAGCCCGGACAGGGCAGCGGCCGCGCGCGCGATGCAGGCGATGATGAAGATGGTGAAGCTGGATGTCGACGCGCTGCGCCGCGCGTTCGAGGGCAAGTCGGCGGCGTGACGACGACACAGGTGCCGTAGGGTGGGCAAAGGCGCTCTTGCGCCGTGCCCACGATCCGTCTCCAGTTGAGAGAGGTGGTGGGCACGCTTCGCTTTGCCCACCCTACGAAGCTGCCTCAGTAATTGATCCGCAGCCCCACGCCGCCGTGGATGGTGTTGCCGACCGGCTGCGGACCCAGAGTGCCGTTGGCGAAGAGGTCTACGACCCAGCCCTTCTGCACGCGGAAGCCGAGCCGGCCGCCATATTCGAACCAGCCCTGGTTGCCCATGGTCGGCACCACCACGCCGTCGCCCGTCACGGTGGCGACGATTCCGCTGTGGCTCGCAAACGACTGCACCCAGCCGCCATTGATGTTGGTCTCGACGTTGCTGCCGAACAGATGCGTCCACTGGCCGCCGATCTTGACCAGGCTGGTGCGGTCGGTGCCGGTCGCGATGGTGGCGTCGAACGGGTTGAAGGCCACGGCATTGTCGCTATAGCCGGACACGCGCTGCCAGAGCTGCCAGACCTCGATCGAAGCTGCGACCTCGTCGCGCGGCGACACGCGGCTCATCCAGCCGGCGCGGCCGTAGACCGCATAGTTCGAAGCGTTGGTCGAGCTCGTCACGCTCACCGGACCGAGGCTGGTATTGTAGCTGCGGGTGTAGCGCGCCTTCTCCCACGGCGTCAGGATCGTTCCGACGTCGAAGAACGGACGCGACGAGCCCCAATCGGTGAAGTCGTAGCGGAGCGCAAAGGCGCCGATCGGCGCGCTCGTGATCTTGTAGCCGCCCTCGTTGTAGTGCGTGTAGGCGATGCCGGCGAGCAGCGACAGATTGTTGGTGAGCTCCTTGCGGCCGTGGATGCCGGCCGAGAACGAGCCGGCCGAGCCGAACGCGCTGATGCAGTCGCTGCAATTGATCTGCTCGTTGACGCCGAGCAGGACCGTGCCGAGCACCCGGTTGGTGATCATCTGGTTGAAGCGCTGGCCCGCGAGGCCGCCGATCGAATTGCCGCTGGAATCGGCGCCGGTCGGTGTCGGGCTCGGCGACGGATATGGACTCGGCGACGGCGAAGGATAGGGGCTCGGCGAAGGGGAGGGTGAGGGTGAGGGCGAATATGTCGGCGTCGGAGACGGTGAATAGGTCGGGTAGGGCGTCGGCTCGCCGCATCCGATTTCGCAGGTCGCTTGAGCTACGGCGGGACGAATGTCGAGCGCGACAAATGCCAGTGCAGCGGCCGCGGTCAGCAGGCCGGCGAGGGCGAAGAGCCGAAAGTTGAATTCCGCCATCGTCAGCGCCCGCACAGCATGCCGTCGTCCTGGACGGAGGGCGTGATGGTCGGCGAGGCGCCGGCATACTGGTTCACCGCGCATAGCCCGGCACTTGCGGCGCAGTTGGCGGCGAAGGTCCAGGGCGGCGTGTTGGTCCTGGTGATGCTGACCTTGCCGCCGGTCGATGTGATGATTGCGGTGTCGCCCGGCTGGGTGAGCTGCACGCATTGTGAGCTCGTCGTGCAGACGCTGGCCGCGCCGTCCTGAAGCACGACGACAGAGCGTCCCCGCTGCGAGAGGATGTCGAGCGTGGTGCCCCGCACGCCGATGGTCGCAAGCGGCGTCGTGATCTTGTAGGCGGTCTTCTCGGAATGTCCGGTGACGAAACGGAATGCGCCTGTTGTCATGCGGATCGCGACGTCGCGATAGCTGTGCTCGTCGTTGAAGACGGTGCGGTCGAGCTTGAGCGTGGCGCTGGGGCCGAGCGACAAATTGGTGCTGTCGGCCATCACGAAGCGCGCGGCACTGTCGGCCCCGGTGCGCACGGTCTCGTCGCGCAGCATGCTGTCGCCGACAGAGATCGGCGTGGTGGCCGCGGCCACGCGGACCACTTCGTTCTGGATCACGACGGCTTCGCCGACGCGCGTCTGCGCCAGCGCAGCGGGCGCCGCGCACAATGCGGCCGACAACAGGGCGGGAAAAAGCCAGAAACGCAAATTCATTTCACAACCGATCGATGTGCCCCTGATCGTACCGGATCGCGCGCGCTTCTGATGTGGCGAAATTATCACAAGCGGCGCGGGACGTGCGTTATGCTTAGTGACAGCCGCGGCGGAATGCGTTCAATGAAAACCGCGATCCTTATTTTTGTCCGCGGTGACGCAAATTTGCCACGCAAAGCATCCCCACAGCAGCTGCTTGAACGGTCTGCAGTTCCGAGATTGTCGCGAAGCGCAGTGATTGCTGTCGCTATTTTCCTAGCTGCCCATCTCGCGCTGCTGATCGGACTGACGACGCCGGAGAAGTTCGTCTTCGATGAGGTGCACTACGTGCCGGCGGCGCGGCAGATGCTGGCACCGGCGATGTCGCAGCCGATGCTCAATCCGATGCATCCGCCGCTGGCCAAGGAGCTGATCGCGGCCTCGATCGCGGCCTTCGGCGACAACGCGCTCGGCTGGCGCTATCCTGCGACATTGTTCGGCGCACTCGCCATCGTCGCGATTTATCTGTGCGGCCTCGCGCTGTTCTCCGCGCAAGGGCCGGCGATCGCCGCAGCGCTGATCGCGGCCTTCAACCAGATGCTCTACGTGCAGGCGCGCATCGCGATGCTCGACATCTTTGCGCTCGGCTTCGGTCTGCTCGCGACCGTCGCCTTCATGCATGGCTTTCGCAGGGAGCGACCGCATGCACTGTTTGCATTCGCGGGCGCTCTATTCGGTCTTGCCGCAGCCTGCAAATGGAGCGGCCTGTTTCCGCTCGGCGTCTGCATCCTCATCGTCGCGGTGATCCGCCTGATGCAGGGCTGGCGTACGCTGTTCGCCGACGCGAAGCCGGACGACTGGTATCGGCCGGACCTCTGGCCCGGCTTGAGGCTGCACCACGTCGCGCTCTGCTTCGCCGTCTTGCCAGGCGTGGCCTATCTGGCGGCTTTCGTTCCGCTCTACGGCGTATCGTTGCCGGATCTGATCGAGGCGCAGCGCCGGATTTTCGCCGACAACACCACGACCGCGATCGCCGGGCACACCTATATGAGCGCATGGCCATCCTGGCCGCTGCTCGCGCGCCCGGTGTGGTTCCTGTTCGACAAGACGGGGGAGGACAACGTCTCCGCAATCGTCTTGCTCGGCAATCCGCTGGTGTTGTGGCCGGCTCTGCTCGCACTCGCGCTCGTGCTGCGCGATTTCATCGTGCTGCGCCGGTGGGATGCGTTCCTGATCGCGGCGTTCTATTTCGGTCCCTGGCTTGCATGGGCATTGCTGCCGCGTACGCTCGGGTTCATCTACTACTATATGCCGGCCGCCACCGCGGCGTCGCTGGCGCTGGTCTATGTGCTGCGCCGGGACGGCCTGCCGCGCTGGCTGCTGTGGGCCTATGTCGGTGTCGCCGCGATCGGCTTTGCGGTCATGCTGCCGATCTCTGCGGCCTTCATCGGCACGTCGATGCTGAGCTTCGGCCGGCTGATGCTGTTCCAGAGCTGGATATGACATCGCCGCCTGCCGGGGCGGCAGGCGGCGTATGGATCAGTTAGAGATCACTTCGATGCGGTCTTGGTGTCCATGTTCACGACCTGGACGCGGCGGTTGACCGGGTCGGCACCGTTGGCAGTGTCCTTCAGCTTGGTCTCGCCGTAGCCGACGGTGACCAGATCGGTGGCGTTGAGGCCGTAGTTCTGCACCAGGTACTTCTTGATGGTGTCGGCGCGCCGTTCGGAGAGGCCCTGATTGTACTCTTCGCCGCCGGTCGCATCGGTGTGGCCGGCGACCACGAAGGTCGAGCCCTTGAGCGCCGGATCGGACAGGGCTTTGCCGAGCGCCTGCACCGAGGTCATCGAGGTCTTGGCGATATCGGCCGAGTTGTAGTCGAACTGAATCTCCAGGTCGATCTTCGGCTTGGTCGCGGCGAGTTCGGCGATCTGCTCGCGCTCGCCCGTCGAGAGCGACCGGGTCGAGCGGTTGCGTACCGTATTCAGGAATGTCGATTCCTTGGCCTGCACCGCCGGATCGGTCTGCGGACCGGCGGACAGGCCGCGGGTCGCCGGCTTCGGCTTCAGTGCATCCAGGATCTGGCCTGTGGAGACATTGTTGTCACCGGCCAAAGCCAGGCCCGCCGTCATCGACAGCGCGGCGGAGAGAGTTATCGCCTTCAGTCCAAAGAACTTATCAAAACGGGTCATTGTCGTATCCTCGTTGTTACGCCTGATAGCGATTTGATGCTGCGAGCATAGGGCGGGTTCAAAAGCCCTGATGTGATCTTGGTCACTGTGGCGACAGCGCTCTCAGGCTCATTTTCGGGTGTTTCTCCGCGTCCCGGGCGGTGAACCGGCGCGTTTCGCGGCTGCTCCGCGGGTGGGGCCGATGGTCCCAATAGCAGTGGTCGCATCCTCCGCCGCGTGGGTTCAAACGGCGGCAATCCCCCGTGTGATTGAAATCACGCTGCGAGCAGGCTCATTCCTTCCGTGCCGGTGGGGAGGTGCTGGCTAAAGGTTCCGGCGCTGGCGAGGGCCGGCAGGCGTGCGGGAAACCTTTGCACACCGATCGTCGCAAAGCCGTCGCCGCACGGCCCGGCCGCGAACAAGAAATCGGCCAGATGCGCGCCTAGCAGGATTTGCCCCCGACAATTGCCGAATGAAGGAGCCGAGTTCCGTCCAGTGCCGAGGCCAAGTGACTATCAGCGTGACTACTTCAATCGCAGCGGCCCGCCGGATCGAACAGTGTCCCTGAGCTCAATGCCCATCTATATCGGTGCGGCCATGATCGCGGTGGCGATCCTGCTGTCGACCCTGATCACGGGGCTGACCTCCCGCTATGTCGGGCTCGAAGCGCCGACCGAGGAGAACGTGTGGCTGGTCGACCGCCTCACCGGCAGCGTCTATCGCTGCCAGGCGGAGGGGCGCGGCAAGGCCATGTGCGAGCCGGATGTCGCCACCGGAAGCCTCGGGGACCGGCCCAAGACCCCGAAGGATGGCCGCTAGGCCCTCCGCCTTCGCACCGCAGCAAGAAAATTGTCTTCTCCGCGAAACGTCAGCGCGAGAGAATACGTAATTGCGAAGGCCGGCATGACGCCGGTTTTGTTTTACGGAGGAGACTTTTCGATGAAGATCTTGCTCACGTTTGCGGCCTTTGTCGCGTTCACCCTTTCGCTGTCCCCCGCGTCCGCCGCGATGATGGCGTGCACCAAGGACAACATGATGAAGTCCGCAGCCATGATGGGCGGTACGCCCGACACGCCGGCCAAGATGGCGGCGAACAAGGAAATGGCCATGGCCAACACGGACATGAGCAACGGCAAGATGAAGAGCGCCTGCATGCACTACATGAAGTCGCAGAAGGCGATGACGATGAAGTAGGCGCGAGGCGCCCCGCATCCGGCCGCGCTGTCAGCAGATGGCAGCGCGGTTTTTTTGACTGCTGCCTCGAGGTCTTCTTTTTCTTCTTCTTTTTCTTGGCGCGAATCCCGCTACATTCCTCCCCGCAATGTCACGCGCGCCCAAACCGCTCCACCTCACCACGACACGGGCCCGGCAGATCTGGCTGCATGCCCAGCGGCTGGATGAGCGCGCCCCGTTCGGCGAGGGAGCGCGGGCCGTCGCGGACGCGGTCGCTCATCTCGGCTATGTGCAGATCGACACCATCAACGTGATCGAGCGCTGCCATCACCACATCCTGTTCAGCCGTATCCCGTCCTATCGCCGCGCCGATCTGCGCCACGCCCAGAGCGTCGACAGAAGCGTGTTCGAGTATTGGACGCACGCGCTTTCCTACGTACCCGCCGGCGACTTCCGCTTCTTCCTGCCGGCGATGCGTGAGCATCGCCGCGAAGGGCACAAGTGGTTCGCCTCGGTGAAGCCCGCCGACACGCGCAAGGTGATGCGGCTGGTGCGCGCCGGGCCGCTGACGATCCGCGATATCGAGGACGACGTGCTCACCGAGAAGGAGCATCTGTGGCAGAGCCGCAAGCCCTCGAAGCGGGCCTTGCAGCTCGCCTTCTATACCGGCGCCGTGACCATCAGCGAGCGGCAGGGCATGCTCAAGACCTATGAGCTGATGACGCGGCATTTCGGCTGGGACACGCTGCCGAGGCCAGCCTCAGCCAGGGAGATTACGACCTATCTGCTCGATCGCGCGCTGCGGTCGCAGGGCGTGGTGAGTCTGGATTCGATCTGCCATCTCGACGCGCCGCGCAAGAAGGCGGTGGCCGGCCTGATCGCCTCCCGCGTCCGCCGCGGCGAGCTCGTGCCTGTTGCGATCGACGGCGCCGGCAAGCAGGAGCATTGGGCGGCGCCGGCCGCGCTGGAGGTGAACGGCGAGGCGGTCCCGCCTGATCTCGTCCACATCCTCTCGCCGTTTGATCCCCTGATCATCCAGCGCAAACGCACCAGTCTCATCTTCGGCTACAACCACCTGTTCGAGGCCTATGTGCCGAAGGCCAAACGCAAGCTCGGCTATTTTGCGCTACCTGTACTGGTCGGCGACGAGATCATCGCCGCACTTGATCTGAAGACCGACCGGCAGGCGAAGAAGCTGCTGATGCAGAAATGGACCTGGGTCGGGCAGGGCAAGAAGACGGTGGGGCGCAAGGAGCTCAAGCGCGTGATCGAGGAGGAGCTTGATCGCTTCGAGCGGTTTCAATTGGCGGAGTGAAGGCTGATTGCCATGGCGTCGGTCTCGTAGGGTGGGCAAAGCGTAGCGTGCCCACCTCTGCCTATTTGATGAGAAGACGTGGGCACGGCGCTAGGGCGCCTTTGCCCACCCTACGAGAGCGTGCGTCGTGGCGAGCCGATCGATCCAGACGCCGAACGCAATCCCAACCGCATACGCCACCAGATTCCACAGCGAGAAGATGCGCCCGAGCAGCAGTGCGCCGGCCGTGGTCAGCCGGAACGCATCGAGCCACGGCGTATGCACCAGTCGGGAAAATTCGACCACCACCGCGATGACCACGGCGATCGCCGCAATCTGAGTCCGGGTGAGCCGGGGCAGCAAAACCCCGACCAGCAGAAACACCATCGTCGCCCACAACAGCGAGCCGCCATACTTCACGACGAAGGCGGGCAGGCCGAGCGGAAAGCCGTACCAGCGCAGCGACAGCCCGCAGACGATTACCGCGAGCGCGAGGGCGGCGCGGATCAGCGATGTCCGTAACAGCGCAACAGGTTTATCCGGCTGCGTCCCGTGCATTGCTCGCTCCATTGACTCTTCGCCCGCGATGCTGAAAACCGCAACCAGCCCATAAAAGCAACAACCCTGGGGGAAGCCATGAGCCAGACCACGACCTATGCCGGTTCCGCCGGCGGCGCCAAGGATTTCAACAAGTCGGAAATCGAGACCTCGACGATCCGCGCTATCTCCTGGCGCCTGATTCCGTTCCTGGTGCTGGCCTACTTCTTCTCCTATCTCGACCGCGTCAATCTCGGCTTCGCTGCGCTGACCATGAATGCGGAGCTGAAGTTCACGCCGCTGATCTTTTCCTGGGGTGCCGGCATCTTCTTCTTCGGCTATTTCATCTTCGAGGTCCCGAGCAATCTCGCGCTGGAGAAGTTCGGCGCCAGCCGCTGGATCGCCCGCATCATGGTGACCTGGGGCATCATCTCCGCTCTGATGGCGCTCGTCAGCGGCGTCACGAGCTTCTATGTCCTGCGCTTCCTGCTCGGCGTCGCCGAGGCCGGCTTCTTCCCCGGCATCATCCTGTATCTCACCTATTGGTATCCGGCCGAATATCGCGCCCGTTTCCTTGCGGCCTTCGCCATCGCGGTGCCGGTGTCGACCGTGATCGGTGCGCCGATTTCGGGCCTGTTGCTCGGGCTCGACGGTGCGATGGGCCTCAAGGGCTGGCAGTGGCTCTTCATCATCGAGGGCATCCCCTCGGTGCTGCTCGGCATCGTCACCTGGTTCTATCTCACCGACAAGCCGGAGAAAGCGGATTGGCTGTCGACCGAGCAGAAGGCGTGGCTGAAGGCGAAGCTCGATTCGGAAATCGCCGCCAAGCAGGCGGTGAAGCATTTCTCGCTCGGCGAGGCGCTGTCCTCGCCCAAGGTGATCGCGCTCAGCCTGATCTATTTCGGCTTCGTCGGCGCGCTTTATGGCATGCAGTTCTGGCTGCCGCAGATCGTCAAGGCGTTCGGGTTGACCAACGCGCAGACCGGCTTCGTCACCGCGATCCCGTATCTGTTCGGCACCATCGCCATGATCCTGTGGGCGCGTCACTCCGATGCGACGCGCGAGCGCGTGAAGCATGTCGGCGCGCCGCTGCTGCTCACCGCCGTCGCGCTCGCCGTTTCCTCCTATCTCACGGATCCCACCATGACGATGGTATTGCTGACGGTTGCCGCGATCGGCGTGTTCTGCTGCTTCGGTGTGTTCTGGACGCTGCCGACCGCCTGGCTCTCCGGCACCGCGGCCGCCGGCGCCATCGCCCTGATCAACTCGATCGGCAACCTCGCCGGCTTCGGCGGGCCCTATTTGATCGGCTGGGTCAAGGAAGCCACCGGCCAGACCTCGACCGGCCTGCTGGTGCTCGCAGTGCTGCCCCTGATCGCCGGCATCCTGGTGTTCGTCGGTGGCCACGACAGCAAGCATGAGTTCGCCGGGCAGGGGCGGTAAGCCGAGTGACCAGTCTCGTAGGGTGGGCAAAGCGAAAGCGTGCCCACCAAACCGTTATTGTGATCCTCAACTGAGAGATCGTGGGCACGGCGCTGACGCGCCTTTGCCTACCCTACAGAATCTGGGCTGAGGACCGCTCCGCTCCATCGGGCTCAAGTCTGCCGTCTAACCCCACGATTGGTACACCGAACAGCAGTTTCCCGGTTCCTCACCACCCCTTAACGATCACGCATTCCTGATGACTGACGATTATTGACTTTTATCAGTGATTAGTCGACATTCCTCTCATTCGAGATGCAGGAGTGTCCTTCGATGTTCGTCCGGTCGGTTTTGTCGAGCTATTCCAGGCTGTTGGCAGGTTTGTCGTTAGCCCTGATGGCGGCTAGCCTTGCCGGGTGCAATGACACCGTCGCCGAGAAAGCCGAGCCGCCGCGGCCGGTTCTGGTCGCAACCGCCCATTATGATGCCGAGACGCCGGAGCGCAGCTTCGTCGGCACCATCCGGCCCCGGATCGAGAGTGACCTCGGCTTCCGCGTTGCCGGCAAGGTCGCCAAGCGCCTCGTGGAAGTCGGCCAGACCGTTGAAATCGGCCAGCCGCTCGCCACTCTCGATGAGGTCGACCTGAAGCTCCAGGCCGAGCAATCCGTCGCCGAGCAGACCGCCGCGACCGGCGTGCTGGCCCAGGCCGCCGCTGCCGAGCAGCGCGCCAAGGATCTGAAGGCCAAGGGCTGGACCACCGACGCGCAGCTGGATTCGAGCCGGGCATCTGCCGATGAGGCCCGTGCGCGCCTCGATCGTGCGGTCCGCTCGGTCGAGCTGACCAAGAATTCCCTTTCCTACGCGACGCTCGTTGCCGACGCCCGAGGCGTCGTCACTGCAACGCTGATCGAGCCCGGCCAGGTGGTCTCCGCGGGCCAGGCTTCGATCCGTGTCGCCCGCTTTGCCGAAAAGGAAGCGGTCGTCGCGATCCCTGAGACACTGGTCGGACGCGCCAAGTCGGGCGTCGCCAGCGTCACCCTTTGGTCCGAGCCGGACAAGAAGTATACGGCCAAGCTGCGCGAGATCGCGCCGACGGCCGATCCGGCCACGCGCACTTATCTTGCAAAGTTCTCGCTGCCGGAGGCCGACGACAAGGTCGCGCTCGGCATGACCGCGACGCTGACGCTGTCGGACGCCGCCACCGAGCGCGTTGCGCGGCTGCCGCTGTCGGCGCTGTTCAACGAAGGCGGCAAGCCCTCCTTCTACGTCGTCGACGACAACGGTGCGCTCACGCTGAAGCCGGTGGCGGTGAAGTCCTACGAGAGCAACGACGTCGTCATCACCGGCGGTGTGGAAGAGGGCGCCAAGATCGTCGCGCTCGGTGTGCAGAAGCTCGATCCGGCCCAGCGGGTGCGGGTCGTCTCGTCGCTGTCTTTCTAGTTCCTGTCATTCCGGGTTCGCCCTGCGGGCGCCCCGGAATGACAGCAGAAGTCGAGTTACGTCGTGTGAGGTGAGTTTCGGCCTTTGTCCCTAAGCAGAGGCTGAAGCGGCGAAGCGATCCAGAATCTGCCCAGCCCCCTGGATTGCTTCGCTGCCTCGCGACGACGGCTTGAACAGAGTGGCTGTCTTTTTTTGGTAACTGGATCGTCTTTTCGGAGAGAGCGATGAAGCGCTTCAACCTTTCGGCCTGGGCCGTCAGCCATCCGACGCTGGTTCTCTTCCTGATGCTCGTGCTCGGTGTTGCCGGCTTCTTCTCCTATGAGAAGCTCGGCCGCGCCGAGGATCCGTTCTTCACGGTGAAGGTGGTCAACGTCTCCGTGATCTGGCCCGGCGCGACCGCGCAGGAGATGCAGACCCAGGTCGCCGATCCCATCGAGAAGAAGATCCAGGAGCTGCCCTATTTCGAGAAGGTGCAGACTTATTCCAAGCCCGCCTTCACCGCGCTCCAGGTCACCTTCCGCGACTCCACGCCGCCGAAGGACGTGCCTTACCTCTTCTATCTTCTGCGCAAGAAGCTGGTCGACGTGCAGGGCCAGCTGCCCTCCGGCATCCTCGGTCCCGTCGTCAATGACGAGTTCTCCGACGTCGATTCCATCCTCTACATGATGACCGGCGACGGCGCCGACTATGCCCAGCTCAAGAAGGTTTCGGAGGGATTCCGCCAGCGCCTCCTCAAGGTGCCCGGCGTGACCAAGGTCGACGTCTACGGCAACCAGGATGAGCGCATCTTCGTCGAGTTCTCCCACGCCAAGCTCGCCACCCTCGGCATCACCCCGCAGGCGCTGTTCGATTCGCTCGCCAAGCAGAACAACGTGACGCCGGCCGGCACGGTCGAAACCTCCTCGCAGCGCGTGCCGCTGCGCGTCACCGGTGCGCTCGACGGTGCCAAGGCCGTCGCGGAGACGCCGGTCGAGAGCAACGGCCGCGTGTTCCGCCTCGGTGACATCGCCACCGTCACCCATGGCTATGTCGATCCGCCCAGCTTCGTCGTGCGTCAGGAAGGCAAGGCCGCGATCGGCATCGGCGTCGTCACCGCCAAGGGTGCCAACATCCTCGAGCTCGGCAAGGAGGTCGAGAAGGCGACGGCCGAGTTCATGAAGGCGGTGCCGCAGGGCGTCGACGTCAAGCTGATTGCCGACCAGCCCAAGGTGGTCGAGCACGCCGTCGGCGAGTTCGTGCACTCCTTCATGGAAGCCCTCGTCATCGTGCTGTTCGTCTCGTTCCTGGCGCTCGGCTGGCGCACCGGCATCGTGGTCGCGCTGTCGGTGCCGCTGGTGCTCGGCATCGTCTTCGTCGTCATGAACATGATGTCGCTCGACCTGCACCGCATCACGCTGGGTGCGCTGATCATCGCGCTCGGCCTGCTCGTCGACGACGCCATCATCGCGGTCGAGATGATGGTGGTGAAGATGGAGCAGGGCTGGGACCGCATGCGCGCGGCGTCTTTTGCCTGGGAATCTACCGCGTTTCCGATGCTCACGGGAACGCTGGTCACGGCCGCTGGCTTCCTCCCCATCGGCTTTGCCAATTCCGCCGTCGGCGAATATGCCGGCAGCATCTTCTGGATCGTGGCGATCGCGCTGGTCGCCTCCTGGTTCGTGGCGGTGATCTTCACGCCCTATATCGGCGTCAAGCTGCTGCCGGAGATGAAGGCGCATCACAACCACGATCCGCACGCGGTCTACGAGACCCGCATGTACCGGGGCCTGCGCGCCATCGTGCAATGGTGCGTCAATCACCGCATCACCGTGGTGGTCGCGACCGTCGGCGTCTTCATCGCCTCGGTCGTCGGCTTCGGCCATGTCCAGCAGCAGTTCTTCCCGCTGTCGGAGCGGCCCGAGCTGTTCTTCCAGCTGCGCCTGCCTGAGGGCACCGCCTTCAACGTCACCGAAAAGGCGGTGAAGAAGGCCGAGACGCTGCTCAAGGACGACAAGGATATCGAGACCTATACGTCCTATGTCGGCCAGGGCTCGCCGCGCTTCTGGCTCGGCCTCAATCCGCAGCTGCCGAACGAGGCCTTTGCCGAGATCGTCATCGTTGCCAAGGGCGTTGAGGGGCGCGAGCGCGTCAAGGCCAAGATCGAGAACGCAGTTGCGGACGGCATGCTGTCCGAGGCGCGCGTCCGCGTCGATCGCTTCAACTTCGGCCCGCCGGTCGGCTTCCCCGTGCAGTTCCGCGTGATCGGCCCCGACGCCAACAAGGTGCGCGAGATCGCCTACCAGGTCCGCGACGTCATGCGGCAGAACAAGAGCGTCAAGGACGTCCAGCTCGACTGGAACGAGCAGTCGCCCTACCTCAAGCTCGTCGTCGACCAGGACCGCGCCCGCGCCATGGGCCTGACCCCGCAGGACGTGTCCCAGGCGCTCGCGATGCTGATCTCGGGCTCGCAGGTCACGACCGTGCGCGACGGCATCGAGAAGGTCGGCGTGGTCGCCCGTGCGATTCCGTCCGAGCGCCTCGACCTCGGCGGCGTCGGTGATCTCACCATCACCTCGCGCAACGGCGTTGCCGTGCCGCTGCAGCAGATTGCCAAGATCGAGTATGCCCATGAGGAGCCGATCATGTGGCGGCGCAACCGCGACATGGCCATCACCGTGCGCTCCGACGTCGTCGACGGCGTGCAGGCGCCCGACGTCACGAGCCAGATCACGCCGAAGCTGAAGGCGATCAAGGACCACCTCGAGCCGGCCTACCGCATCGAGCCGGGCGGCGCATTCGAGGAATCCGCCAAGGGCAACGCCTCGATCTTCGTCCTCTTCCCGCTGATGGTCATGGTGATGCTGACGCTGCTGATGATCCAGCTGCAGAGCTTCTCGCGCCTGATCCTGGTGTTCCTGACCGCGCCGCTCGGCATCGTCGGCGCCTCCTTCGGGCTCAACGTCGCCAACGCCCCGTTCGGCTTCGTGGCGCTGCTCGGCCTGATCGCGCTCGCCGGCATGATCATGCGCAACACGGTCATCCTGGTCGACCAGATCGAGACCGACGTCTCGCATGGCCTGACCCGGCGCGAGGCGATCGTGGAGGCAACCGTCCGCCGCGCCCGTCCGGTGGTGCTGACGGCGCTTGCGGCCATCCTCGCCATGATCCCGCTGTCGCGCTCGGCCTTCTGGGGCCCGATGGCGATCACGATCATGGGCGGTCTGTTCGTCGCGACCTTCCTGACGCTGCTGTACCTGCCGGGCCTCTACGCGCTGTGGTTCAGGAAGAGCCTGGACGAGGCGGGTACCCCCGAGCAACCTGCCGCGCCGCAGCATGGGAGCGATGACCAGCGCGCAATTCCGCTTGCCGAAGCGGCTGAATAGATGAGAAGACTGCTGACCAACGAGTCCTGACTGATGGCCCTTATTTCGGAACATATCGAAGTCGACACCCGGGATCGTATCCTCGAGGTGGCCGAGCGGCTGTTCCGCCAGATCGGCTACCAGAAGACGACGGTCGGGGACATCGCCAAGGAGCTCAGGATGAGCCCCGCCAATGTCTATCGTTTCTTCGAATCGAAGAAGGCGATCCATCAGGCGGTGGCGCAGGGCCTGATGGGCGAGGTCGAGCTCGAAGCGCAGCGGATCGTGGCGAGGCCCGGTCCGGTCAAGGAGCGATTCCGGGAACTGCTCACCACCATCCATCGCATGAACACCGAGCGCTATGTCGGCGACAACAAGCTGCACGAGATGGTCGCGATCGCGATGGAGGAGGACTGGGACGTCTGCGTCGCCCATATGGAGTGCATTGCCGGGGTGATCGGCCAGATGATCGCGCAAGGCGTTTCCTCCGGCGAGTTCGAGGCGCCGGACCTGCAGCTGGCCTCGCTGTGCGCCTGCACCGCGATGATACGCTTCTTCCACCCCCAGATGATCGCCCAGTGCGCCACCAAGCCGGGCCCGACCATCGACCAGATGATCGATTTCGTCATCGCGGGTCTGTCTCCGCGCCACTGACGGGGCGGCGGGTTTCCTCCTATAAGCTGCCTCTCTCATTCCGGGGCGCCTCGAAGAGGCGAACTATGGTGCGCAATTGCGCACCTGAGAATCTCGAGAATCCGGGTTCGGTCCTCCGGGCCGCGCTTGCGCGGTCCCGTCCGGACCGCCCCGGAATGACGGAAAACGGAGAAGCAAGCGCGTGACCGACAAAGACCTGTACTTCTACGAGCCCTCCAAGGGCCACGGCCTCAAGCACGACCCCTTCAACGCCATCATCGCGCCGCGGCCGATCGGCTGGATTTCCTCGCGCGACACCAAGGGCCACGTCAATCTCGCGCCCTACAGCTTCTTCAATGCGTTCTGTTACGTGCCGCCGATCATCGGCTTCTCCTCCACCAACTGGAAGGACACGGTCGAGAACATCCAGCAGACCGGCGAGTTCGTATGGAATTTCGCCACCATGGACCTCGCCAAACACATGAACGCGACCGCCGCGCATGTCGCCCCTGAGGTCGACGAGTTCGAGATCGCGGGCCTCACCGCCGTGCCCGGCAAGCTCGTCAACGTGCCGCGCGTGGCTGAGAGCCCCGTCGCCTTCGAGTGCAAGGTGTCCGACATCGTCCGCCTCAAGGGCGCCGACGGCAAGGAGGCCGACGCCTGGCTGACGCTGGGCGAGGTCGTCGCCGTCCACATCGACAAGGCCATGATCAAGGACGGCGTTTACCAAACCGCCGCCGCCCGCCCGATCGTCCGCGCCGGCCGCCGCGGCGATTATTTCGAGATCAAGCCGGAAAACATGTTCGAGATGGTGCGGCCGGATTGATCGGTCGCGCCCGTAGCCCGGATGGAGCGCAGCGTAATCCGGGATTCTCCCCGCGCGGATAGGCCTACCCGGATTGCGCTTCGCTCCATCCGGGCTACGATCCATCGCCATTATTCCCCTCCCGGAACCGCCGTCGCACCCTGGCCGTTATGGTCCGGGGGCGCTTGGCCGCGTCAATGTCGCAGGCGAAGTCTTCACCGCCGCCGGCCGCTTTCCGCTAAAATGCCCGACACCGCGCCGATGCATGAGGTCAGCCATGAGCTTCCGCCGCGACAAAATCACAAAGCCGATCTTCTCCTGGGCCCGCGGCGTGCTGCCGGCGATGTCCGATACCGAACGCGAGGCGCTGGAGGCGGGCGATGTCTGGTGGGATGCCGATCTCTTCACCGGCAACCCGGATTGGTCGAAGCTGCTGAAGGTCCCGCAGGCCAGGCTGACCGAGGAGGAGCGGGCGTTCCTCAACGGACCCGTCGACGAGCTCTGCGCCATGCTCGATGAGTGGAAGATCTTCTGGGAATGGCGCGACCTGCCGCCGGATGTCTGGCACTTCGTCAAGCACGAAAAATTCTTCGGCATGATCATTCCGAAGGAGTTTGGCGGCCTCGGCTTCTCGCCCTATGCCCATTCGGAAGTGGTGCGCAAGATCTCGACCCGCTCGATCGCTGCTGCCGTCACAGTCATGGTGCCGAACTCGCTCGGGCCGGGCGAACTCCTGATGCGCTTCGGCACTCCGGAACAGCAGGCGCGCTGGCTGCCGCGCCTCGCCGATGGACGCGATATTCCCTGCTTCGGCCTCACCAGCCCGGAAGCCGGCTCCGACGCAGCTTCGATGGTCGACACCGGCATCATCTGCAAGGGCACCTTCGAGGACCGTGAGGTCGTCGGCCTCAGGCTCAACTGGCACAAGCGCTACATCACGCTCGGACCTGTCGCGACGCTGCTCGGCCTCGCCTTCAAGGCCTATGATCCCGACCACCTCGTGGGCGACCAGGAGGAACTCGGCATTACCGTGGCATTGATCCCGACCCATCTGCCCGGCGTCGAGATCGGCCATCGCCATCTGCCCTCGATGCAGGTGTTTCAGAACGGCCCGAACCGGGGCCGCGACGTCTTCATCCCGCTCGACTACGTCATCGGCGGCAAGGAGCGGCTGGGGCAAGGCTGGAAGATGTTGATGACCGCGCTTGCCGCCGGCCGCGGCATCTCGCTGCCGTCCCTCTCGGCTGCGGGCGCTGCCTACGCCGCACGCACCACCGGCGCCTATGCCCGCATCCGCGAGCAGTTCGGCATCTCCATCTCGAAATTCGAGGGCGTCGAGGAGCCGCTCGCGCGCATCGTCGCGACCGCCTACCAGCTGGACGCGGCGCGGCGGCTGACCTGCGTGGCACTGAATGCCGGCGTTCATCCCGCCGTCATCTCCGGCATCATGAAGCTGCACGCCACTGAGCGGATGCGCACCGCGATCGACGACGCCATGGACATCCATGGCGGCAAGGCCGTGATCGACGGTCCGCAGAACTATCTCGGCAATCTGCACCGCGCCGTGCCGGTCGGGATCACGGTCGAGGGCGCCAACATCCTGACCCGCAATCTCATCGTGTTCGGGCAGGGCGCCATCCGCGCGCATCCCTACCTGCTCGACGAGATGAATGCGCTGGCCGATACCGATCGCGAGCGCGGGCTGACCGCGTTCGACAAGGCGTTCTGGAAACATGTCGGCCATAGCCTCCGCACCTTGT
Organism: Bradyrhizobium sp. ERR14; assembly: GCF_014198235.1. Lineage (NCBI taxonomy): Bacteria > Pseudomonadati > Pseudomonadota > Alphaproteobacteria > Hyphomicrobiales > Nitrobacteraceae > Bradyrhizobium > Bradyrhizobium sp. ERR14. The sequence continues at coordinate 38,925 of NZ_JACIHD010000010.1, read as the reverse complement.
TCCGTGCCTTCGGCCGCAGCTGGACCTTCGGCGCCTTTGCGATGGCGCCGGATGCGGGCGATGCCACACCGTTCTATCGCCAGCTCTCGCGCTACTCCGCTGCGTTCGCGCTCTGCGCTGACATGGCATTGCTGACGCTGGGCGGCGCGCTCAAGCGCAAGGAGATGCTGTCGGCGCGTTTCGGCGACATTCTCTCCGAGCTTTATCTGCTGTCGGCCGCGCTAAAACGCTGGCAGGACGAGGGGCGTCAGAAGGAGGACTTTGCCGTGCTGGAATGGTGCATGGCGACCGGCTTCAAGACGATCGAGAACCGGCTGGCCGAAATCCTCGCCAATCTGCCCAACCGCTTTGTTGCCGGCTTCCTCAAGCTCGTGGTCCAGCCGTTCGGCGCCCGCGTGCTCGGCCCCTCCGACCGCGTCGTGCACCCATGCGCGGCCATCGTGCTGGAGCCGTCGGCGGCGCGCGAGCGCCTCACGCCGGATCTCGCCCATGTCGATGACGACAGCGGCTTTGCCCGGCTGGAGCGCGCGTTCCTGCTGGTCGCAAGTACGGATGCCATCGCCAAGCGCATGCGCGCCGCGCATATCCGAGACTGGAAGGATGCCGTCGCCAAGGGCGTGATCACGCAGGCCGAGGGCGAGCAACTGGCCGCGGCTCATGAAGCCGTCACAAAAGTAATCGAGGTCGACGATTTTGCGCCGGAGGCGCTGTCGCCGATTTACAAGAAAACCGTCAATGTGCATCAGTTCTTCCAGGAACTCGGTGAACAGAGGGCGGCGAGCTGATGGCACGACCGGTTTTCATCGTCGACGGCAGCCGAACGCCGTTCCTGAAGGCGCGCTCGGGGCCGGGGCCCTTCACGCCGGTCGATCTCGCCGTGCAATGCGGACGGCCGCTCTTGGCGCGCCAGCCGTTTTCGCCCGATAGCTTCGACCAGGTCATCCTCGGCTGCGTCAACGTGATTGCGGACGAGATGAATCCGGCCCGCGTTGCCGCGCTCCGGCTCGGCATGGGCGAGGACATGGTCGCCTTCACCGTGCAGATCAATTGCGGCTCCGGCATGCAGTCAATCGACACCGCCTACCGCTATATCCGCGAAGGTCATGCCGACATGATTTTGGCGGGAGGTACCGAGGCACTGAGTCACGCGCCGCTGGTTTGGCCTAACTCCGGCGTGCGCTGGTTCGCCGGCCTTGCCACCGCCAAGGGCGTCGCCGCCAAGCTCGCGGCTGCCTTCAAGTTGCGCCCGCGCGATCTGAAGCCGATCATCGGGCTCGAGCGCGGGCTGACCGATCCCGTCACCGATCTGAACATGGGCCAGACCGCCGAGGTCGTCGGCCATCTCTTCGGCATTACGCGCGCGCAATCCGATGCCTATGCCGCCGAGAGCCACCGCCGGCTCGCCCAGGCGCAAAGTGCGGGCTTTCTCAAGGGTGAGGTTGAGACCGCGTTCTCCCGCGACGGCAAGTTCTTCGACCATGACGACGGCGTGCGGCCGGACTCCACGGCGGAGACGCTGGCAAAGCTCCGGCCGGTATTTGAGCGCCCCTGGGGCCAGGTCACCGCCGGCAATTCCTCGCAGATCACCGACGGCGCCTCCTGGGTGATCCTCGCCTCCGACGCCGCGGTCGCAAAGCACAGGCTCACGCCGAAAGCCGCGATCGTCGACAGCCACTGGGCCGCGCTCGATCCCAGCATCATGGGCCTCGGTCCCGTGATGTCGGCGACGCCGCTGCTCCAACGCAACGGCCTCACCATCAAGGACGTCGAGACCTGGGAGCTCAACGAAGCCTTCGCGACCCAGGTGCTCGGCTGCTTGGCTGCCTGGAATGACGACAAGTTCTGCCGCGAGATTCTCAGGCTCGACGGCGCGGCCGGTGAGATCGACCGTGACAAGCTCAACGTCGATGGCGGCGCCATCTCGCTCGGCCATCCCGTCGGCACCTCCGGCAACCGCATCGTGCTGCATTTGGTCAACGCGATGAAGCGGCTCGGCACGCGGCGCGGAATTGCGACCGAATGCATCGGCGGCGGGCTCGGCGGCGCCATGCTGATCGAGGCGGTGTGACCATGGATTCCAAGATCATGACCGCGCTCGGCGACCGCGTGCTCGAACTCGGGCCCAAGCCCGCGACGGACAGTCCGTACAGGCACTTCAAGCTGACGCGCAATGAAGACGGCGTCGCCTGGCTGCTGTTCGACCGCGCTGATGCAAGCGCCAATACGCTGTCCTCGGAGGTGATGGAGGAGTTCGACGCCGTGCTCGCGGCGATCGAGACCGAACGCCCGGCCGGCCTAGTGATCCGCTCGGCAAAACCGTCCGGCTTTATCGCCGGCGCCGACGTCAACGAATTCCGCGGCGCTGATGATCCCGAGATGGTGGAGACGCGAATCCGCGCCGCGCACGCGGTGGTCGATCATCTGGAAGCCTTGAAGCTACCAACGGTCGCGGTCATCCACGGCTTCTGCCTCGGCGGCGGGCTCGAGGTTGCGCTGGCCTGCCAGTCGCGCATCGCCATCGACGGCGCACGCTTCGGCTTTCCGGAGGTGATGCTGGGCCTGCATCCCGGCCTCGGCGGCACCGCGCGGTTCACCGCGCTGGTCAATCCCACCCAGTCGATGGCGCTGATGCTGACCGGCCGCACCATCGACGCGCGCCGCGCCAGATCGCTCGGCCTCGTCGATACCGTGACTCAAGAGCGGCATGTTCGGGGCGCGGTGAAAGATGCGCTGTTCGGCCGGTTGAAGCGGGCCAAGCCCGGCCTGCTCGGGCGTGCAGCCAATTTTGGCTTCGTGCGCGGTCTCCTGGCCAGGCGTATGCGCTCGGAGGCGGCGAAGGCCGCGTCCCGCGAGCACTATCCGGCGCCTTACGCGCTGATCGATCTCTGGGAGACCCATGGCGGCAACAAGGCCGCGATGCTGAAGGCGGAGCAGGCTTCGTTCGCCAAGCTGATGGTGACGCCGACCGCCCAGAACCTGATCCGCGTCTTCTTCCTGCGCGAGCAGATGAAGAAGGCGGCCGGCAGCGGCAACACCATCAAGCACGTCCACGTCATCGGCGCCGGCGCCATGGGCGGCGACATCGCGGCTTGGGTAGCCGGGCAGGGACTGCGCGTCTCGCTCGCCGACATGAAGGCGGCGCCGATTGCGGGCGCGGTGAAGCGCGCCGCCGAACTCTACGGCAAGATCATCCGCAAGCCGACCGAAGTGCGCGACGCGCTCGATCGTCTCATCCCTGACATGGACGGCGAGGGCCTCCGCAACGCCGATCTGATCATCGAGGCAGTCCCGGAAAAGCTCGAGCTCAAGCAGAAGGTCTATGCCGGGCTCGAGCCGCGCATGAAGCCGGGCGCGATTCTCGCCACCAACACCTCGAGCATTCCGCTTCAGGATCTGCGCACCACGTTGGCGCGGCCGGAGCGGTTGGTCGGCCTGCATTTCTTCAATCCGGTGTCGCGACTGCAGCTGGTCGAAGTCGTCAGCCATGACGGCAACGACCCGCGGGTGCTGAAAGACGCGCTCGCTTTCGTCGGTGCGATCGATCGCTTGCCATTGCCTGTGAAGAGCTCGCCGGGCTTTCTCGTCAACCGCGCGCTGACGCCCTACATGCTCGAAGCCATGGTGATGCTGGACGAGAAGATCGACCAGCGTCTGATCGACGCCGCGGCCGAGCAGTTCGGCATGCCGATGGGCCCGATCGAGCTGGCCGATCAGGTCGGGCTCGACATCTGCCTCGACGTCGGCGACATGCTGCGCACCAAGTTCGGCGATCTCCTGCCGCCGACGCCGGCCTGGCTGCGCGACAAGGTCGCCAAGGGCGAGCTCGGCCGCAAGACCGGCAAGGGCTTCTATACCTGGAAGGACGGCAAGGCCGAGAAGGCACCGCTCCCCGAGACCGGTCCGCGCGTCACCGACCAGATGATCGACCGCCTGATGCTGCCGATGTCCAATGTCTGCGTTGCTGCCCTTCGCGAGGGCATCGTCGACGATGCCGATGCGGTCGACGGCGCCATGATCTTCGGTACCGGCTATGCACCGTTCCGCGGCGGCCCGCTGAACTATGCGCGCACGCGCGGCGTGGAGAATGTCGTGTCCACGTTGCGTGGGCTCGCCGAGCGATTCGGCGGACGTTTCGCGCCGGATGCGGGCTGGGACAGTTTGCAATAGGGAGCCGTCGGTAAAAAGATGCTATCATGGGTGGTAGAGCCCGTGGGGAGTATCGCCGGTGCCGACGATCCCGTTCTTCAAGCAAGCGACCCTGCGCGAGATCATCATCACGCGGCTGTGCTGCGGGGCCGATATCGTCGTGATCCTTTGTTGCGCAGGCTATCTCGTCGGGCGTTATCCCGCGGTGGAATTGCGCTGGCCGTGGTTGATCGTGGCGCTCCTGGCCGGATATTTCCTCGCTGACCTGTTTTCAGGGCTGGTGCATTGGGTGGTCGACACCTGGCTCGACGAGGGGATGCTCGGCCGCGGCATCGCGATCACGCGGGAGCATCACACCCACCCCGGCCACGTTTTGCTCTACGGATTCCTCGACCAGGCGTCTCTCGGTGCGGCGCCGAGCGCGGCGGTGGTCGGAGTCGCGGCCACCGTCACGGCGTCGTTTCCGGTTTCCGCGCTCACCTATGCGCTGATGATCGTCTGGTTCGTGATCGCGACCTGCATGCTGTTTGGCATGAGCTTTCACAATCTCGCGCACCGCCCGGTCCGCCCGCTGCTCCTGCGAACGGCGCAACGGCTGCATCTGGTCTGCTCACCCGAGCATCATTGGTGTCATCACCGTGACCACACCATCCGCTATTGTGTCATCAATGGATGGGCCAATTATCCGTGCGACCGTCTCCGGCTATGGAGCAGGCTGGAACGGTTGGTAACGGCGACGACCGGACGCGCGCCGCGGGCTGACGATGCGGAGTGGCAACGCAAACTGAACGATACCGGAATCCTCGTCGGGTCGCCGCGGCCGATTGGATAGCGCAAGCTTGCCTCGTGTCGATGTTGCGCAAGGCGCCGCGGCTTTGTATCCAGAGCCCAGAGCCGCGGGAGACCAACATATGACCGATACGCATGCCCACGCCCCTATCAGCTCCGCCCCCGGGCCTAACGGCGATCTCTGCATCCGTACGCTGGCGATGCCCGCCGACACCAACGCGAATGGCGACATCTTCGGCGGCTGGCTGCTGAGCCAGATGGACGTCGGCGGCGGCGTGTTTGCCTCGAAGGTCGCGAAATCGCGGACCGTGACGGTTGCGATCGAGGCGATGAACTTTCGCAAGGCGGTCTATGTCGGCGATCTCGTGTCGGTCTACGCCAATCTCGTGCGCGTAGGCCGCACCTCGCTCACCGTGCATCTGGAAGCGTGGGCGCTGCGCCGCGGGGAGGAGCATCCGTTCCTCGTCACCGACGGCAACTTCACTTACGTCTCGATCGACGAACATGGTCGCCCGCAAGCGGTTCGCTCGACCGACACTGTCATCGCGACGTAATCGCGCGCGACGCTCTGCCTCATCTCACAAATGTGTGGCAAGCGCCGTCAAACGCGGCACCAGTGAGTCACGTTCGTCGCCGCTTCGCCAAGAACCAGTCATAAAACGGATGAGGTCTCGGCGTACTCAATTGCGTGTCGATTCGGGGTGGAAACGGCCTCAAAATGCCTGGGAACCTTTGGGCATGAGTGCCGTTATTTGCCCGCACTGAGGAATCCACGGACCATGCCGGACAGCTACATCATCGAAGTCAATTCGCAGACCGCAGGTATCGTCGTTCGTTCTTCGGGAGGCTATTGCTTCTTTGCCTCGTCCCACCGATTCAACCGTCTCGAAGGCCAGCTCTTCCGCAACGCCCGCGAAGCCGAACGCGCCGCGCGCAAGCTGGTGAACGGTGATGTGAAGGAAGCGGCGTAAGCGCCTGCTGGTGATTCCGGGCTCGCGGAGCGAGGTCGGAATTTTTTGCCGCCCTTGATACTGCTGTTTTCTTCCTTCTCCCCTTGTGGGAGAAGGTGGCGCGAAGCGCCGGATAAGGGGTATATTTCGGCGTTCTCGAGATTCAGAGAGAGGGGTTCGCTGAGGCAACCCCTCACCTGGCTCGTCGCTACGCGACGAGCCACCCTCTCCCACAGGGGGAGAGGGTAAGAGTCGTCACAACTTCGTTGCTGCCCGCGACAGGAGCTTCCACTCGTCGCCCTGCTTCTGCCAGTTCATCAGGATGTGAAGGTTGGTCGATACTTTCTTCCCGTCGGCTGCCATCTCCTGTTCGCCCAGCCAGTGGAAGCGCACGATCGCTGCAGGACCGACGACCTTGATGGTGGGGTCCTTGTAGTCGATCGACAGGAATTTCGACTTGCCGTCGGTGGCGTTGGCGATGAACGTCGCCTTGTCCTCGACCTTGCCGCTGGAATGGCTGTAGCTGAGGTCGTCCCAGCACAGTGCGCCGAGCGCCTTCGGATCGGCCGCGATCTGGGCGAGGCGGAAGGCCTCGACCTTCTTCGCCACGGCGTCCTCGTCCGCCGAAGCGGCGAGCGCCGGTGTCGTGAGCGCAAGCGCGGAGACGGCAAGAGTCGAGAGAGCCAGATCGCGTCGGTTGATCGTCATCGTTTCCTCCTTTTTGATCTTGCGGCGAGTGTTGCAGCCGCGCGCGACTTTGTCGAGTGTCACGTCGTCGTCATCAGCATGCGTCATTGCGCGGGCGAAGCCATATTGATACGTCTCGCGCATCAATATGCCGTGGATTTGGGAAAGTACGGAAATGATCGAGGCCAAAACGGAAGCGATGGGCAGGGCTTTGCTGTTCGACATCGACGGCACGCTGGCCGACACCGACCCGCTGCACTTGAAGGCGTTCAACCAGGTGCTCGGCCCTCGCGGCCACGTCTTCGATCACGCGCGGTTCTCTAGAGAGCTGCAAGGTTTCGCCAATGTCGCGATCGGCGAGCGCTTTCTGCCCGACGAGGCGCCGGAGCGGCGCGCCTTGATCCTCGATGAGAAGGAGGAGGTCTTCCGCGCGCTCGTGGCCGGGCAGATCGAGCCGCTGCCGGGCCTGATGGCGCTGCTCGACCGGGCGGACGCAGCCGGCGTTCCCATGGTGGCCGTGACCAATGCGCCGCGTCTCAATGCCGAGCTGCTGCTCTCCGGCCTCGGCATCTCGCATCGTTTCAAGGCGCTCGTGATCGGCGCCGAGCTGCCGCACGGCAAGCCGCATCCGCTGCCCTATCAGGAAGGGCTGCGTTTCGTCGGTGCGAGCGCAGAGGCTTCGATCGCATTCGAGGACTCCCGTACCGGCGTGCAATCGGCCACGGCGGCCGGCATTCCGACCATCGGCGTCCGGACCAGCCTCAGCCATGCTGACCTGGTTGCAGCCGGCGCAGTCGCGTCCGCCAGTGCCTTCGACGATCCGCAGCTGCTCGCGCGTCTCGCGAGCACCATGGCGTGGTGATGGGCCGCATAAGTTAACCGTGATCGGCGCGCGCATTGACCGAAGGCGCGAACCGCCGCACCATGCATTCTTCCTGATTTGAGGCCTTTGCCGTGACCGGACTGACCCATCGCCAAGCCGAAATCCTCAACATCGCGCGGGCCTCGGGCCGCGTCATGGTCGAGGAGCTCGCGCGCCGATTCGAAGTCTCGGCGCAGACCATCCGCAAGGATCTCAACGACCTCTGCGAGCGGAGATCGCTGACCCGCATCCATGGCGGCGCCATCATCGCTTCCGGCGTCGAAAACCTCGCTTACGAGGCAAGGCGCTTCGTCGCCGCCGACGAAAAGAAGGCGATCGGAGCTGCGGCCGCCTCGCTGATCCCGAACGGCTGCTCGCTCTTCATCAATATCGGCACCACGACCGAGGAGGTCGCGAGCGCGCTGACTTCGCACGAGGATCTCCTCGTTATCACCAACAATCTCAACGTCGCGATGCTGCTCTACCGTCATCCCCGCATCGAGGTGGTGGTCGCCGGCGGCACGGTCCGGCGTGCCGACGGCGCCGTGGTCGGCTCCACCGCGACGCAGCTGATCGGCCAGTTCAAGGTCGACTACGCCATCATTGGTGCGTCCGCGATCGACGAGGAGGGCGCCTTGCTCGATTTCGACTATCGCGAGGTGCAGGTGGCGCAGGCCATCATTGCCAATGCCCGCAGCGTCATGCTGGTCGCCGATTCCACCAAGCTGCGCCGCAGCGCCCCGGTGCGCATCGCGCACATCACCCAGATCCAGACCTTCGTCACCGACCAGGAGCTTCCGGAGCGCCTCGCCACCATCTGCCACAGCAAGGGCATCGAAGTGGTGGAAGCGCTGCCGAAGGGCGCGGACATCGACGATGCGCCGGCAGATAGCCAGGATGCGGCACCGGAAGCCGCGCCGGTGGTGCGGCTGAGATAGAGGCTTATGTACTGCTCCACGGATTGAGCAGTGGCACGCCCGTAGGTTCAAAATCCCCCACATTGCGCGTAACGACGGTCAGGCCGTGGACAAGCGCGGTGGCTGCAATAAGGGCGTCGCGTTCGGCCCGCGGATTGGGAACGTGAAGTTGGGCACAACGCTGCGCCACGGCCGTATCGATAGCCAGGATCCGCCTTTCGAAGCGGGCCAGAATGTGATCGTCGATCCAGGCGCGCAGGACAGCACCTTGCACCGCGTTTTTGCGCTCGATCAGGCGCGCGCCAAGTTCAATTTCGAGCATCGAGATGACAGACATGAAGAAATTCGCCGCGGGCGCTGTATTGGCCCAAGCAAGCATGTTGCGATCAGCCTTATCCGGCCGCCTCAGTTCGGAAATGACGTTGGTGTCCAGCAGAAACATCAGTCGAGATCGGCTGGCCTGGAGATTCCGCCGGTGATGCGAGGCGGATCGAAATCGAAGTCCGCGTTCGCCTGTGCCACAGCTTCGGCAAGGCTCATGTGTCCACCGCTCAGGCGCAGATAATCTTCGATGCTCAGCAGGACATGGGCCGGACGGCCGCGGTCGGTGATGAAGACGGGCCCCTTTGATGCTGCCTTCTTGGCGCCGCTCGTATCCTGATTGAACTCTCGGCTGGTCAGGGTGGTGACCATCGGTTCGCGCCTCCTCGCCTGCGTGGGGGCAAATTATATGTAGGCATGTTGCTACATTCAAGTCAGCTGAAGCGGTGCGGTGGGGCCCCTGAGCCGATCAGCCGAGCCGTCTGCCTCAAAACTGTCCGTTCTCCTGCTGATTTCTCCCCCGTATTGGCGTTGAAAAAAGTTTCGCTTTCACTTCCTTCCTCCTCTCTTTCGTCTTGCTTTCGTTTTTCGGTGTGATCTAATCAAAAACGAAAGTAGCCGCTCGACGGAACGAGCGGTCGCCGGGGGATGCGTCTGTTGGAGCGTATTTTCGACCTCGCCATCATTGGAGGCGGTGTTAATGGCTGCGGCATCGCGCGCGACGCGGTGGGCCGCGGCAACACGGTTTTCCTGTGCGAAATGAACGATTTGGCGAGCGGGACGTCGTCCTGGTCGACCAAGCTGGTGCATGGCGGCCTGCGCTATCTCGAATATTACGAGTTTCGCCTCGTTCGCGAGGCGCTGATCGAGCGCGAGATCCTCTGGGGCATCGGGCCCCACATCATCCGCCCGTTGCGTTTCGTATTGCCGCACCACGCCGGTCTGCGCCCCGCCTGGCTGCTGCGGCTCGGCCTCTTCCTTTATGATCACATCGGCGGCCGTCATCTGTTGCCGGCGACCCGCTCGGTCGATCTGCGGCGTGACGAGGTCGGCAAGCCGCTGATCCCGAATCGCTACTCTCGCGCCTTTGAATATTCCGACTGTTTCGTCGATGACGCCCGCCTCGTCGTGCTCAATGCACGCGATGCCGCCGACAAGGGCGCCGAGATCCGCACCCGCACCCGCGCAACGGATATCAAGCAATCCGACGGCCTCTGGACCGTGAGCATGGTCAACACGCTGACCGGTGAGCGCTCGCAGGTCCAGGCAAAGGCTCTGGTCAACGCCGGCGGCCCCTGGGTCGAGGACGTGCTCGGCCGCGGCGCCGGCGTCAACGCGAAAGCCAAGGTGCGCCTGGTGCAGGGCTCACACATCGTGGTCAGGAAGCTCTACGACCACGACCGCGCCTACATGTTCCAGAACGCGGACGGCCGCATCATCTTCGTGATCCCGTACCAGGACGATTTCACGCTGATCGGCACCACGGATCGCGACTATGACGGTGATCCCGCCAAGGTGAAGGCGACGGCGGAGGAGATCCAGTATCTCTGCACCGCGGCGAGCGAATATCTGGCGAAGCCCGTGACGCCGGACGACGTGGTCTGGACCTATTCCGGCGTGCGCCCGCTCTATGACGATGGCGCCAGCGAAGCCAAGGCCGCGACGCGCGACTACGTGTTCGAGCTCGACACGCCCGGCGGCGTGCCGCTGCTGTCGATCTATGGCGGCAAGATCACCACCTATCGCCGCCTCGCCGAGGAGGCGCTGGAGCGGCTCGCGCCCTATCTTCGCAGCGCAAAAGCGCGGGAGGGGTGGACCGGCAAATGGCCGCTGCCCGGCGGCGACATGAATGTGTCCGACATCGACGGCCTGATCGCCGAGCTGCAGCGCGGCTATCCCTTCATCAGTCATGAGCACGCCAGGCGGCTCGCGCGCGCCTATGGCACCAAGGCCATCAAGCTGCTCGGCGACGCCAAATCATCGGCCGATCTCGGCCAGGCCTTTGGCGCGACGCTGACCGAGCGCGAGGTCCGCTACCTCATGGCCAATGAATGGGCCGTGACCGCCGAGGACGTCGTCTGGCGCCGTTCCAAGCTCGGCCTGCGACTATCTGCCGACGAGATTGCTGCGCTTGACGACTGGATCAGGACCCACGCCGTGCCGCAAAGTCCTCTGCTGGAAGCGGGAGGACGCTCATGACCGTGACGCTCGATCACGTGACCCGAACCGTCGAGGGGGTCCAGCATATCCGCGACGTCTCGCTGACGCTTGAGAGCGGCACGCTGAACGTGCTGCTCGGGCCGACGCTGTCGGGCAAAACCTCGATCATGCGGCTGCTCGCCGGCCTCGACAAGCCGACCTCGGGCAAGGTGCTGGTCAACGGCAAGGACGTTACCGGCGCCGACGTGCGCCAGCGTTCGGTTGCGATGGTCTATCAGCAGTTCATCAACTACCCCTCGCTGACGGTCTACGAGAACATCGCCTCGCCCCTGCGCGTGCAGGGCAAGCCGCGCGACGAGATCGAGACGCGGGTGGCGGAAGCCGCAAAGCTGCTGCGGCTCGAGCCGTTTCTGAAGCGCACGCCGCTCCAGCTCTCCGGCGGCCAGCAGCAGCGCACCGCGATCGCGCGCGCGCTGGTCAAGGGCGCCGATCTCGTGCTGCTCGACGAGCCGCTCGCCAATCTCGATTACAAGCTGCGCGAGGAGCTGCGCGCCGAGCTGCCGCGCATCTTCGAGGCCTCGGGCGCGATCTTCGTCTATGCCACGACCGAGCCGACCGAGGCGTTGCTGCTCGGCGGCAACACTGTATGCATGTGGGAAGGCCAGGCGCTCCAGATCGGCGAGACTGCCAATGTCTACCGCCGGCCGCAGACCCTGCGTGTCGCGCAGGTCTTCTCCGATCCGCCGCTCAACCTCGTCGGTATCGAGAAGAAGAACGGCTCCGTTCAATATGCCGGCGGCACCGCCTCGCCGGCCTCTGGCCTCTATTCGTCGCTGGCCGACGGCGCCTATCGCGTCGGTTTTCGCGCGCATCAGCTCGCGCTCGCCAATGGCGAGGCCGATCGCCATGCCTTCCATGCCACTGTCACGGTGACCGAGATCACCGGTTCGGAGAGTTTCGTGCATCTGACCCGCGAAGGATCGAACTGGGTGGCGGTGCTGCACGGCGTGCACGAGTTCGAGCCCGGCCAGACGCTCGACGCCGTGCTCGATCCCAACGACGTTTTTGTGTTCGATGCTGCCGACCGGCTGGTCGCAGCACCTGGATCGTAAGAGGGGATGCGCCATGGCCCGCATTGACCTCGTCGATCTCGCCCATTCCTACGGCGGCAATGATGCGCCGCAGGACAGCTTTGCACTGAAGCCGGTGACCATGACTTGGCGGCAGGGCGGCGCGTATGCGCTGCTCGGCCCGTCCGGCTGCGGCAAGACCACGCTGCTCAACGTCATCTCCGGCATCATCACGCCGTCGCGGGGGCAAATCCTGTTCGACGGCAAGGACATCACACCTCTGTCAACCCAGAAGCGCAATATCGCGCAGGTGTTCCAGTTTCCGGTGATCTACGACACCATGACGGTCGGACAGAATTTGGCGTTTCCGCTGAAAAACCGCGGCGTGCCGAAGGCCGAAATCGACAAGCGCGTCGCCGAGATCGGCCGCCTGCTCGATCTCGAACCCTATCTGAACCGCAAGGCGACGCGGCTCACGGCCGATGCCAAGCAGAAGATCTCGCTCGGCCGCGGTCTCGTCCGTTCCGACGTCGCCGCCGTGCTGTTCGACGAACCGCTGACGGTGATCGATCCTGAGCTGAAATGGCAGCTCCGCTCCAAGCTGAAGGCGCTGCATCGCGAGCTCGATCTCACGATGATCTACGTGACCCACGACCAGACCGAGGCGCTGACCTTCGCCGACACCGTGGTCGTCATGCATGACGGCCGCGTGGTGCAGAGCGGCACCCCGGCCGAGCTGTTTGACAAGCCGGCACACACCTTCGTCGGCTATTTCATCGGCTCGCCCGGCATGAACATCCTGCCGGCCGAGGTGAGGGGACGCGAGGCGCGCATTGGTGGTCACGTCATCGCGCTGAACCGCGCCTACGACAATCTGCCTGCCGGCGCAAAGATCGAGATCGGCGTCCGTCCCGAATTCGTCGAGGTCGTGGCACCTGCGCCCGGCCTGCTCACGGCGAAGATCGAGCGCCTCGACGATCTCGGCCGCATCCGTTTTGCGCGGGCACGCCTTGGTGACGCCAAGCTCGCGGCGCGCGCGCCGGCGGGCTTCACGAGCGCGGACGGAATGGCCGGACTGAAATTCGATCCGTCCCACGTCCACGTCTATGCCGATAGCCTTCTGGTGGAGGGAGCCGCCTGATGGACAAGACCGTCAACCAAAAAGCCTGGTTCCTGGTGCTGCCGGTGTTCCTGGTCGTCGCCTTCTCGGCGGTGCTGCCGCTGATGACGGTGGTGAACTATTCGATGCAGGACACCTTCGGCAACAACCAGTTCTTCTGGAACGGCGTCGGCTGGTTCAAGGAATTGCTCGATCCCTCGACCGATCTCGGTGGCCGCTTCCTTGCCTCGCTGGGCCGCAATCTGTTCTTCTCGCTGGTGATCCTCGCGATCGAGGTGCCGCTCGGCATCGTCGTCGCGTTGTCGATGCCGCGCGAGGGCTGGACCGTGGCGGCCTGCCTCGTGATCCTCGCGCTGCCGCTGCTAATTCCGTGGAACGTGGTCGGCACGATCTGGCAGATCTTCGGGCGTCCCGACATCGGGCTGCTCGGCTACGTCCTCAACGCCGCGGGCATCGACTACAATTACGTCTCCAACGACATCGACGCCTGGGTCACCGTCATCGTGATGGACGTCTGGCACTGGACCAGCCTCGTCGCGCTGCTCTGCTATGCCGGCCTGAAGTCGATTCCCGAAGCCTATTACCAGGCCGCCCAGATCGACGGCGCCTCGCGCTGGGCCGTGTTCAAGGCAATCCAGCTGCCGAAAATGAACCGCGTCTTGCTGATCGCGGTGCTGCTGCGCTTCATGGACAGTTTCATGATCTACACCGAGCCGTTCGTCGTCACCGGCGGCGGACCCGGCAACTCCACCACCTTCGTGTCGATCGAGCTGGTCAAGATCGCGCTGGGTCAGTTCGACCTCGGCAAGGCCGCGGCGCTGTCGCTGGTCTACAACCTCATCATCCTGATCGTCTGCTGGATCTTCTACACCGTCATGACCAACGCCGGTGTCGAGCGCAAAGTCCAGGCGGAGAGCGAGCCGGCGGCCGAACCGAAGCCTTCGGCGGTGCTCAAGCCCGTGCCGGTGCTCAAGCCAAAGGAAGGAGTGGCGTGATGCATTCGATTCCCGGCCGCCGCCTCATCATGGGGCTATTTCTGATCTTCCTGCTGCTGCCGATCTACTGGCTCGTCAACATGAGCTTCAAGACCAACAGCGAGATCGTCTCGACGATGACGCTATGGCCGCATACCCCGACGCTGCAGCACTACAAGCGCATCTTCACCGACGAGAGCTGGTATTCCGGTTACATCAACTCGCTGGAATATGTCGTTCTCAACACCATCATCTCGATCTCGGTGGCGCTGCCGGCGGCCTATGCGTTCTCGCGCTACCGCTTCCTCGGCGACAAGCATCTGTTCTTCTGGCTGTTGTCGAACCGCATGGCGCCGGCCGCGGTCTACGCACTGCCCTTCTTCAATCTCTATTCGGCGATCGGCCTGTTCGATACGCCCTGGGCGGTCGCGCTCGCGCACTGCATTTTCAACGTGCCGCTGGCGGTGTGGATCCTCGAAGGCTTCGTTTCCGGCGTGCCGCGCGAGATCGACGAGACTGCCTTCCTCGACGGCTATTCCTTCCCGCGCTTCTTCATCAAGATCCTGGTGCCGTTGATCGCGAGCGGCATCGGCGTCGCCGCCTTCTTCTGCTTCATGTTCTCCTGGGTCGAGCTCCTGCTCGCGCGCACGCTGACCTCGGTGTCGGCCAAGCCGATCGCGGCGATCATGACGCGCACGGTGTCGGCATCGGGCATGGATTGGGGCCTCTTGGCGGCCGCCGGCGTGCTCACCATCATCCCGGGCGCGCTCGTGATCTGGTTCGTCCGTAACTACATCGCGAGCGGTTTCGCGCTCGGTCGCGTGTAAGGAGAGCGCGCATGATCCCGAAAAGTGGAAACCGGTTTTCGGACCAGATCATGCGCAAGGAGTAAGAGCATGGAATCCATCGCATGGATGGCCTGGACGCTGCCGACGGCGATCTTCTTCGCAGCGCTCGCCTGCACGCTCGCCGTGATGACGTGGCTTGCGGCGGTCTATCCCGAAGCCGAGCGGGTCGGTGTGCTCCGAATTCCGACCACGCGCGGCGACCGCCTGTTCATCTCGCTGATATCGGCGGCGGTCATCCACCTTCTCTGGATCGGCTTCTTCGGCACCGATGCGATCGCAACGCTGCCGATCGGCGAGGAGGGCGTTGAAATCTCGCGCCTGTGGCTCGCAAGTGGAATTTCGCTGGTCACGGCCGTGCTCATTTTTCGCACGGTCTGAAGCTCGCGAAGGGACGGCCAGATCCGGGGGCAATCCGGGTCTGTATAAAAGTTTGTCGCTGCAACGGAGGAACAACATGCGACAGTTTAGGAGAAGGAAAGGTCCATTGGCCAAGAATAGTTTTCTGACCATGTCCAGCGCCGCCGCCATCATTGCGGTGTCGTTCGCCGTCTCGGCGCCGGTCCGCGCCGCCGACGACGCCGTGATCCAGAAGTGGATCGCGGAATTCACGCCCTCGACGCTGTCGAAGGAAGACCAGAAGAAGGAGCTGGAGTGGTTCGCCAAGGCCGCCGAGCCCTTCAAGGGCATGGAGATCAACGTCGTCTCCGAGACCATCACGACCCACGAGTATGAGTCGCAGACGCTGGCCAAGGCGTTCTCCGAGCTCACCGGCATCAAGCTGAAGCACGACCTCATCCAGGAAGGTGACGTCGTCGAGAAGCTGCAGACCCAGATGCAGTCTGGCAAGAACGTCTATGACGGCTGGATCAACGATTCCGACCTGATCGGCACGCATTTCCGCTACGGCCAGACCGTCGTGCTGTCGGACTACATGACCGGCGAGGGCAAGGACGTCACCGATCCCATGCTCGACGTCAACGACTTCATCGGCAAGTCGTTCACCACGGGGCCGGACGGCAAGCTCTATCAGCTGCCCGACCAGCAGTTCGCCAACCTCTATTGGTTCCGCTACGACTGGTTCACCAACGCCGACTACAAGGCCAAGTTCAAGGCCAAGTATGGCTACGAGCTCGGCGTGCCCGTGAACTGGTCCGCCTATGAGGACATCGCCGAGTTCTTCACCAACGACATCAAGGAGATCAACGGCGTCAAGGTCTACGGCCATATGGACTATGGCAAGAAGGACCCCTCGCTCGGATGGCGTTTCACCGACGCCTGGCTGTCGATGGCCGGCAACGGTGACAAGGGCATTCCGAACGGCCTGCCGGTCGACGAATGGGGCATCCGGATGGAAGGCTGCCGTCCGGTGGGCTCCTCGGTGGAGCGTGGTGGCGACACCAACGGTCCGGCCGCGGTCTACTCGATCACCAAGTACCTCGAGTGGCTGAAGAAGTACGCGCCGCCGCAGGCGCAGGGCATGACGTTCTCCGAAGCAGGCCCGGTGCCGGCGCAGGGTAACATC
Organism: Bradyrhizobium sp. ERR14; assembly: GCF_014198235.1. Taxonomy (NCBI): domain Bacteria; kingdom Pseudomonadati; phylum Pseudomonadota; class Alphaproteobacteria; order Hyphomicrobiales; family Nitrobacteraceae; genus Bradyrhizobium; species Bradyrhizobium sp. ERR14. Next base: position 22,559 of record NZ_JACIHD010000010.1, on the reverse strand, counting down.
GCCCAGCAGATGTTCTGGTACACCGCCTTCACCGCCGACATGGTGAAGCCGGGCATTGCCGTGATGAACGCGGACGGTACGCCGAAATGGCGTATGGCTCCCTCGCCGCACGGTTCGTACTGGAAGGAAGGCATGAAGCTCGGCTACCAGGACGCCGGCTCCGTGACGCTGCTGAAGTCGACCCCGGCGGATCGCCGCAAGGCGGCCTGGCTCTATCTCCAGTTCATCATCTCGAAGTCGGTGAGCTTGAAGAAGAGCCATGTCGGTCTCACCTTCATCCGTGAATCCGACATCTGGGACAAGTCGTTCACCGAGCGTGCGCCGAAGCTCGGCGGCCTGATCGAGTTCTACCGCTCGCCCGCGCGCGTGCAGTGGACCCCGACCGGCAACAACGTGCCCGACTATCCGAAGCTCGCGCAGCTGTGGTGGCAGAACATCGGCGATGCGTCGTCCGGTGCGAAGACCCCGCAGCAGGCGATGGACGCGCTGGCCGCCGCTCAGGACTCCGTCATGGAGCGCCTGGAGAAGTCCGGCGTGCAGGGCGCCTGCGGTCCCAAGCTGCACAAGAAGGAGACGGCCGAATACTGGTTCGCCAAGGCCCAGAAGGACGGCACGATTGCTCCGCAGCGCAAGCTCGCCAACGAGAAGCCGAAGGGCGAGACCGTCGACTACGACACCCTGATCAAGTCGTGGCCGGCAACCCCGCCCAAGCGCGCGGAAGCGAAGTAAGGCAAGGTCTCACAACGACGAAAGGCCGGGAGCAATCCCGGCCTTTTTGTTTTGCGCTTGTGGCACCAGCGCGTCTTACACACTGGGTGTCATTGCCCGCCAAGGCTGGCAATCCAGTATTCCGAGACGGTCGCGATTGAACCGAGAGGCCGCGGCGTACTGGATGCCCCGCTTTCGCGGGGCATGACAGCTTTCGTGTGGTTGGTCGTTACTCCGCCGGCTCGGCCGCGAGCGTCGGATAGTCCGTATAACCCTTCGCACCGCCGCCGTAGAACGTGGTCTTGTCCCAGTCGTTCAGCGTTGCGCCCTGCTTCAGCCGCTCGACGAGGTCGGGGTTGGAGATGAACGGCTTGCCGAAGGCGATGAGGTCGGCCGCGTTGGTGTCCAGCACCTTGGTGGCGAGATCGAAATCGTAGCCGTTATTGGCGACATAGGCGCCGGCAAAGCGCTTGCGCAAGGATGCATAGTCGAACGGCGCGATGTCGCGCGGGCCGCCGGTGGCGCCTTCAACGACGTGGAGATAGACCAGCTTCAGCGCGCTGAGGCCGTCGACGATATGGTCGTACAGGGCCTGCGGGTTGGAATCCGAGATATCGTTGGCCGGCGTCACCGGCGAGATGCGGATGCCGGTACGGTCGGAGCCGGCCTCGGCCACGACGGCCCTGGACACCTCCAGCATCAGCCGCGCGCGGTTCTCGATCGAGCCACCATAGGCATCGGTGCGCGTGTTGGCGCCGTCCTTGGCGAACTGCTCAAGCAAATAGCCGTTGGCGCCGTGAATCTCGACGCCGTCGAAGCCGGCCTCCAGCGCGTTCTTCGTGGCGCGCTTGAAATCGTCGATAATCCCGGGGATTTCGGAGAGCTGGAGCGCGCGGGGCTCGGAGACGTCGGCGAAGCCGCCGTTCACGAAGGTTTTGCCCTTGGCGCGGATCGCGCTCGGCGCCACCGGGGCTGCGCCACTCGCTTGCAGGTCGACATGCGAGATGCGGCCGACATGCCAGAGCTGGATGAAGATCTTGCCGCCGCGCTCATGCACCTTGTCGGTGACCTTGCGCCAGCCGGCGACCTGGTCCTTGCTGTAGATGCCGGGCGTGTCCTGGTAGCCTTGGCCCTGCTGCGAGACCTGGCTCGCTTCGGTGATCAGGAGCCCTGCGGAGGCGCGCTGGCCATAATAATCGGCGGCGAGCGCACCGGGCACAAATGTGCCGGGCACGGCCCGGTTGCGCGTCAACGGCGCCATGACCAGGCGGTTGGCCAGCGTGATCGGGCCGAGCTTGTAGGTCTCAAACAGTTTGGTCGAACGGCTCATGGGGAATGCTTCCAGGGGTGTGAGGTCCCGAACACTTGTGCATCGCGACATCGGGCGCAAGGGAGAAGCCATACGGAAAGTGCAGGCGAGCTACGCAACGGGGCCCGCGTAGCATAATTCATGTGCGATTTTGGCCGTGACAGTGGATTACGACTGCCACGGCCGTGCGATTTCGCAAATCAGTTCGCGCCCATAAAATCCCGCTTGCCGATCTCGACGCCATTGTGGCGCAAAATGCCGTGGGCGGTCGTGGCGTGGAAATAGAAGTTCGGCAGCGAGAACGCGCTCAGGAATTGCTGGCCCTTCATGGTGATGGATTTGTCGGGGCCGGCGGGGAAGGTGACGTCCTTGGTCTCGGCACCTTCGAACTGCTCGGGCTTGAACGACTTCACATAGTCGATGGTCTTGGCCAGCCGCTGCTTCAGCTCTGCGAAGGTCGTCTCGGTATCAGGCGTGGAGGGCACCTCGCTATGAGTCAGCCGAGCACAGCCCTTGGCGGCGAAATCGCTGACGAGCTGGACCTGCTTCGACAGCGGCAGCATGTCCGGGAAGAGGCGGGAGCCGAGCAGCACGCTCGGGTCGATCTTCTTGGCCGCGCAATGCGCCTCGGCTTTGGTGAGCAGGCCGGTCACGCTGTTCAGCATTTGCAAATAGGCGGGGACGACGGCGTCGTAGAAGGACATGTGATGCTCGCTTGTGAATGAGAAATCTCAGGAGAAAACCTGAGCTACTCACATGGGAGGCTCACGGAAAAATACAATCGCGGGAAGCTACTTGTGCAGTGCGAAAATTCTACCGCGCCACTCCCCCGCGGTCGTTGCTACACCCTCCGCTCTCATAGCCAATCCTCGGCTGTCATCGCCCGGCTTGACCGGGCGATCCAGTACTCCGAGACGGCGGTGATTGAACCGAGAAGCTGCGGCGTACTGGATTCCCCGCCTTCGCGGGGAATGACTACGGATAGATCAGTTAACGCAACGTCCCCACCGGCTGGGCCTGCGCCGTGGCGCCGCGCATGCGCGCCAGCAGCTCGGCGGTCGGCCAGGAATCGGCCGGCAGGCCGTGCTTGATCTGCATCGCCTTGACGGCCGCGCGGCTCTGCTGGCCCAGCACGCCGTCGACCTTGCCGACATTGAAGCCCGCACGCACGAGCAGTTGCTGCAGTTCCTTGAGCTCGTTGAACGGCAGCTGCGCCACCGGCGCCGACGGCTTGCGCATCGGTGCGGCACCTGCAATGCGCGAGGCGAGATAGCCCGCGGTGGTCGAATAGATCAACGAGTTGTTCCACTCGGTGTAGGCCGCGAAATTCGGGTACGCCATGAAGGCCGGACCATTGCGTCCCATCGGCAGCAGCACAGAGGCTGCGAGATTGTCATTCGGCAGCGGCCGGCCGTCGGGATAGGTGACGCCAAGCTGCGCCCATGTCGAGCGCGGCTCTCGCACCGTGAGATCGGTCTTATCCCATGGCAGGTTTTGCGGCACCTTGATCTCTTCCAGCCACGGCTCGCCGCGCCGCCACTTCAGGCCGTTGGCAATGTAGTTCGCGGTCGAGCCGATCACGTCGGCTGGCGACCGCAACAGGTCGCGCCGTCCGTCGCCGTCATAGTCGACGGCGTAGTTGACGTAATGCACAGGCAGGAACTGGGTCTGCCCGAGCTCGCCGGCCCAGGAGCCGATCATCTCGTCGGGATGCAGATCGCCACGGTCGATGATCTTCAGCGCGGCGATGGTCTCGCCCACGAACATCTCCGAGCGACGGCAGTCATAGGCGAGCGACACCAGCGATTTCAGCGTCGGCAGATTTCCCATGTTGGCGCCGAAGTCGCTCTCCAGCCCCCAGAACGCGGCGATCACCGCCGGCGGCACGCCATATTCCTTTTCCGCACGCGCGAATGCGGCAGCGTATTGCTTGATGTGCTGCTGGCCGTTCTGCATGCGATAGGGCGCCGCCATGCGGCCGGCGAATTCGATGAAGAGCTGGCCGAACACGCGCTGGCCGCGGTCGCGGTTGACGATGCCCTGGTCGTAGACGAGGTAGGGCGAAGCCTCCGCGATCGTCCGCTGCGATACGCCGGCGGCCACAGCCTGTTGCTTCACGTCAGCGAGGAAGCGATCGAAGCTCGCACCGTTATGGCAGGACGCCGCACGCGGCGAGGCTGCGGTGGTCCTGGGTGCCACGGGCTTGGCGGGCGGCGGCGCGAACTGGGCGGAGGCAGTGGCGGAGCATGCGAGGAGCGCGACGGCCGCGATCAGAAATCGGGTCTGGACCATAGGGGTTCCGGCGGGGAAGGGGCAGGCGTGGATTCGCCCGAAGTTTAGGTGAAGTGATGGCCTCAGGCCATCCCTTCCGTGCCATGCCAGCATATGGGATGCGAGTGGATGCCGGTCTAGCCGAACAGCCGCATCAGCAGCGCTTTCCCGACCGGGAGCGCCCTGACGCCCTGATAGGCGCGAACATACTCGCCGGCATAGAACGCCCTGATCGCATGCACGCGTGTATCCATGCCTTCCTCGAAACGCACCGCGAATCCATCCGCGGTCTGCCGCACCACGACCGCGGCGATCGGGCGGCCATAAATCCGGCATTCGATCGCGCTGCCCGGGTGCGGCGGATCGGGATCGATCAGGCGGGCGCCGGTGATCGAGATGTCGGCGAGCCGCGCGAGATGCGACTTGCCGTGCTGGCGCAGCAGCACCGTCTCGTTGCGATCAAAACGCTCCGCCTTGCGCTTGCGCGGTTGCTCGATGCAGACGAAGCAGACCACGGTGAGGATGAACGCGTTGTAGAGGCTCCAGGCCAGGGCCAGCCCGCCGTAGGCGATGTTCTCGCCGCGCAGGTGCAGGATGAAGGCATAGGCGATGGCCGCGAGCGTAACGAGAAGCGCGGTGCCATAGAGCCGCAGCAGCGGCCATTCGACAAACCTCCTGTCCCGGTCCCCGCCTTTCGCCGTGACCTTGAACTTGTGTCCTTTCGGCTTCAGCAGACCGGTTGCCACCGCCTTCAGCACTGCGGGCGCGGCGATGAGTTGCGACACGTCCGTCATCATGGCCAGCGAACGGCCGTGCGACAGCCAGGCCATGCTGAGGCTGTGCCAGACATAGAACGGCAGAAAGAACCGCAGCAGCTCGCTCAGGTCGGCACGGACCGCCTTGATACCGAAGAGCAGGAACAGCCAGGGCACCACGAGGCCCGCCACCTTCGACGTGTAGACCGCGGACCAGCTCATGAAAGCATCGACCAGCGAGAGCCGGTCGATGAAGGAAAGCTTCGACTCGCGCGAGAGCGGTCCGCTGCGGCCGCGCACGATTTGCATCAAGCCGAGGCACCAGCGGGCGCGCTGGGTGATGTATTCCTTCAACCCTTCCGGCGCGAGCCCGATCGTCAGCCGCTCGTTGAGATAGATCGTGTTGAGACCGTGCTCCTTCAGGCGAAGCGTGACGAGGTAGTCTTCTGTGACGGAATCGGTTGGAAACCCGCCGATCCGCACCAGTCCGTCGTAGCGAATGAGCGATGAGGTGCCGCAGCAGAATGCGACGCCCCAGGCGTCCTTGGCCGGCAGCAGGATGTCGAAGAAGAAGCGTTGCTCGTCCGGCCAAACGTCGGTTGCAGCAAGGTTGCTCTGGATCGGGTCGGGATTGATGAAGTGCTGCGGCGTCTGAACCACCCCGACCGAAGCATCGTCCATGAGCGAGATGGTCCGCGCCAGGAAGTCGGGCCGCGGCACGAAGTCCGCATCGAGGATGGCGACGAAGTGCGGCGGCTTCGGCATCGCACCGACATGCCGGAGCGCATGATTGATATTGCCGGCCTTGGCGTGATGGTTGTCGGGACGCGTGAGATAATGGCAGCCGAGTTCACCCGAAAGGCGCCGCAGCCAGGGCCGTCGGCCGTCGTCGAGCACCCAGACGCGGTAATTGCCGTACGCCATGCCGGTCGCGCCGATGATCGTGCGCTCGAGGATCGATCGTTCCTCGTTGTAGGTGCAGATGAAGACGTCGATCAGCGGCGCGCCGGGATCGAAGGCGCGGCTGTCGATCCTGGCTGATCTGGAACGATCGATTGTTCGGCTCAGGAACAGCAGAGACAAACTGACCGCGACGAGCGAGGCCGCTTCCAGCAGCATGAAGGGATAGCCGACCGCGGCATCCGCGGTCAGATGCGGCGGCGGGAGAGTCGCTGTGACGCGCCAATGGAGATAGCGGAGCAGGAAAACGAGTGACACGATGGCCAGGAACGAGCGTGCCATCGTGCTGTCGCGCCTGAGCAGCGGCACGATCGCCATGAAGGCGCCGAGCGCAATCAGGCCGGGCGTCAGCGCCGTCGTCACGGCGCGGTCTCTTGCCTTGCAAACACCACGCGGCCGGTGCGTCCCACCGTGCAGGCGTGGGCAGCGCCATCACCGAGCGCAACGGTCACGCGATAGGGCTCCTTGCTCAGCGCGTCGGGATTGATGGCGAGATTGGCGGGCGCGCCGGCGGCGCCGGTCAGGTTGACCACGGTGCCGGAGATCGGCGCACCACCGTCGTTCGGCTCGAAGGTCGCGTGGTCGCCGAGCTGCAAACGGTTGTAGACGTTCTCGGTGACGTTCGCGGTGATGACGGCGCTGCTGCAATCGAGCACCTTGAGCAGCGGTTGGCCGGCTTGCACGTCCTCGCCCGGCGAGGTCATCATCTCCCAGACGCGCCCTGCGACGGGCGTCGTGATGTTGGCTTCGGACAGATCGGCGAAGCGAACCTCTTCGGTGATGATCTCGCTGGCGAGCCAGGCGATCTCGGTGTCGATGCGTGCGAGGTCGGCGTCGAGGTCGCCGGCACGCTGGCGCATCTCTTCCTCGCGCTGCACGGAGCTTGGCCGGTCGTTGTAGCTGTCGCCGAGGAAGGAGCCGTTCCGTGCCGCGGCAAGCTCGACCATGGCCGCGTCCAGCCGCTTGCGCGCACCGAGCTCGATCTGCTGCGACACGGAGAGCTCGCGCGTCAGCCGTGCCAGCTCGACGGTCGAGACGTTGCCGGATTTCGCCAGCGAGGAAGCCCGGTCGACCGCGGCACTGGCTTCCTCCCGCCGCGCTGCCGCGGCCTCGATCGAGGTCTGGATCTCGGCGATCCGGGCCTCGAGCTGGAGCACGCGCCCGTCGCGGAATTGCGTCGCCTGTCGCGCCAGGTCTTTTTGCGCGGCCTGGGCCGAGGCAAGCTTGGCGGCAAGGCTCGGCCGCTCGTTCTCCAGGCGCGATTTCTGCCGCCGGAGATCGTCGAGCCGGGTGCGATCGCCGCGCGGGTTGACCACGCGCAGGACCACGGTCCCGGCGTCGAGCCTGGCCTGGTCGGTCAAGCGCTGCGCGGCTGCCACACGGCCGCCGATCGGCGTGCGCAGGGTGACGAGGCGGGAATTCAATACGGCCTCGACGCTGGAATACTCCCAGACCGCGCGCAGCGGCAGCCAGCCGAAAATGGCGATGAGGGCAAGTCCGATCGCAATCTTCGCGCCGCGCCTCAGATGTGGCCAGCGTCGCTGCGATGCCGGCTCTGTCTTCGCATCGGGCGCGGGGCCGGGTTCGTCATTGGCGAACATCTGCTCGTACAGCGCCTCCTGCAATCCCTTCGCGTCAGTCCTCGCGTCGATCTTGGCGTCGATCTTGGCGTCGTGAGGGGAGGGAGCAGATGCGGGATCGACGGAAGCGGCGCTCGAGCGGTCCATCATGACGGTCACCTTGCTGACGGGGTGCCAACGGAACCGGTCAATGCGCCGCGACCGCGCGGCGTGCCCGGTTACCGCGAATTAAGCCGCGATTGCGCTTTCCAGGTTGCTAAACGTCCGCGGGTGTTTTTGCGCAAATCCCGCTCAAGCTTTAGCGGCGCGGGAAAGGCTGACGCCGCGATGGAATGTGCGGCCCGGCGACGCACGAACCTTGCGGTCGCAGGCAGCCTTCATACCTCCGAGGTGCCGGCCAGAGGTTCGCCCGCGGCCGCCTTGGGAGACGGCCATGAACTATTTTCGTACCGCAATGCTGCTCGCAGGCCTCACCGCCCTGTTCATGGGCGTCGGCTATCTGATCGGCGGCGCCTCCGGCGCCATGATCGCGCTCGTTATTGCCGCCGCGACCAATCTCTTCACCTACTGGAACTCCGACCGCATGGTGCTCTCGATGTACGGCGCCCATGAGGTCGATCGTTCGACCGCACCGGAGCTGGTCGGGCTGGTCGCGGAACTTGCGGGCCGGGCAGGCTTGCCGATGCCGCGCGTGTTCCTGATGGATGAGGTGCAGCCCAACGCGTTCGCGACCGGGCGCAATCCGGAAAACGCCGCCGTCGCCGTCACCACCGGCCTGATGGGCCAGCTCAGCCGCGAGGAGCTCGCCGGCGTGATCGCGCACGAGCTCGCCCATATCAAGAACCACGACACGCTGCTGATGACGATCACTGCGACCATCGCCGGCGCGATCTCCATGCTGGCGCAGTTCGGCATGTTCTTCGGCGGCAACCGCGAGAACAACAATGGTCTCGGCATCGTCGGCTCGATCCTGATGATGATCCTCGCCCCGCTCGGCGCCATGCTGGTGCAGATGGCGATCAGCCGCACTCGCGAATATGCCGCGGACAATCTCGGTGCGCGCATCGCGGGGCAGCCGATGTGGCTGGCCTCCGCGCTGGTGAAGATCGAGGGCGCCGCGCATCAGGTGCCGAACTATGAGGCCGAGCGAAACCCCGCGACCGCGCACATGTTCATCATCAATCCGCTGTCGGGCCATGGCGTGGACAATCTGTTCGCCACCCATCCCTCGACGCAGAACCGCATTGCGGCGCTTCAGCAACTCGCGGCCGAGCTCGGCACGCGGCCGGCGCCGTCGGTCGGCGCCAACGAGAACTATCCGCCGCGCGGCCCATGGGGGCGCTCGTCCTCGCGTGGTCCCTGGGGCTGAGATGGAACCTGCGGCAATTTGCGGTCGGCTTTGTGACCTGGCGCACACAGGATGGTTCGAGCCGGTGCTAAGACCCCGGCGAGACACTTCCTTCGAAAGGGGATGCGTGACCGGCCCGCTGCCGGCCACCGTCGAAGATGACCAGAGCTGCCGTACCATTGCTGATCGTCCTGTGCGTGCTCGTCGGCCTGTCCACGCACATGGTCGTCAATTGCGGCGACGAGGACGATCCCGACATCTGCTCCGCCGTGATCGGCTTCTCGCCGCTGCGCGGATCGCTGATCGCCTTTGCCTATGAGGGGCGCGGACGGATCGCGCTGCGCCACGGCGACTTCAGGCGGGCGGTCGCCGATTTCGACGAGGCCATTCACCTCAATCCCAACCGCGCCTCGCTCTATCGCGACCGCGCGCTCGCGCGCCGTCAGAACGGCGACCTCGAACTCGCCATCGCCGACTATGACGAGGCGATCGCGCATGATCCCAAGCGCGCCGCGCCCTATCACCAGCGCGGTCTCGCGCTCGCCGCCACCGGCGATCTCGACCGCGCGATTCTGAGCTACAACACGGCGGTTCGCCTCGACCCCTCGGATGCGCAGGCCCGCCTCGACCGTGGCCTGGCATTCCTCGCCCGCGGCCAGGCCGACGATGCGCGCGCCGATTTCGAGGCGGCGCTGGCGCTGCCGGCCGGCAAGGACGGTCGCACCCGCGAAGCCGCGCGCGCCAGGCTCGCTGAGCTCGCCAGCGCCGAGCCGACGCAGGTGTCAGTGCCGAGGCGGTGAGGGGGCTCTATCCACCGAATCCTGGAATCGCAGGGTGGGCAAAGGCGCCCTTGCGCCGTGCCCACGATCTCTACAATACGGCAACAGACGCGTGGGCTTGCCCACCCTACGGCGCTGATTGTGCGGAGAGATACTTCTCGTCCGCCTACTTCGCCTTCTTGGCTTTGGCCTTCTTCGCCTTCGCGGCCTTCTTCGCCGGCTTCTCTTCCTTCGCCTTCTTCTCGACCTTCGCCGCCACCGGGGTACTGGCGGCAAGCCGCATTGACCGCGCGTAGCTGTCGGCGACGTTGTCGGCGGACATCTGCAGGCGCTTGGCGGCGGCGGTGGCCTGCTCCATGGTGGCCTTGGCCATCATCTTGAAGCGGTCGCCGGTCTCCTTGCCCTTGGCCTTGGCCGCCAGGCCGTTGAAGCGATCCCGCCGCTCCTTGGCGCGGGTCATCAGGCCCGTCTGCAGCTGTCTGGCCAATTGCCGGATCACGACATCCAGGTCGGCGTCCGCCATGTTGTTCTATCCTCTTCGAAAATGGGTCTCGATGCGGGCGGGACTATGCAGATCGGGCCCCGCCTTGGCAATTCCCGCCTGGGCGTCATCCGCAGCTTCCCGCCTGCAAAACAAAAAAGCCGCGCATTTCGCGCGGCTCTTTGGTTGATCTGGCTGAGGCAGCTCGACGTTCGCCTCACTTCAGCGAGGCGACCGGGCCGTTTGCCGCCGCCGGCTCCGGGTCGAAGCCGAACACGCCGACCAGATATTTGTAATAGTCCGGCATCTTCTCCTTGAGCGTCTCGCGCGACTTCGGATCGTGGAATTCGCTCTTTCCGGCCAGGAAGATGCTGGCGGTCACGGCAAAGAACTCCATGGGGTTCTTCAACGCATAGGACTCCTTGGGCAGCAAGTCCTTGGACTTGGCAAGGGCGAAATAGGCGATCACGCCCTTGTTGGCGTAGCCGTCCGGCAACAGCCGCGCGTGATAGGCGTGCAGGAGCTCGTGCAGCAGCACGGCTTCCTTTTCGTAGCGCATCATGTCCGGCCGCAGCATGATCACGCCGAGGCCCGAATCGACCGCGAGGTCGACGGCGTTCGGATTGGTCCAGCGCTGCTTGTCGTGGTCCCAGACCGTCAGCGTCCGCGGCACGCGGCGTTCGACGTTGGGAGCGACGCGGCCGTAGCAGGCGGTGGCGGCACCTTCGTCGAGGCAGGCGAGCTCGCTGGCGATGATCGGCACGGTGCGGAAGAAGCGCAGCACGCGCGGCGACAGGCCGGCCGCCTCGACCGCGTCGATCTGGCTCTTCAGATTGTCGGTGAGCTTGTCGACATCCTTGCGGTCGGAATTCTCCGACAGGTCGAACATGTAGCCGCGATAGCTCTGGAAGCCCGGCGGCAGCGACTGCGCTGCATCGGCATCGAGCGATCCGGCTTGGGATGGATTGGCGAAGAGCGCGCCGACAATGGTTGCGGTCAGCAGCAACGCAATGCGCATGATGAACCCCCTGATGTCACTTCGCCCGGCAGAATAGGCCACCGTTGTTTGCGAAAGGTGAGTGGGGCAAGACTAAGGCGGCGATGTTGAGGCGTGCTTAACCGTTGGTTGCAGATCGCTGCGGCAGATTAGTGCGGGGTTAACCAAGCGTGGATTGGCGGCGAGCTTCGGCGTAACATCGGCTCCGGGCACAGAGCCCAAAAGTCCAGACAGCCGGAAGGGGAGGATGCCATGTATGCCGCCATCCGTCAGGCCAAGGCGAAAAGCGGGAGCGCGGAAGAGCTGGCGCGCCGCATCAAGGACGGCGCCGTTCCGATCATCAGCGACGTCGACGGTTTCCGTGCCTATTACGTCGTCTATGCCGGCGACGATACCGTGACCGCGATCTCGATCTTCGACAAGTTCGAGCAGGCGGAGGAGGCGAACCGGCGGGCGATCGCCTGGATCGAGAAGGATCTCGGGCCGTTGCTTGCGGGCCATGCGAGCGCGGCTGCGGGGCCGGTGATCGTGCATACGCTGGCGTAGGGCCCTGTTTGCGATAGTGGCGAGCAGCGGCCGCATGTTCGGTCGTCATGCCCGGGCTTGTCCCGGGCATCCACGTCTTTCCTCGCACGCTGTAGCGCGTGGATGGCCGGGTCAAGCCCGGCCATGACGAAGGAGAGAGTGCCCGTCACAACTCCCGCGCATTCGAGAACGCGAAGCTCGATACCCGCCGCGTCGTCTCGTCCAAAATCAGCGTGCGCGTGATCGGCGGTTCGGCGCGCTGGGCGCAGTTTTCGCGCTCGCAGAGGCGGCAGTTGACGCCGATCGGGGTGCCCTCGGTCTTCTCCAGGTCGATGCCGGCGGCGTAGGTCAGGCGCGCGGCGTGACGGATTTCGCAGCCGAGGCCGATGGCGAAGCGCGGTTGCGGTAGCGGGTGCGGCGCGACGGGGCGGCGCACCATCTGCGCGATCGAGAAATAGCGCGTGCCGTCGGACAGCTCGATCACCTGCTTGAGCAGGCGATCGGGCGTGTCGAAGGTCGAGTGCACGTTCCACAGCGGACAGGTGCCGCCGAATTTCGAGAACGGGAAAGTGCCGGACGAGAAGCGCTTGGAGACGTTGCCGGCATTGTCGACGCGCAAGAGGAAGAACGGAATGCCGCGCGCGTTCGGCCGCTGCAGGGTGGTGAGCCGGTGGCAGACCTGCTCGAAGCCGGAATTGAAGCGCTGCGCCAGCACGTGGATGTCGTAATTCAGGGCTTCGGCCGCGGCGAGGAACGCGGGGTAGGGCATCATCACGGCCGCTGCAAAGTAGTTGCCGAGCGTGATGCGGAACAGCCGGCGCGGCGCGTCGTCGAGCGGTCCGGCACGGCCGATGATGCTCTCCAGGGCTTGCGCGCATTCGCCGAGGCCAAGCTGGAAGGCGAGCTGGAAGGCGCGGCCGGGCGGATCGACCAGCTCGGAGATCAGCAACTGGCGACGATGGCGATCGAAACGCCGCAGCGTCTCGCGCATCACGTCGACCGGCATGACGCGGGTCTGGATCGAATGCTTCTCACGCAGCCGCGCCGCGAGCGCTGCATAGAGTCCCTCGGCCGGCACGTTCAGCTCATCGCGAAGGGCCTCCGCGGCCTGCTCGAGCTCCGGAAAATAGTTGCGGTTGGCCTCGATCAGCTCGCGGACACGCTCGACCGGATTGGCCTCAAAGCGCGTGCCGACGTCGCGGTCGGCCATCTGCGCCGCCGCCAGCGTCTCGCCCTGGCGCGCCTCGGTATAGGCGGCGTAGAGCCGTTGCAGCGCATGGGTGACGCCGGGGCAGAGCTCGGCGAGGTCGCGCAGCTCCTGCTTGGGAACGTCGATCTGGCGGAACAGCGGATCGGAGAAGATCTCGTTGAGTTCGGCGAAGAAACGGTCCTCGTCGGCGGTGGCGAGGTCGCGCAAATCGAGGTCATAGGTCTCGGCCAGCCGGAGCAGGATCTGCGCCGTCACCGGGCGCTGGTTGCGCTCGATCAGGTTGACATAGCTCGGCGAGATCCCGAGCCCCTCGGCAATCTGGGTCTGCGAAAGCCCCAGTTGCTGCCGGATCCTGCGGAACCGCGGGCCGACGAAGAGTTTCTTGCCGGAATTGGCGGGCATTTCTCAGGACTCCGTGCACATTAAGGACAGATTAGCTGACCTATAATTTTTACAAGATTTACAAAATAACATCTATTACATGTTCTGATGTTACATGACATCACCAATAAAAAACAAGCCATCTATCCGAAGTTTCTGTTTTCGCGTTTAGCTCCTGACACGCATCTCGCAATGCACTGTCAAGAATGTCGATGGCATCGTCAGCGAAAGGATCAGGCACATGAACTACCAGCCGCGCGGCATCAGCACCCTTCAGGGCCCGGGTTCGTATCAGAACGAGGTCGAGGCGGCCCAGGCGCTCCTCAAGACCCAGCCGACCTGGAACGGGGTGACGGCCGAGGCCGTCGCACGCATGCGCCTGCAGAACCGCTTCAGGACCGGTCTCGACGTCGCCCGCTACACCGCCGCCTTGATGCGGGCCGACATGGCCGCCTATGACAACGACCCCACCAAGTACACCCAGTCGCTCGGCTGCTGGCACGGCTTCATCGCCCAGCAGAAGCTGATCTCGGTCAAGAAGCACTTCGGCGGCAAGACCGATCGCACCTACCTCTATCTCTCGGGTTGGATGATCGCGGCGCTGCGCTCCGAGTTCGGCCCGCTGCCCGACCAGTCGATGCACGAGAAGACTTCGGTGCCGGCGCTGATCGAGGAGCTCTACACCTTCCTGCGCCAGGCCGACTCGCGCGAGCTCAACGACATCTTCCGTCTGCTCGACAAGGCGCGCAAGGAAGGCGACAAGACCCGCGAGAAGGAGCTGATCGAGAAGATCGACAACTTCCAGACCCATGTCGTCCCCGTCATCGCCGACATCGACGCCGGCTTCGGTAACGCCGAGGCGACCTATCTGCTCGCCAAGAAGATGATCGAAGCGGGCGCCTGCGCGCTGCAGATCGAGAACCAGGTCTCGGACGAGAAGCAGTGCGGCCACCAGGACGGCAAGGTCACCGTGCCGCACGAAGTGTTCATCGCGAAGATCCGCGCCTGCCGCCACGCCTTCCTCGAGCTCGGCGTCGAAGACGGCGTCATCGTGACCCGCACCGACTCGCTCGGCGCCGGCCTGACGCAGCAGATCGCCGTCAGCCACAAGCCCGGTGACATCGGCGACCAGTACAACAGCTTCCTGGATTGCGAGGAAATCACCGCGGAGAACGCCCGCAACGGCGACGTCATCATCAACCGCAACGGCAAGATGATGCGTCCGAAGCGGCTGCCCTCGAACCTCTACCAGTTCCGCCCGGGTACCGGCGAAGACCGCTGCGTGCTCGACAGCATCACTTCGCTGCAGAACGGCGCGGACCTGCTCTGGATCGAGACCGAGAAGCCGCATATCGAGCAGATCGCCAAGATGGTCGATCGCATCCGCAAGGTGGTCCCGAACGCGAAGCTCGCCTACAACAACTCGCCGTCCTTCAACTGGACGCTGAACTTCCGTTGGCAGGTCTACGACGCGATGAAGGAAGCCGGCAAGGACGTCAGCAAGTACAACCGTGCCGAGCTGATGAAGCCGGAATACGACGATACGCCGCTGGCGCAGGAAGCCGACGAGCGCATCCGCACCTTCCAGGCGGATTCGGCCAAGCGTGCCGGCATCTTCCATCACCTGATCACGTTGCCGACCTATCACACGGCGGCGCTCTCGACCGACAATCTGGCGAAGGAATATTTCGGCGACCAGGGCATGCTCGGCTACGTCAAGAACGTCCAGCGCGCCGAGATCCGTCAGGGCATCGCCTGCGCCAAGCACCAGAACATGGCCGGCTCCGACATCGGCGACGACCACAAGGAATATTTCGCCGGCGAGGCTGCCCTGAAGGCGGGCGGCGTCCACAACACCATGAACCAGTTCGGCTAACACAGCACGCTATTGGACAGGAGACTGACAATGACCAAAGGCAGCAATTTCTGGGTGATCGGCGGTGAGTTCGGTTCGATGAACTTCCACAAGCTCGTGGAAGGCTCGGCCCAGGTGCAGGGTCCGTTCAAGACCCGCAAGGAGGCCGAGGATGCCTGGCGCACGGTCTCGGAAGAGAACCGCCACAAGGCCGGCGTCCGCTTCTCCATCGTGGAAGAGCCGTCGCGCGTCTCGGCCTAAAGGGCCTGGTGTCGACCTGAATTAAGAAGACGTCCAAGGACGGATGGTCCCATCTAGGCTCTGCCTGGGTGGGATCGTCTGTTTTTGGCACAGGTCAATCGCCTGTGGGTGCCGTAAGTATCTGGAATTATGGACCCTTTGCGGGCCTCAAGGTTGCTGATAGGTTAATGGAGGAAAGTCGAGGACGAGGCCGACAATGTCAGAGCCCGAAACCAGCGGGACCCATCCCGGCCAGCCACGCCCGGTGCGGCTGCGCGATGCGCTGCTGCGCGCGCGGATCGAGGCGGCCGATCGGACCGGCGTCGTCGTCGATCTCAGGGACGCCGAGGTGGCGCGGCTCGAGATCCTCAACGACGCGCTCGATCCCCTGTTCGCGCAGGTGCCCGATAGGATCGATCTGTTTGACCGCGGCATCAGCCAGGGCGATACGCCCAGACTCTGGATCGATGTCGTTGCCCACATCGTGATGGGCCGTGACAAGCGGATGTACCGCTTCGTCCAGGATACCCGCTTTGGCCGCATCGTGCTCGCCGAATCGCACGACACCGCCGTCATCGTCGAGGCCGTCACCGATTATGTCGCGCGCCGCATGGTCGAGCGCGAGCACGCGATGGTGGTCCCGCCCGAACCAAAGCCCGCAGTCGCGCCGCCGCCGCGCCGCTCGCGCCTGTGGCCGTTCGTGTTCGGCTTCGTGCTCGGCGCCGCCGCCTTGTTCGGCCTCGCCCTGTTGGCGGCCCTGCGGAGCTGGTGAGGTATTCTCCGCCGTCATTCCGGGGCGCGCCAAAGGCGCGAGTCCGGAATCCATTCATCCACCAATTCTGCGGCCCGATGGATTCCGGGCTCGCGCATCGCGCGCCCCGCAATGACATCGAACTAGATCAGCCTCACATGCTTGATCTGCCCCATCTGAAATCCCGCCCCGAGGCTCCGCACCGTCTGCTCGCAGCGCCAGCCGGCATTGTCCTTCTCGATTCTGAAAAGGTTGTAGGCCGCGGCCGGGTAGCGCCCGTGCGCGAGCGCGGAGGCGGAGGGCACGCCGAGCGCGGGAATGTTGCCGTTGGGACCCTCGAACCACATCGTCGAATGAATGTGGTCGTGCCCGTGCAGGATCAGCTCGACGCCGTGGCGCTTGAGCAGCGTCAGCAGCGCAGCCGAATCGGTCATCCGCTTCTGCCGCGCATCGGACTTCAGAGGATGATGCACCAGCAGCACGCGAAAGACGTCCTCGGCCGCGAGCCGTTCGAGCATTGCTGCAAGCGAGTCGAGCTGATCGCGGCCGAGCGTGCCCGTCGCCATCAGCGGCAGGGTCGGCACCGCCGTGGACAGGCTGATCAGCGCGAGCGGCCCGCGCCGGCGCACGGATGGAAAGCCGATGCCGCCGTCGTCGCCGGCGAGATAGGGCGCAAACGTCTCGCCGAAGCGATGCGAGGTGGCGCGGACATAGGCGTCGTGATTGCCGGGAATCGTGGTGACGCGGTCGGGCGGGCCGACGCCTTCGAGCCAGGCGCGGGCAGGGGCGAACTCGGCTTCCAGCGCGAGGTTGACGAGATCGCCCGTCACCGCGATGTGGTCGGGCGCCTGCGCCTTCATGTCGGCGACCAGCGCATCGAGCACCTCGCGGCGCTGGTACTTGTGGCGGTTACGCGTCCAGTTGACGTAGCCGAGCACGCGCTTGCCGGCGAGCTCGATCAGCCGCGGTTTCGGCAACGGCGCTAGATGAGGATCGGACAGATGGGCGAGCGTGAAGGGGGCCAGCGTGTTGGGAGTCATGGCGTGCGATTGCCTCGCTATTGCTCCGTTGTAATGGCAAGGTCGCGGGGACTGTGCAAGCGGCGCCGGGACAGCGGCCTCAAGGAAGCCTGATGGGAGATCGTCTGGACCGCATTCGACGAAAATTCGAGCCGCTGCTGCGGCGAGTCTTCCACGCCTATTTCCTCATCGTCCGCGGCATGACGCTCGGCGTCCGCGCCGTGGTGCTGGATGCCGAGAATCGGGTGTTTCTGGTCAGGCACAGCTATGTCAGCGGCTGGTACCTGCCCGGCGGCGGCGTCGATCACGGCGAGAGCATGGAGCAGGCGATGCGGCGCGAGCTCAAGGAGGAGGGCGATATCGACCTCACCGGCGAGGCCGTGCTGCACGGCATCTTCCTCAACAGCCATGTTTCCCGCCGCGACCACGTCGCGGTCTACGTCGTCAGGCAGTTCAGGCAGGACCGCCAGCCCGAGCCCAACCGCGAGATCGTCGAGTGCGGGTTCTTCGCGCTCACGGCGCTGCCCGACGGCACCACCCGAGGGACGCGGCTGCGGATCGCGGAAGTGCTGGACGGCCGGCCAATGATTGCGACGTGGCGCTGAGGTCGGCCTGTGCTGATGCATCAGGAGATGTCGTTGAACGAATGCAAGCCGAGGGTTTCGGAACACCTCCCCTCGACCTCGAAAAGGAGCTGAGCGCGGTCCCTGCCCGATGGACCGCGCTGCGTTCAGGTGCTATCCCGCGAATTGACATGACCGATCTCTCACTGACCATCCTCCCTGAAGCCGCCGGCGATGCCCAGTCGATCGAGCGGCTGCACGAACGTACCTTCGGTCCCGGCCGCTTCGTGCTCAGCGCCTACCGGATCCGCGAGCACGTCGACCATCTGCTCGAATTGTCCTTCACCGCGCGCATCGGCACGCTGCTGGTCGGCTCGGTCAGGCAATTGCCGGTGCTGGTCGGCGATACGCCGGCGCTGTTGCTCGGCCCGCTGACGGTCGAGCCGCCGTTCCGCGGCCGCGGTGTCGGCCGTCTGCTGATGGAGCGCGCGCTAAAGGACGCGAAGGCGAAAGGTCACCGCCTGGTGCTGCTGGTCGGCGACGAGCCCTATTACAGCCGTGTCGGCTTCAAGCCGGTCCCGAAGGGCCGCGTTACCATGCCGGGTCCCGTCGACGCCGCCCGCATCCTGGTGTTCGAGCTCGTCGATGGCGCCTTCGAAGGCGTGTCGGGCCCGGTCGGCCCGGACTGGAGCAAGGCGCGGGCAGGGTAGGCGTCAGGTTCGTAGCCTGTAGCGCGGATGAGCGAAGCGATATCCGGGAAACCTGTCGATGCAGATGCACCGCCCCCGGATGTCGCTTCGCTCATCCGGGCTACGAGGCTCATACGGAGTATCGCCAATGCAGGTGCGTCCAGCTGATTCCACGGAGATCGACCACCTCGCGCAGCTGTGGCACGATGCCTGGCACGGGTCGCATGCGCATCTTGCGCCGCCCGAACTGGTCCGCCTCCGCACGCTGGCGAGCTTTCGCGATCGCCTCGCGGTCATGCTTGTCGATATCTGCGTCGTCGGCCCCTCCGGTGCGCCGCTCGGCTTGTGCGCCCTCAAGAGCGACGAACTGTACCAGCTCTTCGTGTCGCCAACCGCCCACGGGACAGGCGTGGCTGCGGCGCTGATCGCCGATGCGGAAGCACGGCTCGCCGCGCGTGGTGTGGAGCTGGCGTGGCTCGCCTGCGCGGTCGGCAACATGCGGGCCGCCCGGTTCTACGAGAAGAGCGGCTGGCGCAACGCCGGCACCTTCGTGATGATGTCGGAAACCTCGAAGGGGCCTTTCCCTGTGGATCAGTGGCGCTTCGAGAAACGGCTGACGCGTAGTTCGTAGCCCGGATGGAACGCAGCGCAATCCGGGAAACCTCTCGCTACAGATGCACCGCCCCGGATTTCGCTGCGCTCCATCCGGGCTACGATGCTGTCAATGACGCGCGCGGCCGCGCCTGACACTCCGTCGTTGCCGGGGCCCGCGGGCCCCGGCTTGATCACCGTCAGAACTTGAAGTTCGCGAACGCACGCACGCCGATGCCGGGCATCAACACCTCGTCCTTGGTGTAGGATACGGAGTTGCGGATGTTCTCGTTGAGGAGATTGTTGCCGACGATGCCGGCCATCATCTCGCGCGCGCCGAACCAGTTGCGGTCGAGCTTGGTCTTGTAGCTGACCTCGGCCTTCAACAGATTGTAGCCCGCCGTCGGCGTCTCGGCGATCACGGCGATGTTGTTCTGCGCGAAGGCGTGCAAGAGGTTGACGCGCATCAGCCAGTTGTCGTCGCGCCAGAACACGCCGCCGCCCATCCGCACCGGCGGAATGCGCGGCACGTTGGTGCCGTCGCTGAAGGTGGCGCGGACCACGTCGAGCTGGTTCTCGATGCCCCAGATGCCGCCCTGGAACGCGCCGACGTCGAGCTGCGACTGGAATTCACCGCCGCGGAAATTGGCATTGCGCTGCGAATACACCGCCTGGTTCAGCTCGGCGCCCGGCGTGCCGCAGGAGGCAAAGTCGTCATCGCAGGACACGCCGGTGAGGCGGCGATAGATGAAATTGTCGAAATGCGTGTAGTAGACGGTCGCTTCGAAGCGGAACGGCCCCGTCGCCTTGCGCACGCCGAGTTCGACCGATTTGGCGGTCTCGATGGTGAGGTTGGGATTGCCGATGTCGAAGGTCGCAGTCGCGTCATGGCCGCCGCGTGAAAACAGCTCGGCCGCCTTCGGCGCGCGCTCGACATATTGCGCGGTGATGCTGCCGACCATGCCGCCCGGCAGATCCTGCAGCAGGCCGATGCTGCCGCTCTTGGGCGTGAAGGACGGATTGCGCGCGATCGCCGCCTGCGGCGTGCCGTCGGGCAAATAGTCGGCCGGGAAGTCCGGCGTCGTGCCGTGCAGCTCGACATGCTCGATGCGGCCGGCGATCTGCGCCCGCGTCGCCTCCGTGAACTTGAACTCGTTGAAGGCGTAACCGGCAACGCGCGTGCTGTTGTTGGGGTCCCACAGCCCGTTGAACAGCGTGCCGGGATTGTCCGGGCTCGGCGCGCTCAATTCCTGATGCCCGACCTGGAAGCCCAGCGCCGTCGTCACTTCGGCGAAGCGCGCGTTGAACGGCATCAGCTGCACCTCGGTGCGGATTTCCTGCTCCTTGTTGGTGAAGGTCTGCCTGATGCCGTCGCTGTTGAGGTCGGCGGGATCGGCAAGGCCGATCTCGTTGTGGCGGTAATCGGTCGCGCCGGCCCAGAAGCGGACGGCGTCGATCGCGGCGGCGTCGGGATGATACTCGCCCTTGACGTTGATCTTGGTCTGGTGGCCGTCGATCCGCGTGCGGTGGTCGGCGCCGTCGATGCCGGGGATGTGGTAGAGCGAGTCGTTCTGCGTGATCGATGCGCCGATATAGCCGCCCTGGAAGAAATAGGACCCGCCGATCGAGGCGCCGTCCGAGCGCGTCGCCGAGTTCGGCTGGCGGCCGTTCACGGGGCGCGACTGATCGTTCAGATAGGGGTAGCTCGGGATGGAATAGTCCGAGGTCGTGCGGCCATAGGCGTCGGCGTGGAACGCGAAATTGCCGCCGCCGGTGTCGAGCAGCACGCCGCTTTCGACGCCGCGATCGACCGAAGAGAACGCGGTGCGGGTCTCGGCTGTGACGCAAGGCGAGGTCGCGGCGGTCGCGAGCGGCGCCTTGGTCGGCAGGCCGTAAGCCTGGAATGACGGCGCGCAGTTCGGCACCGCATCCGGAATCCGGTTGTTGGTGGCACTGACGACGCCGCCGATCGAGGTCGAGCCGTAGCGCAGCGCGGCGGGCCCGCGCACCACTTCGATCTGGTTGGTCGCAAGCGGATCGATCGGGACGAAATGATCCTCGCCGAGATCGGACGCGCCGCTCGAATTGGTGCCGTTCTCGACGATGCCGACGCGGTTGACGTCGAGACCCCGGATGATCGGCCGGCTGGATGCGCCGGGCGCGAAGCTCGAGCCGGTGATGCCCGGCTTGGAGAACAGGAGATCGCCGAGCTGGCCGCCGCCCTCGCGGCGGATCTCCTCGTTCGGCACCACCGTGACCGTCGCGAACTGGTTGGTCACAATAGGCAGCACACCCTGCTGAGGCGCGGCGGGCACGGCGGCCGCCGGCTCTGCTTCCGCCGCTTGTTGGCGGCTGCGCACTCGCGCAGTCCGCGTGCCGCGGCCCGGATTGCGCGACGGCACCACCGCTCTGCGCACGATGGGGCTCGGCGCCGTCACGGTGACGGCGGGGATCTCGGTCGACGATTTGTCTTGCGCAGGCGTTTGGGCGAAAGCAGGCGTGGCGGCAGCGCCGAGCAGGAGCAGGCTTGCTCCGCCAAGACGCTGCGCGCGTCGCAATTTGAATGACATGGTCCTGATTCCATTCAGGCGCCGTCCGCGTGATGATCTTTTGATCGGGAGGCGGCCTGCCGTCGCGGCGCGACGGAATTCGACTTCAACTTCTCCCGGGTATTTGCCGATGCGCGGCGAGCCCGGGCGTGATCAAGCGATGTTGAGAGTCAGGACGCGGGAGGGGCGCGCGGCTGGAACGCCGTGCCGGCCGATTTCAGATGGAGAAATTCGGCATCAGTGGTGCGGTGGAGCAGCTCGATCGCCTGCGGCAGCAGCAGCACGGGCGGCGTTGCCGATATGACGGTGCCCGCCATCGCGACGACGGCGCAGATCGCGCAATTGTCCTCGCCCTGATGCTCGCGGTCGGGAGCGGCGGGCGATTGCTTCTGGACCGCGGCGCGGTCGATCGCGGCACCTTTGGCGCTGTCGGTCTGCTGGAGCGAGGCCTGGGCAAGCGGCGCGGCCTGCGCGAACCAGTGGCTGTGCCCGAACGTCAGCGCGAACTGCACCAGTATCGCGAACAACGCGAGCCGGGCGCCGTGCCTGATATTCGACCGGAACCACTTCATCTGGAAAAGCCACCCCACGTCGCGGCACATCAATTCCCTGACGTCGCGACGTTACAATGTAACATCGCGCGACAGGTCGGCGGATGTCAACGGCGCCTCAGGCCTGTCTGTGCAGGCAGCCGGCCCGATGTGTCGTTCGGGCAACTAGACACGATGGATTCAAGTCCAGTTCAGCGGACAGCGTTGCTCTCTCCGTTCCCTCCCCCCTTGTGGGGGAGGGGCAGGGAGGGGGGTGCCACACGGGGACTCTTACCGTCGCGCACAGGCCCGATGCATCGTCAACAACCGGCCCCTTTTCCTGGGCTACCCACCTCCCTAGCCCTCCCCCACAAGGGCAGGGCTATCGCATATGGCTGAGGGTGGCCAAGAGGAATGCGTTGTCCCAGCCAGCGCGCTTGATTTTACGCCGGAGGGAAGCGCGATCCG
>NZ_JACIHD010000009.1:0-287036 GCF_014198235.1 Bradyrhizobium sp. ERR14 | reverse complement strand
GAAGGCTTGCGGCTTGAGCAGACGAAACACCCGGCTGAACGTATCGTGGCTCGGGATGCCATGTTCCAGGCGAAGGAAGAGCCGCAACAACTCCTCCTTCGACTGTCCGAAGTCCGCCATGTCCGAGCACGAATCCGCCCCGCACAACGTCGCCGCCAACGCGATGAACAGTACTTCCAGCAGATCATGCCGGGCATTGTCCGCGCGCGGGTCCGGCAACCGCCGAAAGGCCTTTCTGAACTTCTGCATCCGACCCCCTCCGTCTTCCGGGAGTCGTCTTCAGAATCCGTCTTGCCTTCCAATGCAATAGCTAGACAAAACCCATATGCGATTCCCCTGCCCTTGTGGGGGAGGGTTAGGGAGAGGGGTTCCCACGGGGACACCCTCGATCAGCTCAAGAGCATCGCGCGCAAGTCTCTCGCACCTTTTCCTGGACCACCCCTCTCCCCCGCCCTCCCCCACAAGGGGGGAGGGAGCGCAGGGTCGGCTGCGGCCACAGCTTGTCTCCAAGCAACGCCCCTCAGAACTTGTACGTCACGCCCGCGCCGACCAGCCACGGATCGATATGCGCGGTGCCGGTGACCGGCAGGCCGGAGACGGTGGCGCTGTAATCCGGACGCAGCCAGAGCTTCTTGACGTCGACGTTGAGACCCCAGTGCCGGTCGATCATGTAGTCGAAGCCGAACTGCACGGCGCCGCCGAAGGCGTTGCTGACATGCAAATTGGTGGTGGTGGCGACGATCGCGGGCGGACCGGCGATTGCGGCAGGCGCATTGGCCGCGGAATTGTTGAAGAACACGGTGTAGTTCACGCCGGCGCCGACATACGGCTTGAACGCGCCGAACTGGTCGAAGTGATATTGCAGCGTCAGCGTCGGCGGCAGCAGCGTGGTCTTGCCAATCGGCAGGTTGGCGAGCGAGCCGGTGCCGCTGATCGAGTGCCGGGTCACGCCCAGGATCAGTTCGGCCGCGATGTTCCTGGTGAAGAAGTAGCTGATGTCGAGCTCGGGGACGACCTGGTCGCTGATCGAAAGGCCGGAATTCGGCGAGGACAGCGAGGGCACGCCCGCCACGTTGACGGTCGAGCCGCCGGCATCCGGCAACACGCCGAGCACGCGCAGACGCACCATCCACGGATTGAACGCCTCCACCGGCGGCGGCGCCTTCTTGTAGACCGGCAGATCGGCAGCCTGCACCGATGCAAACGTGCCCGCGAGCATCGCGCCAACCGTCGCAAGCCGCGCCAGGTTTCTTGTCGTTCTCTGCATTTCAATCCCCTTCAGCCTTCACTCGCGCGTCGTTGCGCGACATGAGCGTCAGAGCAGAAAGGGGGCGCTGAAGGATTTGACTTCGATCAATTCAGCCAGAGGCCGCCCCGATTTGGCCGCGGCGTTGCAGATCTGTCACGGAAGTCACGAATGCGGGGTGCGCGGCGCGGCAGGATAATGCCGCCCCCCTCAGGGCCGCTCGGGATGGTTCAGCATGTATTCGCCGAGGTCGCGCTGGCGGCGATCGGCACGCGCGGTGGCGGCGTTGCGCTGGACGTCGCGATCCTTGCGGCAGGCCACGTATTCCGGCGAGCCCTGCGCATAGCCCCGGCTCTGGCAGACCGCATCGTCGTCGTCGCCGCCCACCGCCACCGCATTCTGGTGGCGCGCGGAGCAGGCGGAGAGAGCAGTGGCGAGCAGCACAGCTGCAAGGAGGCGCGGCGCGGCGGCGAGTGGCATACGAGGTCCCCTGTTGGCCGGCCCTGTTTAGCGCGGAATGAGGAGATTGTAAGTCCCTGGCACGCTGTCATGCCCCGCGAAGGCGGGGCATCCAGTACGCCGCGGCGGGAATGGGGTCACAACTGCTGCTGCGGAGTACTGGATCGCCCTCCTGCGCGGGCGATGACAGCGGAAGGTGATGCGGCAGCGCTGCGTCTCACCGGCATCACCGCCAGAGCAAACCTCACACCCGCCCCTTCAGCGCCTCCCCGATCTCGTCGAGCGTCTTGGGATCCTCGATCGTCGCCGGCATGGTCCAGGACTCGCCGTCGGCGATCTTCTTGATGGTGCCGCGCAGAATCTTGCCGGAGCGCGTCTTGGGCAGGCGGCCGACGGTGATGGCGAGCTTGAAGGCCGCGACCGGGCCGAGCTTGTCGCGCACCAGCGCGACGATCTCCTTCTCGATCTCGGCGGGCGCACGCTTCACGCCGGCCTTGAGCACCAGGAAACCGCAGGGCACCTCGCCCTTGATCGCATCCTTGACGCCAAGCACGGCACATTCGGCAACATCGGGATGCGAGGCCAGGATCTCCTCCATGCCGCCGGTGGAGAGCCGATGGCCGGCGACGTTGATGATGTCGTCGGTGCGGCCCATGACGAAGACATAGCCGTCCTCATCCTTGTAACCGGCATCCGAGGTTTTGTAATAGCCGGGGAATTCGCTGAGATAAGCCTCCCTGAAGCGCGCATCCTGATTCCACAGCGTCGGCAGACACCCCGGCGGCATCGGCAGCTTGATGACGATCGAGCCCATGATGTTGGGCCCGACCGGCTTTGCCGCCTCGTCGACCACGTCGACCTGGTAGCCCGGCATCGGCACCGTCGGCGAGCCGTGCTTCACCGGCAGCATGCCGAGCCCGACCGGATTGCCGGCGATGCACCAGCCGGTCTCGGTCTGCCACCAATGGTCGATCACCGGCACCTTCAGCTGCTGCTCCGCCCATTCGACCGTCGGCGGATCGGCACGCTCGCCGGCGAGGAACAGGGTGCGGAATTTCGACAGGTCGTATTGCCGGATGAACTTTCCTTCCGGATCATCTTTCCGGATCGCGCGGAACGCGGTCGGCGCAGTGAAGAACGCGACCGCCTTGTGCTCGGCGATCACGCGCCAGAACGCGCCGGCGTCGGGCGTGCCGACCGGCTTGCCCTCATACATGATCGTCGTCGCGCCGTGCAGCAGCGGGCCGTAGACGATGTAGCTGTGGCCGACCACCCAGCCGATGTCGGAGCCGCACCACCACACCTCGCCGGGCTTGACGCCATAGAGGTTGAACATCGACCATTTCACCGCGACGAGATGGCCGCCATTGTCGCGCACGACGCCCTTCGGGATGCCCGTGGTGCCCGAGGTGTAGAGGATGTAGAGCGGATCGGTCGCGGCAACAGCCGCGCATGCGGCCTTCTTGCCGTCGTTCATCGCCTTGCGGCGCAGGCTCGCCCAATCGTAGTCCCGGCCCGGGGCCAGGTCGCAAGTGAGCTGCGGACGTTGCAGCACGATGCAGGCCTTCGGCTTGCTGCCGGCAAGCCTGATCGCCTCGTCAAGCAGCGGCTTGTACTGCACGATGCGGCCGGGCTCGATGCCGCAGCTTGCGGAGAGAATGAGTTTCGGCTGCGCATCGTCGATGCGGGTGGCAAGCTCCTTCGCGGCAAAGCCGCCGAACACCACCGAGTGCACCGCACCGATCCGCGCGCAGGCGAGCATCGCGACCACGGCCTCCGGCACCATCGGCATATAAAGGATGACGCGATCGCCCTTGGCGACGCCGAAATCCTGCATGATGGCGGCGAGCGCCTGCACCTCGTTCAGCAGTTCGGCATAGGTGAATTTGGTGACGCTGCCCGCCAACGGTGAATCGTGGATCAGCGCGACCTGGTCGGCGCGGCCGCCTTCGACATGGCGGTCGAGCGCGTTGTAGCAGGTATTGACGACGCCCCCCGTGAACCAGCGGCCATAGGTTCCCTGCGAGGGGTCGAAGATCGATTTGGGCGGCTCGATCCAGTCGATCTCCTTCGCCGCCTCGGCCCAGAAGCCTTCGGGGTCGGCCAGCGAGCGGGCATGGACCTCGTGGTAATTGCTCTTGCCCTGGATGTTCATTCCCGCGCTCCCGTTACCTTTATTGGCCTGACCTTGAACCTTGCGGCAGGACGGGTTGTCCCGCCATGACCCGGATCAAGTGCCGGCCTTGTTTGAGAGGTATTTTCCCGGGAACGGGCCGCGGTTCAAGCTGAAAAGGATGGGCCTTTTGGTGGAGACGCAATTGCTGCCGCATCGGCGCTGCGCTCCCTCTCCCGCTTGCGGGGGAGGGCTGGGGTGGGGGTGCCCCCGCGTCGGGATTGCCCGAGGCTTTAGCAGGAAGTCTCCAAGAGGAGAAAGCCCTCACCCGCCGCGCTCTTCGATCGCGGCGACCTCTCCCGCCAGCGGGAGAGGTGAGCGAGCCCGCCGCGCGACTTCGGCTTCTCCAACGCTCCTCAGCTCTCCGCCGCGTTCAGCTTCTGCAACCGGTCCTGCATGACCTTCCTCAGATCATAGCCCGGCCGGCCGAAGCTGACGTTGCGGAGGCTAAGGAAATCGCGCTGGGTCTTGCGCAGCTCGCCGGCCGAGCGCTTGCCCGCCGATTTCAGCACGCGCTCGTAGGTCTCGGCGATCTGGCGGTCGAGCACGCCCAGCTGCGGATCGGCGCAGATCACCTTCTCGACCTCGCGCCTGGCCGTCGCGCATTCGAAGGACGGACCATTGCCGGACGCCGCATTCAGCGCCCGCGGCGGCTCACCGCCGAATTTCGCGATCTCCGCGATCATGCTGCGGCGGCCGTTGGCAGCATTCTCGTTACCGGGATCGAGCTTGAGCGCCGTCTCGTAATCGGCCAGCGCCTTCTTGCGCTCGCCCATCTTCTTGTAGAGCACGGCGCGGTTGTTGTAGGTCTGCGCGAAATTCGGATCGAGCTTCAGCGCAGCGTCGTAGTCGCTGAGCGCCGCTCCGAACTCACCCTTGAACTGATAGGAATCGCCGCGGTTGGTGAAGAAGTTCGGCCGGGGCGCGAGGCGCAGCGCCTGGTCGTAATCGGCGATCGCCTTGTCGTACTCTTTCATGGCGGCATAGGTGAGCCCGCGATTGTCAAAATATTCGGGCACCTTCGGATCGAGCCTGATCGCCTCGCCGTCGTCGGCCACTGCCTTGTCGAGCTGGCCGAGCTTCTTGTATGCCGCGCCGCGGTTGGTGTAGGTGCGCGGACGGTTGGGATCGAGCCGCAGCGCCTCGCTGAGATCCTTGATCGCCTTCTCGTTGTCGCCGCCGAGATAGTAGTTCACGCCGCGGTCGGACCATGCCTGTGCATCATCCGGCTTCAGCTTGATCGCCTGGTCGTAATCGGCGAGCGCACGGTCAAGCCTGCGCTGGGTGGTGTACACGACACCGCGCAGCTCGTAAGCCTCCGCATCATGCGGATCGAGCTCGATCGCCTTGCTCAGATCCGCCGCCGCGCGGTTGAGATCGCCGCCGGCCTCGCGCAAGAGGTCGCCGCGCAGGCGCCAGGCCCTTGCATTCTTGCCGTCGATTGCGATGGCGCGGTCGATGTCCCGCAGGGCTTGCGTGAGGCCGCCCGAAGTCCGGGCATTGGCGTCGGCGCGAACCAGCAGCGCCGCGGCGCGGTCGGACGCGGGGCTTGCGCTCTGGTCGATGATGACGGTGCAGGCCGGGATCAGCTCCGCGGGAGCAGCCTTGCTGCCCATCACGCAATCGGTGCCCGCCGAGGCAGGGGCTGCAAGGACGAGGCTCATCGCCGCCCCGAGAAGAAGGGCGCGAAGCGAGGTTTTGGCAAGCGAAGGCGCTTGCGCGGAAGAATGCGTGCCGCACATGGCATAGGCTCCGTGGCGTCGGGTTCTCACCGTTGTCGCGGCAGAAAGAGGGTGGGTTCAAATCGGGCCTGTCAGGGACGCACGGGCCCGTGTACTCCCTCGCCCCGTTCTTACGGGAGAGGGTGGGGTGAGGGTGACGCTAATTCCGGCCTCTTCCCGCACGCGGGGAGAGGCGAAGAATCGTCAATGCCCGTCCACGCCATTCAGTCGCTGCAGTCGCTCCTGCATCGCCTTCTTCAGATCGTATCCTGGCCGGCCGTACCCTGCATTGCGGCGGGCGATAAACTCGTCCTGCTCGCGCTGGAGGTTCTTTGCTTCTGCCGGATTGCGCGCCTCCCGGATCACCCGGGCATTGGAGGCGAAGATCTCGCGGTCGAGATCGGCGAGCTCGCGGTTGCCGCAGATCGCCTTCTCCACCGCTCGGGCCGCACGCCTGCAATTGAAGCTGGGCTTGCCGGCGACCGCCATCTGCGCGCCGATCCGCTCCAGCTCGCGCGCCATCGCCTTGTGATTGGCCTTGGCCTTCTCGTGGTTCGGGTCGATCTTCAGCGCCGCGCCGAAATCCTGCACCGCCTTGGGCTTGTCGCCCTTCTTCAGCCAGAGCTCGCCGCGCGCATTCCAGATGTCCGCGAGCCCGGGGTCGAGCAAAAGGGCGCGGCTGTCGTCGGCGATGGCGCGATCGACCTGATCGTGCCGCGCATAGAGCGCCGCGCGCGCGATCAGTGCCTTGATCAGATCGCCCTTCGCCGTCTTCTCATTGTCGATCACGGCGGCACAGGCCGTGGCGGCCTTGTCCATGTCGTCCGCCGCGGTCGCCGCGAGGCATGAGGCGACATCGACCTGTATCACCGCAGCCGGCTCACCGCCGGTCGCAGCCCGGGCGGCATTGAGCGACAGCGCGCAAAACAATACGGCACCTGACGATTGAATGAGTTTTCGAAAACGCATGCTCGTTGCTGTCGGACGTCTGCTTTCGGTCTTGCCTTGAGCCTTGCCTTAAGTCTTGCCTTAAGTCTTGCCTCGCGGCCGTACTATCCGTCATACGGCCGGATTGGTGCTAGCTTGTGGCGCCGCGCAAACCGGCTTCGGGGATCATCGTGTCGACATTCGAATGGATCATCGCGCTTCTGCTCGGCGCCGTTGCCTTATCGGCGCTGGCGCGGCGGATCAAGGTCCCCTACCCGACCTTTCTCGCCATCGGCGGCGCGCTGATCGCCTTCGTGCCGTCCAGCCCGTCCTGGACACTGGAGCCGGACCTGGCCTTGGCGCTTTTTGTCGCACCGGTCCTGCTCGATGCCGCCTTCGACACCTCGCTGCGCGATCTGCGCAACAATTGGGTTCCGGTCTCGACCCTGGTCGTCGCCGCGGTCGGCCTGACCACGGCCGGCGTCGCCTTCGTCGCGCATCGGCTGATGCCCGATATGCCGTGGGCCGCCGCGGTCGCGCTCGGCGCCATCGTGGCACCGCCCGATGCGGCCGCTGCGGTCGCGATCCTGAGCCAGGTCAAGTTGCCCCACCGCATGGTGAAAGTCCTGGAAGGCGAAAGCCTGCTCAACGACGCGAGTGCGCTTCTGATCTACCGCATCGCGGTCGGTGCCATCGCCACCGAGCATCTGACCTGGAGCCAGGTCGCGCCGACGATGGCGCTGGCACTGGTCGGCAGCGTCGTCGCCGGCCTGCTCGCGGGCTACATCATCCCGCTGCTCCTGGAGCGGGTCAAGGAAGCACCGAGCGCGATCATCGTGCAATTCGCCACCACCTTCATGGTCTGGATCGCCGCGGAGCATCTCGGCCTGTCCGGCATTCTCACCATCGTCGTCTACGCCATCACCATGGCGCGTACGGCGGGGGCGCGCATGCCGGCACGGCTGCGGGTGCCGTCTTATGCGGTGTGGGAAACCATGGTGTTCGTGCTCAACGTGCTCGCCTTCATGCTGATCGGCATGCAGATGCGGCCGATCTGGACGCGGCTCGATGCGGACGTGCGCTGGGAATATTGCGTGGCCGCGGCCTGGATCCTGCTGACGGTGATCCTGGTGCGCCTCGCCTGGGTGACGTTCTATCGCACGACCCTGCGAGTGCTGGTCGCGCAGGGGATCTATCATCCGAACGACCCCAGGGCCGTCGCTTCGCCCAAAGGCGGTCTCATCATCTCCTGGTGCGGCATGCGCGGCCTCGTCACGCTCGCCACCGCTTTCGCCTTGCCGGAGAACTTCCCGTATCGCGACTTCATCGTCTTCATCGCCTTTGCGGTGGTGCTGGGATCGCTGGTGATCCAGGGCCTGACGCTGCGGCCGCTGATCCTGGCGTTCGGCCTCAGGGACGACGATCCCGTCGGCACCGAGGTCGCGCGCGCTCGCGCCGTCGCCTATCGCGCCGCGCTCGATGCGATCGAGAGCGATCCGTCGGAGGAGGCGGAGATCCTGCGGCTCGAATATCGCGCCATCCTGATGCAGGCCGGGAGCGATCCCAACGGCGGCATCGCCAATGGCGAGCTGCCCGCCGACCCCCTGCGCCGCCGCGCCATCGCGGCCGCGCGCAAATCGATCTTCGACCTTCGCGCCACCGAAGTGATCGGCGACGATGCCTTCCACCGGCTCGAAGAGGAGCTCGATCGCGCAGAATTGAGCGCGGGGGGATGAGGCTAGCGGAAGCTACAAACTCCAGTGTCGTCCCGGACAAGCACGCCTAGATCGAGCTTGTCCGGGACGACGACGGTTTGAACCAAACCCCACCTTCCCAGACTCATTCCTGATGACGACTCTGACCGACGACCGTCGTGTACGCGCGCGAGATGCGTCGCCTGCGCGATATTTCTATCTGCATATGGCCCTGGCCTGCGCGGCCACCGCATTTCTCGGCTTCGCACCGACCTATTGGGTTCCGCTCGCCAACCGGACGCTGTCCGCAAGCCCCGTGATTCACTTTCACGGACTCTTGTTCTTCACCTGGTCTGTCTATTTCGTGCTTCAGACCTGGCTCGCGGCCTCGGGGCGCGTGGTCAATCACCGTTCGCTCGGCATCGCCGGCGTGTCGCTCGCCACCGCGATGACGATCTTCGGCTTCCTCGCTTCCGTGCACGTGATGCAGCACTCCGCCGCGCTCGGGCAGAAAGAGGCCGGCATCGGCTTCTCGATCGTGCCGATGAGCGGGATTGCATTCTTCGCCATCGTGTTCGTGCTGGGGATCGTGAACACGCGCAGACCCGAGATTCACAAGCGCCTGATGCTGCTCGCCGCGGTCTCGATCCTCGATGCCGCGATCGCGCGCTGGTTCCTGACCTTCCTGGCGCCTCCGGGACCGCCCGGCCCGCCGCCGGTGCCGGTGACGATCGCGCCGGCCGTCGTCGCATCGCTTCTGCTCGTCGTCGCCATGGTGCGCGACTGGCGCAGCGAAGGCCGCGTGCATCCGGTCTACATCTACGGCACACTGGCCCTGCTGGCGATGAAGATCCTGAACTGGCCGATCAGCGAGAGCGCCGCGTGGCATTCGTTCGCCGGCGGAATTCTGGCACTGGCGCAGTAATCACCGCTGTCGTCCCGGACAAGCGAAGCGCAGATCCGGGACGACAGCGGAGATGGAGCTACGCCCCCGCCTTGCACGTGATCCCGCCATCGACCACGAGCTCGATCCCCGTCACATATTTCGACTCGTCGGACGCCAGGAACAGCGCGGCGTTGGCGACGTCGAAGGCATCGCCCATGTGACCCATCGGCACCTGCGCATCGCGCGCGCGCCACATCGCCTCGACATCGCCCTTGGCGTAGCTGGCGGCAAGGCCGGCGGAATGTTCGACCATCGGCGTCTTCATCAGGCCGGGCAGGATCGCGTTGACGCGGACATGGTGGCGCGCGAACTCGATCGCGGTGGTGCGCGTCATCTGGTTCATCGCCGCCTTCGAGGTGCCGTAGGTGACGTAGGAGATGCCCATGTGGCGGATCGAGGCGATCGAGGAGATGTTGATTATGGAGCCGCCGCCCTGCTTCACCATGACAGGGATGACATGCTTCATGGCGAAATAGGCGCTCTTGAGGTTGACGCTGAAGACGCGGTCCCAGCTCTCTTCGGTCACCTCGACCACGCTGCCCATCTCGGCGATGCCGACATTGTTGTCGAGCACGTCGATGCGGCCATAGGCCTTCAGGCACGCCGCCACCATCGCCTCGATCTCGGCAGACCGGGACACGTCGGCCGTGAACGCCGTCGCCTTGCCGCCTTCGCCGGTGATGATCTTCGCGGTCTCCTCCGCGGCAGCACCGTTGCGGTCGACGCAGAACACCTGCGCGCCCTCGCGCGCAAAGGTCACGGCGGTCGCCTTGCCGTTGCCCCAGCCGGGTCCGATCGAGCCGGCGCCCACCACCATCGCAACCTTGCCCTTGAGCCGATCCATCGTGTGTCTCCTTGTTGTTGTTCTTGTTGTAGCCCGGATGGAGCGTAAGCGTAATCCGGGGCCACCGTCCCGGATTGCGCTGCGCTCCATCCGGGCTACGGATCGTTGCAAATCTTCATCGTGGTGACGTTAGCACCAATGGGATGCCCGACAATCTCCGACAGCGTCTGGCATTGCCCATCATGGCACAGCCGCCATTCGCCGGCCTCGCCCGAATTGCCGAGCACGACCTCCTGCATCGGCGTCCGCTTCGGCTGCCACTGAAACCAGCCGTCGACCAGCCGCGCCTCGGGCGGTGGCTCCATGCCGGGGCCGGTGCCCTTGACGCGGGCCTGCACCAGTTCGAGACCGGCGGGAGTGACGCGCCAATCCTCCTGCCAGTCGACTTTCGCGATCGAATGCGTCCATGCAAGCGTGAACGCGGACAGCGCCAGCGCCTTCCCGCCGAAAGCCGTTGCGAAGCAGAGGCTCACGCCGCCTCGACCGTTACAGGCGGGCGCTGCCGCCATTGCCACAGCACGATCGCCGCGGCGAGCACGAAGCCGGCGGTGTCGCTGAACGCGAATTCGCCGAGCAGGCAGAATGCAGCGCCGAGTGCGACCAGGCGCTCGATCAACGTCAGCCGCGTGAACAGGAAGCCGATCGCCACCATGCCGAACAGGCCGATCGCCACCAATGCCTTCAGGCTCGCCAGCGCCACCGCGCCGTAGAAGCCGAGCCTCGCCGCCATGGGGTCGCCGGCCTGGAGCATCAGGGCTGGTGAGTAGACGAAGATGAACGGAATGACATAGCCGGCGAGCGCGATGCGCATCGCCTCCCAGCCGATCTTGTCCGGGTTCTCCTTGGCGATCGGCGCCGCCGCGAGCGCGGCGAGCGCCACCGGCGGCGAGAGGTCGGCCATGATGCCGTAGTAGAACGCGAACATGTGGCTCGCGATCAGCGGCACCCCTAGCTTGGCCAGCGCCGGCGCGGCGAGCGCGGCGGTGATGATGTAGGTCGGGATGGTCGGGATGCCGGTGCCGAGCAGGATCGACAGCAGCATGGTCATGATCAGCGCCAGGAACAGGCTCTTCTCGCCGAGACCGATCACCCAGCCGCCGAAGATGGTGCCGACGCCGGTCTGCGACATCATGCCGATGATGACGCCGACGATGGCGCAGGCCATGCCGACGGTGATCGCGGATTTGGCGCTCTCGGCCAGCGCATCGCGGCAGGCGCGCAACGCCGCAAAGCCGCCGCGCACGAAGGCGGTGATCACGATCAATCCGACCACGACGCTGGCGACCGGCACGATCTTGAGGCCGTCACGCGAGAGCGCGGCGACGACGAGCGCAAGGCCGATCCAGAAGATGGTGCGGATCACATTCGAGGAGGCGCCGGTGGTGATGGCGGTGCCGAGGATCAACGCCACCGTCAGCGCGAGGCCCATGCTGCCGGCATAGAGCGGCGTAAAACCCTCGAACAGCATGTAGACGAGCGCGGCGAGCGGCAGCACGAGGTACCAGCGCGTCACCAGCGCCCTCCAGGCGCTCGGGATCTCCGAGCGCTTCATGCCGACGAGGCCGTGCTTGCCGGCCTCCAGATGCACCATCCAGAACGCGGAAGCGAAATAGAGGATGGCGGGAATCGCCGCCGCCTTGACGATCTCGGAGTATTGCACGCCGAGCGTCTCGGCCATGATGAAGGCGACCGCGCCCATCACCGGCGGCATGATCTGCCCGCCCATCGAGGCCGTGGCCTCGACGCCGGCGGCGAAGGCGCGGCGATAGCCGAACCGGATCATCAAGGGAATCGTGAACTGGCCGACGGTCACGACATTGGCGACGCCCGAGCCGGAGATCGTGCCCATCATGCCCGAGGCGAACACCGCGACTTTCGCAGGTCCCCCGCGGGTGCGGCCGAACAGGCCGAGCGAAACGTCGGTGAACAGCTGGATCATGCCGGCGCGCTCCAGGAACGAGCCGAACAATATGAACAGGAAGATGTAGGTCGCCGACACGTAGATCGGCACGCCGTAGAAGCCTTCGGTGCCGAACGACAGATGCGTGATGATCTGGTCGAAGTCGTAGCCGCGATGGTTGAGCGGCGACGGCAGGTACTGGCCGAAGAACCAGTAGACAAGGCACGCGCCGCACATCAGCGGCAGCGCCGCGCCCATCAGGCGCCGCGTGCCTTCGAAGATCAGCACCGCCAGCACCGTGCCGACCACGAGATCAAGCCGCGTCGGATCGCCGTCGCGCGCGATCAGGTCGGCGTAGAAGATCCACTGGTAGAGCCCGCACAGGAAGCCGGCGCCGCCGATCACCCAGCCGAGCGCGCGGCCGGCATTGTTCTTCGCGGTGAAATTGGCGATCAGGCCGAAGGTGAGCAGCACGAGGAAGCCGACATGGACGCCGCGCACCACCTGGCTCGGCAGATAGTTGAAGGCGGCGACATAGAGCTGGAAGGTGGCGAAAGCGATGCCGATCCAGTAGGCGAGTTGTCCCCACCAGCGAGGGCCAAAGCCCTCCGGAAAACCGTGCTCGAAATTGTCGAACTCGACCTTGATGGGGGCCGCTTCGGTGCCCTCTGCCTTTTCCAGCATCTAATTCGTCCTCAGCCGTCCAGCACTTATTAGCGTGGCACGGTGCACCCGCGCCGTCATGCCCGGGCTTGTCCCGGGCATCCATGATCTTTCTCGCCTGCCCTTAGAACGTGGATGGCCGGGACAAGCCCGGCCATGACGCCGCTGCGAGAGCCGACCTTACTTGATCAGCTCTTTTTCCTTGTAGTAGCGGATCGCGCCGGGATGCAGCGGGACCGGGCTGCCATTGGCGGCGGTCTCGAGCTTGATCTCCTTGCCCGCGGCATGGGCATTCTGCAATTCCGGCAGCGACTCGTAGATCAGCTTGGTCATCTGGTAGGCGAGATCGTCCGATACGGCCGAGCTGGTGACGAGGTAGTTCACGACGGCAGCGGTCGGAACGTCCTTGTCCTGGCCGGTATAGGTATTGGCCGGAATGATCGCGGAGACGAAGGGCGGGCCGATCTTGTCGACGGTTTCCTTCGGCACCGAAACCACCGTGATGGGGCTCGAGGTCGACAGATCCTTCAGCGAGGCGACGCCGAGGCCGGCCGATTGCAGCGTGGCGTTGAGCTGGCGGTTCTTCATGAGGTCGACGGATTCGGCGAACGGCAGATATTCGACCTTGCCGAGATCCTTGTAGCTCATGCCGGCGGCGGCCAGGATCGCACGCGAATTCAGCTCGGTGCCCGACTTAGGCGCACCGACAGAGAGGCTCTTGCCCTTGAGGTCGGCCAGCGTCTTGATGCCGGACTCGGTGGTCGCGACGATCTGGATGTAGTTCGGATAGATCGCGCCGATGGTCCTGAGCTTGTCGAGCTTGGTCTTGAAGCCCGCCTCTTCCTCGCCGTCCCAGGCGGCCTTGAGCGAATCGCCGAGCGTGAACGCCAGCTCGCCGCGGCCCTGCTGCAGCAGGATCAAATTCTCGACCGACGCCTTGGTGGCCTGCACCTGCGTCTTCACGTTCGGAATCTTGTCGCCGTAGATCTTCCCGATCGCGACCCCGAGCGGATAATAGACGCCGGAGGTGCCGCCGGTCAGCACGTTGATGAAGGATTGCGCCTGCGCGCAAGGTGCCGACGCCGCCAGAGCAAGAGCCGCGGCCGCGCCGAAAATGGTCCGTTTCATGGTTGTTGTTCTCCCCAAACCGGCGGCGAAATTGGCCGGATGAGGGATGCGGGTCAACCCATCCAAAAGACAAAACAGGACTGCGGTAAACGGCCGATCCGGCTGGGTTTTTGGGAACCTGTGGGTGCGGCGAGGTGGCGCAGCCGTAGTCCGGAGCGGCGCCATCGCCATCGACGTTTCACTGGAACGTCATGTCCAAGCACTTGGAGATGTCGGAACCGAGGCCGGAGGAGATGATGATGCAGCCGCGCACCTTCTGCGCGCTGACATCGGCCGCCCACACCGAATAGCCGCCGGGGCCGAAGAACGAGTTGGTGTTCGGCGGCTCGGTCTCGGTCGCGTCGAAATCATACTTGCCGTCGGTCTCGAAGATGCGCGGCTTCTTGATGCAGCCGCCGTCGGTCTGGACGTTGATGACTTCCTTGTTGTCGCGGGTCAGCGCCAGCGAGACCTGGCAGCGGAAATATTCCGAGGTCTTGGTGTTGAACAGATAGGTGTAGGACTTGCAGGTCGCCGTGTTCAGCTTGCCCGGGGCAAGGCCGCGGCTGCACGAAATGCGCTGGTTGTGGCTGAGCTGGTAATCATCGGCCCGGGCGGCCGGCGCCAACGCCGTCAACGACAATACAGCAGCCCAGCAAAGTTTAATCACATGGCGCATCCGAATCATCCCCACCAATAATTTTGTCGAGTTGCGTTCTAGACGGAAAGCGGAACATAGTCGCGAGGGGACGAAGGGAAAATCACAAACTGCTGGGCAAGACGTAATGCGCTGCGGCGCTTTCGCAAATTGACCCGGATACGCCGTTCGTGATTTGTTCAAGCCGGGTACCCCAGCGACGGGGAGGATGGATGATGGCATTTTCAACCAAGACATTTGCACTTGTTTCGGCTGCACTCGTAACGGTGCTCGGCGCATTCGCCGCGCCCGGATGCGCACAAACCCCGGCAACGCCGTGGGAGCTCAAGCCCGACACCGGCTACGCCTATGACAGGGAAGGCAAGACCTTTTCCTACAAGATGGGCACCAGCAACGCCGGCGAACTCTTGAAGGGCGCCAAGAAAGTCCCGAAGGGCACGCTGTTCTTCATCGGCCATAACGGCCAGCTCTACATGCGCAGCGGCCCCTATCTGGAAGGCGACGGCAAGTTCAAGTTCGGCCCGGATCAGTAGGAGCGGCGGGCGACGGTGCCGTAGGGTGGGCAAAGGCGCGTAGCGCCGTGCCCACCATCTCTCCCTATCGCAAAAGGTGCGTGGGCACGCTTGCGCCGCCGCTCTTCGAGCTATGGCGGACAAGTCGCTTTGCCCACCCTGCGGCAGCTCGCCAGCTCCCTAAAACGCGCCCGCCAATTCCCTTGCGCCGGGTTTGCTGCTGTTCGAATCCATCCGATCGTCCGTCACCGCCAGCAGCTTGGCCACCGTGTTGTGGCGGATCGCGACCGGGTTGCGCTCGTAGCCGCCGCGCTGGAAGAAGTTCGAGGTCGGCACCTGCTCGCGCATCGCCTGCGGCATCGTCACCATGTCGAGGCCGGTGCCGTCGCCGGTGAGGTTCATCATCTCGAGCTCGGCCGCGGTCAGCGGACGGGTGTAGCCCTTGGCGCGGGCGAACAGCACCGAGGTCAGCAGCTTGTGGGTCTGCAGCATCGGACCGACGTCGATGTCGAGCACCATCGCGTGCATGGCCCAGCCCTGCGCGGTGTTGCCGATCTTCTCGTGCTCCGACCAGGTGTCGGGCACCGACTTTGCATGCGCCACCATTTTCTTCAGCACGACAAGCTTGTGCTCGAGCGACTGGCGCGCCGGTCCCGACGTGCGCGCCACCTTCTCGGAGAGCGCGCGAATGAGTTCGTGGCCCTGCTCGGCGAGCAGCTCGACGCTGTTGGTGGTCAGGAGCTGGTTGTAGCCCATCGCGGTCGAGATCGCGCGCTTGCCGCCATGCTCGATTCCCGCCTGCACGTCGTGGCTGCCGGTGCCGCCGGTCTCGAACGAATAGACCCGCACGGCCTGCTCGCGCGTCAGCCCGGAAGCGAGCGCATAGCGCGCATAGGCGCGCTTGAATTCGATCTCGCTCGCCGGGCGCTGCGGCGTGAACTGGTAGAGCTCCTGCGCCGCGCGCAGGAAATCGGCAACCACGGGAATCGGTTTTCTGGGAGGGCGGTCCGGCGTTTCCTCCGGCTCCGGATTCACCGGCTTCTTCGGCCCGTTATAGAGCGGCGGATGCTCCAGCACGTAGTCGTCGAGCGTCACCTGCTGCCCGCTGCGCCGCTTGGCATTGCGGCCTTTCCGCTTCTCGGAGATCTGGCTCCAATAGGCGCCGGCCTCGGCGTCGAAGGCCGCGCGCGCCGCCTGATATTCTGCGAGCTTGCGGCGATATTCGAGCACCGCCGGGGAGGCGCCGCCTTGCGCGAAGAATTGCGACAGCAACTGGGCGTTGGCATCGCGGACGGCAGGCGGCAGCGCGTCGATCTCGCCGCCACGCGCGGCGGGCGCGAGCAGGACGAGTGCGAGTGGAACCAGCGCAAGGCAATTTCGAGAGAGGCTGTTTCGAATCGAATGATGCATGCTGCCCTCTTAGCAGGCATCCGGTAACCGTCACGTTAACGCGCCGTTTACCATCGTCACTTCCAGGCGAACACCGGTTGTTCCAGCTCCGCCACGCGGGTATGCCGGCCCGCAAGCACCTCGCGGAACTGGTAGATCAGGGCCGCGGTCGGCGCGTGGATCAGGCTTTCCTGATGATGGAAACGGATCACGCGACGCGCGCTTTCGGGGATGGCGACGAAATCGAAGGCGTCGTCGCGCTCGATGGTGTCGAGCGCAATGCGATGGACCGAAGCCACCTCGTCGGGGTTCGGCCTGATTGCGGCACTGTCGGCGGCCCAGACCACGACGGGCGTGATCAGATAGCCGGAGCGGGTCGGGTAATCGTCGAGCGTACCGAGCACCTGCGCGCCGGTGAGGCGAAGGCCAAGCTCCTCGTCGAGCTCGCGCAGCGCCGCCTCGACCGGCGTCTCGCCGGCATCGCAGCGGCCGCCCGGCAGCGCCCATTGGCCGCGATGGGCGCGCAGATGCGATGCGCGCAGCGTGAGCAGGAATGCGGTGTCATCGCCCTCGCTCGCGGTCAGCACAACTGACACCGCGGCACGCTTCAGCGTCGTCGGCACTTCACCCGCCGGCAGCCGCATGAAGGCCGCGCAGGCATTCGCGATATTCCGCCGTGTGGCATCATCGAACGGTCTCATGATGCTTGACTACACCACGTCCGGCCCCGATGAAACGAGATCGCAAGGCCCGCACCGGAATGGACGACGACATGACCAACAAGGCCGCCGCAAGGCTCAAATCAGACGGCTGGAGCATCCTGGAGACCACGGGCTTCCTGCATCTGATCGGCCCCTTGTGGGAGCGCAAGGTCGACGGCCACTACGAGTTCGCGCTTGCCACCGAAGACAAGCACCACAACCGCCGCGGCATGGTCCAGGGCGGCGTGATGATGACCTTTGCCGACCGCACCTGCGGCATGACCG
Source organism: Bradyrhizobium sp. ERR14 (assembly GCF_014198235.1). Taxonomy (NCBI): domain Bacteria; kingdom Pseudomonadati; phylum Pseudomonadota; class Alphaproteobacteria; order Hyphomicrobiales; family Nitrobacteraceae; genus Bradyrhizobium; species Bradyrhizobium sp. ERR14. Next base: position 269,811 of record NZ_JACIHD010000009.1, on the reverse strand, counting down.
CCCGCTATGTCTCAGGCAAGGAGTTCATGGCGACGGTGCAGCTCGACACCCACTTCGTCGAGGCCGGCCAGATCGGCGACATCCTGATCTCCCGCCCGCGGGTCGTGCGCTCGACGCGCAGCCTGATCTTCATGAGCACGGAAGTGACGGTGGATGGTCGCTGCATCGTGATGGCGAATGGCGTGTTCAAAATCTTGAAGGGGCCGGGGTAGCGCGCCGTCGGGCTGCCCCGCAGCCCTCCACACACTCCGCCGTCGTCGCCCGGCTTGACCGGGCGACCCAGTGCGCCGCAGCCTCTCGGCTCAACCATAGCCGTCTCTGGAATGCTGGATCGCCCGATCAAGTCGGGCGATGACACCGAGTATGATGCGCGAGCGCACCCGCACCGTCATTGCGAGGGGCTCTTGCGACGAAGCAATCCAGCATCTATCCGCGGACGCATCTCTGGATTGCTTCGCTGCGCTCGCAATGACGACTGTAGCTGGCTATGCTGATCTCCATAAAGATATCGAGGACCCGCCCATGCAATACCGTCAGCTCGGCCGCAGCGGCCTGAAAGTGTCGCCGATCTGTCTGGGCACCATGATGTTCGGTGGCCCCACCGATGAAGCCACGTCAAAGCGGATCGTCGACAAAGCGCATGGCGCCGGCATCAACTTCATCGACACCGCCGACGCTTACTCGAAGGGCGGCTCCGAGGAGGTCGTCGGCCGTGCGATCGCGGGCAACCGTCACGCCTGGGTGCTCGCCACCAAACTCGCCAACCCCATGGGCGACGATCCCAATCGCGGCGGCCTGTCACGGCGCTGGGTGCTGCAGGCCGCCGACGAAAGCTTAGCGCGGCTCGGCACCGACCACATCGACATCTACTATCTGCACAAGGAAGACCATTCGACACCGCTGGAGGAGACGGTGCGCGCGATGGGCGATTTGATCCGCGCCGGCAAGGTGCGCTATTTCGGCGTCTCGAACTACCGCGCCTGGCGCGTTGCCGAGATCTGCAACATCTGCGACCGGCTCGGCATCGACCGTCCCGTGGTGAGCCAGCCCTATTACAATGCGATGAACCGCATGCCCGAGGTCGAGCACTTTCCGGCCTGCTCCTATTACGGTCTCGGCATCGTGCCCTACAGCCCGCTGGCGCGCGGCGTGCTCACCGGCAAATACAAGCCGGATGCCGCGCCCGACAAGGAGACGCGCGCGGGCCGCAACGACACCCGCATGATGCAGACCGAATGGCGGCCGGAATCGCTCCAGCTTGCGCAGGAGATCAAGACTCACGCCGAGAAAAAGGGCATCACCGCCGGCCAGTTCGCGGTTGCCTGGGTGCTCAACTCCGCCTTCGTCTCCTCGATCGTCGCAGGTCCCCGCACCGAGGAGCAATGGGACGGCTACATCAGCGCGCTCGACTACCGCTTCACTGGGGATGACGAGGCGCTGATCGACCGGCTGGTCGTGCCGGGCCACCCCTCGACGCCGGGCTACAACGATCCCGCCTACCCGATCGAAGGCCGCCGCGCGCGGACGGCGTGAAACCGGGAGACGACGATGCCGCACGAAGACCGCTACGGCCTGCCGCTCTCCACCACATCCGATGCGGCTGCATCCGCCTATCGCGAAGGTGTCGACCTCATGCTCGCGGGCTGGACCGGCATGGCGGAGATGCTGGAGCGCGCGATTGCGACTGATCCGGATTTCGCGCTTCCCCATATCGCCCGCGCCCGCGTACACGCCTTCTACCAGCAGGGCGATCTGGCACGGCAAAAAGCGGCGCTCGCGCGCGAGCTGGTCGCAAAGCGCGGCACCGAGCGCGAGCGCTCGCATGTCGAAACGCTGGCGCTTGCGATCGAGGGCCGGCTGGCCGAGGCGATCGCATCGACGCTGAGACATATCGAGAGCTGGCCGCGCGATGCATTGGTGCTGTCGCTGCCGCTCGGTGCGTTCGGCCTGTTCGCCTTCTCCGGCATGGCCGACCACGACCGCGCACGGCATGAGCTGTGCGAGCGGCTCGCGCAGCATTATGGCGAGGACTGGTGGTTCCTCACCATGGCCGGCTGGGCGATGACCGAGAATGGCGACGTCGCGCGCGGTCGCGCCGTGACCGAGCGCGGCTTCAATTTGCGCCGTCAGAATGCCCACGCCGCACACGCCGTGCTGCATGCGATGTTCGAGGACGGCTCGATCGAGGCGGCCGACCGCCTCGTCGACGACTGGATTCCGACTTACGACCGCGCCGGAATCCTGCATGGCCATATCAGCTGGCACCAGGCGCTCGGCGCGCTCGAGCATGGCGATGCGGCCCGCGCGCTGTCGATCTATGCCGACGTGCTCCAGCCGTCGGTCACGCAGGCGCCGCCGCTCAACATCATCACCGACGCCGCCTCGCTGCTCTGGCGCCTGTCGGCTTACGGCCATTCCGTGCCGAGGCAACTGTGGCTCGACGCCGACGCCACCGCGAAAAAACTGTTTCCGAAATCGAGCCTGTCCTTTGCCGATGTCCACATGGCGCTGTTCGCGGCAGCGACGCAGAATCACGCGGCGCTCACCACACGCCTTGCGGCCATCGAGCAGCGCCTCGCCGAGGGCAAGCTACCGGCCGGCCTCGTGGTGCCGGCGATCTTCCGCGCGCTGGCGGCCTTTGCGGATGAGGATTACGCCTCATGCGTGCAAACGCTGGCGCCGGTCCTCGGCGAGGTCGTACGGATCGGCGGCAGCCATGCCCAGCGCGAGCTGGTCGAGGACACCTACATCGTCGCCCTGATGCGCAGCGGCGAGCTGGCCCGCGCCCGCGCCGTGCTGGACGCCCGCCTGCACCGCCGACCCTCACTTCGCGATGCGCGCTGGCAGGCGGCAATGGGCTAGACTTCGCCACGAAAAAAACACCGGCCTGACGGCAAGTGCCGGCGGGACGGTTTGGGCGATGTAGGCGAATCGTCGTCGGGGTGGCGCGGTGGTATTCCAGGCGGGACTTGCAGGACAAACGCGGTCGCAACCAATTTGCGGTTCGATCGTTATGGTGCGGAACCCGACCGTGGTTCCCTGGCACGTGAGCCTTCCGATGCGCCTCTGCCAACCGCTTCTAGTCTTCGCCGCGACCCTTGCCGCGTTGGCAAGTCCTTGTTTTGCCGAAACTTCCAAGCCGATCCCGGTCAACAACCCGCCGGCGCCGCAGAATGCCTTCATCGACCTGCTGGCGCTGATGTCCGGCCACTGCAAGACCTTCAAGGTTGCCGGGCGCACCTTCGCCTGCAAGACGGTGGCCTACGCCCACGGCGACAAGGGCCGGGTCAATTTCGCGGTCGCGGTCGACGATCCCTCCGACGACAGCCACGTCGTGTCGTTCTCCGGCGAGAACGGCAAGCGCGCCGACGACAATTCCTACGAGCTGCCGATCGACCGCATGCTGCTCAACTCCAAGGACCGGCCCAGGGTCGACGGCCTGCCGGTGCCGGCCGAGCAGACCTCCACCGGCCTCTGCCGCCAGACCGGCAATTTCGCCGCCAGGAAGGTGACCGACGTCACTTGCTCCGCCACCGACAGTGAGGGCCGGCAATATGAACTGCTGTTCGTCTCCGACGGTACGCCGGTGAGCGTGCGCCGCATCCGGCAATCGCTGCCCTCGATCCAGGATCCGTTCAAGTAGCGGCACTTCGTCTCGCCTGCCGTGTCAGCGAAGTGAAAGCGCATCCTTCCGTTTGAAACTCCAGGTCCGGCTTGTATGCTCTCGCGCGCGTCCTCACCGAGGAGGCCCGATTGCAACTGGAGGCGGGGCCAAGAGCCCGGCAATGCGTATGATCACCGGGCTCATGCGCATCCTGTTCATCTTCCTCCTCGCAAGCCTGTCGCGTGAATGCATCGCGGCCGACGGCAAGCGGCAGCGTTCGATCCTGGTTCTGGAAGAGGCTGATTTTCGCTCGCCCTTCTATTCCGAGATATTTGCCGGCATCCGCGCCGTCGCGAAGCCGAACGGGACGAGTCACACGGTGACCTACGGCGAGAGCCTCGATCTCGCCCGCTTCCCGGGACCGGACTACGAAGAGAGCCTGGTCGGTCACTTCAAGACCAAATATGCGCAGCAGCCGATCGACGTCATCGTTTCGATCGGAGTTTCATCGGCGAAATTCCTTCGGAAGCGCAAGCAGGAGATCTGGCCAGATGCACCGGTCGTCTACGGCTTCGTGCCCGATCTGCCCGAGACGCGCGCGCTGTTCCTGCCCAACACGACGACCGTCTTCACACGGGTGAGACCGGCGCAGCTGCTGACCGCAGCCCGCGCTGTCGTTCCCGACCTCAACCGGGTCGTTCTCGTCGGCGAGGCCTGGAAGAATCCGCTGACATACGGACACTGGAAGCAGGACTTCGCGGCGGCAATGCCCGACCTCGAAGTCACCGATCTGTCGGGCGCGGTGCTGCGCGAGGTCCGCGCTCACGTCGCGTCCCTGCCCGCCCGCTCCGCGATCTTGACCTCGGCGATGTATTCCGACGGCGAAGGCACCTATTATTCCCCGGCCGCCGCGCTCGCACGCATCGCCGAGAGCGCCAACCGCCCGATCATCATCACGTCCGATACGTTCCTCGGGCGCTCGGGCGTGGGCGGCTTCCTGCTGCTGCCCGAAATGATCGGACGGGAAGCCGGCGAGGTCGCCATGCGGATTCTCGGCGGCGAGGCCCCGTCGAGCATCGTCCCCCTCGGCGGGAATAACGTGAAGCCGATCTTCGACTGGCGGGAGCTGAAACGCTGGAACGTGGACGAGGCCCATCTGCCTCCCGGCAGCGAGGTGCGTTTCCGTGAACCAACCTTCTGGGAGAGGTATCACTGGCACGCCACCATCGTCGCCAGTGTCGTTCTGGTGCAGGCGCTGATGATCGCCATTCTGCTGCGCGAGCGCCGCTTGCGCTTCGTGGCCGAGGTCGAGGCGCGGCAACGCATGTCGGAACTCGCCCACATGAATCGCCGCGCCACCGCGGGTGAGATGTCCGCCTCGCTCGCCCACGAGCTGAACCAGCCGCTCGCCGCCATCCTGATCAATGCCGAGACGGCCCAGCAGATCTTGCGGAATCCGGCGCCCGACCTCGGCGAGATCGGGGACTTATTGGACCACATTCGCCGGGACGATCAGCGGGCCGCCGACGTCATCAGCCGGCTGCGCTCGTTTCTGAAGCGAGACCCGACCGAACGGCGCGAGCTCGATCTCAATGCGATGGTTGGCGAGGTGTTTCGATTCCTCTCCGTGCAGGCCCTGACCCACGACGTCGAACTCATGACCGAACCCTCATCCGCGGATATCCGCGTTAAGGGCGATAAGGTTCAGCTCCAGCAGGCCATCCTGAATCTCGTCGTGAACGGCATCGATGCCGTGGCGCATCTCCCGGACAAGCGGCGCCGCGTCATCGGCCGAACCAGTCTTGCCGACGGTAATGTGGCCCTCGTCTCGGTCGCCGATGCCGGCGACGGGATCCTTGCGGAGAAGATGACGGAGATCTTCGAGCCGTTCTTCACGACCAAGACCCAAGGCATGGGCATCGGCCTCTCGATCGCCCATACCATCGTCGAGGCGCATGGCGGGCGCATCTGGGCAGAGAACGCGCCGTCAGGGGGCGCCGTCTTTCACGTTAGCCTGCCGCTGGCAGCGTTGCGATAGCTCCTATCGCAGGCGCCAGCGACGCTGGCCAGCCGTCACGCGAACGCCTTTTCCAGCGTTGCGAAGATCACCGCGAGCGATTTGTCGTGACGCGTGACCGGCGGTACCGGGCGATCGATCTTCATGAGCTGATAGACCGCCATCTGCGCCGCGCGCACCGAATATTCGACCGTGAACACGACGTCGTCGGGGATTTCGACGAACTGGCTGACGAAAGCGAGGTTGACCGAATTCTTCGGCACCGGCAGCGGCCGGTCGGCCAGATTGCGCGGCATGAACATGCTGGTGATGTAAGGCATGCGGCAGGGAACGCAGATCGCATCCGCGAACACGCTCGAATCGAAATTCAAATGGCCGCACAGCTCCTTCAGGATCTCCGCGCCGCCGCAATCGGACATCGGCTTGGCAACGAAATTGCCGACGCGGTCGGGATGTAGCGCATAGCCCCAGAACACCTGCACATTCTTCGGCTGTCCGGCGAAATGCGGCTGGTGATAGAGCACGACCGACATCAGCCAGTTGGAATCCCTGAACGTGACGAGGCCGCCGGTGCCCGCCCGGTTGCCGGAGAACGCCTCCATCTTCTCGAAGAAGAGTGGATCGCGGCAGGTGACGGTGAAGGACAGCCAATAGGATTCAGGGATCGAGGTGTTGAACGCGGCGGGATTGCCGAATTCGGGACGCTCCTTCGCGATCGTCTCCCACAGCGCCCAGCCCTGGCTGTCTTTCTTGGTCAGATGCGGCGGCGGCTCGGTCATGGTGCCGAGGCTCGAGGCGTCCGTCATCGAGCCGTTCTGGAAGAATACGAGATCGCCGTCCTCGAGCCGGACATTGGCGATGCGGCCGTCGCGATCGAGCACGAGCTGGCGCACCCGCAACCGTCCGTCCTCGCTCTCGATCGCCATGTCGGTGACGCGGGTGCCGCGCACGAATTGCACGCCCTGCCGCTTCAGCCAGTCAGCAAGCGGCCGCACGATCGCATCATACTGATTGTAGACGGTGCGCTTGACGCCGGCGAGCGTCTCGATGCGCGGAAACTCGTTCATGAAGCGGTGCAGATAGCGCTTCAGCTCGACCGCGCTGTGCCAGGGCTGGAACGCGAAGGTGGTCTGCCACATGTACCAGAAATTGGAATCGAAGAATTTTGGCGAGAGCCAGTCGGTGATGCGGCTGTTGCCGAGCGTCTCCTCCGAAGCCTCGGTGAGCCGCAACAGCTCGAGCCGGTCGCGCGCGGAAAAGCCCATATGCGAGACGTCGACCTTGAAACGGTTGCGATCGACCAGCCGCGCCTGCGAGTGCGCCGGGTTCTCCAGGTTGAACGCGATGGTCTCGTCGCGCACGCTGCGACCGGGATGCTCGAGCGAATGGATGCTGGAGAGCAGATCCCAGGTGCATTCGTAATGGTCGGTGGTCAGCATGCGTCCGCCGCGCAGCGAATAGGCGCCGTTCGCGAGCAGCGCGCCGTCGAGGCTGCCGCCGACCAGCGGCTGCGCCTCGTAGATCACGATGTCACGCCCCGGCTGCCGCGCGTCGCGAATCAGGAACGCCGCGCCCGCGAGCGAACCAATGCCACCGCCGATGAAATACGCCTTCATGACTTGCCTCGACTGCCGTTCGAATTCACGAGCAACATTGCATCGCGAGGCAGCGGCCGAAGTTGCGCTGGATCAAGCGGGGGAGGAGACGAAATCACGTCGGCGTTATCGCCGCGGGCTTCTTCGCATAGACGTGCTCGATCTCGTCCGCGAAGCGGCGTTCGAGCGCGGGCCGCTTGTTCTTCAGCGTCGGCGTGAGCAGGCCGCTCGCGATGGTCCACGGATCCAACGTCCACCACACCGCGCGCGGCGTCGCGTAGGACGGATAGGCCTTCACGGCCGCGGCGATCCTGGCCAGCAGAGCGGCCCGTTCCGCCGCGCCGCCTTGCTTGCCGCTGGCAGCTAACCGTTCCTTCTCCTGCACCCAGGCCTTGGCATTCAGCACGACCAGCGCGGTAAGGAACGGCCGCTGCTCGCCGACCACCAGCGCCTGCTCGAACAGGGGATCGGCGAGGATCGCGGTCTCCAGATCCACCGGCGCGATCTTCTCGCCGGTCGACGTGACCAGGATGTCCTTGATGCGGCCGGTGATGGTGATACGCCCGTTCTCGATGCGGGCCTGGTCGCCGGTGTGCAGCCAGCCGTCGGCGTCCTTGACGCGGCGCGTCTCGTCCGGCTTGTGCCAATAGCCGAGCATCACACTGGGGCCGCGCACCAGCAATTCGTCGTTCTCGCCTAGCCTCACCTCGACGCCGTCGAGGACGTGGCCGACCGAGTGCGGATCATTGTCATCGATGGTGTTGACGGACACCACCGGCGAGGTCTCCGTCATGCCGTAGCCCTGGAGGACGTCGAGCCCGAGCGCGAGAAACAGGCGAATGACGGGCTGCGCGATCGGCGCCCCGCCCGAGACCGCGACGCGCAGGCGGCCGCCGAGCCGCGCCAGCACCTTATCGGCGACGAGCCGCTTGAGCAGCGGCCAGGCCAGCCGGTCCAGCAGCGACGGCACGCCATGCCGCTGCCGTGCATCGAAACGGCGCCCGCCGACGGCTATGGTGAGGTCGAGCAGCGCGCGTTCGATACTTCCAGCTGATGCGCGATGCTGCATGATCAGCGCGTAGATGCGCTCGTAGATCCGCGGCACCGAGACCAGCACCGTCGGCCGCACACGCTTCAGATCCTCCGAGAGTTGCGGCACCGAGCGGGCATAGGCGACGCAGGCGCCGGCCGCGATCGGATAGTAATAGCCGCCGGTGCGCTCGAAGGTGTGCGAGAGCGGCAGGAAGGACAGGAAGACGTCGTGCGGTTCGGCTTTGATGCGGCGCGCGATCGCCTTCACATTGGCGACGACATTGCCGTGCGACAGCATCACGCCCTTTGGCCGCCCGGTCGTGCCCGAGGTGTAGACGATGGCGGCGAGATCGTCCGGCTGGATCACGACATCGGGCAGCGGCGCGGTCGCGCCGGCTGCTTGTGCGAGCCAGTGGTCGAGCCCGACGATGCGCGCGTCCGGCGTGATGAGCCCGCCTGCGTCCGCACAGACGACGCGCTTGAGATGGTCGAGCGGCTGGCCGGTCGCCACGATCGCCTGCCAGCGCTCCAGTGTATCGACGAACAGGAGCAGCGCACCGGAATCGACGAGGACGTAGGCGATGCTGTCGGGGTTGTCGACGGCATGCATCGGCACCGGCACGAGGCCGCGCGACAGCGCCGCCTGATCCATGGCGATATGCGCAATGCCGTTCGGCATCAGGATGGCGACGCGTTCGCCCGGCGCGAACTCCTCCGCGGCGAGCGCGCGCCGCCACAGCTCGAATCCCGCATCGATCTCGCGCCAGGACTGGCTGACCCAGCGCTGCGCGGTCGCATCGAAATGGCGGTAAGCCTCCGCCGCCGGCGTCGCCTTGACGCGCCAGCGCAGCAGCTGCGGCAGCGTCCTGATCCCGGCAAGTCCGTCCGGTTGACTCGTCGGCCCCGGCATGGCGTCCTCTCGCATCTCATCGATTCCCAACCATTTGGTGCCTCGACACTAGGCCGGCCAGCCCTTGCCGCTTTGATCCTCAGCAAGGCGGCCATGCAAGGACGCGTTCCTCGCGGCGCTCTCCGAACGCCACGGCTTTCCCAATCCGCATCCGGGCTACGGGGCTCGAAACGAGGGAAGATTGACATTGCCCGTCGTCGTCTTCGCCTCGCATAATTGACTCAGCAATAGAACCGAAAGCACCTCCATGCCTCGCTCCCTCCCCGCTCTCATCGTCGTCGACGTCCAGCGCGCGTTCGACGAATGGGAGGCGGCGGGACAGCGGCGCAACAATCCGGATGCGGTGGCGCGGATCGCCGGTCTGTTGCAGGCATTCAGAGCGCGCGGCGCGCCGATCTTTCATATCCGCCATGAAGGCACCAAGCCGAATTCATCGTTTCTGCCATCGCGTTCCGGCTACGCCGTCAAGGACGAGGCGCGCGAGCAGCCGGGAGAGACTGTCATCGTCAAACGCGTCAACAGCGCCTTCATCGGCACCGACCTGGAAAAGCGCCTGCGCGCGGCCGGCATCGGCACGCTCGTGATCTGCGGCGCCACCACCAATCATTGCGTGGAGACGACGACGCGGATGGCCGGCAATCTCGGGTTCGATGCGCATCTCGTGCGCGATGCGACATGGACATTCGACCGCGTCGGGCCCGACGGCGACAAGCATTCCGCCGAGCAAATCCATGCTATGACGTTGTCGAACCTCAACGGCGAGTTCGCGCGCATCGTCACCAGCGACGACGTGCTCGCCTCGTTCGCGGCCAAGTGATGGCAGCAATGCGATCAATGCCGATGATGCGACAATAAATCTCACGATGTGCGTTAACGCGCGCGAATCGGACGTCGCGATACTGCGTCGTTTCGACGCCCGCACTGGCCGGAACGCAGCCGACGCCCATCTGTTGTCACACGACATTCAACCGGAGTGATGACACCATGAAGTATCTCATTGTCGCGATGGCGGTCGGTGCTGCGGCGCTTGCCGGCGGATCGGCGGCGAACGCGGCCAATAATTCAGGCGCGAAGCAGAACGCGCCAGCCGGCCAGTCGACCGACATCAGCGCGCAGCACCGGCACCATGGCCACCGCCATCACCATCACTGGCGCCATCATCACCACCATCACGGCTACTATCGTCCGCACTACCGGAGCTACGGTTATTACCCGCGGCACCACGGCTATTACGGCGGCGGGCCGTACGGATATTACGGCGGCGGCGGTCCGGGCGTGACGTTCAGCTTCGGCGGCGGACGCTGGTAAAAGGAAAGGCCCGCGATGCGGGCCTTTTTCTTACCCCCGCAAAATCATCTCTGCCGTCTCCTGACCGCTCGCCAGTGCCGCTTCCACCGTGCCCATGTCACGGCCGCGATAGAGAGCTTCGCCGGAGAACAGCACCAGGCCATCGGCACGCGCGAGGACCGCTTGTGCCGCGCGCGTCCGCGGCGTCGCCCAGGAATAGGCGCCGCGGGCAAAGGGATCATGCGCCCAGTTGGTCGCCGTGGCCGCCACAAGCTCGCGCGCGACGTCCTCGCGCGGCAACTTGAAGATGGCAGCGAGCGAATCGAGCCCGGCGGCGATCAGTCCTTGTGGATCGAGGCTTTCCAGCTCCGCCGTGCGCGGGCCGCCCAACCAGCCGGTGAGCACGGCCTGCCCGCTCGGATATTGCGTCCACCACACCGGGATGGTCCGGTCGGACAACAGAAAGGTCATGGCTGCGAGATCCTGGTCCCGCTCGCGCCACCACGGCCGCGCAAACCGCAGCAGGATCTTGATGACGTTGCCGAAGCCGATGTCATCAGCAGCAGCAAGCTTCGCGCGCGCGCTCGCCGGCAGAGCCATCTCGCGCAGCAGCGGCAGCGGCACGGTCAGGATCACGCGATCGCAGGCGTGGACATCGCTGCCGCCGCAGCGAACCGCCGCCGTGTCACCGTCCTCCTCGATCGCCGACATTACGGCGCCGAGATGGATGGTCACGCCAAACTTGCGGCAATCGGCGGCCAGAAAGTCGATCAGTGCGCCATAGCCGCCATCGATGCGCGCCTGCGGCGCGTGTCCGCCATCCATCCATTCCTCGCGCAGCGCCAGCGTCGAGGCGCGCTCGGGGTCGGCCGCGTCATAGCCCTCGACCATCCGTTCGATCGATTGGCGCATCGGCGCATAGTCGTCCCCGGCGAAATGCCGACGCAGGAATTCGGCGACCGATAGATCGTCCTTCAAGTCCTTCAGCACGGCCTGAAGCTCCGCCTCGTGCGGATCGTCGCGCTCCTCGCGCAAGAGCGCCGTGCCGTAAAAGCTCCACTGCTCGCCTGCGATCTCGTGAAGGGACAGTCCGGCCTCGCGCAGCAATCCGCGCGTGACCGGCGCCTCGCCATGGACAAATTCGGCGCCGCCCGCGGCGGGGTAGCCGAACTCCGAGACCGGCAGCGGAAGGATGCGGCCGCCGCAGCGCTCGCGCGCCTCCAGCACCGTCACCCTGCGGCCGGCCCGCGCCAGCTCGCGCGCCGCCATCAGGCCGGCCGCGCCGGCGCCGACGATGACGATATGTTCTGTTGTCTCGGGCATGGCCGCGCGTTACCGGCTCGCGGCTTGCGGATCGTTCGTGATCAGATAGCGCAGCAGCAGAACACCGCCGCCGAGCTGGCGCGTACTCTCCAGCGTCATCGCCGTGATCGGCGCGCGCTTGTCGCTGTCCGCCTCCGTCGAAGAGAACACGAAGGGCGCGCCCTCTGCGCCATCGATCGCTGGGCTGAGAATCAGGTTGAACTCGTCGATCAGACCGGCACGCAGGAACGCGCCATTGGCGACGCCGCCGCCCTCCACCAGCAGCCGCTTCACCCCCAAGTCACGGCTGAGAACGTCCAGCGCCAGCGCCAGATCGAGCTCGGACTTGCCGGCGAAAATGTAGGACACGCCCTCGCCGCGCAGGCCGGCGAGATGCGAGTCCGGCACGCTCTCGGTCAGCACGACGACGATCGGATCACCGCCGATGTCCGAGCGCCCCCAGCCGATCTTGCCCTGCGCATCGAGAACGACGCCATAGGTTTTCGCATCACGCCGCGCGAACCAGTTTTCACGCGGCAGCTTCGCATTCGTCGTCGCGGGATAGGGCTGGCCCTTGGCGAACTCCGACCCGGTAACGCGGCCAATCACCCAGGCATCGCCGCCGAGCTCGTCATGGATCTTCTCAAACCAGTCCGTGCCCGCCCCCTTCGGGCGCCAGCGGCTGGGATGCGTGCGGCCGTCGAGGCTGGAGTGCATCAGACAGATGACATAGGGCTTCATGCGATTCTCCGACGCCGCGCTTCACACTGCCGACCCATCGCCCTTCTCATCGCTCCTAGCGCGATCGTTCACGATCACCGCGAGCGGATTGAGCTTCGGCGGCGCGACGAGCTGCAGCGTGTTGGTGTCGCGATGGTCGAACGGCGCGCCGCGGACGAACAACTCGGTCTGGATCAGATAGGTCCAGCTGCCGTCGTCGTTGAAGGTGATGTCGCAGCGATAGGAGTCGGTGCGGAAGGCCTGTTCCAGAAAGTCGGTCGAGCAGATCCCGTAGGCGGTGTCGCCCCGCTTTGCGGTGACCGAGATCGTCTTGCCGTCGGGCCCGGCCTTGCCCGAGGCCAGCAGCACCTGCCCGCGCGGAATCGCCAGCGTCTGCATGATCAGGCCGGTCGCGGGCACCCACAGCCAATAGCCGACCTGATCGTGGAAGGTGATGTCTTCCTCAGGCGTGTTGATGTGGATGTGATAGCGCAGCCCGTACAACAGCTGCGGCCCGTTGGCCTGCGGATCGATCGGATCCATGCGGATGCGCTCGATGAAGGTCCGCCGCTCCGGCCCCTCCGCCTTCGGATTGATGTCGATGCCCTTGTCCGCTTGCCAATGCCCTGCGAGACGGCGGAGCGGGCCGAGATTGGCGAGGCCGTCGGGCGAGACGTCCTCGGGCTCGGTGAAGATATCGGCGGGAATGGGGAGCATGGCGGCCTCGCGGGAAGTTGCGGAGGCAGCAATAGCATGGCAGCGGGAAGCTGGCGCGTGCTCAGGCCTCACAATCGCGAATGGACACCGGCGTTGTGCGCGGGACGATTGTCGGGCTTTTCGACAAGACGACGAAGCCGAACCCGATCGGTTCGGCTCCGCCGCCGGGACGTTTAGTGGCGATGATCGCGGACCTCGGGCTGCGTGCGGTGGTCCCTGACGATGGTCTGATTGCGATGGTCGCGCACAATGGGCGGGTCGCGATGATCGCGGACGATGGTCAGCGCGCTCGCGGGTGTCACCACGCTTGCCAAGGTGATCGCTGCGAAGGCCACAAGGATGGTATTGCGCATAAGTCTTGTCCTCTTCCCGGTGGATCACTGCGAACCACCTGACCGCAAGCTAGATCGACCCGCGAGGAAGATATGTGTCAGCGGTCACGCGATGATCATCGCTCCTGCTGGTGACCGTGCGTCGTTCGATCGGAGGAAGAGGCACGAGAGAGCCGCCGCGACTTCAACGCCAGCCCGCAGCGAGTGCCACGCTGCTGCAATACGCTGGGCGTGTCCGTCAGCAACGTGAAGAGCCACCTTTTCATTTCTTCAAAGAGACCGGCTGCCGGCGCTCGGTCGACCGGGTGAGGCTGGCGAAGTCGCTGACGTTTCCGGTGAAGCGCGAATCCTTGTCGGAGGCCGCTATGGAGCTCCTCTCCTCGATGTCGGCGCGACTCCCCCTCAACCGAGCGCTTCGGTTGCGCGATCGAAGAGGGTCGGATCGCCCTGTGCGCTGGCCATCAGGATCGCGCCTTCGAGCGTCGCGAGCACCTGGGTCGCACGCTGTTCGGTGAGGCCGCCGGCGACGAGGCTGGCGATGCCCGCCTGGAAAAACTGCCGCACCTCATGGGCCACGTCCGGCGCCAGGTCGGGGACGGTAGCGCCGAGCGATCCGCAGAGGCACATCTTGGCGCCATCATCGAGGGCGCTGCGAAACACTGCCCGCCAGGCCTGGACCACATTCTGTCCGGCGGCGACCCCGGCATCGGCGGCCGCGACCACGCGTTGGTTGTAACGTCGAGCCACAGCGGCCGCGAGCGCGCTCTTGGTCGGGAAATGATAGTAGATGCTCGCGCTCTTCACCCCGACGTCGGCGGCGACCTCTCGAAAACTGAAGCCGCTATAGCCAGCCTCCCGGATTCGACGCTCCGTCGCGTCCATGATCGCTTCCACCGTGTCGGTCATAGCCTTCCAGTCTGCCAAGTCGTTCACCTACCTGTTAACAGGTAGATCTTGCTATCGCGCCTGACAAGCTGTATGTGCGTCATCATTATCTACCTGCCGACAGGTAGATATCCGCAAAGCTCTGATCACCTGAAGGAAAATTTATGGGCACTGGCAACCGACAAAAGCGCATCCTCCTCATCATGTCGTCGGTCGACGAGATGGGGATCAGCGGCAAGCAGACGGGCACCTGGTTCCACGAACTGGCGGCCCCCTATTACATCCTCACCAAGGCCGGCTTTGAGGTCGTGTTTGCTTCCCCACGGGGCGGCGAAGCGCCGATCGACCTCCTCAGCATGAAGTCGCCGTTCACCACCGAATATACCGAGCGCTTCCTCGCTGATCCGGTCGCAATGTTCGCTGCCCGCAACACCCGGAAGCTGCGCAATATCGACTACCGCACGTACGATGCCGTGTTCTTCCCCGGTGGCTATGGCCTGCTCTGGGATCTCGCGTCGGATTCCTACGCGATCAAGCTGATCCGTGACTTCCACAATGCGCAGCGTCCCATCGCGATGGTCTGCCACGCGCCCGCTATCCTGCGCGACGTCAAGAAGGACGACGGCCAATATCTCGTCAACGGCCTGAACCTGACCGGCTTCAAGAACGCGGAAGACACCGAAATCGAGCTGTTGCACCATCTTCTGTTCTCGCTCGAGGACGAGCTCAGGAATCGCGGAGCCAAATATCAGAGCAAGGCCAATTGGGAGCCGAACGTGGTCGTCGATGGCGTGCTGATGACAGGTCAGAGCCCCGCCTCCGCCGTGCCGCTTGCGGAAGCTCTCGCGAACCGCCTCGCCTGAATCATCGAAGGGTGCTCTCGGGAGCACCCTTCAACATGATCGTCACAGCGACACACGTGGACCGCACACGAGTTGCGAAAAATGAGCATGCGAACCAAGGTAGCCATTGTGGGCGGCGGTCTTGCCGGCCTTTACGCCGCGCGTCTGCTCGATGCGGCCGGCATCGACTTCCATCTGCTGGAGGCGAGAGATCGCTTTGGCGGGCGCATCCTCTCCGTCGACAGTGCGGGAGCGATCTCTGACGATGGCTTCGATCTCGGCCCGTCCTGGTTCTGGCCCGGCTTGCAGCCGGCGATGGGAGAGCTGATCCATGAGCTTGGACTGAGCGCTTTTCCGCAAAACGGCGACGGCGACGCTCTGTTCGAACGCATGTCGAAGGAGACAGTCCAGCGCTTCAGCGCGATGAGACAGGAGCCGCAATCGATGCGGCTGACTGGCGGCACCGGAGCGCTGATCCGTGCGCTGGTCGCGGCCCTGCCGCCGCAGCGCCTCCAGCTTCGATCGGCAGTGACCAGTATCGCGCTGACGCGCGACGGGGTGACCTTGGCGATGAAAGCGGCGGATGCGTCTTCTGCCATACTGGTTGCCGATCAGGTGATCCTCGCGCTGCCGCCCCGTCTCCTGGCACGGACGGTTTCGTTTCAGCCAGGCCTCGAGCCTGCGACCGCATTCCTTTGGCGGAGTACCGCGACCTGGATGGCGCCGCACGCCAAATTCTTCGCGCTGTACGATCGACCATTCTGGCGAGAGAGGAGTCTCTCCGGCACCGTGCAGAGCATGGTCGGCCCGATGGCGGAGATCCATGATGCGACGACCGCGTTCGGATCGGCCGCGCTGTTCGGCTTTCTCGGTGTCGCCGCGGATCAGCGCCTCGCCGTTGGCGAGGATGTGCTGGTGCAGGCCTGCATTACCCAGCTCGAGCGTCTGTTTGGACCTGAAGCGGCCCAGCCTCGTGCCACCTTGTTCAAGGATTGGGCCACCGATCCGCTGACCGCAACCGACGCCGACCGCATCGGCGGAGCGCATTTGCCTCCCGGCCGAGCGTCCTGGGTGAGCGGCGCCTGGGCCGACCGGATCTCGCTCGGCGGTAGCGAGACCAGTGCGACCGAACCCGGCTATCTCGCCGGCGCGATCGATGCTGCGGCTCGCGCCGTCGCCGAGGTCCTCGCCCGATTGATCGATGCACAGGAGACCATCACATGCTGAACGGAAAGACCGCGCTCATCACCGGCGGCAATAGTGGCATCGGCCTTGCCACGGCCAAGCGGCTTCGCGCTGAGGGCGTCCGCATCGCCATCACCGGCACTGATGCGGCCAAGCTGGAGGCCGCGCGTCAGGAAGTCGGCGGCGATACGCTCACGATCAGCGCCGACGTGCGCTCCCTTGCCGATCTGAAGGCGATGGTGCAGATCGTCGGCCACGCCTTCGGCAAGCTCGACATCCTCTTCGCCAATGCCGGCGTCGCCTATGGAACGCCGATTGAAACGACCGACGAAGAGAGCTTCGACCGCCTGATGGACATCAATGTGAAGGGCGTATTCTTCACGGTCCAGGCAGTGCTTCCGATCATGGCCGATGGCGGCTCGATCATTCTCAACACCTCATGGCTGGGTCAGGTCGGCACGCCGGGCCGGGCGGTCTTGTCTGCCTCTAAAGCGGCCGTACGGTCCTTCACACGCGTGTTGGCGGCGGAGCTTGTCGCTCGAAAAATCCGCGTCAATGCAGTCAGCCCAGGTCCGATCGACACGCCGATCCATCGCGCACCCGGGCAGACCGAAGAGGAGTTCAGGGCTTATGCTGATAAGGTCGGCTCCAAGGTTCCAGCCGGCCGCATGGGTAAACCGGAGGAGATCGCGGCGGCGGTGACATTCCTGGCCGGCGACGATTCGCGCTACCTGCTTGGAGCCGAGATCAATGTCGACGGCGGATTTGCGGAGATCTGATCATGCGCATCAATGACGACCTTTCTCGCCCTGTCATCGCCCACGCCTCGCAGGAGGACTGGATCCCGAGTCCGGCGCCCGGCGTCGACCGCCGCATGCTGTTTCGGATCGGCGAGGAGAAGGCGCGCGCCACCTCGATCGTCCGCTATGCGCCGGGCAGCGCCTTTGCGCGCCATGTGCATAGCGGCGGGGAGGAGTTTCTGGTGCTGGAAGGCGTCTTCCAGGACGACGAGGGCGATTATCCAACCGGGACCTATGTGCGCAATCCGCCGGGCACCTCGCATGCACCCGCATCACAGGGCGGCTGCACGATCTTCGTGCGGCTATGGCAGTTCCGCGCTGACGACAGGGCGCAGACCGTCGCCTGCCGGGCGAAGGTCAGCCCGCGGAGCCGCGCCCCGGCGCAAGCGCCGCAACAGTGTTGTTCGATGATGGCCATGAGACGGTTTTGCTGGAGGACTGGCGGGCGACCGCGACCGTCATAGTGGAGAATTCGGGCGGCTTGGAGTTTCTGTTGGTGTCGGGCGGCCTCACGGTCGACGGCGAGGCGATGAGCCCGCAGGATTGGGGGCGTCTGCCGGCGGGCGTCAATCTGCATGCGCAGGTTGGCGCTGAGGGCGCCCGCGTTTGGATCAAGCGGGGACCGCTATTGCATCCTGACGTGTGCGAATTCTAGAGCATGATCCGGAAAAATGTGCAGCGGTTTTCCAAAAAGATCATGCTCAAACAATAAACTGAAGCGCGATGATGTTTCATCCTAATCTCATCGCGCTTTAGCACGGCCGTCGCGATGAGCTTGCGGCGGAGAACGGCGGAAGCGCCTCGCCCTATCATTACGATGGCGAGGAGGTGTCGATCGCCCGGCTGATGCCGTCGCGATCGATCGCCGCCATCAATTTGCGGCCGCTCTCAAGCCGCTTCCGACACCGACTTCGCGCGCTGCTCGAGCACGCCGATCGTCGAGACCAGATTGTCGCGCCGCGCTCGAAGGTTGAGTGCAAGCAGCGGATAGGTCGGCTGCTGCACGTCAAACACCCCGGCTTTGGCTTCCTCCTCGAGAATGTCGGTATTCAACAGCCGAACGCGCCACCACAAATCGGCGATCAGCGCATCGAGCCGGAGTTCTCCGGCAGTACCAGAACGGGACATTTCTTGCATCGCATGCCTCAACCTGAAACGGGCCTCCCTGCCGAGGCCCGGCTTTGGTCATGACTCAGCAAGTGGAGTGCCAGGATCGGCGGGTGCGATTTGGCTCGGGAATTGGCTCCGCGCGGTGCGGTCCTTCGGCTCTCAGCGGAAGCTTAACGTGCCAGCGAACCACCAAATCTTCCCCCTTCCAAGCTATTCAAAGGGAGCCTTCACCTGCTCAGCTTTCCTGCTCTTGGGCGGCGGGCGATGATGACAAACGCCGGAGGCATTCAGCTCACGCCGCTCGCCGTTTCCGTCGCGCCGGGGGGCTTTGCCACGAGAGGCCGGCGAACGGCACGGGCTTGCTGAAGTGAAATCCCTGGCCGAGCGGGATGCCGAGTGACTGGAGCCGTTTGACCTGCTCGAAGGACTCGACCCCCTCGGCGACGATCGAGAGCTTCAACGTCTTCGCGAGCTGCACGATGGACTTCAGCACGGCGACGGTCTCGCAGCGATCGATCCTGTCGATGAACGATTTGTCGATCTTGACCTTGTCGAAAGGAAAGGCCGTCAAATAGGACAAAGACGAGTATCCGACACCGAAATCGTCGAGGGCAATGGAGACGCCGAGCGCCTTGAGGCGCTGGAGCGTCTTGAGGTTCTCCTCGGTGTCGGCGAGAAATACGCTCTCGGTGATCTCGAGCTCGAGCCGGGTTTGCGGAAGGCCGCTTTGCGCCAACGCAAACGTCACGGTGTCGACGAGATTGGTGCCGGCAAATTGCAGGGCAGAGAGATTGACAGCGACCTTGACGTCGGCCGGCATGCTCATCGCATCGCGACAGGCCCGGGCCAGCACCTGATTGCCGAGCTCGACGATCAAGCCCCCCGCCTCCGCAACCGCAATGAACTCAGCCGGAGGAATGTAGCCCCTGGTGCCGTGATGCCAGCGCGCCAGGGCTTCGACCGATTTTACCCGGCCGGTGCCGAGCTCGATCACGGGCTGATAAAACACCTCCAGCTCCTCGCGCCAGATCGCTTCGCGCAGCTCGATCTCGAGCACGTTGCGCTGATCCGCTTCCGCCTTGAGCTCCGCTGAATAAAGGTGGAAGCAGCTTCGGCCGGCATTCTTCGACCTGTAGAGCGCAAGATCGGCGTTGCGAAGGATCTCATCGACCCGCGTGCCGTGCTCGGGCACGAGCGCGAGGCCAATGCTACAGCCGATCACGACGGGATGGCCATCGATGTGATAGGGCTCGGCAATGGCCTGGACCAGCCGCTCGGCCAGGCTTGCAGCGCCGTCGCGCATCGCGGCCACGATCACGGCAAACTCGTCGCCGCCAATTCGCGCCGCCGTATCGGCATCACGAATCTGCGCCTTGATCCGGTCGGCGACCTGCTTCAGCAACGCGTCGCCGCATTGATGGCCGAGCGCATCATTGACGGACTTGAACTTGTCGAGATCGAGCAGGAGTACGGCGAACCCAGGCTCCAGCCGGCGCGAGCTGGCCAGCGCCTCGTCGATGCGCTCCTTGAACAGGTTGCGGTTGGCAAGGCCGGTCAGGCTGTCGTAATGCGCCAGCCGCTCGATGCGGTCCGCCGACGCCTTGCGCTCGGTGATGTCCTCATGAGTAGCGACCCAGCCGCCACCCTCGCGCCGGCCGTAGGAGATGTAGACGACCCGTCCATCGGGAAACTGCACGGTGTTCGAGATCTGCTCCGACCGGGCGAGCCGGTTCTTCAAATCGACGAGATAGGTCTCGACGTCGAGCACGGCGGTCTGTTTTGCGAATATATCCCGGAAATGCATGCCGATCCGAATGTCTTCCGGCAGGAGGCCATAGAGTTCGAGCCATTGCGGGTTGAATGCGATCAGGCGGTCGCGGCCATCGAACATGCTCAAGCCCTGGGGAAGGTTCCGGAGCGCATCCTCAAACTTGCTGGCAAAATCGCGCCGCTCGCGGTGAGCGCGATCCAGCGCCTGCTGCCGTCGCCAATGGAATGTCGTCGCGGCGAGGATAATGAACGTAAGCAGCAGCGCGCCGCCGAGATAAACCTTCTGCCTGACGGCGGAGCGGGAATAAATCTCCTGCCCCGAAATGCCGACGGTGAAGATGAGCGGAAACGCACGCGACCTGCGCGCCGTGGTCAACCGGTCGCTGCGGTTTGGTCGGTTCTCGTTCCAATATTGCACATAGAAGCCGTCACCCAGCTCGCCCTCGACGCGGCTGGGTGCGTGTTGTCCCAGCACGGAGCCCTGGTCCACGCCCCGGGCGGCGAGCACGACGTAATTGGCATTTCTGAGCACCAGCGTTCCGCCGACGCCGAGCTTTGCCGTGTCGTAGAACCTGCCGACCACGTCGACGCTGATCGAGCCGACGACCACTCCGGCCGGATTCCGCGCGAGGTCGAACACCTTTCTTGCGAGCTGGATCGTCCATTTGTTCGAGGCCCTTCCCAGCACCGGCTTGGCGACGTAGAGGCGATCGTCGGCTTGCGCCATGACATTGATGAAGTGCTCGCGATCGCCAAGATAAAGCGGCGGGCCGGAATAGCCCGCGGTCGTCTCGGTCATGTATCCGTTCGATCCGATCAGTGCGAACTGAACCACGTCGCCGGTCGCAATGCGGGCTTTGTCCGACCATGACTTCAAGCTGAAGGTGAGCGGATCCTGGGCGTAGAGCGCTCGCACCACCAGCAATGACTGATCGACGCGCTCGAAGATGCGTTCGGTGTTTTCCTCGAACAGTTCGGCGACGCTGTTGCCGTGCGACCGCGCCTGCTCGACCGCGTCCATCCGCTCCGACGCGGTGATTGCGAAATAGCCGATCCAGACCAGGGGCAGAAAGAACAACGCGATCTGCAGCGGACCATTCCGCAGGATCGTTCTTCCGGCTTTGCGGACTGCCCCTGCGGGAATCACGACGCGCCCCCCCGCTCCGGCCGCCAGGGCAGAACTGCGCTCGCCCGCAGTATTGGCATCGCCTTGTCTCCGCCTCGACTGCACAGGGACACCCGCGGCCGAAAGCGGCGCGCGGGTGCTGTTCATAGCGCAAAGGTAGCTGAAACAGCCTTAAGTTTGTGTTTGGGTAAAGCTCAATTCTTCAGATTAAAACATCCGTATCATCACGGAGGTCGGCTGGCCTTGAGCAATCAGGTACATGGGCATGTCGAAAGCCGCACATTTTTGGCCGCCTTCGGGCCGGCTTTTCAGATTGCGCGCGCAAGAACGATCGCGCCGGACAGGATGAAGACCCCGCCTGCCGCATAGCTCAATCTTCGGCCGAACGGCAGCAGCTTCTCGCCGGCGACATAGAGCGCGATGCCGATGATCCAGGCCGGGTTCATCACGCCGCCGACGAACAGCAATACCATCAGAAACCAGCAGCAGCCGACGCAGTAGCTGCCGTGGCGAAGTCCCATTCGCAATGCGCCGCGCGTGCCGGGCCGCCAATGTCGGCTGAGAAACAACAGCGGGCTCTCGCAGTAGCGCAGGCACGCCTGTTTGAGAGGTGTGAACTGATATACCCCTGCTGCAATCAGAATGCTGCCACCCAGAATCGCGCTGGTGCTTGCCATCGCCATCGACAGCAATCCGAAGCGTTCGAACGCTCCCTGCACCACCACCGCCGCGAGACTGAACCCCGCCCACGTCACGAGATAGCCGGCGAGAAAGATCCAGGTATCGATTGCGGCGCGGGAGGCAGTCTCCTGCTTGCGCTTGACGGTCGCATACAGGAGAACGGTGGGCACCGCGCTCGGCGCCATCATCGCGATCATCATCACCCACCACATCACGAACAGCAGCACGCCATAGAATGGCGTCCACGGCATCGGCGCCATGTCCGGCATGTCGGCCATCATCTCGGTGTCCATGCCGGCGCCCGCGGCGAGATAGGCCCAGGCGAGCGCCACCACTGCGGCGGTCCCGATCGCGACGATCAGCCGGTCGCGGTGGAGCAAATGTTCCAGTATCGAGCGCCCCTGCATCGACTTGTCCATAGCGATGAGGAGCTGACACCGAGGTTTTGTCTCGATGTCAGCGCCGCATCATGCCGCTACGCCCTCGGGCGTCTGCACGACATTGGCGAGCGAGCTATGCGTACCGCGGGTCTCGAACGGGATCGCGCCGGTCGAGCGGATGTTGGCGGATGCGACCTCGGCCGCCCGATGTTCGAACCCCTCGGGCATGACCACCTGGATGCGGTGCGGATCACCGGTCACCGGATTCTTGATCGGCTCGACATCAGTCTCGAGCACGCCCCTGGCGACGAGTTTTGCGACGCGTCCTTCCTTGTCGAAGGAAAACTCGAACGGCGCAAACACCGGATCGTGGATCTTGGTCACGATCATGCTAACGATCTGAAAAAGCGTACCTTCGGCCGAATGCTTGCCGGAAAAGATATCGAACAACGCCTGACGCTGCTCCGCCGTGGCGCGTTCGTCGATGATGGGCTGGATTGTCCCGTTGCCCTCATGAAGCGGCCCAGGGAAATCGACCGTGATGGCAAAGCAGAGACCATCGAGCCTGGTCCCTTCGAAATGTCCCTTGGCGATCCGCATGGCGACCATTCCCTTGCAATAGCCTTGGGTCGGCCGTGCGTTGAAATCGCAGGGGCAGCCAAACGCGCAGGTGCAGTTCTTCATCCATTCGCCTTCGAGACGCCAGTCCGATGCAGCCATGGCACATCTCCCAATGTGAGCGGGGACGCGGCAGCCGTTGACGAATTTGTTCAGCGTTATGTCGAAGCGAAACGTAGAGCCGCGAGCGGGATCGAAATCCGATCAGAAGGCCGGCCTCGCAAAAAAGTCGGCTGGCGAGCTGCCGTTCACCCAATGGCGAAAAGCATATCAGCTGTGGCCCTACGCGTACAGCGAACGCATGCGGCGAAGCTAGGGGTCGTCCGAAACTGAGAGGGGATGGTGCGCCACTCCGAACAAAACTTAGAACTCGTATGCCATTGAATACACTTATGATTTCTCGTGGCATCTGCGACCCGGCCGTGTCGTAGGCCTTTTTGCCGCGGTTCCGCGCGCCTTGGCCGCCGGAGTGGTAAGATCAGGGGCCGAGGGCAGATTTCGCGGCGCCGGATCTCGGTCAAGATAACGGCGCTCGAAGCGATGAACTCCAGAAGCAAACTGATGATCGCGGTTGCGGTCGGACGATGCGAGAGATGGAGGACGTTATGGAAGCGTGGCGTGACGACAAGGCCCGGTCGACCCTGATTCGCAATGCTGCGGCCAACGTGCAGCTAGGCAACGCGCCCCGGACTTTTGCCGAACTCCTGTTCGGCCACACCAATAGCGAGGATCTCGCCAACCACGACGCCGCTTCGCTGGCCTTCCTGGCCGAGCAGGCCTGGGAACATGTACAGCGGCGCACGGCGGGGCACGCCGATATCCGCATCGTCAATCCGACGATGCCGGATGGCCGCGAGATCTCCGTGCTCGAAATTCTCAACGACAACATGCCCTTCCTGTTCGACTCCACTTTGGCCGAGCTAGCCGAGCAGGGCATCGAGGTCGCCCTGGTCGCCCATCCGATCATCGCCGTGGAGCGCGACGAGCAAGGCAAGCTGATGCGCTTCCATGGCGAAACCCTGCCGGCGGGAGCAAGGGGCACGCGCGAAAGCCTCATCCATCTCCACATCGCCCGCATGGACGTCGACGCCGACCGCCAAAAGCTGGTCGATGGGTTGACCATGACGTTGAACGACGCGCGTGCCTGCGTCACCGACTGGAAGCCCATGCGCGCCCGCATCGAGGAGGCGATCAAGATCTTCTCCACCAATCCGCCGCCGCTGCCGATCGACGAGATCGCCGAAGCCAGCCAGTTCCTGCATTGGCTATGCCTGGACAATTTCACCTTCCTGGGCGTGCGCGAATATCGCTTCTCCCCCGACGGCGATGCGTCGGATGACATCACGACCGGCGAGGGCCTCGGCATCCTGCGCGATCCCGAGGTGAAGGTCCTGCGCCGCGGTCGCGAAATGGTGGTGATGACGTCGGAAATTCGCGAGTTCATGCGGGAGCCGAGCCTTCTCATCGTGATCAAGGCCAACGTGTCCAGCCGCGTTCATCGCCGCATCCGGATGGATTATGTGGGCATCAAGCTCTATAGCCCCGACGGCCGGCTCGAAGGAGAATTGCGCCTCGTCGGTCTGTTCACGTCCGGCGCCTATACCCGATCGGTCAAGCAAATCCCTTACGCCCGCCACAAGGTGGCGCAGGTGCTACAGCGCGCCGGCTTCGACCCGAACAGCCATTCGGGCAAGGCGCTGACGCATATTCTCGAAGATTATCCGCGCGACGATCTGTTCCAGATCGACGTCGACACGCTCTACAATTTCGTCATGGAGATCCTGATCCTCTATGAGCGCCCCCGGGTCCGGGCGCTGGCACGCGTGGACAAGTTCGATCGCTTCGTCTCCATCCTCTGCTTCATTCCGCGCGACAAATACGATACCGACGTGCGCACGCGCGTCGGCGCCTTCCTCTCGCAGGTCTACAAGGGGACCCTGTCGGCCTCCTACGTGTCCTTCCCCGAAGGATCACTGGCGCGCGTCCACTACATCATCGGGCGATATGAAGGTAAGACCCCGGTCGTCGAGCGCGAGACACTCGAAGCCGGGATCAGCGCCATTGCCGAGACCTGGGCCGACAAGTTGAAGGTCGCGCTCGCAGCGTCTGCCGACGGCATGCGGGCGCGCATGCTCGCAAGCCGCTATGCCCAGGCCTTTTCCGGCGGCTACACCGAGATATTCAGCGCCGAACAGGCGATCGCCGACATCACCACCATCGAAAAGCTCACCTCAGCCCGACCGGTGACGATTTCGGTTTACCGCCTCGCGGGGGACGACGATCCCAGACGATTCGGCCTGAAGGTCTTCTCGGATGCCGCACCGCTGTCGCTATCCTATCGCGTGCCGGTGATTGAAAATCACGGCTTGAACGTGGTCAACGAACGCACCTATCAGATCGTGCCGCGCACCAGGCAGGCGCCGGTATGGCTGCACGATATGACAATCGAGACCAGCGACGGCAAGCCGATCGCAATCAGCCGTGAATTCAACCACCGTCTGGAAGCCTCGATCATGGCGGTGGTCCGCGATCGCGCCGAATCCGACGGGTTCAACGCACTGATCCTGCGCACAGCCCTGAGTTGGCGGGAAGTATCGACGATCCGCGCGCTGTCGCGCTACCTCCATCAGATCCGCGCTCCGTTCACCCAGGACTATATGTGGGAGACCCTGCGCAGGAACGCCGCGATTACCGCCAACGTCGTCGCCCTGTTCCAGGGCCGCCTCGATCCGCGCCTTGGACTCACGATTGCGGAGCGCTCGGCGCGCGAGATGGCTCTCGTCGCCGAGATCGAGGAGCAGCTCAAATCCGTCGCCTCGCTCGATGAAGATCGCATCCTACGCCGCTTCACCAATCTCGTGCAGGCAACCATCCGCACCAATTTGTGGCAGGTCGGTCAGGATGGACATCCGCATCCGGTGATCTCCTTCAAGTTCGACGCCCGCAAGATCGAGGCCCTGCCGGCACCGCGACCACTGTACGAGATTTTCGTCTACTCGCCCCGCGTCGAAGGCATTCATCTGCGCTTTGGCAAGGTCGCGCGCGGCGGTCTGCGCTGGTCCGACCGGCCGCAGGATTTCCGTACCGAGATCCTGGGCCTCGTGAAGGCACAACAGGTGAAGAATGCCGTGATCGTGCCGGTTGGCGCGAAGGGCGGCTTCGTGCCCAAGCGCCTGCCGTCACCCTCGGGTCGCGACCACTTCATGGCGGAAGGCACCGAAGCCTATCGTATCTTCGTTCGCACGCTGCTCGAACTCACCGACAATCTCGACGGCGACACCATCGTGCCGCCCGACTCGACTGTGCGGCATGACGGCGACGACCCCTACCTGGTCGTCGCCGCCGACAAGGGCACCGCCACCTTCTCCGACATCGCTAATGCGATCTCGGCCGAGAAGCACCATTGGCTCGCCGATGCCTTCGCCTCCGGCGGCAGTCAGGGCTATGACCACAAGAAGATGGGGATCACGGCGCGAGGCGCCTGGGAGGCGGTCAAGCGTCACTTCCGCGAGCTTGGCGCCGACATCCAGACCAAGCCGTTCACGGTTGCCGGCGTAGGCGATATGTCGGGCGATGTCTTCGGCAACGGCATGCTGCTATCGCCGGCGACGAAGCTCGTCGCGGCGTTCGATCACCGCGACATCTTCATCGATCCCTCGCCTGATCCGGCGGTCAGCCTCGCCGAACGCAAGCGCCTGTTCAGCCTGTCGCGATCGAGCTGGCAGGACTACGACAAGTCCCTGATCTCGCAAGGCGGCGGCGTGTTCTCGCGCTCGCTCAAGGCGATCCCGCTTGCGCCGGAAGTGCGCACACTGCTTGATCTCGACAAGCCGCAGGCCACGCCTTTCGAGGTGATGACAGCGATCCTCAAGGCCCGCGTGGACCTCCTGTGGTTTGGCGGCATCGGCACGTATATCCGCTCGTCCTCGGAAAGCGATGATCAGGCCGGCGATCGCGCCAACGATCCGATCCGCATCACAGGCGCCGATGTCCGCGCCCGGGTGATCGGCGAAGGCGCCAATCTCGGCGTCACCCAGCGCGGCCGTATCGAGGCGGCACAGAAGGGCGTGAAGCTCAACACCGACGCCATCGACAATTCGGCCGGCGTGAACACGTCCGACGTCGAGGTCAATATCAAGATCGCGCTGGCGCGCCCCGAGCGCGAGGGGCGCCTCAGTCCAGGCGACCGCAACAGCCTGCTCGCCGCGATGACCGAGGAGGTCGGCGCGCTGGTGCTGCGCAACAATTATCTTCAGACGCTGGCGCTTTCGCTGGCCGAACGGAAAGGGGTGGCCGAGATCAGCTTCCTCACCCGACTGATGCAGTCGCTAGAGCAGCGCGGCCTGCTCAGCCGCGCCGTGGAGTTCTTGCCCGACGATGCGGCGATCACTGAGCGTACGAGACGCAGCCAGCTCCTGACGCGGCCCGAGCTTGCCGTGTTGCTCGCTTACGCCAAGCTGACGCTGTACGACGACCTGCTTGCAACTGGCGTACCCGACGATCCCTATCTCGCCCGCGAACTATCCCAATATTTTCCGCGCCAGGTGCAGGAGCAATTCCCGACAGCGGTACAATTGCATCGGCTCCGGCGGGAGATCATCGCCACCAGTCTCGCCAATGCCGTGATCAACCGGGGCGGCCCGGCCTGTGTCGTGCGCCTGACCGACGAGACCGACGCCGATATCGCCACCATCGTCATGGCCTTCGTGGCGGTGGACGAATCCTACGGCCTCAAGCGGCTCAATGCCGGGATCGATGCACTCGACACCCGCATCGACGGGCAATTGCAACTCGGCCTCTACGCAGCGATCCAGGATCTCCTGCTCTCACGCATGGTCTGGTATGTGCGCAATGCTGATTTCAAGGCCGGTCTGGACGCCGTGATCGCACGCTTCGGCCCCGGAATCCAAGAGATCGCCGCCGGGCTCGACAAGACCCTGCCGCAGGATTCGCAGGCTGGGCGCACCAGGCGGCGGCAGGATCTGATCGATGCCGGTG
This sequence comes from Bradyrhizobium sp. ERR14, assembly GCF_014198235.1. Taxonomy (NCBI): domain Bacteria; kingdom Pseudomonadati; phylum Pseudomonadota; class Alphaproteobacteria; order Hyphomicrobiales; family Nitrobacteraceae; genus Bradyrhizobium; species Bradyrhizobium sp. ERR14. Next base: position 241,900 of record NZ_JACIHD010000009.1, on the reverse strand, counting down.
TCCCGGCGGGCCTTGCCGCAGAACTCGCCGATCTCGATGCGCTCCTCTCCGCACCGGATATCGTCACCGTCGCGGAGCGCACCAACCGGGCCATCGGTGACGCCGCCACGACCTTCTTCGCCGCCGAGGCCGAATTCAGACTCGATCGGATCATCGCCGCCGCGCGCAGCGTGCCGGCCAACGATAATTACGAACGTCTCGCCATCGATCGCGCCGTTGGCCAGATCGCGGCCGCGGAAAGAGCACTGGTCGCCAACATGCTGGCAAACGGGGAATCCGGCCAGCAGGCCACCGGCGACTGGCTTGCGGCTCATCCTGAGGCGATGCGCGTTCGCCGCTTGGTCGAGGAGATCGCGGCCAGCGGCTTGACGCTCGCCAAGCTGACGGTGGCAGCCAATTTGCTGGGAGACCTCGTCCAGGCCTGAGTCCCGACGGCCGACCTCACTCGAAGCGATAGTCTGTGATGTCGACGCCAACGAGGCCGCCATGGGCCTCGATTGCCTGCTGCTGAAGATCACGCGTCTGTCCCCTCCCTCACTCGTCCAGGGTCGCGATCTCTGCCGGAAATCGCACCGCAAGGCGGCGCCAGTCGCCGCTATCGGTCGGCCAGGGCTCCAGTTCCTCGGTCTCAACTCTCGGCCAGGCGAGCAGGAACGGCATGTTCAGATAGGTCCACATGGCGCAGCCGGCGAAGTAGGCGAGTTGCAGTTCCGTCCACGGCGTTTGCAACTCATGGCCGGCAAAGCTCGCCCGCGGTTCAAGCAGCTCTTCGAGCACCGTTCCGTCGTCAGCTTCCAGAGCCACCCGGCTCGGCTCAAAGCGCGAGCGCCGATTGTCAGCGCCGAACGGAGCGTGTGACGCCCACTCCCTCTTCAGACCCGCGGTGACCTTGGTCCGCTCGAGGGTGACAGCCTGTCCCTTCAAGGACAGGACGCCGCCCTGCACGAGATCCGCCGACACCTGCTCGAACTGCCGCCACCGATCGAGGCCTCCATGAGCTTCGATGGCAATATCCTTGAGTTGCTTCATTATCGGGCTCCTGCGGAAGCCGCGCAGGATCGCGCGGCCTTTGTGGCGGGAGCCTAGGCGGTCGGCCAAGCCTGCCGAACGACTTAGATGCCTTGATTCCAGACACCGCCGCGAGCCGCGGTTTTCCAAATGCCTCTTCCACGCGTCGCTGCTTTGAAGGCGCCGGTAGGATGCCGTTTCGAGCTGGTCGACGGTCAACAGATAGTGTCGATCGCGGAGGCCGGCGTGGAAGGGCGTGCGGAAGCGTGGTTCTGAACGCTGGATTTGACGTACATAGACTTAGCGAGCCCTAGGAAGAGAAATACGCGAGCGCGCTTCGCGCCGATCATCTGGCGAGGCGCAATCGTACAAGATCGTGCTCCAGCGTGGAAAAGCGTAGAAATGGTGCCCAGGGGCGGAATCGAACCACCGACACTGCGATTTTCAGTCGCATGCTCTACCAACTGAGCTACCTGGGCGTGCTCCAAGAGAGGGGCCAAAGCCCATCGAGCGGGCGGTTTATAGTGGGCCGGAAGCGGCCTGTCCACCCGGCTTCGCCAAGAGGCTTCGCCGGGCGCGGCCCGGCTGTGCACAAGCTGCCGCCGCTGGCGCGCGGCGCGTCGACCGGCCAAATAAGCCCATGAAATTATTTACTTATTCTACGTCATTCACGTCGTCGTCGCGGCCGGGGATGACGTAGGAGCCTTTCAGCCAGCGGTTCAGGTCGACGTCGCGGCATCGCGAGGAGCAGAACGGACGGGTGGTCTCGGACTGCGGCTTGCCGCAGATCGGGCAGGTTTTGAGCGGGCTGGCGGGCTTTTTGACGTGGTCGTCCATGATGTCGGCGGCTTGCACGGGGTGAAGGGGTTCAAGAGCCTGTCGGCAAACAGGTTCCTCGTACCGGCGGCGCGTGCGCCCCGTCAGGCTATTCTACTGTGCATGGCGTTGTTTTCGCGATTCTGTTGGGCCGCGGCTGGCCGGCTCACACCGCGGTGGCGTTGAGCCAGCCGAAGCGGATCGGAAAGCCCTCGCCGCCGAGCAGCGTGGTGGTCTCGTAGAGCGGCAGGCCGACGACGTTGCTGTAGGACCCCACCATCTTCACCACGAAGGAGCCGGCGATGCCCTGCACGGCGTAGCCGCCGGCTTTGCCGCGCCATTCGCCGGAGCCGATATAGGCCTGGATGTCGTCTTCCGAGAGGCGCTTGAAGCGGACGCGGGTCTCGACCAGCCGCTGGCGGAACGCCTCGCGCGGCGTCACCAGGGTGATCGCGGTGTAGACGCGGTGGTTGCGGCCCGACAGCAGCCGCAGGCACTGCGCCGCCTCGTCCACGAGATTCGCCTTGGGCAGGATGCGGCGGCCGACCGCCACCACCGTGTCGGCGGAGAGGATGAAGGCGCCGCGCAGCTCGTCATCCAGCTGCACCGATTTGAGCGCCGCGTCCGCCTTGGCCCTTGCGAGGCGATTGGCACAGGCGCGCGGCAGCTCGCCCCGCTTCGGCGTCTCGTCGACGTCGGCCGGCCGGAGCGCGTCCGGCTCGATGCCGGCCTGGTTGAGCAGCGACAGGCGCCGCGGCGAACCGGAGGCAAGTACGAATTTGGGGCGGCCAAGCATCAGTGATTTGGGGGATGAGCAGGGGGTGAATTGCGCGCGGAACCTATCGGAAGGGGGCTGATTTCACAACCCGGGAACCCGAGCTTTGGTGATTCGAGGCTTCCGACAGCATGTGCCCACGGTGTGTGACGGCGGTGTTACGGGTGCCGAATGCTACCCGCTCGCCGCGCCCACCTTGGCAAAACGCCGGCGGATGCGCATCAACAGCTGGTCGCAGACGTCGCGATAGGCTGCCAGCTTCTGGTCGCGGCTGCCCTCGATGGTGGTGGGATCCTGCGTCGGCCAATATTCGACGTCGGCCGCCAGCGTCCGCGTCAGCTCCAGCGCCTTGTGGTGCGCCTCGGGCGAGAGCGTGATGATGAGATCGAAATTCAGCCCCTCCCAATCCTCCAGCTCCTCGAAGGTCTGCGGCTTGTGGGCGGAGATGTCCTGGCCGAGCTCGGCCATCACGGACACCGCGAACGGATCGAGCTCGCCGCGCCTCGCGCCGGCCGATTTCACGTAGAGGCCCTGCGGAAACATATGCTGCAACAGGCTCTCGGCCATCGGCGAGCGCACGCTGTTCATCGCGCAGGCGAACAGCACCGATTGCGGATCGCGTGCGCGTGGCGGACCCGCCATCGCGCTTACCCCTTCCAATGAAGGACAGTAATGAGCGTGAACAGCCGGCGCGAGGTCTCGAAGTCGACCCGCACCTTGCCCTTCAGCCGCTCCTGCAGCGTACGCGATCCCTCGTCATGGATGCCGCGCCGACCCATGTCGATGGCCTCGATCTTGTCGGGGGTCGCGGTGCGGATCGCCTGGTAGTAGCTGTCGCAGATCATGAAATAGTCCTTCACGATCCGCCGGAACGGCGTCAGCGACAACAGATGCGCGACGACAGGCGTGCCGTCGTCACGGCGGATGTCGAACATCAGGCGGTTGCCGGTGATGCCGATATGCAGCGTGAACGGGCCCTTCCCGTCGGCGCCATCGGGCGCGAACAGGTTCTGCTCGATCAGATCGTAGATCGCGATCGCGCGCTCATGCTCGATATCAGGCCCGGAACGGCCGATCGATTCCTCGTCGAGCGTGACGCCGACGATGCGATTGGTCGAGTCGTCCTGTTCGGGCAGCACTGTCATGACAGATTGAGACGCAATCCAATCGAACGCGAATGGGCGTCCAGCCCCTCCGCTTGTCCGAGCGTCATCGCGGCAGGTCCGAGCGCGCGCAGCTGATCCGGGCCGCACTTCAGGATCGAGGTGCGCTTCATGAAGTCGTGCACCGACAGCCCTGAGGAGAATCGCGCCGAGCGCGCCGTCGGCAGCACATGATTGGAGCCGCCGACATAGTCGCCGATCGCCTCCGGCGTGTGGGGCCCGAGGAACACCGCGCCGGCATTGCGGATCTTCGCAGCGAGCGCCTCGGGATCCGCGGTCATGATCTCGAGATGCTCCGCGGCAATCGCGTCCGCGAGCGGAATACTGTCGCTTAAGTTCTTCACCATGATGATGGCGCCGAAATCGGCCCAGGACGCGCCGGCGATCGCGGCGCGCGGCAGCGTCTTCAACTGCGCCTCGACCGCCTTTTCGACGTCGGCGGCAAGGCGCGCCGAATCGGTGATCAGGATCGACTGCGCGCTGGCATCGTGCTCGGCCTGCGCCAGGAGATCGGCGGCGATCCAGTCGGCATTGCCGGTGTCGTCGGCGATCACCAGCACCTCGGAGGGGCCGGCGATCATGTCGATGCCGACCTTGCCGAACACCAGCCGCTTGGCGGCGGCGACATAGGCATTGCCGGGGCCGACGATCTTTGCGACCGGCGCGATCGTCGCGGTGCCGTGCGCCAGCGCCGCCACGGCCTGCGCGCCGCCGACGCGGTAGATCTCGGTGACGCCGCCCAGCGAGGCCGCCGCCAGCACCAGCGGATTGAGCTTGCCGTCCGGCGACGGCACCACCATCACCAGGCGCGAGACGCCGGCGACTTTTGCAGGCACCGCGTTCATCAGCACCGAGGACGGATAGGCCGCGGTGCCGCCGGGCACGTAGAGGCCGGCGGATTCGATCGCGGTATAGCGCCAGCCGAGCTCGACGCCGAGCGGGTCGGTGAAGCGCTCGTCCTTCGGCAACTGCCGGCGGTGATAGATTTCGATGCGGTCCCGCGCGAGCTTGAGCGCATCCAGTGTCGCGGCATCGCACGCCTTGTTCGCGGCCTCGATTTCGGCGGCCGAGACGCGCAAGGAGGCCGCATCCAGCGTCAAGCGGTCGAACTTTGCGGTGGCCTCGAGCAGCGCGGCATCGCCCCGCTTTGCCACGTCGTCGACAATGGCGCGCGCGGCGGCTTCGACGTCGGCCGAGACCTCGCGTTTGGCGGCGAGGAAGGCCGCGAATCGCTGGTCAAAATCGGCGCTGCTGCGGTCGAGGCGAACGGGCATATCTGGCTTGGCTTCTGGCTGGTCTTTGGGACGGATTGGCGCACCAGGTCCCCTGCTCAATGGCGCGGCGGGGAAGCGGCGTCAACCCTCGCAAGCCGCCGTTCTGGCGCAGGCCTGAGCCGGCGCGGCTGGTATACAGGTCACCTCATCCCTCCCCTTCGATCTCCAACCCCGTTCCCAGCGTATCGGCGCCGAGGTCGGTCAGCTCACATTCCAGGCATTCGACGTCGAGCCGGATGGCACCGCCCTCGGCGAACAAGAGCAGGGCGCTGCCGCCGGGCTCCTCGTCGCGCCCGTCCCGGGGATGAAATTCGATGCCGACGAGGTCCAGGACCTTGTCGGGAGCGGCGAGCTCGATATTGCGCGACTTGCAGGCGAGCACGCGGTCGAAGCGGAGCGCGGCGACCAGCCGGCGCGGCTCGGCCTCGCCCTCCAGCGTCTGCTCCCAGTCCAGCCGGCTCATCCCGACCACAAGCCGCTTCTCGCTCTGCCGCCAGATGATGTCGGAGGCCTGGACACGGGCGTCCTGGACATGGGTCGAGATCACGGCGAGATCGTCGGCGTCGAGGGCGATCAGTTTGAGCTGGGGCGACATCGCCGACGCTTCTCCTTCGAACTGGACAGGGTTCAACGCGCACAGGCCCCGAAATTTCCGCTCAAACTAACGGGCCGGCAGGCTAGAGGCTATTGATATCCTCCATCTCGAGCACCTTCCGCGGATACCCCTCCCGGGCGACGCGGATCATGGCGCGGCCGATCTGCTCGGTCGAGGTGACGAGCCGCGGCGAGAGCCGGCGCAGCACCGACCAGAGCGGCCAAGTTGCGGTATAGACCGCCTGCACCCAGGCGGTCTTGGAACGGGCGCCGTGCAGCGGCTGGATCGCGCCGGGCCGGAACATGTAGGCGGCCCGGAACGGCAGCTTCAAGAGATCGTTCTCGGTCTTGCCCTTGATCCGTGCCCACATCCGCGAGCCCTGCTCGGTGGAATCGGTGCCGGCGCCGGTGACGTAGGTGAAGACCATCTGCGGATTGAGGCGCGCCAGCGTCGTCGCAGCCGCAAGCGTGAGGTCATAGGTGAGATGGCGGTAGCGATCTTCGCTCATGCCGATCGAGGACACGCCGAGGCAGAAAAAGCAGGCATCGAAGCCGGTGAGCTGGGCCTCGATCGTCGAATAGTCCAGAAAATTGTCGTGGATGATCTCGGTGAGCTTGGCGTTGCGCACGCCGGTTGGGCTGCGGCCGACCACGAGCACGCGGTCGATGCCGGTGTCGACCAGGCATTCGCGCAGAACGCCCTGCCCGACCATGCCGGTCGCACCGAAGATGATGACTTGCATCGGGATGTTCCTGGCGGGCTCGCGGCTCATGCCGCGGCCGCGATCTCGTCGAAGGATACACCGGTCAACGTCGCCGAGACATCCCACAGCATGGCAGCGGTGGCGAAATCCTTCGCGTGTGGCATGATCCGCGCTGGCGCTGGCGCCCCCTTCATTTCGTAGAATCCGTTCGGGCCGTAATAGCCGCCAGGCTCTGCCGTGGGCGAAGTCGCGGCGAGCAGCGTCGGCAGCGCGCCCTCGGCGGCGGACTGGCTGAACAGCGGCTGGAGCAGCCGGCCGATCCGCCACTGGAACGTGTTGGCGCCCGGCCCGTTCGCAATGAGGTCGGTGCGCGCAAAGCCGGGATGCGCGGCAATGCTGCTCACACCCCAGCCGGCCGCGTCGCTGCGACGTTGCAATTCGAGCGAAAACATCAGCATCGCCAGCTTGGACTGGCAATAGGCGCGCCACGGACGATAGGAATGCTTGCTCTGCAGATCGTCGAAATTGATCGCGCCGGAGCGGTGCGCAAGGCTCGAGAGATTGACGACACGAGGCGCCTTCGCGCGGCGAAGCTGCGGCAACAGTTGCGCCGTCAACGCGTAGTGACCGAGATAATTGGTGCCGAGCTGCATCTCGAAACCATCCTCGGTCTGCTGCCGCTTCGGCAGCGCCATCACGCCGGCATTGTTGACGAGGAGGTCGAGCTGCTCGTTGCCGGCGGCAAAGCGCCTGGCGAAATCGGCGACGGAGGCGAGGCTGGCGAGATCGAGAGGCTCAAAGGCGATCAGCGCATTGGGAAACCGCTCGCAGATGCCTTCGATCGCCCGCAGGCCCTTTGCGTCGTTGCGTCCGGTGAGTATGACAATGGCACCGGCGCCTGCCAGCGCCATCGCCGTCTCGTAACCGAGGCCACCCGTCGCCCCCGTCACGACGGCCGTCTTGCCGGCGAGAGAGGGGATGTCTGCCGTGGTCCAGTCGGTCATGCCATGTCTCCGTTCGGGGCTGGAACGAAGCCCGCGACCGGTCTAAATGTGCACTTAGTGCAATTTTGCAAGAGGTGAACCAATTTGAAGGCTTCGAAGGTGGTCCGGAAACGCGTCAAGTCATTGTCCGGGGACGGAAAATCCCCGGCCGCGCCCGGCCTGCGCCAGCGCAAGCGGCAACAGACCCGCGAGCGGTTGACCCGGGCGGCGATGGCGCTGTTCCTGGAGCGCGGCTTCGAGGCCACGACCATCGACGATATCGCGGCGGCGGCGGACGTGTCGCGCCGGAGCTTCTTCCACTATTTCGCGTCCAAGGAGGACGTGGTGGCCGCCTGGCAGGAGAATGCCGCCAGCGCGCTGGTCGCCGAGGTCGTCGCACGGCCCGCGGACGAATCCATGCTGACTGCGGCGGAGAATGCGATCGCGGCGGCGGTCAAGCGGCTCGATCCGGCGGAAGCAGCTGCGATGTCGCGACTCAAGCGCGACAATCCGGCACTGCAGGCGCGCGATCAGCTCAAATACGAGAAGCTCGAGCGCGCGCTGGCCGAGGGCCTTGCCCAGCGCGGGCGAACCAAATCCGACCGGCTGCAGGCGCGGCTCGTCGCCATGATCGCCACCGGCGCGATGCGCGTCGGCGGCGAGAGCTGGATCGGCGAAGGCGCGCGGGAGAAGCCGGAGGCTTTCGTCAAGCGCACCTTCGATGCGATCAGGGCGATCCTGAAGTGAGTGATGCGTTCACCCTTCAGTATCGTAGCATGGGCAAAGCGACTTGTCCGCCGTAGCTCGTAGAGCGAAGGCGGAAGCGTGCCCACGTCTTCTTCGTAATCGATGGCGGGTGGTGGGCACGGCGCAATTGCGCCTTTGCCCACCCTACGATTTCGGACTTGCGAAGAGAGACCCCTCACCCGTCTCCGCAAGGAGAGGGGGTAGGAGTCATCCTGCTCACTCCCTGAAAAACGCCAGCAGGTCCGCGTTGATGGTTTCGGCGTGCGTGGTCGGCATGCCGTGCGGGAAACCCTTGTAGGTCTTCAGGATGCCCTTCTTGAGCAGCTTGGCCGACAGCGGCGCAGAATCGGCATAGGGCACGATCTGGTCATCGTCGCCGTGCATCACCAGCACGGGCACGTTGATCTTCTTGAGATCCTCGGTGAAGTCGGTCTGCGAGAACGCGACGATGCCGTCGTAGTGGGCCTTGGCGCCGCCCATCATGCCCTGGCGCCACCAGTTCTGGATCACCGCTTCCGAGGGTTTTGCGCCGGGACGGTTGTAGCCGTAGAACGGGCCGGCGGGGAGGTCGCGATAGAATTGCGTGCGGCTGGCCGCGAGCTGCTTCTGGAGATCGTCGAACACGCTCTTGGGCAGGCCGCCGGGATTGGCCGCGGTCTGCACCATCAGCGGCGGCACCGCGGACAGGATCGCAGCCTTCGCCACCCGGCTCTCGCCATGGCGCGCGATGTAGTGCACGACTTCGCCGCCGCCGGTGGAATGGCCGACATGGATGGCGTTCTTGAGGTCGAGATGCGCGGTGACGGCCGCGAGATCGCCGGCATAGTGATCCATGTCGTGGCCGTCGGAAACCTGCGACGAGCGGCCATGGCCGCGGCGGTCATGGGCGATGACGCGATAACCGTTGTTGACGAAAAAAATCATCTGCGCGTCCCAGTCGTCCGCCGACAACGGCCAACCATGGCTGAACACGATCGGCTGGCCACTTCCCCAATCCTTGTAGAAGATCTCGACGCCGTCTTTGGTGGTGATGGTGGGCATGGATTGCTCTCTTTCGGTGAGGATCAGCGACGCTGCACGTGCGCAAGCACGCGCCGGTGATACGCAGATAGTCGCGCGAGACCGCGAATGCGATGCCGGGCATCAACAGGGAATGTTGAGAATCGTGTGATCAGGCAAACGCCATCGGCTTGAAGCGGCGCCAGGCTCCGATGGTGAGCACGATGAAGAACACCAGCACGATGCCCTGCACCGCCGCGAACACGGGACCCGACGGCGGCGCCGGCGCCACGGCCGGAGCGAGCGCGGCAAGGGCCGGGACCTTGAGGAACGACTGGATGACCAGCACGAAAACGTTGAAGTAGAGCGAGATCATCGCGGTCACGACATAGACCGGACGCCAGACGCCGGCGAGCTTCATGCCGTACAGCGCGATGCAGGCGATGGCGAGCAGCACCAGCGAGATGATGCCGATGATGTGCGAGGGCAGCAGCTTCTCGAACGGAAACAGGAAGCCGGTGGCGCTGGTCAGGATCGTGAACAACAGGAAGATCGCGGTGAGGCCCGGCATCGACTTCGACCCGAGCAGGCCGAACATCACGACGAGGCCGGCGGCGATGGCGATCAGGCTGATGACGACATGGACCAACGTGAGGGCGGGCAAGCTCAAGCCGAGGACCATGACATCTCTCCTACTCGTCTGGCGTCAAGATTCAGGAGAGTAGTATTACGACCCTCATGGGATTGCCACATGCGTTGTCGTCACATGCATGTGCGAAGCCATGCGTCATCGTGCGAATCGACAAACGCATGGCTGAATTTTTTGCACCGCTGTCACAAACGACGGCAGTTTGTGGTTCGTAGCGCGAATTTTGTAGCCCGGATGGAGCGCAGCGTAATCCGGGAATCGTGCCACAGGAAAGCAGGTCCCGGATTACGCTTCGCTCCATCCGGGCTACGAGATCTTCAACGAAAGTCGAATCGAGTCTCACACTTCCTTGGTGTCGAAGATCAGCAAATCGGCACCGCCGCTGGCGAATTTCGGCACGTCGGCGCCGGTGGCCTTGCCTTCCGGACTGCCGAAGGCTGCCTGGATGTCGCCCACGCTGTCGAAGGTGAGAATGGCAACGAGATGGATTCCGGAAGGACCTGCGGGAGATGCGACCGGTCCCTTGCTGACGGCGTATTTCTTCAGGCCGGGAAGTTTCTTGGCGAGCGGAATGTGCGTCTCGGCGTAGTACTTGTCGAAGGCAGCAGCATCCTTGGGTGTCTTATAGAGCACGACGACTTCAGCCATTTAGTCCTCCCGATTGATCTCTTGTTCGTTCCGCGGGCGATACGCCTCGCGGGTGCCGCGATAGTCCGCAGGACGCGGCACGATGGCAAGCCTCATTCGACTTGCCATTCGCTTGTCTTGTCCTTGACTAAAGCGCCGGTTTTGCGGCGTCGCCGAGATAGCCGTGCAGGGAGGCCACCACCTGGGCGCCCTCGCCGATCGCGCCGCCGACGCGCTTGACCGAGCCGGAGCGGACGTCACCGACGGCATAGACGCCGGGCACGGAGGTCTCCAGCGGCGCCACCAGCTTGCCCTGGTTCTGCTCGGACTGCGCGCCCGTGACGACGAAGCCGCCGCGATCGAGCGTCACGCCGCAGCCGTCGAGCCAGGCGGTGGCGGGATCGGCGCCGACGAACAGAAACAGATTGCGGATGTCAGCAGAATCCTCGTCATCGGACAGCCGGCTCTTCCAGCGGATGCGCCGCAGCAGCGCGGCCTCGTCGCCCTCGAGCGCGGTGATCTCGGTGTTGAACATCAATTCGATGTTCGGCGTCGCTTCGATGCGCTCGATGAGATAGCGCGACATGCTGGCCCCTAAGCCACCGCCGCGGATGATCATCAAGACTTTCTTGGCGTGCCCCGACAGGAACACGGCCGCCTGGCCTGCCGAATTGCCGGCGCCGACCAGCGCCACCTCCTCGCCGGCGCAGAGCCGCGCCTCGACCGGTGAGGCCCAGTACCAGACGCCGCGTCCCTCGAACTTGTCGAGGTTTGCGATCTCCGGCCGGCGATAGCGCGCGCCGCTCGCGACCACCACCGCGCGCGAGCGCAAGGGATCGCAGCCGTCGAGCGCCACCGCGAATGCGCCGTCCTTGCGCGTGCAGTCGAGCGACTTCACCGTCACGGGAATCATGATGTCGGCGCCGAACTTCTGCGCCTGGGTGAAGGCGCGCGCTGTCAGGGCCTGGCCCGAGATGCCGGTCGGAAAGCCCAGATAATTTTCGATGCGCGCGCTGGCACCGGCCTGGCCGCCGAAGGCGCGGATGTCGAGCACCGCGACGGACAACCCTTCGGACGCCGCATACACTGCGGTGGCAAGCCCGGCCGGTCCGCAGCCGACGACCGCGACGTCGTAGATGCGGCCGTCCTTGGCGCCGCCGATCATGCCGATGGCGCGGGCAAGCTCGGTTTCGCTGGGGTTGCGCAGCACCGCACCGCTTGCGGCGACGACCAGCGGCCAGTCTTCGGGTTTGGGCGAATAGCGCGCGATCAATTCGGCCGCGTCGGAATCACGATCGGGATCGAGCAGATGATGCGGCTGACCGTTGCGAGTGAGAAAGCCCTGCAACCGCACCACGCCGGCGGAGTTCGACGGCCCGATCAGCACGGGGCCGCCGATGCCGCCCTGGATCAGATTGACCCGGCGCAGGATCAGCGCACGCATGATGCGCTCGCCGAGATCAGCCTCGGCGACCAGCAGCGCGCGCAGCCGGTCCGGCGGCAACAGCAGCGTCTCGACATCACCCTCGGCGCGGCCGTCGACCAGCGCCGGCTGGCCCGAGAGCTGGCTGAGCTCGGCCAGAAATTGCCCCGGCCCCTGGTCGATGACAGGGGTGACGTGGCCGAGGCCATCGCGCTGGGTGATGGCGACATGGCCCTTCAGCACGACGAACATGCCGGGCCCGGGCTTGCCGGTCTCGAACAGGAACTCACCGTCCGCGTAGCTGCGGACCTCGCCGAAATGCCTGATCCGCTCGATCTCGGCCGGCGTCAGCGTCGGAAAGGTCTGCTCGGGGCGGGTAAAGCGCGACATCAGCGCCTCGCCACCGGTTGGTTGCTGTCCGTTCTGCCCCATCGTCATTCTCACTCATTCCAAATTCTTAAGTGCCGGCTTTCCCGGCGGCCCCCTCATTTAGGGAACCATCGTCATTCTGCGAGGGGTCCGTGCTTGCGGCGCGTTCGCGCGCCTGCAGCTTCCGCCGCTTCAGGTTTTCGCGCAGCGCCGATTTCAGGCGGTCATCCCGAGACGTCCTCGCCTGGTTCGTGCTCTTGTCGGTCTCGTTAGCCATCACGGGTCCATCACATCGATCGGCGGCAGGATGCCACCGAATGGCGACAGCTCAAGTGGCGAGCGCGATCCATTCGTGCGAAACGCGAAATGGATCGAATCCGAGGCCTGGGGCAACTGGCCAGTTGGCGGGGGATATCGGGGCCCGATTCGGCGGGAAGTCGGTGATTTTGCGTCAAAATGGGCATTTTGGCCGCGATATCGGCCCGATTTTCTCGGTTTGACGGGCCTAGCAAGCTTGCACAGGAGGGGGGCTTGTGGCAGATATCGGCCCGCTTGGTAGCGCCCCTCGGGCGCCCGATTCTTCACCAGCACATGCTGCCGTAGCTCAGTGGTAGAGCACTCCATTGGTAATGGAGAGGTCGACAGTTCAATCCTGTCTGGCAGCACCATTTTCCCCATTGCAGCGAGCCCTGTTGAACAAGCCTTGCGCCTGGCCAGCGAGCCCGCAACACCCACGGATGCGATCGTGATCACACGTTCCCTGCCCTATGAAGGACTGCTCCACGAGCTCGTCGAGCATAATGGCGTGCTTTATCTCGGCGGCATCGTCCCCGAGGATGCGGGGCTCGATATGACGGGCCAGGCCGACGATGTGCTGCGCCAGATGAAGACCCTGCTCGAGGGGGCCGGCTCCGATCTCTCCCGCGTTCTGCAGGTGACGATCTTTGTGGCTGATCTCGCCGACAAGGCGGCGTTCAACCAGGTGTGGAAGCGCTATTTCCCCGCGGACCATCTGCCGGCGCGTGCGGCCGTTGGCGTTGCGGATCTCGGCCCGGGCATCAAGCTGGAGCTGACGGCGATCGCCGCCCGCCGCTGACTGGAGCGACACGGGCGAGGCGAGATCCCTCGGTCATTCCAGTGTTCACACATCAAGCAACGTTCTCGCGGCGCGAAGCGTCCGAGTTTTGCTGTTTTCCTTGACCCTCTTCCTTTGAAGAGGGCGCAGGGAAGACCGGGTGCCGGCTGGCACCCATGACCCGCTGCGCGAAGAATTTGCACACGCAAATGCGCAGGCGGACAACAGGTGGGCCGGAAAACACCCGGCCTTCCCTGCGCGATGGGTTGACGGCCTATGCCTGCTCTCCCCGGAGCCGAATTCCTTCTGGCCTCCGTCACCTCGCGAAAACCGATGCACCGCGTCCGGTCGGCCGATGCATCTTCGCGAAAGCTTGGCTGTAGCAACGACAGCCAGGACCACATGGTTTAGCCGTACGCGACTGCTTCGTTCGTCACACGGAGAAGGACCTCACGAGGTTCACCCGCCCTGGTCCCGCCTTCCCGTGCCCGACGCAGCCGCGTCCATCGCACCCCGGCCCACGTTCGTTGCGACGTACGATCGCCCCTCTCCTCGGGCCAGGATGGCGGGAATATGCCGCAATTCCGAATTTCGGTAAAGTGGAATATTTTCACGGGAAGGGGTTGACGGGCTTTGGGGTGTTTTGCCCGACGGGTCAGAAGCGTTGCGGTCAATATCGGGTTTTGACCCGATGCAGGACTCCTACCCACCGGCCATGGCGTCCTAAATCACGTGGTATTTGGACCATCGTTGGGGTAATTTTCTGTTGCGACTGACAACCGCGAGCGGTTCTTCGCCGCGACATCGAGGGAGGACGATCATGACCTTCCGCGCACGAAGCCATCTGGCTCTCTTCGCTTCATTCCTGCTCCTGACTTCGGCTGACGCGGTTCGCGCGGGCAGCGAGGACGAGGTGAAGGCTCTTTTCGCAAGATTTGTTGCCGCACAAAACGCTCATGACCTCAAGGAGGTTGGTGAGCTTTTGCAAGATTCAGCTCAGTTCTTGTGGATCACGCGTGGCGCCCCTGTCTGGGGTCACGCCGCAGCCATCAAGCGCTTTGAGACCCTGTATCAAGGCACTTGGTCCCTCGACCCGAAAATGGACGAACTGAAGGTCATCGAATTGCAGACGGGGGTGGCGCAACTCTATGTGCCAATAACCTTTATGATTTCACCGCCTGGGCAGACTGCGCAGCCGACACGGTTCCTGATGAATCAAGTGCTGGTGAATACGGGCGACGGTTGGAAGATAACAAGCATCCTTCCAATTCCTGCGCCTCAGCCATAGACCAAATTCATTTGCCGAATGCTTCGGAACAATGGCGCCAGTTGGTTCGCATCTCATCAAGCGAGCCACAAGAACTGATGGCTCTGCGTCCGATTGGGCGCGGCCGCTCGGGGTGAACCGGGCGGCTTATAAGATGCCGTTGCACTGCACGTTGACCCCTCGTTTCATGGTGATAATCTTTGGCTCGCAGCCTGTCCGGGAGGACACAATGGGATGGTTCGACCGCCTGTTTGTAAGGATGTCGGAGCCGACGACCCCTCTCTTTGCGAGATTTCGGCGGAAATCGAAGGCACCGACCGACCCTGATCTTTTGAAAATCGCCAAGGACCGGAAGGGACATATTTCCCGCAGAGCCGTCAGGGACGAGTATAATCGGCTGGTCTTGGAGAAGTACGCGCACGACAAGTCGTGACTGCCAAGATCCGTCGAGGCCGATCTCAGCGGCGAAACATGATGGTTTCGCAACGGCTCTGTCCCCTGCGCACCATCAATTTTCGGCCATTCATCTGCAGTGCCGCGAACCGCTCATCCGCCCGCGCAGCCGTTTGTTCAGGCCAAGGCACGATCGCTGCGCTCCGCCCATCCTGCGCGCTGATACCGAGCTCCGGCCGGTTTGGCTGCGCAGGTAAGGTTAATTCTTCCTTTCGATTGTCGGTAAAATTTTATCTATTATCGTCTTTGTCGTGGATGATGAACCAGGGGCTCCGATAGTGTTTGCGTGTTGCCTGATCGTGACCGGGATTGCGTTGCTTCTCTCCGGCATCGTTGCCTTCGGCTTTCATAGAAACTCGCTGCACGCGATGGCGTTGCTGTAACCGTATCAGGGCATACCCATCCGACGCACCATCAATTGTCGTTACCCGCCGCACGTCGGGCAAACCGCTCATCCGCCCGGCGCAGCCGCCGGCATAGCTCGCGATTGATGTTCTGCAGGACGATCACATAGGCGTGGATGTCGGCCTTGTAGCAGGCGTAGAGATTTTGGGCGGTCAGCTCGTACAGCACCGTCGGCACCTCCGCGACCACCGTTGCCGAGCGGTTTTGCATTTCGATCAGCGTCATCTCACCGAAGAAGTCGCCGCGCTCCAGTATCGAAATCGGGATGACGCTGCCCGCATTCGCCCGCTTGCTCACCGCGAGCCGGCCGGATTTGACGATGAACATCGAGCGCCCCGGCTCGCCTTCCGCCACGACGGTTGCGCCGGCGTCGAAGCTGCGCTCGACCAGCATGGACATCAGGAGGTCGAGACCTGGCTCCGGAAGACCGCCGAAGAACGGCGTCGCGAGCAGGAACGCTTCCAGATCGGGAGCACTGACAGCCATTGCGCAAGGATACGCCCCGTCGCCATCAGCGGCAAGCAGAGCGCCGTAGCCGAATAGAGCGTTAGAGTAATCCGGGGCCCCCGGCCGCGGACCGCGCGCCACTCTCCCCGCGCAGCGTCCGTCGCTTTCGCCAGACCTGCAGGTCGATCATGACTTTCACCGTCACCGCAAGGACCAACATGCACAGCACGACCTTCGAGATCGTCTCCATCGTGCCCTCGATCAGGAGGCAATGGACCACGCTGCCCAAGACGATGACGATCGCCAGCGGAATATGAATGATGCGCCAGGTTCGCGGTCGCAGTTCCAACCGCCGGCGCAGGGACGCCAGCAGCGCAACAATGAAGATGGCCCACATGGCGACCACGCCGAAGGGGGAGAAAGGCGTCGGCGATGAGAAGGTGAGAGCGTCGATCATGTCGGGCGGGCTGGTGATCCAGAGGCCGGCAACGTGGATCACCACCGCGAAGGCGAGCGTGCCGCCGATCCAGTGATGGGCACGCCGCCCGCGATAGGCCGACAGCGGCGCCAGATATCCGCCGATCAGCAGCGGCTGAACCAGCACGAGACCGAGCGCGATAATCCCGGCGAATCCTGCGAGGATATAAACCGGTCCACGCCATGCGAGCTGCTCGCTCGTCGCAGCAGCTGCGATCGGAACGCCGATGGCCAGGGCGAGGGCAACCCAGATCAGGATCGCCCGGGCCAATCTCCACCCCGTCATTCGCTGGCCCGATCAGGCCGGCTGCAGGACGAAATGCGCTTCGAGGCTGGTTTCCTTGGCGCTCCGCATCACCGGCCGCAGGAAGACGGTTTTGAACTCGCCGCTGTCATAGGCGAGGTGTCCATGCGGCTGGCCGAAGATCGGAATGATCTGCGGCATCTCGAGCCGGAACTTGCCGTCCTTGTCGGTGAGCGTGGCGCCGTGGCTCTGCGGCTCATGCTCCTGGCCTTCGACCGTGTGCGCCCAGATCTGGATACGCTGCCCGGCGAGCGGCGCGCCGTCACCGGCGCGGCGGACGGTGCCGCTCATCCAGAATCCACCCTTGCCGATGCGATCCACGATCGCCGCGCCCTTGCGGTAGTTGTTCGCACCACCCGACATCGTTTCGGTCGGTGCGA
Source organism: Bradyrhizobium sp. ERR14 (assembly GCF_014198235.1). Lineage (NCBI taxonomy): Bacteria > Pseudomonadati > Pseudomonadota > Alphaproteobacteria > Hyphomicrobiales > Nitrobacteraceae > Bradyrhizobium > Bradyrhizobium sp. ERR14. Next base: position 224,961 of record NZ_JACIHD010000009.1, on the reverse strand, counting down.
GGCCTGCCGCACGGGCCGGCAGCAGGAGGCCGGACACGCCGGTTGCCAGAACGGCGCCGCCGGCGGCGAGAAGGTTGCGGCGGTTGAATACGACCGTGGTCATGTCAGTTCCTCCGGGCGGTCGGCGCGACGGCGCGCCGTACGATGATTTCTCGTGCCCCGGACGCGGTGCAGCACGCAGTGATGCGCTGCAGAGCCGGGGCCTAGCCTGATGGGTTCCGGCTCTGCGGAGCAGCGTTTCACGCTGCACCGCGTCCGGGACACGCGACTAACGGGCAATGGCTGCTTCAACAATACAACAACAGGCCTGAAACGCCCAGTTACGACGCAGGGCGCAACGGGTCGCAATAACAGTGTTGTGAACGGGTGCGCGGCCGCTCGAACAGCTTCGTAGCATGGGTCAAGCGGAGCGAAACTCATCTGGCTCGTTCGGCGGCGAAGGATGATGGGTTCGCAAGTGCTCTACCCTTCCTGCGCACGGACACTACATGTGGTGGCACAGCTCCTTCTCGCCGGTACCCTCCCCATGATCCCCTTCTCCGTGCTCGACCTCGCGCCGATTTGTCAGGGCGGCGACGCCGCGCAGGCGTTCCGCAACTCGCTGGATCTCGCCCGGCACGCGGAAGCCTGGGGCTTCAAGCGGTTCTGGCTGGCCGAGCATCACAACATGACGGGCATCGCGAGCGCGGCGACGTCGGTGGTGATCGGGCATATCGCGGGCGGAACGAAGACGATCCGCGTCGGCTCTGGCGGGATCATGCTGCCGAACCACTCGCCGCTGGTCATTGCCGAGCAGTTCGGCACGCTGGAATCGCTCTATCCCGGGCGGATCGATCTCGGGCTTGGGCGCGCGCCCGGCACCGACCAGTTCACCGCGCGGGCGCTGCGGCGCGACCTCGCCACCAGCTCCGAGAACTTTCCGCATGACGTGCTGGAGCTGCAGGCGCTGCTTGGCGACGCACAACCGAACCAGGCAATCCGCGCCGTGCCCGGCATGGGGACCAGGGTGCCGCTCTGGATTTTGGGATCGAGCACCTTTGGCGCGCAGCTTGCCGCGATGCTGGGGCTGCCGTTCGCGTTCGCCTCGCATTTCGCGCCGCAGATGATGATGCCGGCGCTGCGCGAATATCGCGCGCGCTTCGAGCCATCGGCGCAGCTCGACAAACCCTATGCGATGATCGGCGTCAATTTGTTCGCGGCCGATAGCGACGCCGAGGCGCAGCGGATGTTCTCCTCGCTGCAGCAGGCATTCATCAACTTACGCCGCGGCACGCCGGGGCCGCTGCCGCCGCCGGTGGACGACATGGACGCGCTGTGGTCGCCGGCGGAGAAGGCCATGGTCGGCCAGTCGCTGTCCTGCTCCGCGGTCGGCTCGCCCGAAGTGATTGAGGCGAAGCTGAAGGCGTTGATCACTGATACCGGCGCGGACGAGCTGATCACCACCGGGCAGATCTACGACCACACCGCGCGGCTGCGCTCGTTCGAGATCGCGGCCGAGGTGCGGGACCGGCTGGCAAAGCAGCCGGCGGCGTGAGCCATGCGCGCCGCGAGCGTCGCGGCGGCTTAAGGGACGGCGCAGGTGAAGTTCTCGGCCTGCTCGATGCTGCCAGTGCCGAGATAGCGCGCCTGGCGCGGATAGGGGCACAGCGGCCGGCTGCGCTCCGGCCAGGGCGTCTTCGCACCCGCACGAGCTTGGATGCGCTCCGGCGCGCGGCCCTGCTCGACCCAGTTCACCAGCGGGGTCAGCACGTCGAAGCTGTCGGTGGCAGGCCCTCCTGAACAATGGTTCATGCCGGGCACGAGGAAGAGGCGGGCGAAGTCGGCCGTTTCTTTTTCTCCGCCCACCGCATTCGTGAGGCGCTTGTACCAATCGAGCGTATCCAGCGCGGAGAACGTGGGATCGCTGACGCCGTGATAAAGCAGCAGCTTGCCGCGCCGCGCACGGAAGCCGGAGAGATCGACTGCGTTCGCCGAGATCGTCTGCACGGAGCTTTCCGGCATCGCCGCGCTCGTGCCGAAGATTTTCGCGTGGGCTTCCATCACATCCACGGAGCGATAGAAATCGTAGACGGCGTCCGCTTCGCTCGCCAAGGGCGCGTGGGGCGGGGTCATATAGAGATAGGCCAGCGTCGCGCCAAAGGAGACGTTGAAGGCGTTGACGCGGCTGTCGGGTGCGTTGCCGAGAATCCAGCGCCGCCATCCCTCCGTGGCGATGCCGGAATCATAGGGATAGGGCGCATAGATCCTGCGGCCCTGTGCCGTGGTCGGTCCCTCGAAATAGTTCTCGACCGCTGTGACCTGCGCGGCGGAGAGACAACTCGCGGTCTTCTCGGCGGAACACTGCAGCGTGCGCGGCGAAAAACGACAGGCCGGCACGTTGTCGATGATGCCGTCGGCAAGCCCGTCGGCGGCATCGCAGGATTGAACGATGGCCTTGGACAGCAAATCCATATCGGCCTGGGACAAGGCCTGCGCCAGGATGGGGCGACCGTCCGGCGCCTTCGGTGCGATCGCCGCAAAGGCTTGCGTCACGGCGGCGCCCGAGAGCCCCTTCTCGGGCATTCGAAATGCCGGTGCACCGGCCGCCACGCCATCGAAATGGTCGGGGAAGCGCTGCGTGATCACCATGCCGTGCCGCCCGCCATTGGAGCAGCCCAGGAAATAGGAGTATTTTGGCAAGCGGCCGTAGTAAGCCTGGATGAAGTGCTTCGCCTGCCGTGTGACGACATCGTCGGCGCGATAGCCGAAATCGATCCGCGCCTGCGGATCGAGACCGAAGCTGGCGCCGCCGAGAGGGCCCGGCGCGTTGCTGTGTCCGGCGTCGGTCGTAACCGTCGCGTAGCCCTGATCGAGCGCACTCGGCTGTCCGCCGCCGGGCTGTGCATCGCCGCTGCCGAGAACACCGTCGGTGCCGCCCTGTCCCTGGAACACAAAGCGGCCGTTCCATGCGTCCGGCAATCGGAGATGCAGGCCAATCGCAAACTTCTGGCCGTCGGCGCCGGTTCGCTCGTCGAGATAAGCGATCACCTCGCAATGCGCGGCAAGCCCGCCGGCCGCCGGACGCGGCTGCGCCTCGCTGACGCGCATCGTCGGACCGGACTCCTGGTGGAGCCGGTCGCATGCGGTCACGGGCGGGACGGTGTCGCTTGCTGCTGCGATTGCGGTGGAGGCAACACTTGCGATGCAAGCAAGCGCGGCCTGCCAAACCGGACGACGCAGCCTACGTGCCGAAACGATCAACATGCGGTCCCCCGACCGTGAATGCTCCGGCTAGTCCGGAAAGCCGAACAGCTTGGCCGGATTGTGGACGAGAATCTTCTCCAGCTCCGCCTGGTCCGGGGCGTAGCGGTACATCAGCTCGAGCAGATCGGCGTCGTTGGGCGGCTGCTTGACGGAGACCGGATGCGGCCAGTCGCTGGCCCAGACGCAGCGGTCGACGGCGGCCTCGATATAGGCGCGCGCGATCGGGATCACGTCGTCATAGGGCGCGCCGGCCTTCGAGGTCTTCTCGCCGAGCGACAGCATCACCCAGAAATTGCCCTTCTTGAGCAGCTCGAGCATCTTGCGCAAATTCGGATCGCTCTTGCCGGCTTCCGGATCGGGGCGCGCCATGTGATCGATCAGCACGGGGACGTCGAGATTCTCGTACTTGGCGACGCTGGAGACGATGCCGTCCTTCTCCGGCTGGATCTTGACGTACCAGCCGAGCTCACGGATGCGGGCGATGGCGCGGGCGAAATCGGCATCCGAGAGCACGGCGCCGAGCTCCTGGCGGAAGCTGAAGCGCGCGCCACGCACGCCGGCGTCATGCAGCTTGGCGAGATAGGCGTCGTTCGCCTCCGCGAACACCAGTGCGTTGGCGCAGCCGCGATAGTTCGGGCCCATCGCGGCGAGGCCGTCAAGCACGACGGCATGGTCGGCGCCGTAGGTCGTGGTCTGCACGATGATGCCGCGCTCGATGCCGAGCGCCTTGTGGACGCGCAGCGCGGCCTCCCAGGTCGCGGTCGGCATGCGGTAGGCCGCGCCGGGTCGTTCCGGATATTTGTCGATCGGACCCAGCACGTGAAACTGGCTGTCGACCGTCTTCGGCGGCGGCGCCTTGATGGGGCGGCGCGGATTGGGATCGAATGGCAGATAGGTCGGCATGCGCTAGAACTCCTTCAGTCGATCACGGCGGTAAAGTCGCACTGCACCAGCGCGCCGCCGTCCATACTGTCCATCGGCAGCGCATGGCGCGCCGGGCGCGAATGCTCGTCCGGAAACATCTTGAGCCATTCGACATTGACCGGGCCGCGCTGCGTGCGGTCCTTCAGCCATACCGTCATCTTGATGATGTCGTCGGTGGTGCCGCCGGCGGCTTCCACCGTCGCCTTTATGTGCGCGAACATGTTGGCGCATTGCGCATCGAGACTTTCCGGCATGACGCCGGCGTTATCGCGGCCGAGGATGACGCCCGACATCACGAGATTGCCGATGCGGCAGGCGTTCGGAATCGGATTGGCGTGCTTGAAGCCGCCGATATGAATGCTCTTGCGTCGCGTGTGACCACTCATGGTGCGCTCCCTCTTTGTTATTGATTCAGACGAACTGGCACGACACCGAGCCGAAGGCGCCATAGTCGGCATGGAACGTGTCGCCGCGGCGGATGTCCACGGGGCGCGTGAACGAGCCCGCCAGCACGACTTCGCCGGCCTTCAGATGCTCGTCATGCGGCGCGAGGCGGTTGGCGAGCCAGGCGATGCCGTTGGCGGGGTGATTGAGCACGCCGGCCGCGAGCCCGGTTTCCTCGACCTCGCCGTTGCGGAACAAGAGCGCGCCGATCCAGCGCAAATCCGCATCGAGCGGGCGGAACGGCCGGCCGCCGAGCACCAGCGCGGCATTGGCCGCATTGTCCGAGATCGTGTCCATGACCTTTCGCGTCTTGCCGGTCTCGGGATCGACGCGGTGCATGCGCGTCTCCAGAATCTCCAGCGCCGGCGTCACGTAATCGGTGGCGTTGAGCACGTCGAAGATGGTGCAATCGGGCCCGCGCAGCGGCGCCTTCAGCACGAAGGCGAGCTCGACCTCGATCCGCGGCGCGTGGAAACGATCGAACGGAACAGGCATGGCGTCGGCATAGAACATGTCGGCGAACAGCACGCCGTAATCGGGCTCGTTGATGCCGACCGCGTTCTGCATCGCCTTCGAGGTCAGGCCGATTTTGTGGCCCTTGATGATTCGGCCGCGGCCAAGCTGGAGCTTGGTCCAGGCGCGCTGGACGGCGTAGGCATCCTCGATGCTGAAATCGGGATATTCCTTCGTGAACATCGGGATCAGCGACTTGGTGCGCTCGGCCTCATCCAGGCGCGCGGCGAGGCGCTCGATCGTGGCGGCATCCAGCATGGTTACTGCTCCGCGGCGACGGTGTTCCGGAGCACGCCGATGCGGCGCGACTCGACCTCGACGACGTCGCCGACCTTCAGCCAGCGCGGCGGATCGAAGCGAACGCCCGCCCCCGTCGGCGTGCCCGTGACGATCATGTCGCCGGGCTTCAGCGTCGCGAAGGTCGAGAGATAAGAGATCAGATAATCGAACGGGAACATCAGCCGCTCGGTCGTGTCCTGCTGCCGCACCTCGCCGTTGACACGCGTGGTGATGTCATGAGGGCCGCGCGGGTCGAGCTCGTCCGACGTGACGATCCACGGGCCGATGCTGCCGGAGCGATCGAAATTCTTGCCCTGCGTGACGTTGAACTTGCCGTGACGCAGCCAGTCGCGAATGGTGCCCTCGTTGCACAACGTCATGCCGAAGATGTGCGACCATGCTTTTTCGCGCGGAATGTGACGGCCGCCCTGCCCGATCACGATGACGAGCTCGCCCTCATAGTCGAGCTGCTCCGAAACCTTGGGCTTCTCGAGCGGCTGGCCGGAGCTTGTCATCGACGACATGCTGCGCACGAACAGGCTCGGATATTTGGGCAGGTCCGAATTGTCCTTGTACTCGGCATTGCGCTCGGCGTAGTTGACACCGATGCACCAGAGCTTTTCCGGCGCCAGCACCGGCGGCAGCAGGACGAGATCGTCGAGCGCATAGTCCGGCTTCGCGCCCGCGATCGCTTCCTGCGCGTCGGACAGCGCGTTGGCCGCGATCAGCGCCTTGACGTCGGAGAAGTCGCGGCCGATCCGCCTGGTCAGATCGATCACGCCGTCAGCGACGGCCGCGCCGTAGCGCGGTTCTCCGTCCACGAGATAGCTCAGGAGTCGCATAGTCGTTCTCCAATTTGTGTCGGGCAGCGCGGCAGGCGGCGCGCTCAGTCTTTCGATTTGGGCGTCTGAAATACGGTGTTCAGCGTCACGATCTCGCCGAGGCGGGCGTAACGGGGCCCGCCGATGCGGGCGATCGGGTCGAGCGCCTTAGTCTCGACCTTGCCGTCGTTCACGAGGCCGTCGCGCAAATGGAACATCACGACCTCACCAACGATCAGCCGGCTCTTGGCCTCACCGAATTCGAGGCACTGCCGGAAGCGGCATTCCATCGCCACAGGCGCGGCGGCGAGCCGCGGCACCCTGATGCGCTCGCTCGGAATCGTCTCCAGGCCAAGATGCTCGACCTCACTGATTTCAGGCGGATGCTCGACCGATGAGTCGTGCACCGCCGACATCAGCGGGGTATCGGCGATGTGGATGACGTATTCCTCGGTATCGAGGATGTTGTGCGCGGTGTCCTTGTAGTCGGCGCCCTTGCGGCCGACGCTGATGGCGAGCATCGGCGGCTTCTGCGAGACGAAGGTGAAGGCGCTGAACGGCGCGAGGTTGAGCACGCCCTTGCTCGACAGGCTGGTGACCCAGGCGATCGGACGCGGCACCACGATGCCGGTCATCAGGCGGTAGATGCGCTCGGCGCCGAGCTCGGTCGGATCGATCCGCATCGATCAATCCGCCCTGATGTTGGCCTTGCGCACCACCGGAATCCACTTGGCGTCCTCGCGCTCGAGGTAGGCCTTGAACTCGTCCGGCGTCATCGGCGTGGCTTCGCCGCCGAGCTTTTCGAATTTGTCGACCACGGCAGGATCCTTCAGGATCGCAACCAGCGTCTCGTGCAGCTTGTCCACGATCGGCGCCGGCGTGCCGGCAGGCGCGAACAGGCCGGTGAACGTCTGGCCGTCAAAGTCCTTGTAGCCGAGCTCGGCGAAGGTCGGCACGTCGGGCAGCGATTTCAGCCGGTGCGGGCTGGTGACGGCGAGCGCGCGGAACAGGTCGGCCTTGATGTGCTGGAGGCTGACCGTGAGCTGGTCGAATGCGAACTGCACCTGGCCGCCGAGCAGATCGTTGATCGCCGGCGCGTTGCCGCGGTAATGCGCGGTGACCCATTGCAGCTCGAGGTTCGACTGCATCAGCTCGCTGAGCAAATGGTTGGTGGTGCCGGGGCCAGGCGAGGCCATCGTCAGCTTGCCGGGCTCGCGCTTGGCGAGATCGAGGAATTCCTTCAGCGTCGTCGCCTGCACCGACGGATGCACCTCGAGCACCAGCGGCGTCATCGAGATGGTCGAGATCGGCATGAAGTCCTTTTTCCAGTTATAGGCTTCACGCTTGTTGATCTCGGTTGCGAACAGCACCGGACCGTTGGCGCCGACGAACAGCGTGTAGCCGTCGGGCGCGGACTTCGCGAAGGCTTCGCCCGCGATCATGCCGCCGGCGCCGGCCTTGTTCTCGATGATGAAGGGCTGGCCGAGCTTTTCCTGAAGCTTGTCGGCGACGATGCGCGCGGCGCTATCGACATTGCCGCCGGCCGGATAAGGCACGATCAGCTTGACGCTGCGGGCCGGCCATTGCTGGCCCGACGCGGGCCCTGCCAGCATCGCGGTGGCGGCAGCTATGGCAATCCAGATTAATCTCATGTTAACCTCCCGGCAGCGCTTCCAAATTCACGTCGCGTGCGGCGATGCGCGCGGCAGATCGACCGGGGCGCAATCTCCAGACACGCGCTTGTCCTGTCGAGCGAATTGTGGCGTTCTTGTCCATATTATGGACAAGACGAAAATCGCCCGCAACGCGATATCCCCGCGGCAGGGCGCGCAGGCGATCCGGCGCGCGCTCGCCGTGCTGCGCATTCTTGCCGCAGGCCGCGAGGACGGTGTGCCATTGGCCGAGGTGATCCGGGCGACCGGCCTCACCCGTCCGACCGTGCACCGCATCGTCCACGTGCTGATCGAGGAAGGCATCGTCGAGCGGCACGAGCGGACCGGCCGCTACGCGATCGGCAACCAGGTGCCGGAGCTGGCGCTGGCACGGCCACGGCCGTCGCGGCTGCTGATCGCCGCCAATCCATCGCTGCAACGTGCCTCCACCGAAATCGGCGACACGATGTTCCTGACGGTGCGCACCGGCAACGACACGCTGTGCGTCGACCGCAGGATCGGAATCTATCCGATCCAGGTGCTGTCGATCGAGATCGGCGCGCGCCGGCCGCTCGGCGTCTCCAGTGCGGGCGTCGCCATCCTCGCGGCGATGCCGGCGCAAGACGCGCGAAAGATCGTCGCAGCGAACGAGAAGCGGTTCGAGGCTTACAAGACCGATGTGGCGACAGTCCTCGGCGAGGTCACCGCCGCGCGACGGCTGGGATATGGCCTGAGGGAGATCGGCCTCGTGCAGGGCACGAAATCGATCTCGACCTGGATCAAGACCCCGGACGGGCGACCGGCTGCAGCCATCACTGTCTCCGCGGTGCGAACGAGGCTCGGCCCCCGCCGCGAGCAGGAGGTCGCGGAGATCTTGTTACGGGAGGCGCGGAGTATCGAGCAAGCGATCGGGGGTTAGGCGCGGACGGTGCTAGTCCTTCGCCTCTCCCGCCTGCGGGAGAGGCCGACGCGCGAAGCGCGGCGGGTGAGGGCTCTCGCCACGCAGGGACATTCTCCGCAATCAGCAACAATCCCGACGCGGAGACACCCCCTCCCCAGCCCTCCCCCGCAAGCGGGAGAGGGAGCGCACCGTCATCGCGGCTATCAATGGGCTGACGTCCCGCACAATTTTATGGCACAACGCCTCCTCCGCCGACCGACAACGAGGCCCCCGCATGCCCGCGCCGAAACCGCCTGCCTTCGAGACCCTGAGCCTGCATGCGGGCCAGCATCCGGATCCCGTGACCGGGGCCCGCGCGGTGCCGATCTACCAGACCACGTCGTACGTGTTCCAGGATTCCGATCACGCCGCCGCACTGTTCAATCTGGAGCGCGCCGGCCACATCTATACGCGCATCTCCAATCCGACCACCGGCGTGCTGGAGGAGCGGCTGGCCGCGCTAGAGGGCGGCGTCGGAGCGATCTGCACCGCGAGCGGCATGGCCGCGCTGCACCTGGCCATCGCGACGCTGCTCAATGCCGGCGACCACATCGTGGCGTCGAGCTCGCTCTATGGCGGCACCATCAACCTGCTGGCACACACGCTGCCGCGCTTCGGCATCACCACCAGCTTTGTGAAGCCGCGCGATCTCGATGCGTTCCGCGCGGCGATCAAGCCGAACACCAAGCTCGTGATCGGCGAGACCATCGGCAATCCCGGGCTGGAGGTGCTCGACATTCCCAAGGTCGCTCAGATCGCCCATGAGGCAAAGATTCCGTTGCTTATCGACAACACCTTTGCCACGCCCTATCTCAGCCGCCCGATCGAGCTGGGCGCGGACATCGTCATGCATTCGGCGACCAAATGGATCGGCGGCCACGGCATCGCGATCGGCGGCGCGATCATTGACGGCGGCCGCTTCGACTGGCGCGCTTCCGGCAAGTTCGGCGTGCTGACCGAGCCCTATGGCGGCTATCACGGCATCGTCTTCGACGAGCAGTTCGGCACTGCCGCCTTCATCATGCGCGCGCGGACCGAGGGCTTGCGCGATTTCGGCGCCTGCCTGTCGCCGACCAACGCGTTCCAGCTGCTGCAGGGCGTCGAAACGCTGGGCGTGCGCATGGACCGCCACATGCAGAACACGCATCTCGTGCTGGAAGCCCTGAAGTCCAACAAGGCCGTCGACTGGGTGCTGCATCCCTCGCTGGAGACGCACACGGACTATCAGCTCGCCAAGCAGCTCCTGCCGCGCGGCGCCGGCTCGATCATCTCCTTCGGCATCAAGGGCGGCCGCCCTGCGGGCCGCAAGTTCATCGAATCGCTGCGCATGATCAGTCATCTCGCCAATGTCGGCGATGCCAAGACGCTGGTCATTCATCCCGCCTCGACCACGCATCAGCAGATGGACGCCGAACAGCTCAAGGCGGCCGGCATCGGCGAGGAGCTGGTGCGGCTGTCGGTCGGCATCGAGACCGCCAGCGACATCATCGACGATCTCGCGCAGGCGCTGCGCATCTCGCAGAAGGTCTGACACCATGAAGTTCTCCGTCAACGGCGCTGATGTGTTCGTCGCAACCGGCGGCCGCGACTTCGACAAGTCCCTGCCCGCGGTCGTCTTCCTCCACGGCGCCGGCTTCGACCGTTCGACCTGGGCGCTGCATACGCGCTGGTTCGCCCATCACGGTTTTGGCGTGCTGGCGCCGGACCTTCCCGCTCACGGTCGCTCCAGCGGACCTTCGCTCGGCAGCATCGCCGAGATGGCCGACTGGACCGCGGCGCTGCTCGATGCGGCGGGAGCCGCGAAGGCGCATCTGATCGGCCATTCCATGGGATCGCTGATCTCGCTGGAGACGGCGGCGCGTCACCCCCACAAGGTTTCCGCGCTGAGCCTGATCGGCACCGCCGCGACCATGACGGTCGGCCCGGATCTGCTGAAGGCCGCCGAGGCCAACTCGCAGGATGCCAACGACATGGTTTCGATCTGGGGCCTCGGCTTCAACGCCGAGCTTGGCGGCAGCCTCGCGCCGGGCCTATGGATGCATGGCGGCGCGCAGGCGGTGCTGAAGTCTTGCGAGCCCGGCGTGCTGTTCAGGGATCTGTCGGCCTGCAATGCCTACGCGAATGCGCTGACCGCCGCAGCGAGCGTGAAGGTGCCGACGACATTAATTCTCGGCGAACGGGACATGATGACCCCGGCGAAGGCGGGCAAGGCTCTTGCGGCCGCCATCCCGCATGCAAAGACCGTCATGGTGCCGGGCGCCGGGCATATGATCATGGCAGAGCGGCCTGACGAATTGCTTGCGGCCTTGCGGAACTGAGAAGGATCAATCGATCATTCTGCGCGTTGCGGTGAGACATCCCTGTACATCTTGAGGGAACTCACCCATGCCAAGACAAGAAGTGATCCGCAAAGCGAAGCGGGACAAGCGCGCGGGCAAATCGGCAAGCACGCAGGCCGGCGAATTCGTCAAGGACGAGATCGACAGGATCCGGAAAGGCAAGCACGGCGCACGGTCGACCAAGCAGGCCATTGCGATCGGCCTGTCCGAGGCGCGCCGCGCCGGCGTCGATCTGCCGCCGCCGCGCAAAGGACGAACCAAGAAATCGACACGCCGCAGCGCCAAATATGCTTACGAGGTCGGCCAAGGCAAACGCACGCCGAAGCGCCGGCCGAAAGTGTCGCGCGCGGTCGAGAACGTCCTGAAGAAAGAGCCGCGCTCGACCGCATCGCGCAGCGCGCTGTCGAAGCAGGGCAAGCGCGCCGCGAGCGGACGAACCGCGGCGTCGCGTTCGGCTGCCGCACGGAAGGCGAGCCAGACCAAGGGCGCCAAGACCCGCTCCGCTGCCGCGAAGAAGGCGGCACGCACCAGGGCACGCCGCCGGAGCTGATCAGCTCAGGCGATTGCGACGCTCGGAGAACACGGCGCGGGCCGCGCGCTCCGCCTCGCGCGCCGAGCGGAACTGGCGGCCTTCGAGACTGTCGAACAGGCGCTCGGAGGAGAAGAAGCGGAAGCCGCGGGCATCCCTCGTGATGATGCCGGCGGCACGATCGTGGATCTCGATGATATAGGCGTCGGACTGGGTGTGGGACATGACTGCTCGTTCGCCGGAATTCCGGCGCTCCTGTCTGGCAATTGCGATGTGGATGTTGCTAGGACGCGGTCAGCAACAACAACAGGCACCCGTCGCCGCCGAGAAACAGCGCCGCGTCATGCATGCGAGCATGTCGTTCTGATTGCGCTGGCGATCGGTTCTCATGGTGCGGCTTGGACTCGAGGAGCAGTTTCGATGTGCGACTATCGAGCGATTGCCGCGATTGGTCAATGAAATGGCTATCCATATTTGCCGTGAGCGCGCTGAAGCGCTTCTCCCGCGGTGAGCAGTGGCAGCCGGATTTACCTCGCGCGGCTTCGCTCCTCTTCCTTCTCCCCTTGTGGGAGAAGGTGGCGCGAAGCGCCGGATGAGGGGTTCGTTCCGCAGGTTCAAATGAGAGAGACTAGCGCGCGGAGAGAACCCCTCACCCGTCTCGCCGCTATGCGGCGAGCCACCCTCTCCCACAAGGGGAGAGGGGAAGAAAGTCTCACCACATCGTCGCAGCGGCGCGCTCGGGCCAGATGCGATCGTACTCCGCGCCGCCGACCTTGTTGTCGCTCATCTCGGCGAGGATCTGACCGGGCGTCGGCAGCGTCTTGGGATCGATACGCTTGTCGGGATTCCAGAGGTCGGAGCGGACGATGGCGCGAGCGCACTGGAAGTAAATCTCGGCCACCTTCATCACCATGACGCTGCGCGGCGCCTTGCCCTCGACCTTGAACGAGGCCAGCAGCTCGGGATCGACCGAGAGATGGGCGCGGCCGTTGGCGCGAACCGCATTGCCGGAGCCGGGGATCAGGAACATCAACGACACGCGCGGGTCGCGCACGATGTTGCGCAGGGAATCGACCCGGTTGTTGCCGCGACGATCCGGCAGCATCAGCGTCTTGGGATCATGGATGCGGACGAAGCCGGGCAAGTCACCACGCGGCGAACAGTCGATGCCCTCGGGGCCGATGGTGGCAAGCGCGGCGAACGGCGCCTTCTCGATGAAGACGCGGTAGAGCGGGGTGACGTGGTCGGCGACTTTCACGGTCGAGGCGTCGTTGGTGGCGCCGTAGATGGCCTCCAGCTGTTCGATCGTTTCGATCACCGACATTCCGTTCTCCTTGCTGTACTGGCTAATCGTGCCAGCCTTCATTCCTGATCACGCGCACGAGCTGGCGGGCATGATAGTCCGCGCCGCCGGCATTGAGGATGGTGACATCAGCCTGCGCCGACCTGTCGTCGACGCTGCGGGCGAGACGCTCGGCGATGTTGCTGTCGCTTTGTCGCGCGCGGGCAGCCAGCCGTGCGGCCAGCACATCCGGCGGCGCCGTGATCGCAACCACCACGATGTCAGCATAGGCCTGGCGCAGTGCGCCGATCACGGTGCGCGAGACGTTGGCAACGACCGTGCGGCCGGCGCGGATATCGTCATTGATGTCGAGCGGCAGCGCATAGGAATGCCCGTGCGCATCCCAATGCACGGCGAAATCGCCATGCTCGCACGCGCGGCGGAACTCGTCGGGGCCAAGCGCGACATTGTCTTCGTCGGCGGAGGATTCACGCGTCACGATTCGGCGCGGGAAGACAATGTCGTGATCGTCAGCGCAGGCCGCCTGCGCCAGCCGCAGCAGCGTGTCCTTGCCGGCGCCGCTGGGACCGACCACCAGCACGAGCCGTCCGGGTCCGATCGCACCGGTCCGCTCGCCCGCCATGGTTGCGCTCGCGCTCATGCGACACGGCTTCCTTCGCGCCAGACGCTGCGGACGACGGGAACGTGGCCTGCGACATGCACGCGGATGAGGTCGGCGCGCTTGCCGATCGCAACCTCGCCGCGGTCGGTGAGGCCAACCGCCTCCGCAGGTGCCTTGGTCACCGTGCGGATCGCCGCGGGAAGGCCGATGGCGGGCACGTGCTCGGGCAATTGCAGCGCCCCCATCAGGAGGCTCGACGGGATGTAGTCCGACGACAGAATGTCGAGCAGGCCCTCACGGGCGAGATCGACGGCGGCGATGTTGCCGGAATGCGAGCCGCCGCGCACGACGTTCGGCGCGCCCATCAGGATGTCGATGCCGGCCTCATGCAAGCTGCGCGCGGCTTCGAGCGTGGTCGGGAATTCCGCCACCGAGACGCGATCGCGCACGGCATCCGCGACGTTCTCCTCGGTGGTGTCGTCGTGGCTTGCGAGCGGGATCTTGTACTGATGCGCCAGCGCCACGATCTCGCGCATGTTGCTCGCGGCATAGAGCTTCTGATATTCGAAGCGCTTGGCGAACAGCTCGTCGAGCTCGGCATCGGTCTTGCCGCCGCCCTTGCCGCGATAATAGTCGCGCAGCTTGACCTCGTCACGGAACTGACGCTGGCCGGGCGTGTGGTCCATCAACGACATCAGCTTGACGTCGGGACGGTCGATCAGCTCCCTGGCCTCCTCGACCACGCTCGGCATCGGGATCTCGCAGCGCAGGTGCAGGAAGTGGTCGGCGCGCAGCAGGCTGGCGTCGCGCGCGGTCGTGATCGCGGCGGCGAGCACGCCGGCGCGGCCGTCGACCTCCTCGGCGCCGTCCTCGCGCCAGACCCGGAGCGAATCGAACACGGTGGTGATGCCCGAAGTCGCGAGCTGGCCGTCATAGGAGATCACGGCCGCGACCGGATTCCAGAACACCTTTGGCCGCGGCACGTAATGGGCTTCGAGATGGTCGGTGTGCAGCTCGATCAGGCCCGGCATGATCAAATCGCCGCCGGCATCCTCGGCGCCCGCAGGCGCAGTCCCATCGCCGATCTCGGCGATGCGCCCGTCGGCAAGAGCGAGCCAGCCCTGCTCGATCACCCGGTCAGCCAGCACGATCCTGGCGTTGGCGATCACAATGTCCTTCGGCTTGGCGTTCATTTCCATTTCCTTCAGGCCGCGGCGGCAAAGCTGGTGACGTCGACGATGCGGTCGGCAATCAGATGACGGATTTCGTCGTCATGGACAATGGCAACCATGGCGACGCCCTGGCGCTTCTTCTCGGCGACCAGCTCGACCACGACCGCGCGGTTGGCGGCATCCAGCGAGGCGGTCGGCTCGTCCAGCAGCAGTATCGGCAGGTCCGAGATGAAGCCGCGCGCGATGTTGACGCGCTGCTGCTCGCCGCCGGAGAAGGTCGCGGGCGGAAGCTGCCACAGACGCTCGGGGATGTTGAGGCGGTGCAGCAAATCGCCGGCGCGGGCTTGCGCGTCGGCGCGTGGCATGCCGTTCACGATCAGCGGCTCGGCGACGACGTCGATAGTGGCCACCCGCGGCACCGCGCGCAGGAACTGGCTGACATAGCCGATGGTGGCGCGACGGACGTTGAGCACCTGGCGCGGCTCGGCGCTGGCGAGATCGATCAGCGCGCCGCGGTGGCGGATGCCGATGCGACCGCTATCGCAGCGGTAATTGCCGAAGATCATCTTCAGGATCGACGATTTGCCGGCGCCTGACGGCCCCGACAGCACGACGCATTCGCTCGCGTTGACCTGGAAGGTCACGCCGCTGACGACAGGCAACTCGATGCCGCCCTGCAGGTGCATGGTGAAGGTCTTGTTGGCATCGGTGACGTCGATCATGGCGGTCATTGGAAAGCTCATATTGATAGGTTCATGGCGGCAGGATCGAGGAGACGAGAAGTTGCGTATAGGGCTCGCGGGGATCGTCGAGAACCTGGTCGGTGAGACCGGTCTCGATGACGCGGCCGCCCTTCATCACCATCACGCGGTGCGAGAGCAGCCGCGCCACCGCGAGGTCGTGGGTGACGATGATGACCGCGAGGTGCAGCTCGGCGACGAGGCTGCGCAGGAGGTCGAGCAGGCGCGCCTGCACGGACACGTCGAGCCCGCCGGTCGGCTCGTCCATGAATACCAACCGCGGTTCGGTGACGAGGTTGCGCGCGATCTGGAGGCGCTGGCGCATGCCGCCGGAATAGGTCCGCGGTGCATCGTCGATGCGGGCGGTGTCGATCTCGACGCGGGTGAGCCAGTCGGACGCGGTCTCGCGGATGCGGCCATAGTGATTCCAACCCACCGCCATCAGCCGCTCGCCGACATTGGCGCCGGCCGAGACCGCCATGCGCAGGCCCTGGGCGGGATCCTGATGCACAAAACCCCAGTCGGTGCGGTACAGGAAGCGCCGCTCGGCTTCGCCGAGCGTGGCGAGATCACGGGCGACACCGTCGCGCATCCGATAGGACACGTGGCCGCCGCTGGCCGCGAGCTGGCCCGACAGGAGTTGCAGCAGCGTCGACTTGCCCGAACCGGATTCGCCGACGATCGCCAGCACTTCGCCGGGATACAGCGCGAAGGAGACGTCACGGCACGCGGCGATACGGCCGAAGGTTTTGCTGAGGGAGGTCGCGACCAGCAGCGGCTGATCGTTTTCGAGCGCCGCGTGATCAACCATTGGTGCCTCCTTGCGCCTTCTCCTTGTACGGCGCGGCGCTGAGGCTGCCGTGATGACCGGCGGCCTGGTGGCTCTCGCAATAGTCGGTGTCCGAGCACACGAACATCCGTCCGCCCTTGTCGTCGGTGACGATCTCGTCGAGATAGGAATTCTCCGCGCCGCACAGCGCGCAGGGCGCGTTGAAGCGATAGGGCTCGAACGGATGATCCTCGAAATCGAGCGACACCACCTTCGTGTAAGGCGGGATCGCATAGATGCGCTTCTCGCGGCCGGCGCCGAACAATTGCAACGCCGGGCAATTGTCCATCTTGGGATTGTCGAATTTCGGCGTCGGCGACGGATCCATCACGTAGCGCGCATTGACCTTGACCGGGTAGGCGTAGGCGGTGGCGATGTGGCCGAAGCGGGCGATGTCCTCATAGAGCTTCACATGCATCAGGCCGTATTCGGCCAGCGCATGCATCCGCCGCGTCTCGGTCTCGCGCGGCTCGAGGAAACGCAGCGGCTCCGGGATCGGCACCTGATAGACCAGCACCTGGTTTGCGTGCAGCGTCGCCTCGGGGATGCGGTGGCGGGTCTGGATCACCGTCGCTTCGTCAGTTGCGGTCGTCGTGGCAACGCCCGCGGTCTTGGCGAAGAATTTCCGGATCGAGATCGCGTTGGTGGTGTCGTCGGAGCCCTGGTCGATCACCTTCAGCACGTCGGCGGGACCGAGGATCGCGGCGGTGACCTGCACGCCGCCGGTGCCCCAGCCATAGGGCATCGGCATCTCTCGGCTGGCGAACGGCACCTGATAACCGGGGATCGCGATCGCTTTCAGGATCGCGCGGCGGATCATCCGCTTGGTCTGCTCGTCGAGATAGGCGAAGTTGTAGGCGGGCGCGTTCATTCCGCGGCCTCCTTCATGGCATCAGGCGTCTGGGCATCGGCGAACTCTTTGCGCAGCTTGCGGAGCAGGCCGAGCTCGGACTGAAAGTCGACATAGTGCGGCAGCTTCAAATGCTCGACGAAGCCGGTCGCCTGGACGTTGTCCGAATGCGACATCACGAATTCTTCATCTTGCGCGGGGGCGAGTGCCTCCTCGCCGAGCTCGCGGGCACGCAGCGCGCGGTCGACCAGGGCCATCGACATGGTCTTGCGCTCGCTCTGGCCGAAGGCGAGGCCATAGCCGCGGGTGAAGCACGGCGCTTCCGTCGCGGAGCCCTTGAACTGGTTGACCATCTGGCACTCGGTGAGTTCGATCGAGCCGAGCGGCACGGCGAAGCCGACGTCTTCCGCCGAAAATTCCACCTCGACCTCGCCGAAGCGGATCTCGCCGGCGAAGGGATGGTTGCGGCCATAGCCGCGCTGGGTGGAATAGCCCATCGCCAGCAAAAATCCTTCATCACCACGTGCGAGATTCTGCAGGCGCAAATCACGGTCCGCAGGAAAGTTCAGCGGCTCGCGGGTGAGATCGCCGACGCTGGCGCCGTCCTCGGCCTGCGGAGAGGATTCGATCAGTCCGTCGCGGCCGAGGATGTCGGTCACGCGCGGCGTCGGCGCCGTCGAGGCTTCCGCCGTTGCCGGCGCCTCCGGCACGAAGCCTTCGGCGAGCGCGGGATCGAGCAGGCGATGGGTGTAGTCGAAGGTCGGCCCGAGGATCTGGCCGCCGGGAATGTCCTTGAAGGTCGAGGACACCCGCCGCTGCACGCGCATCGCGCCGGTGTCGACCGGCTCGCTCGCGCCGAAACGCGGCATCGTGGCGCGGAAGGCGCGAACCAGGAAGATCGCCTCGATCAAATCGCCGCGCGCCTGCTTGATCGCGAGGGCCGCGAGCTCGCGGTCATAGAGCGAGCCTTCGCTCATGACGCGGTCCACGGCGAGGCCAAGCTGCTCCGAGATCTGGTCGAGCGTGACCTCCGGAACGCCTTGGTCGCCGCGCCGCTTGTCTGCGAGCAGGCGATGGGCGTTCTCGATGGCGCGTTCGCCGCCTTTGACTGCGACATACATGCTTCTAGCTTCCCTTGCTCACGATTCGCGTGGTGCGGGGGATCGCGACCACGGCGTCATCGGCCACCAGCACCACATCGATGCCGCGCGGAAACAGCGCCTCGTTGATGTGCATACGCTCGAACAGATCGAACGGCTTGATCGACGCATTGAGCATGGCGGCGCCGTCGATGCCGGGGCCGCGCAGCTCGAAGCTCCGTCCGGAGTCGAGGCTATCGACCTGCAGGATCACCGTGGTGGACCGATCCGGATATTCGCTGGTTCCGAGCGCGAAGCGTTCGAGCGGCGGCAGCGCACCGCCGTCGCTGATCAGCGCAAAACTCGCGATCGAGGAATCCTGCACCACGGGCGCGCCGGTGTGAAACTTCAGCCATTTCACCACGTTCGGGCTCTCCGCCAGCCGCGCGTCGAGCCAGAGCGGCGTGTCGTGGTCGAACAGCGTCAGCGCGATCGCGGCCGTGCCGCGCATCATCCTGTCGGGCGCGCCCGCCCCCGGTACGATGCGCTGGACCGAGCCCGGCCGCGCCATCGCGTCCATGACCGAGCGAAAGGTCGATTGCGCCGACAGCACCTTGTCGGCGAAGCCCGGCGGCAGTTCCGCAATCGTGGTCATGATCTCACCCCTCACCGCGCACCATGGTGTAGAAATCAACCTTCGTCGCAGCGGTCTCGGCCGCCGCCTGCGCGCGGCCAGCCATAAGCTGCTCACGCAACGGGGCGATAACGTCCCGCTCCACCACTCCGCCAAAATCCCTCGACTGCACCAGGGCGTCGCACAAAGCGATCAGCCGCGCTTTCTCGCCGTCGCGCCCGAGCGTGTAGCCGAATCCGACCTCGCCGCTCGCAAGCCGCACCGCGGCGCGCGACACCGTGGCTTCACCGAGATTGAACGGCGCGCCGTCGCCGCCGACCCGGCCGCGCAGCATGACGAGACCGTTTTCGGGCGCGCGCAGATCCTGATGTGCCGGGAGCGCCAAGTTGCGGAGGCGGGCGGCGATCTCGCCCGCCTCCGCGTGCGCCAGCACGGCCATGGCGGCCTGGCGCTGGGCTTGCTGGTTGTTGTGCAGGGTCACCTGATCCACCGAACCTTTGACAGAACTTGCCGCGCTGAAGTTGTCTATGATAATAGACAACTTCATACGGGAGCGCCATGACTGTTTCGTGACAAAGCTGTGATTTCTGGGCTAGGCTGGCCGGCGATATGAGCATGCAAGACACTGCGTCGTCCGGCGTCGCGCTATGGCGCCTCGTTGCCGACGGCATCGAGCGCGGCATCGCCGACGGCCGCTTTGCGGCCGGCGACAAATTGCCGGGCGAGATGGAGATCGCCGAAACCTATCGGGTGAACCGCCACACCGTGCGGCGCGCGCTGGCAGCGCTTGCCGAGCGCGGCCTGGTGCGCGCCGAGCGCGGCAGCGGAACTTATGTCGAAGCGCAGAAGCTCGCTTATCCCCTGCGCTCGCGCACGCGCTTCTCCGAGATCGTCGGCGCCGGTGGCCGCGAGCCGCGCGGTCAGTTGATCGAGGCGACCGACGATGTCGCGACCCGCGAGCTGGCGCGTGAGCTCGGATTGAAGGCCGGCGCGCCCTTGGTGCGGATCGAGGCGATTCGCCTTGCCGACCGCACGCCGATCTGCGTCTCCACCACATGGCTGTCGGCGGAATTGTTTCCCGGCGCCGGTGCCGTGTTCGCGGCGACGCGCTCGATGACGAAGCTCCTGGAGCATTACGGGGTGCGGGACTACCGCCGCGGCGCGACCCGGATTACCGCCGGCATCGTCGACGCAACCGATGCGGCCCGGCTCGATCTCGCGCTCGGACGGCCGATCCTCGTGGTCGATGCCACCGACCACGATCTTGACGGCAAGCCGCTGATGACCAAGCATTCGCGCTTTGCCGCGGAACGGGTGGAGTTTCTGGTGGAGTCGTAGGGGATTCTCTCTCCGCGAGTCCGGAATCGTAGGGTGGGCAAAGGCGCACTTCGCGCCGTGCCCACGATCCTTCTCGATCGTTAAAAATCGTGGGCACGCTGCGCTTTGCCCACCCTACGGCACTTTTGATCAGGCCACGGCCCTGCGCCCAATGATCGCAAAGCGCAGCTTGCCCGAGATGAAATCGATCGCGGCGACCGCGACCAGGATCATCAGGATCAGGAACGACACCTTCTGCCATTCCAGCACGCGGATCTGCTCGGCGAGCTGCAGGCCGATGCCGCCGGCGCCGACGATGCCGATGATGGTGGCCGAGCGGGTGTTGGATTCGATGAAATAGAGCACCTGCCCGGCGATCACGGGCAGCACCTGCGGCAACAGCCCGAAGCGGATCTCGTGCAGCGGACTGCCGCCGGAGGCGCGGATGCCCTCGACCTGCTTCTGGTCGGCGCCCTCGATCGCCTCCGAGAACAGCTTTCCGAAGGCGCCGAAATCCGACACCGCAATGGCGAGCACGCCGGCGAACGGGCCGAGCCCGACGACGTTGATCCACACCAGCGCCCAGATCAGCGTGTCGACACCGCGGATCGAATCCAGGACGCGGCGGACAGGAAAGCGCAACAGCTTCGACGGCACCACGTTGCGCGCGGCGAGCAGGCTGACCGGAAGCGCGAATACCGCGGCCAGCGTCGTGCCGAGCAGCGCGATCGACAGCGTCTCGCCGAGCGCCTTCAGATAGATCGGCAGTGAGGAGCCGGGATCGGGCGGGATCATCATCAAGGTGATCCAGCCGAGCTGGCTGAGACCTGCGAAGAAGCGCGACGGCGAGAAGTCGAGATCGACCAGGCCGTAAACGAGGATCGCGAACGCCGCGACGATCATCGCGGGTGTGGCAAGCCGCGCCGAGGCCGGCCGGTCGAACACGTCCGGATAGCGCGCGCGAAGCTCTCGCGTGTCGACCGCTTGCCGCCTCGTCACGTCCGCGCCTCCTTGCCGAACAGGCGGCCGCGCAGCCAACCGGTGCTGATGTCGATGATGAAGACGGTGACGATGATGGTCAGCAGGATCGCGCTGACGTCCGAATAGTAGAATTTGCGGATCGCGACGACGAGTTCCTGGCCGATGCCGCCGGCACCGACGAAGCCCATCACGGAGGCTTCGCGGACGTTGATCTCGAAGCGCAGCAGCGCGTAGCTCGCATAACCCGCGGTCACCTGCGGCACGACGGCGAACCGCATGCAGGACAGCCAGCTCGCGCCGGTCGAGCGGATGCCTTCGACCGGCTTCATGTCGGCGTTCTCGACGATTTCCGAGAACAGCTTTCCGAGCGCGCCGGTGGAGTGGATCGCGATCGCGAGCACACCCGCCATCGGTCCGAGCCCGAAGGCGATCACGAAGATCAGCGCGAAGACGATGCCCGGAACGGTGCGGGCGAACTCGAGCAGGCGCCGCACGACGAAGCGCAGCCAGGGGGCGGGCGAGGTGTTTTCAGCCGCGAAGAAGTTCAGGCAAAATGCCAAGGTCGCGCCGATCAGCGTGCCGACATAGGAGATCAGCAGCGTCTCGCCGAGCATTTTCAGCCATTTGCGCCAGCCCCAGAGCCATTCGCCGACATCGGTCCAGACGCGCTGGCCGTTGTCGAGCGTGAGGATGCGATCGAAATAGCTGATGAAATTACCGAAATAGGTGAAGAGCGTGCGCAGATTCACCTCCGCGCCGATTCCCGCGAGAGCCAGCGCGGCGGCGAAGACCGCGATCCCCAACAGCAGGCGGAGCCGCCTGCGCCCGACCGCCTGGCGATAAGCGGCGTTGAGCACGGCAAGCTGCTGCTCGGGGAGGATCGAAACCGCTGTTGTCATCGGCCTGAGCTAAGTTCCGTCAAAGAAAGAGCCGGGTCCAAGGACCCGGCTCCAGTTGCATCGCCCTGAGATCAGGACGCCTTCTTCTTACGCAGCGCATCGACGAACTTGATCAGCTCGATCGTGCCATCCCAGTCCTTGGTGGTGGCGGGATGAAAGCCCTTCTTCTGACCGTCGGAGAGGCGGTCGAACGCGGCCTTGTCCTTGGCCGGCGCGTCGAAGAACGCTTTCGCAATGGCAGCCTTGGCGTCTTCCGGCAGGTCGGAATTGTAGGCATAGGGGCCGTTGATGATCGGCGCCGACTTGTGGATGATGCGGAAGTCGTCCTTCTTCATCGCCGAACCGTCGGCATTCTTCAGCATGCCCTTGGTCAGCATCTGCGCCAGCGTGGAATCGTCGTCGCTGGTCCACTGGTTGGCGGCAACGTCGACCGTGCCCTGCGACAGCGCCAGCATTGCGTTCTCGTGGCTGCCGGTGAACACGACCTTGCCGAAATAGCCGTCGGCATCGGGGATGCCCATCTTGTCCAGCTCGAAGCGCGGCACGTTGTTGCCGGAGGTCGAGTTCGGATCGACGAGGCCGAGATTCTTGCCCTTGAGATCGTCGACCTTCTTGTAGGCGCTGCTCGCCTTGACGAAGAACACCGAGTAATAGCCGGTCGAGCCGTCGGCATTGATGTCGTTGGCGAAGGCGTCGGACTTGACGCCGGTCAGGCGGGCGCGGGCGAACGAGGCCGAGCCGTAGCTAGCGATGTGGATGTTGCCGGCGCGCTGGCCCTCGATGACGGCGGCGTAGTCGTTGGCGATGCGCAGCGTGACCTTCACGCCCAGTTCCTTGGAGAGATAGTTCACGAACGGCGCCCAGCGCTCGGTGACGCCGGAGGCGTTCTCGGCCGGGACGACCGCAAAGGTCAATTCGGGATATTTCGCCTTCCAATCGTCGGCGGAGGCGGAGGCGGTGAACGCGAGCGCGGCGGCGCCGGCAAGAATTAATCTGCGAGTGATCATGATACCCTCTTCATCCGTTGGGGTCGGTGGACGCAAAACTGGCAACAAAACAGGTGGCGCGGCTCAGGCGGCCGCGGCGGTTCCGAGCGCCGGGACGCCCTCGGGCGCCGGGACGGGCACGGTGCCCATGACGTCGGCGGCTTCGAGATCGTAGAGCTCACGCGCAACGTGCTCGGTCAGCGCGGACGGCGCGCCGTCGAACACCACCCGGCCCGCCGCCATGCCGATCAGGCGGTCGCAATAGCTGCGGGCGAGATCCAGCGAATGCAGATTGCAGAGCACGGTGATGCCGAAATGCTTGTTGATGCGCAGCAGCGCATCCATCACGATCTTGGTGTTGCGCGGATCGAGCGAAGCGATCGGCTCGTCGGCGAGGATGATGTCGGGCTGCTGCACCAGCGCACGCGCGATCGCGACGCGCTGCTGCTGGCCGCCGGAGAGCTGGTCGGCACGCTGGGCGGCGAGCGATGCGATGTCGAACTGCTCGAGCGCCGACATCGCCAGCGCCTTGTCCTGCTCGGGCCACACTTGCGACAGCGAGCGCCAGGCCGGCATCGTCGCAAGGCGTCCCATCAGGACGTTGGTGAGGACATCGAGCCGGCCGACCAGGTTGAACTGCTGGAAGATCATGGCCGACCGCGCCCGCCACTGCCGCAGCTCCTTGCCGCGCAGCGCGGTGACGTCGATGCCGTCAAACAGGATGCGGCCCTGCGTCGGCGTCGCGAGACGATTGATGGTTCGCAGCAGCGTCGACTTGCCGGCGCCGGACCGTCCGATCACACCGACGAAGCCGCCGGGGGAGATTTGAAACGAAGCGTCGTCCACCGCGGCTTTCGCGCCGAAGCGACACGTCAGACCTTCCACCACCAGCATGCGGGACTCCAGATTAGCTGGAGCCAACCGCTAACGCCCGCGCTTGACACTTGTGTGACACGGGCGTTGCGGTGCGGCGATCCTACACAGCTCATCCCCTGTCATCGCCGTGTCATGACATCGTCATCAAGCCGCTCGAAGAGGAACGCCCGCCCTCGCGCTTCGGATGCAACATGGCCGCCAAGATTCTCTCGGTCCAGCCGACCGTCGACCCCTCGGCCAAGCTGCACGAGACCAGGCTCGGCGCCTATACCGAGGTCGGCGCGCGCACGATCCTGCACGACGTCGCGATGGGCGATTACTCTTATGTCGTGAACGATTCCCAGATCACCTACACCACCATCGGAAAATTCTGCTCGATCGCGGCGATGACGCGCATCAATCCCGGCAATCACCCGATGCACCGCGCGACGCAGGCGCATTTCACCTATCGCTCCAGCGCCTACTTCGACGGCGAGAGCGACGATGCCGAGTTCTTCGACTGGCGGCGGCAGCACCACGTCCATATCGGCCACGACGTCTGGATCGGCCACGGCGCGATCGTGCTGCCGGGCCGCAACATCGGCACCGGCGCGGTGATCGCGGCCGGCGCCATCGTCACCAAGGACGTGCCGGCCTACACCATCGTCGCCGGCAATCCCGCCCGCATCGTGCGGCGGCGATTCTCCGAGGAGATCGCCGGACGGCTCGCGAAGCTCGCCTGGTGGGACTGGGATCACGACAAATTGCGCGAAGCGCTGCCCGATTTCCGCAAGCTCGGGATTGAAGATTTTCTCGCGACATACGAAGCACGAGCGACTCCCCAGACCAGATCCCTTACCAGCAAACGAAACGCGGTCGCGTGACAGACATTTTCCTTGAAGGCGGCCGGGCCCTAATCGGCACTGAGGTCGTCGAATCGTCATTGGCGGTGTCCGGACAGGACATCGCCCAGATCGATGCTTCACGGGGCCGGGCGCGGCTGGTGATCGATGCGCGCAACCTGCTGGTGCTCCCCGGCATCGTCGACCTGCATGGCGATGCCTTCGAGCGGCAGATGATGCCGCGCGCCGGCGTCGACTTCCCGATCGATGTCGCGCTCGCCGACAGCGACCGCCAGGCGATCAGCAACGGCATCACCACGGTGTTTCACGCCACGACTTGCTCGTGGGAGCCGGGCCTGCGCAGCGCCGGCAATGCGCGCGGCCTGATGGAGGCGATCGAGCGGCAGCGCCCGCAATTCGCCGCCGACACCCGCTTCCATCTGCGACACGAAACCTACAATCTCGACGCCGAGGCCGAGATCAGCCAATGGCTCGCCGAGGGCCGCGTCGATCTGTTCGCTTTCAACGACCACATGGATGGCACCGTCGCCGACATGGCCAAGCCGCGCAAGCGCAACCGTATGGTCGAGCGCACGGGGCTTTCAGCTGAGGAATTCGACCGGCTGGTCGAACGTGTGGTCTCGCGCGCCGACGAGGTACCGGCTTCGGTTGCGCGTCTGGCCGCCGCAGCCCGCGCGGCCGAGGTGCGGATGCTCTCGCACGATGATGCGACGCCGGCAATGCGCCAGGAGTTTCGCGATCTCGGCGCTGACATCGCGGAGTTTCCGATCAACGAGGAGACGGCGCGGGCGGCGGCAAGCCACGGCGACGCCATCGTCTACGGCGCGCCCAACGTCGTGCGCGGCGGCAGCCACACCGGCTGGACCAAGGCCTCCGACATGATCGCCAAGGGGCTCTGTTCCGTGCTGGCCTCGGACTATTATTATCCTGCGCAGCTGCTCGCAGCGTTCCGCCTCGCCGCCGACGGCGTGCTGCCGCTGACGGACGCCTGGAATCTGGTCTCCGCCGGCCCGGCGCGCGCCACCGGTCTTGCCGATCGCGGCGTGCTCGCGGAAGGACGCCGCGCCGATATTCTGCTGGTCGACGACACCGTGCCGCTGCGGCCACGGCTGATTGCGGTGATCGCGGGCGGAAAGCTCGTCCATCTCACCGATGCGACGCGGGTGCTAACTGCTATGGCGACGCAGCGCGAGACTGTCGTCGCGGCCTAAATTGGTTATGCTGAGGCGATGACAGGTTTCCCCCGCTACGCGATCTATTTTGCCGCCGGCAGTGATAGCGCCCTCTCCCGCTTCGGCGCCGAACTGCTCGGCTACGATGCCTACACTGGCAACGAACTGGCCTTTCCCGCCGACGCATTGCGCGTCGCGCCGGACTGGCGTGACGTCAGCGCCGATCCCCGCAAATACGGCTTTCACGCCACGCTGAAGGCGCCGATGGCGCTCGTATCAGGCAGGACCGAAGCGGAGCTGATGGCCGCCTGCGCCGCATTCGCCGGCAAGCCTCGGCCGCTTCCCGTGATCCTGCCGGTGGTCGATTCCATCAGCGGCTTCATCGCCGTCATTCCAGCCGAGCCGGTCGAGGCGCTCCAGCAACTCGCCGCCGATTGCGCCCGCGATTTCGATTCCTTCCGCGCCGCGCTGTCGGCGGACGACCGCGCGCGACGCAAACCCGAGAAGCTGAGCGAACGGCAGCGCGACTATCTCGACCGCTGGGGCTACCCTTACGTGATGGAAGAATTCCGCTTCCACATGACGCTGACCGGGCGGCTGGATGCCGAGCGCCGCGGGCCGATCCTGGAGATGCTGCGGACGCGGTTTGCGGCGCTGGGGATCGAGACGCTGGCGATCGACCGCATCGTGCTGTTTCGGCAGGATGATGCGTCGGCAAGATTCCACATCGTCGACGAGTGGCCGCTGGCGCGATAGACCTCAGCGCCAGCTCGCAAGATTCAAGCCGAGCGCCACCGCGCCAACCAGAACGAGGCTGGCCGCCCAGACTGCATCCAGATTGAACCAGCTTCGCGAGACGAACCTCAATCCCAGATGGCGGTAGACCAGCCACGCCAGACATCCGCCGGCGCCGACCATGGCGGCGACGTGCACCAGCGACACCAGCACCGCCATCCCAAGACTTGTCTTAAAAAGACTTGTCTCGATAAGTCTTGTCTTCATCAGCGCGCCCGCCGCCTCATGGCCGGCATCGAATTCGAAAGCCTGGCAGAGCCCGAGATAGATCGGCACGAGCATCAAGGCGGCGCCGTGAGCAATGGCGACGGCAAATGACCAGAGCGCCAATTGCGTCGGCGGAATTCGTGCCAGCGCGCGGGGATGACGCCGCGCGATCAGCCGATAGACGCCGAAGCCGATGACGAGGAGGCTCGCGCCAATCTGGATCGAACGCTGCCACTCGACCAGCACGAGCAGGAACGCGAACGGCACGAGCACGAGAAATGTTGCCAGGAGATGCCCGGCCGCCAGAGCCCACAACGCACGGAAGAGTGCGGATGGGCTCTTGTCCATGAGCCCGGCCGAAACGGCGAGCGGCCATCCCATCCCCGGATTGACGCCGTGGTAGAGACCGCTCGCAACAAGCGCGAGCCACAGCCAGCCAAGCGCCGGGCTCGCGTGCCCCCAATCTAGACCGACGGGTAGCAAAAGGAGTCCGTCGAACAATCGCCGCCCTCCAGCCTGATCTGGTGCGCGCGATAGCCGTCCGGGAAGCTCACGAAATAGTCCTTGTCGAGCTCGAGGCCGCCGTTGCGACCGACATTGGCCATGACCTCCGCGCCCGGAACCCCATCGGGATAGAACTGGTCGTCCCAGGTGGAATAGAGCGAGTTGGTCCAGTACACGCGCCTGCCGTCGCGGCTGATCTCGACCATTTGCGGGCCGGCCGCAAAGGCCTTGCCATTCGGATGCGCTGTACGGCGTGCGATGCCGCCGATGTGGACGGAGCCCGCAAGCTTCGGCTTTCTGGGATCGCTGACGTCGTACTGGCGCATTTCACCGGTGCCCCAGCACGAGACGTAGAGAAACCGGTCATCCATCGACAGGTCGATGTCGGTGACCAGCGGTGGCACGGCGCCAAATCCCTGCAGCAGCGGCGGGAGCTTCTCCTTTGGTGCGGGTTCGGGCGGGATCGTTGCCGTCTTCTCGGCATGGAATTTCCCGCCTTCGCGCCACCAGGTCCAGATCGATGCTTCGAGATTGGTGGTGTCGACCACGACGCCCACGAAACCGTATTCGCGAACCGGATCGTGCGCAGGCCGCACCTCCAGCGCCATCTGATGATTGGCGCCAAGGTCGATGGTCTGCACATTGCGCCGGGCGCGGAGATCCCAGAAGTGGAGACGATGGCCATACTTATTCGCCAGCAGATCCTCCGGGACGATGCCGTTCTCGAACTGCGGCGGCAGCGCCCATTCGCTCGTCACCATGTAATCGCGCGGCAGATTCCACCAGAAGTCATAATGCAGCGTCTGCGGGCCACGGTCGATCTCCCATCGTCCGAGGACCTCGAACGTCTCGCAATCCATGATGAAGACGCCCGGAGGCCCGTTGGTGCCGTCCTTCCCGCCGCCCCCCAGCGTGCTCACGTAAATGCCGTCCGGTCCGCAATGGATGGTGTGCGGCCGCGAGTAGCCGGTCTTCTTGAAGATTTCCTCGGGCTCGACGATCTTGTGGATCTTGGCTTTGGTCGGATCTGGCTTGGTATCGATGATGTAGATCCGCGACGAACGGATTCCGGGGATGATGAGATAGCGCCGCTCGATGAAGGCGTGTCCGGCGAGCGGCGACAGGGCGGAGGAGCAGGCATTCCAGCCGAAGTGATGAAATTCGTCGCCCTTGTTGGGCATCGTCACGGTGTGGACGATCTGGCTGTAGGTCGGCGATCCCGGCTTGACGTCGATGACGGCGAGAGCATCCGGCTTCGAGAAATCCGGACTGAGCAGCAACGTGTAGGCAAAGTTCTCCGCAGGTGCTTCCATCGCAAGCCTGGGCGATGCGTGAAAGGTGGGGTCCGGCCTCATCGTCATGGCACTGCCTCCCTGATCTGTCGGTTCGCGCCAACCTGGCTCGGGATAACGGCATTATGAAGAGGTGTTACACGATGGCTCGAGATGCTCCGCGGGGCCTGGTTGGCGACGTATATTACTTCATCGCCGGGCCGCGGGAAACGGCTCGAATCGCGCAAATTCGACGCCTTCAGGCGAAAGGGGCCGATGAGATGAGGCGAGCGCGCAACTCCCCTTCGGGGTCGTTTCGGCAAAGCCCGGGACGACAGCTGAAATATTCACTTCGTAGGGTGGGCAAAGCGGAGCGTGCCCACCACCTGTCGCCGTCGGTAAAGATGGTGGGCACGGCGCTCCGCGCCTTTGCCCACCCTACGACAGCGACGCGTTTGGCCCGTTACTTCCCCCACCGCAGCGCCAGCGCGTCGCGCTCCTTGGCGAGTTCCAGCAGGCCCGCGCGCGTGGCCGGATGCAGCGGCTGGAGCGGATGGCGCACCGAGTCCGACTTGATCACGCCGCCGGCCTGCATCATCGCCTTGCAGGCGATCAGGCCGCATTGACGGTTCTCGTAATTGATCAGCGGCAACCAGCGCTCATAGGCGGCCTTCGCTTCCTCGCGCTTGCCGGCGAAATAGGGATCGATGATCTGGCGGATACCGTCGGGATAGCCGCCGCCGGTCATCGCACCGGTGGCACCGGCATCGAGATCGGCGAGCAGCGTGATCGCCTCCTCGCCGTCCCAGGGTCCCTCGATGTCCTTGCCGCCCGCCTCGATCAGGCTGCGGAGCTTTGAGGCCGCGCCCGGCACCTCGATCTTGAAATAACGGATGTTGGCGAAGTCGCGCGCCAGCCGCGCCAGCAGGTCGACCGACAGCGGCGTGCCTGCGACCGGCGCATCCTGGATCATGATCGGAATGGTGATGGCGCCCGAGAGCACCTTGAAGAATTCGACGATGCCCTTCTCAGGGACCCGGAACGTCGCGCCATGATAGGGCGGCATCACCATCACCATGGCGGCGCCGGCGGCTTCGGCTTGCTGGCTGCGCGCGGCGCAGACGGCCGAGCTGAAATGCGTGGTGGTGACGATCACGGGAACCCGGCCCGCGACATGCTCCAGCACCGCATGCATCACAGTCTCGCGCTCGGCATCGGTGAGCACGAACTGCTCGGAGAAATTGGCGAGAATGCAGAGGCCGTTCGAGCCGGCATCGATCATGAAATCGATGCAGCGGCGCTGTCCCTCGAGGTCGAGCTCACCGCGCTCGTCGAAGATGGTGGGCGCGACCGGGAACACGCCGCGATAGGGGCGCTGGGCCTTGTGTGGGGTGACCGGCATCGAACTCTCCATCCCTGATCTATTTTACGTCTGGCGCCGCATAGTTGATGCGGCGGCACAGATGTAGCCGCCGCGCGGACCGGCGGCAATGCCGAACCCACGACGTCAGGTTGGAAGAATGAGGCGAAACTACGCGGTCTTGACCGCGCCCAAAAAGCCCTCGACCGCGACGCGGAGGCGGTCGGCGTCGGCTGACATCTTCTTGACGGATTCCGACAACACCGTGCCGGCGTTGCCGGTCTCCTGGTTGAGCCTGGCGACGCTGCCGATGGTATCGGTGACTTCGCGCGTACCCTGCGCGGCCTGCTGGAAATTGCGCGAGATCTCGGTGGTGGCCGCGCGCTGCTGCTCGACGGCGGCGGCAATCGCCGTCATCTTCTCGTCGATGCCGCTGATGGCGCCGCCGATGGCGCGGATCGCGGTCACGGCCTGGCCAGTGGCGCCCTGGATCTCCTCGACCTGACGCGAGATCTCTTCCGTCGCCGTCGCCGTCTGTGCGGCCAGGTTCTTGACCTCGCCCGCGACCACGGCAAAGCCCCGGCCCGCTTCGCCGGCGCGCGCGGCTTCGATGGTGGCGTTCAAGGCCAGAAGATTGGTCTGGCCGGCGATGGCGTTGATCATCTTGACGACTTCGCCGATGCGGCTTGCGGTCTGGTCGAGGATCTCGACCGTCGCGTTGGTCTGCTCGGCCTGCGACACGGCTTCGCGAGCCTCGCGGGCGCTCGACTGCACCTGCGCGGAGATCTCGCCGACCGATGCGGAGAGTTCCTCGGTCGCCGCCGCGATGGTCTCGAGATTGTTGGTGGCCTGCTCGGCGGCGGAGGAGACCGCCGCGGTCTGGCTGCTCGATTCCGACACCAGCGAGCGCACGCCGGTTGCGGTGGCATCGAGCTCCCGCGTCGAGGCCACAACGCTGTGGATCACCGCCTGCACGGTGTCATCAAAACTGCGGCAGGCCTCGTCGACGGTACCGGAGCGGGCCAACTGCAAGGCCTGCTGCGATTCACGCTCCCGGCCCAGGCGCTCGGCGGTCGCCGCGCTCTCGCGCAGGCTTTCGAGCGCCGCGGCCATGGTGCCGAATTCGTCGGGATGCCGGGATTGCGGCACCGGCGTCGCATAGTCGCGCGCGCTGATGCGGGCGATGGCGTCGAGAATGGCGCGCACCGGGCGCATCAGACGATTGCGCACCACGAACACACCGGTCAGGGTCACGGCAAGCGCGAGCAGGAAGGCGAGCGACTGTACCATGAGGTTGGTGAGAGCCTTGGCCTGAACGGCCTCGGCACGCGCGATCGACTGATCCAGCGCCTTGGTCGCGACGCCGACAATGAGCGCGAACGGTGACTGGCAGAGCGTATTCCATTCTGCCGCAGGGAGCGCCGGCTTGCCGCTGCCGTCAAAATTTTTGGTGAGCTCGTTGATCTGCTTGAGGACACCATCGGTCTTGGCCTTCGCGTCCGTCGCTGCCGTGACCAGCTCCGCCGACACACCGGGCGCAGCCAGCAGCTCGGCCATGCCGGCCCATGCGGAGGTGATGGTGCCGTCCCATTGCGCCACCGACCGCTTCTGGGCGTCGTCGAGCGGCTTGCTGCTGTTGACGTTCGAGCGCAGTGACGAACAATGGATGCCATAGCGGTCGCGCACCTGCCAGGCGAAGCGGCGGACCTGGATCATGCGTGCGATATAGGGATCGTTCATCCAGGCGCGGTTCGACACCGCCGTGGAGGCGAGGTTCGCGGTGTCGATGACCTTGGTGACGGAATCGTACCAGGAGTTGGTTCGCTCAAGCTTGCGCTCGGCGCGCGGACGCTTGGCCTCGTCGTAGAACAGCTGGAATTGCGGCGCGGTCTCGCTCCAGCGCTGCTTCAGCGTGCCGGCGAGCTCGTCGCGGCGGGCGAAGTCGACGGTCGAGAGCGCAGCGCCGACGGCCTCATAGCCGGCCTGCTCGGCCTTCTCCGCCGCTTCGAGGTTGGCGCGCGGATCGTCCTCGCCGAGCAGCGCACTCTGGGCATCGCCGCGATTGGTCCGCAGCGACAGCACGCCCTGGAAGATCGCCTTATCGGCCGCGGCAAGCCGCTCGGTCTCGAGACTTTCGCTGTAGCGGCCAAAAGCCCCGGCCATCTGGAACGCCGTCGAGGCCAGCGCGCCGGCAGCAAGGAGGGCCATCAGCGTCAGGAGAAGCGAGCTTACCGATTTCTTAAACATTGCCATGGGTCGGGGGCCTACTCTTCACGAGCGGCCACCTTGCATCGCGACATGCCAAGGTTTGGTTAAGACTTTAATCAAGTACCTGCGGTTGTGCCCGCCGCGCCTCCTGGCGGGGCGCGTCCCTCACGCGACCTTGGTGAAATCCGGCGGACGGCGCTCGGCAAAGGCCGTAAACGCCTCGCGCGCCTCGGCGGTGCGCAGGCGCTGCGCGAACTGCTCGCCTTCGGCCTGCATCTGCGCGACCAGTGCTTCGCCGTTGCGCATCAGCTTCTTGGTCGCCGTGAGCGCACCGGCCGGCTGGCGGGCAAGACGCTGCGCCAGCGCGAGCGCCTCGGCATCGAGCTTGTCGAGCGGTACCACGCGGTTGGCGAGCCCCCATTCCAGCGCGGCCTTCGCCGGTACGGTCTCGCCCAGCGCGAACATCTCGTAGGCGCGGGCATGGCCGATACGCGCCGGCATCAGCAGGCTCGATGCGGCCTCCGGCACCAATGCGAGGCTGACGAAAGGCGTCGACAATTGCGCGTTGTCGGCGAGCACGACGAGATCGCAATGCAGCAGCATCGTGGTGCCGACGCCGACGGCGCGGCCCTGCACGGCGGCGACCAGCGGCCGGGTGCAGCGCGCCAGCGACTGGATGAAGCGCACGACGTTGCGGCTGCCTTCGGACTTGCCGGCCGCGACCGCGGCGAATTCGCCGACGTCGTTGCCGGCCGTGAACATGTCGCCCTCGCCACGGATCAGGATTACGCGGGCCGACGGATCGAACTCGGCGGATTCGATGCTGTCAGCAAGCTTGCCGTACATCGCATCGGTCAGCGCGTTCTTCTTGTCGGGACGCGCCAGCGTGAGGGTGAGAATTCCGCCATTGTTCTCGATCCGGACGTGCTCGGTCATCGCTCTCTCCTTTTATTCGTCTGAATGTCGTGTTTCTGAAGATCTTGTATCTGAAGGCCTTGGAAACTTGTCCTGAATGCTCGTCAGCCAGCGCGCGACGATGTCGATCTCCGCAGCCGTGAATCCGTCCGTCAGCGCCGCGTTGACCTCTGCCGCGCCTGCCTTTGCTTGCGCCAGCGCGGTCCGACCCTTCGGCGTCAGCCAGATGCGCCAGGCGCGTCCGTCCTCGCGATCGGCCCGCCGCTCGATCAATTTCGCCGCCTCCGTGCGGTCGACGAGGCCGGAAATGCCGGCCGGCCCCATGTCGAGCGCCGCGCCCGCCTCGCCCATCAGGACGCCGTCCTGCCTGCCGAGGATGAACAACAGCCCTGCCTGCGCCGGCGTCACCTCGCTCGAAGGCCGCGCCGCCATCCAGCGCTGCAGCCGGCGCTGCGCAACGCTCAGCAGGTAGATCAGCCGATGATGCCGCGCGTCAGCCGGTTTATTTCGCATGCGAAGCAAATAGCGCCTGTCGGTCTCTTTGTCAAAGCGCTTGACGTTCTCGCGCGTTCATGTTCCTTATTTGTTCCAAACTCGTTCTAGTTGCAACAGAAAGGTGAGCCGTGGCGCAGAAGCTGGAGCAAGCGGAAGAGCAAGACCAAGAACACGAAACGGAAGGCGAACTCGCCTATGCGTTCGGGGTTCTGGACGCGTACTTCCATGGCGTTCCGCTCAGCAAGCTCGTCACGACCACCCGGCAGTTTCCCGGCCACATGCGAGTGGACGTCCAAGCCGCCCTCGACAAGCTGCTTGCAGCGCACGTCGACTTGTTCGGACTTGCCGAGGAACACTACGAAACGCTGTCGTTTGCGCGCCTGCTCTGCGACGATCGGACCGCCGTGGCGATCGCCCCGCTGCAATATTCCGACGTCGATGTCGGCGAGAGCAGTCCGTCGCGGTGCCTCGACAACGGCTTGTGGCTCTGCGAGCACGACGGCTTGCGCCATGCCGTCCTGCTCTGCGCCGACCGCGACCCCCGTCGCGAGCCCGGCATCCGGATCGAAATCATGGTGTCCGCGGGAAGCACGGGGGCGGCCGTGGTGCAGCATTGCTTCGGCGCGCTCGAAGACGCCGTGCAGGCCGCGCGCACCTATCGCGGCAAGATCCTGTCGCTCGAGGAATCTTCCGACTACCGCGGCCAATCCCGCGGCATCAATGTGCACCGGCTACCGACCGTTCGACGCGACGAGGTGATCCTGCCGGAGCGGACTCTGCGGCTGCTCGAACGCAACGTGCTCAATTTCGTTGGGACGCGCGAGCAACTGCGGCGGCTCGGACAATCGACGCGCAAAGGCATCCTGCTTTACGGACCGCCCGGCACAGGCAAGACCCATACGATCCGCTATCTCGCAACGCATCTGCCTGGACATACGACCCTGATCATCACGGCCGGGCAGATCGGCCTTCTCAGCGCCTATATGGGCCTGGCACGGCTGCTGCAGCCCGCGATGGTGGTGATCGAGGACGTCGACCTGATCGCGCGCGACCGCCGCAACATGGGGCCGTGCGAAGAAACCATGCTCAACAGGCTGCTCAACGAGATGGACGGATTGAAGCCGGATGCCGACATCCTTTTCGTTCTCACCACCAATCGGCCACAGGACCTGGAAGCTGCCCTGGCCGGTCGCCCCGGTCGCGTCGACCAGGCCATCGAAGTGCCGCTCCCGGATGAAAATGGCCGCAGCAAGCTGGTGCGCCTCTATGGCAAGGGATTGCCGCTCGACGACGCGATCGTCATCGAGGCTGCCCGCCGCAGCGAGGGGACGAGTTGCGCCTTCATCAAGGAACTGATGCGGCGGCTGGCGCAAGCCAGCTTGGCGCGCGACGGCGGCAAGTCGATCGTCTCGGCCGATATCGACGAAGCCCTCGACGACATGCTGTTCTCTGGCGGCCGGCTCAATGCGCGTCTGCTCGGCGGGGCGCAGGCGATGGCAGCGGAGTGACTTCGCGGTCATCCATCCGGCCTGTGCCGCCTTACGGCGCGCAGGTGAAGCTTGCCGCCTCCGTTACCGGTCCCGCTTTGTAGTGCGGCCAGGCCGGCCAGCGGCACAGCGGCAGCGCGCGCAGCGTCGCGAATGAGGGCGCCTCGATCTTCGGCTCGCTGACTTCGAGGTCGCCGGGCGCCTTGCCTTTCTCGACCCAGTCGACCAGCACGCTCAGCATGTCGACATTGGCCGGCGCACCGGAGCCGACATGATCCACGCCGGGTGCGGTGTAGAGCCGCGCGAACTCTGCCGTTTCGGCCTTGCCCATCTTGCGCTCCACGCTCTCGAAATAGCGGATGCCGGCATAGGGGCTCTGCGCGTAGTCGGCCATGTGCTCGAGCATGATCAGACGGCCGCCGCGGGCGCGGAAGCGGCTGAGATCGGGATCGGTCGAATCCATCAGCTTCGAAACCTCGAGCAGCCGCGCCTTGTGCTCCTCAACCTTGTAGGTGGTGACATCGAGCTTGGGATCGCGCGCGAAGACATATTGGATGCCGCCGGCGCCGTAGATCCAGGCGATGCCGTTGTTGGGCGCAGGCGGCTGCGCCGGCGGCGCGGTGCCGAGCCACCACGCCACCCAGCCGCCGGTCGGGCCGATCGCCGGCGTATCCTCGCCCGACACGCCCCAGCCGGGATAGTCGTCGAGACCGTTGGCGAGCGCGAACGGGAATCTGTAGGTCCCGTGCAAGGTATCGATCGCCTTGATCTGCGCATCGGTCAGGCACTGATCGCCACTCTTTCCGGCCTCACAGCGCAGCGTCTCGACCTTGAAGGCCGCCTTGCAGGCGACGGGATCCTGCACCAGCGCATCGTCGGAGCCATCGGCCTTGTCGCAAGCCGCCCGCACGGCATCGCCGACGAGCTTCACCTGCGCCGGATTGATCCAGCCCGCGCCCATGGTGACGAGACCCGAACGCGTGCCGGCGTGCTGCAGGCCGACCCAGTTGATCACGGGCACCCGTGCGAAGATGCCGTCGAAATCGTCAGGGTAACGCTGCGCCATGGTCAGGCCTTCACGGCCGCCCTCGGACGAACCCATGAAATACATCTTGTCCGGCTTCTTGCCGTAGGCGCGCTCCATCAACCCAACGGCCACATCGCGCACTTTCTTGTAGGCGCGGTGAGCAAAATTCTCGAAGGCTTCGTCGTTGAGCGCGAAGACCTGTGGCGGCTCGCCTTGCTTGGTCTCGTGACCCGAGTCGGTGCCATAGGTGACGAAGCCGCGCGCCAGCGGCGACGGCTTGTCGAAGGGATAGGCCGGCGGCAGCGCAAGGCCGGTGATCAGCACACCGTTGAAACCGCCGCCGCCATATTGCAGCGAGCGGCCGTTCCATTCGACGGGAAGGTTGACCTGGAATCTGATCGGCGGCGCCTTGGGATCGACAGGGTCGATATGACCGAGCACCTTGCAGAAGGCTGGATTGGCCGGCGTGACGCGCCCTGACGGCGTCGGTCCGCGTTCGGCAACGGCGATCGGCGAGGGCGCCTGCAAGGTTGCGGAGTCGATCTTCACGGCATCGGCCCCGCCGACGAGACCCTTGCAGACCACATCGGCGTCTTCCGCCAGCGTTGCCGCCGACGCCGTGCCCGTTCCCAGTGTCGCCATCGAGCCTACAAGCAACGCACACAGCTTCGCTCTCTTTCGCGTCATCGTTTCCACCCGGCTTTCTCGATTTGTTGCGTCGACGGCTTGCCGCATTGAATGCAACCTTCGTCCTCCCGTCAATCGCTCACGCCGAGCCGCCCATCAGAATGATCCGAGTGCGCTCCCCAAGGCGATCACGGCCACCAGCGCCAATAGCGACGTCACGATGCCCACCATCACAATGTCGAGATAGCTGTCGCGATGGGTCAGGCCGCAGATCGCGAGCAGGCTGACCACCGCACCGTTGTGCGGCAGGATATCCAGCGTCCCCGAACCGATCACCGCGACGCGATGCATCAGCGCAAGGTCGATGCCGCTCCGCGCGGCGATCTCGACATAGGTCTGGCCAAGCGCGTCGAGCGCGATCGTCAAGCCGCCGGATGCCGAGCCGGTCAGCGCGGCCAGAATATTGGTCGCAACCGCGAGCGAGACCAACGGGCCACCTTCGATCGCAAGCACCCAGTCGCGCACCGTTTCGAAAGCCGGCAGCGCCGCGATGACCGCGCCGAATCCGACGAGGCTGGCGACGCTGAGCGCCGGCAGAACCGATGCATTGGCACCGGCGTCCATGGTCTGCCGCAGAGAGGGAAGCCGGGCCCAATTGAGGAAGATGGTCGTGACGATGGCAGCACCCAGCGCCGTGCTGACCGACCACACACCAGCGACCGCCGCCAACGATGTACCGCCGAAGCGCTGCTCGCTCAGATACGAGACATCGAGCCGCGGCAACACCAGCAGCGACATCACGAGATTGACAGCCACGACGACGGCCAACGG
The DNA here is from genome assembly GCF_014198235.1 of Bradyrhizobium sp. ERR14. Taxonomy (NCBI): domain Bacteria; kingdom Pseudomonadati; phylum Pseudomonadota; class Alphaproteobacteria; order Hyphomicrobiales; family Nitrobacteraceae; genus Bradyrhizobium; species Bradyrhizobium sp. ERR14. Next base: position 187,269 of record NZ_JACIHD010000009.1, on the reverse strand, counting down.
CAGGATGGCACTCACCACCGGAGCAGACATTTCACCGCGCCGTCCATGCCGGATCTCGGCCGGATCGAATTCCCGTGCGGTGGTCGCGTATTCGCGGACCAGTTCGTCGTCGACGGCACGTTCGGCCGCACCCTCCATGTCCTCGCCATAGCCTTCCCCCGCACGGCGAGCCGCGGCTTCGGCGCGGCGCAACCACCACAATCCCGCGCCAACCATGATCAGGGAGGCGATGATGCCGAGTCCGGGCGCGGCAAAAGGCGTCGTGCCGAAGAACGGCATCGGGATCGCGTTCTGGATCGATGGCGTGCCCGGCAAGGCCGACATCGTGAAGGTCGACGTGCCCAGCACGATCGCGGCCGGAATCAATCGCCGCGGAATCGCGGCGGCACGAAACAGCGAGCGGGCCATGGGGACGATCACGAAGAACGCAACGAACAGGCTGACGCCGCCATAGGTGACCATCGCACCGGCGAGCACGACCGCCAGGATCACGTGGCGCTGGCCGAGACGTCTCGCCATGAAGGCGGCAACCGAGGTGACCGCCCCGCTGTCGTCCATCAGTTTCCCGAATACGGCGCCAAGCAGAAAGATCGGGAAGAACTGCGCCAGGAATGCTGCAGCATTCACCATGAAGATCTGCGTCAGGTTCGCAAGCAGCGGCTCGCCGCCGAACAGCGCCGCGACGAGCGCGGCGAACGGCGCCAGCAGGAGGACGCTCCAGCCGCGAAAGGCGAATAGGACGAGAAGGCCAAGCCCGACGAGAATGCCGAGAAGCCCCACCTCTCAGCACTCCGACAGCAGGATGTCGAGATCGGCGGTCGAGCGCCGACCGATATCCGGGCCGTGCTCGTCGAGGAACGTTTCGGCCGCCCGACGTCCTTCGCCGTGCAGCATCGAGACGAACTCCCATTCGGCGTTGAGCTTGGACGAGGCGCCGAACTTCGCCAGCATGTCGCTCTTGACGCGGTGGGTCCGCATCTTCGCCCAGCGCGCGCCCTCGCCGCTTCCCGGGTCGGCCGCCTGACGCAGCAACGCGATCATACGCAACTCCTTCATCAGCGGCGAGTTGAACGAAATCTCGTTCAGCCGATTGAGTATCTCCGCAGCCGTCCGCGGCTCTTCCGGCTTTTCAGTCGGATTGATCTGCACCAGGATGGTGTCGTGCGCGTCGCTTTCGCGAATGAGCGGTGTGATGGTCGGGTTGCCGGCATAGCCGCCATCCCAATACGGTTCGCCGTCGATCTCGATCGCGCGGAACATGGTTGGCAGGCAGGCCGACGCGAGCAACACGTCAGCCGTGATCTCCGCGTTGCGGAAGATGCGTCCTCGCCCGGTGCGCACCCGCGTCGCAGTGATGAACAGCTTGATCGGCGAGCGCGCGAGGCGCTCGAAATCGATGCTCTCAGCCAGCACCGCATGCAGCGGATTGTAGCCGGTCGGATTGAGGTCGTAGGGAGAGAGCACCCGCGACATCAGGTCGGTCAGGATGTAGGCCGGCGAGGTATCGAGCGTCCAGCGCCCCATCAGCCGGTCGAGCGGCGAGCGCTGGAGCGGGCTGAAGGCCGCCGCCTTCGAAACGCGGCGCCAGTATCGTTCGAGTGCGTCACGCGCACCCTCGGCGCCACCGGCCGTCCACCCATCCGCCAGCACCGCTGCGTTCATCGCGCCCGCGGACGTCCCGGAGATCGCGGCGATCGTAAGCCGCTTCTCTTCCAGCAGGCGATCGAGCACGCCCCAGGTGAAGGCGCCATGCGAACCGCCGCCTTGAAGCGCGAGATCAATCAGTACGGTGTCCGGTTCCATCGCGGCACTCACGCAACTGAAGCTCAAATCCGACGCGATTTGTCACGTGCGCGTCGAAGTCGATGGCGTAGTGTAGAGAGCCTTGGCGAAGAAATGCAACCGGAACGTGGGCCCCGCGCCGTCTAGAGCGCGATGCGATGAGGATGAAATCGTCATCGCGCTTTAGGTCGTTGTTTAAGCATGATCTTTTCGGAAAACCGCTGCGCGCTTCTCCGCTTTAGTGCTCGAACACCAGCCGCGCGCCGACCGTGCCGTCGAGGGCGCGGATCTGCTGGAGCAGCGCCGCAGAATCCTGCCCCGCGAGATCGGCGTCGAGCACGACGTAACCGAGATCGCCTGATGTCTCCAGATATTGCGCGGCGATGTTGATGTCGCGCTGGAGGAAGACCTCGTTGAGCCGGCGCAACATGCCGGGGACGTTGCGATGGACATGGCTGAAGCGCGCGCCGGAGGGGCGCAAATGCAGCTGCACTTCCGGGAAATTCACCGCGCCCATGGTCGAGCCCGTGATGAAATAGTCGACCAGCTTGCGCGCGACCTCGCCGCCGATGCGCTCCTGCGCCTCCTCGGTCGAGCCGCCGATATGGGGGGTGAGGATGACGTTCTCGAGGCCCTGAATGGGGCTCTTGAAGCGATCGGAATTCGACGACGGCTCGACCGGAAACACGTCGACGGCCGCGCCGGCAAGATGGCCGTCGCGCAAAGAGCGCGCGAGCGCGTCGAGATCGACCACGGTGCCGCGGCTGTTGTTGATCAGGAACGAGCCAGGCTTCATCGCCCGCAGCTCCTTCTCGCCGATCATGCCCGCGGTCTCCGGCGTCTCCGGCACGTGCAGGCTGACGACGTCGCTCTGCGCGAGGAGCTCTTCGAGCCTCTCGACCGGCTCGGTGTTGCCGTGGCGGAGCTTGTCGGTGCGATCGAAATAGATCACGCGCATGCCGATGGCTTCGGCGAGCGTCGACAGCTGCGAGCCGATATTGCCGTAGCCGACGATGCCGAGCGTGCGGCCGCGCACCTCTCGGCTGCCGGTCGCGGACTTGTCCCAGCCGCCGTCATGGGCCGACACCGAGCGCGGAAAAATCCGCCGCAGCAGCATCACGATCTCGCCGATCACGAGCTCGGCGACGCTGCGCGTGTTGGAGAACGGCGCGTTGAAGACGGGAATGCCGCGCTTGCGCGCCGCCATGAGATCGACCTGGTTGGTGCCGACGCTGAAGCAGCCGACGGCGAGAAGCTGATCGGCGGCTCCGAGCACATCATCGGTGATCTGGGTGCGCGAGCGGATGCCGAGCAGCGACACGCCTTTGAGCGCGCGCCGCAGATCCTCGCCGTCCAGCGCCTTGGTCAGCCGCTCGACATTGGTGAAGCCCGCGCTCTTGAAAAGGTCGACAGCGCTGTCATTGACGCCTTCGAGCAGCAGCGCCTTGGCACTCCGCTCAGGGCTTTGGCCTGGGGCTGGCATGGTGTCTCCATAGATGATGAGCTTTGTCGCAGCTCATAGACCGCGGACGGTGCGCGGCACAATAGGGGTCGGATACGGGGAGAAAATGGCGGATGGTCATGCTCGCATCAGCCACTCGGTCATCCTGAGGCGTGAGCCCTGCGGTGCGAATGCACCGCTGGGGCCCCGATGCAGCCGCGCGGAGAGAGTTGGGCCGTCGCCCTTCGAGGGCCGCTAAGAAGCGGCCACCTCAGGGTGACGGATAATCCACCCGTTCAAGGTCAAATCACATAAAACCCGTGCGTGCCGTCACGGCGGAGTTGCACGACCAGCCCATATTCCCAATCGAGATAGGCCTGCATCGCAGCCTGCGCGACGTCGGTGCCTTCATAGGGCCTGCGGTAACGATGGGCCGGATCGGGCTTGGGCAGCATGCGCGGCGGGCCGATCTCGAGCGCGGCGTCATAGCCCCCTTCCAGCACATAGACCTCCCAGCCCATCTGCCCCAGCCACGACGCCGTCATGTCGGCACGGATACCCCTGTCGTCGGTCAGCAGAATGCGCGCGCCGCGCACGGGCGCGGCCATGTCGGTCTCCTGGACCAGCTGGCCGCCGGGATAATGGCGGAAGCCCGCGAGATGGCCGGCCGCATATTCCTCGGCGTCGCGCACGTCGAAGCGATAGAGCGTGCGATCCGTCTGCGCGACAAGCGCAGCCATCTCGCGCGCGCCGATATGGCGAACACCGGCGCGATAAGCGACGTCGCGCGCGTTGGCCGGGCCGCCCTCGAACGGCCCGATCTCGCCGCGCCTGCCAGCACCGTGGTTGAGCGTGTGCCGCGCCAGCGTCCAGCCGATGGTGCCGTTGCGCAGCGCCCGCACCTTGTTGGGCACGCCGGCATTGATCAGCGACTGCGTGCCGATGATGGAGCGGGTGCGGCCGGCGCAATTGACGATGATGGTGGTTTCAGGATCCGGCGCGGCCTGCCCTGCGCGCAGCACCAGCTCGGCGCCGGGCACGCTGATCGAGCCCGGAATGTTCATCGTCGCATATTCGTCGAAACGGCGGACGTCGAGGATGGCGATGTTGGCCTTGTCCGCGATCAGCTTTGCCACCTCATCGGCGCTGAACGAGGGCGTGTGGCGGCGCGCTTCGACCAGTTCGCCGAACGCCTTCGAATAGGAATTGACGTCCTCGAAGACTTGATAGCCCGCGTCGCGCCAGGCCTTCAGGCCGCCATCGAGCGCGCTGATATGGGTGTAGCCGAGCGCGGCGAGACGTTCGGCGCCGGCCGCGACCAGCCCCTCGCCGTCATCGTAAAGCACGATCGCCACGTCCTTGCGCGGCAGCCGCACCTCGGCCTCGATCGCGATCCGATCCACGGCCATGTTGGCTGCGAACAGCGGATGTCCGGTCGCAAAACCTGCCTCGTATCGGAGATCGAGCAGCGCGATTTCTTCGCGCAGCAGCAGTGTGCGGCGGATATCGGCGGGGGTGACGGTCGGAAGCTTCATGGCACGGACCTTGAGAAGAGGGCCATGGGCTTTTGACCGATTAGAAGCGCGTTGGCTAGCCTCGTCCGCTCACTCGCCAGGAACGAGCCGCCCGAGCGGCTGCCGCGCCGGACGGCGCAGCTTGCGGCGCGACAGGTAGAGCAGGATGCCGGTGATCGCGAACAAGGGCATCGACATCGCGGCAATCATGAACGCGAGCTTGCCCGGCCAGCCCAGGATCTCGCCGCGATGGATGTCGTAGATGGCCGCGATGATCTTTTCGCCGAACGTCTTGTCAGCAAAGCGCTCCGCTGAGACCAGCTGCCCGGTGACGGCGTCGATGCGGAATTCGTCGCGTGTGGTTTCCAGCAACGAGGCTTTCCCCCACGACCGGATCCGTATTGTCGTGCCGGGACCAGCCGGCAGCGTCAGCAAGGCCTTCGAGAACCGATCGCCCTCCTCACGCTGGAACGTCACCCAGGCCGGATCGAATCCGATCGGCGGCGCCGGTTCGGAATTGGCCGCACGCGGCAGCTTTGCGGGCATTTTCGCTGCTGTGACGTGCGGACGCGCGAGCAGCCAGGTCACGCCGTCCTTGTACCATTCGAAGGAGAAATACAGGCCGGTGAGGGTCATCGTCAGATAGACCGGAAGGACCCAGGTGCCGATCACGGTGTGCAACGACCGGTGCAGAGCGCGGCCACCGAGCCCAAGATTCGGCTTCAGCCACATCTTCACGCTGCCTACACGACGCGGCCAACGCAGCACGAGGCCCGTGACCAGCATGACGATCAGGCCGAGCGCGATCGTGCCGGTGATCGGACGTCCCCAACCCTTGCCGTCGCCCGGAATGAGCAGCCAGCGATGCAGCCGGCGCACGGTCGCGAAAAACGCTTCGCCGCGCGGCGCGCCGAGCACGCTAGCGTCATAAGGATCGACATAGAGCGAAGTCGGCCGGTCGCCCCGGTCGTCACGCGCAAAGCGGACGTGAACCGCCGCAGACGGATCGCTCGACAGTGTGACGGCGGCGACCTTGCCGAGGTCCTGCGAGGCCTTCAGCCGCGCAACCAGCGCATCAGGCATTAACGCCGGTGCCTGACGCGGTGCGACCTGCATGATGCCGGCGTTGAGATGATCGACGATCTCGTCCTCGAAACTCATGATCGCGCCGGTCAGCGCGATCATGGACACCAGCAGCGCAAGGACCAGGCCCGCGATGGAATGGACCTGGAACAGGACCGCCTTGATGGTGTGTCCGAGCCGCGCGGCCATGGCTAGAACTTCACCGTGGCCGACAGCGAGACGCGCCGCGCATCGCCGATCGCGACGTTGAGATTGTTGACGGCTGAGGGATAGTAGACGGTGTCGAACAGGTTCTTGACGTTGAACTGATAGATCACCGGCGTGTTCTGGTATCTCGTCTCATAGGTCGCAAAAATGTCGGCGACCACATAGGACGGCAAGAAGAAGGTGTTGGTGGAATCGCCGGGACGGTCGCCGACATAGCGCGCACCGCCGCCGAGGCGGAGCTGACCGGGCAATGCGGTGCCGAAGTCATACACCAGATAGAGCGATGCGGTGTTCAGCGCGACGTTCTGCAACTTCCTGCCGAGCAGCGTCGCATCCTCGGACGCCGTCACGCGGGCATCAGTATAGCCATAACTGCCGATCAGGGCCCAGCTATCGGTGAGCCTGCCGGTGACGTCCAGCTCGACGCCGCGCGAGTGAGCCCGGCCGACGGTGTGGAGCTCCACGTTGCCCGCGCTGTTCGTCTTCGTCGTCTGCACGTTCTTCTTGTCGAGATCGTAGAGCGCCAGCGTACCGGAGATGCGCTTGTTCAGATCGAATTTGACGCCGGCCTCGTATGACACGCCCTCTTCCGGAGCGATGTTGGAATCGATCACCACGCCGATCGGCGCAATGGTCGAGTTCGGCTTCAAGGACTGGGTGTAGCTCGCATAGAGCGAGATCTGGTCGGTCAGCTTGAAGATGGCGCCGCCGAGCGGAAGTACCTTGTCCTGTGACACATTGGTATTGGTGTTGAAGGGCTTCCCGCGGCCGGCGATCTGCTCATAGTCCATGTAGCGCGCGCCGCCGACCAGCGCGAAGCGCTCGGTCAGATGCAGCGTGTCCTGGACAAACAGAGACCACTGGCCGAGCTTGTCGGTCTGGGCGCTATCGCTGTTCGACGCCGTCGTCCCGGGCCCGATCAGCCCATAGACGGGATTGTAGACATTGAAGGCGGGCGTCGTCTGCCGAATCAGGGTGTCGCGGTAGATGGTGCGATACTGACCATCGCCGCCGAACACGACGTCATTGCGCATGTCGCCGAGCCAGAAGCTGCCGGAAATATACGACGTTCCGTAGCTGACGTTGCTGAGCGAGCTTCCCGTGCCATCGTTGCTGCGCGTCTCCCTGCCGGTCGTGAAGTCAATACCGGTGATACGGAGCTGGTTGGCGCTGAAGGTCTCGGTGTTGTAGCTGTAGCCAGCGTAGAGCTTCCAGTCCTGGTTGAAGCGATGCTCGACCGAGGCCTGCATCAGGTCGGACGTACCCCACGTGTTGTTGAAGGGCTCATCTAACCGGCGCGTGGCGGGCACCGCGAGCGGCGCCTTGGTCACCGGGTTGAACGCCGTGCCGCGATCGAACGGGTAGATGAACTCGCGATGCTCGTAGTTGAGCTGGACCGTGGTGTCCTGGCCGTACCAGGCCAGTGACGGCGCGATCAACATCTCGCGGTGGCGACCGAAATTGCGCCAATAGTCCTCGCTGACACCGTAGCCGATAAATCGATAGGCGAGACCTTGGTCGCCGATCGGGCCGGTGACGTCGAGCAGGCCGTCGGCGCCGGTCTTGGAGGCGTTGAAGGCCGAGCCGAGCAGCGTGACCGAGCCGTGCTGGTAGAGCTCGGGGCGCTTGCTGATGGTATTGACGATGCCGCCGGGGTCCATGATGCCGTAGAGCAGCGAGGCTGGTCCCTTCAGCACCTCGACACTTTCGACGGCGGCATTGAGGCTGCGGCCCTGCACCAGCGGCATGCCGTTGCGCATGATCGAGCCGTCGCGATTATCGCCGAAGCCGCGCCGGATCACCGCGTCCTGGCTGCCGGCAAGCGTGTTGGTCTGGGTGACGCCGGAGACGTTGATGAGCGCATCGTCGATGTTGCGCGGGAGCTGGTCCTTGAGCACCTGCTCGGGCACGACGTTGACGGCTTGCGACGTATTGAGCGGCGAGGCGCCGCTGCGCAACGTGGTCGCGCTCGGCATCGCGCGATAGCCGAGCTTGGCGGCCTGCTGCGCGGCGGCTTCCGCGGCCGCGCGCTCCGAGAGTGTCGGTGCGGCCGGCGCAGGGTTACGATTGCGCTGGCGCGCGGCGGCCTGCGTGCGGCGTGACGTCTGATCCGATGCACGCACCGGCTTCGGCCGCTGCGCCGGCGCCTCCACCGTCACCGGGGGCAGGGCCGATTGCGCCTGCGCGGTCGTCATGATGGAGGGGCATTCGGCGAGCAGCACGGCCGCTCCGATGAGAAGACCCGCACGGCTCTTGCCGGCATGAGTTCGATGGCCGCAGACACGCTGGCCATCCAGATGAGCACGCACGTTCGATTCACTTCCAGGTCAGACGCAGCATTGAAGCTGGCGCGTCTAACAGCCGCGGTGCCCGAAGAGAACCGCAGGCAGAGTTGAATCGCTCTAGTGTTGAATCGTTCTAAGAAGGAGCGACATCGAACGGCAATCTTCAATTGCCGTCGTGCCGGTCGCAACACGCAACACGCGAATTCGCGGCGGCGTATCACGGTTCTGTGCGGTCTCAGGCGATGGCAGGAGCCGTCAACTCGTCGAGCTTCCGCTTGAACGCGGAGCCGTCGGACGAGGCGCGGAGCGGCGGGCGCACGCGCTGCCAGGCCGCATCGCCGGTCTGTGCCGCCAGGATTGCTTTCAGCGTCGCAGTGAACGAGGGCGTCTTCAGCACGACGTCGATCGCAGCCTGCATGCGCGCTTCGACATCCTTGCCCTCGACCATGCCTTTGACCAGCTCGGGCACGACATTGGCCATGCCGCAGATGGTGCCGGCACCGCCGGCGGCGATCGCTCGGGTGATATCGGCTTCATTGCCGACGGTGATGGCGAGCTCGGGAGCCGCGGCACGGAACGCCTGGAACTGCTTGAAGTCGCCGCTGGAGTCCTTCAGGCCGGCAATCACCTTGCCGTAACGCTTGCGCAAGTTCGCGGCGACGGCGGTTGGGATAGCAACGCCCGACGTCTGCGGGATGTGATAGAGATAGGCGCGCAGCCGATCGTCGGCGACGCCGTCGATGATCGCGGCAAAGGCATCCTCGATGCCTTCGGGCGCGACGCTGCGGTCGAAGTAAGGCGGCAGCACCAGCACGTGGCGCAGGCCGAGGCCGAGCGCGGCGCGCGTCAGCGCGATGCCGTCGGTGATGGCGGGGAAGCCGCCGCCGATGCCGATGCGCTCCGGCGCAACGCCCGCCTTGAGCACGGCTTCGATGGTCGCGATGCGCTCGGCGACATTGAAGGAGGTGCCCTCGCCGGTGGTGCCGAACAGCACGACGCCGTCGACCCCCTTGCCGAACAGCTGCTTGGCGTGCGCCGCGAGCTTGGCGGAGTCCACGTTGCCGTCGGCCGCCAGCGGCGTCGCCGATGCCACCCAGAACCCGCGAATTGCCTCTGTCATCACACCGCCCTCTAAGCTGCGATCTCGGACCAAGCCCCTGATCTCCCCAATGGTCTTTAAGGGGGCTTCCGAGCCTTGTTTTTGCTTTACTTTCCGTCTTGTACCTTACATACAAGAAAGAGGCAAATCCTTTCCACCGTCACGGCGCGCATGGGCGCAGCCAGATTCAGGAAGGTCTCGCATGAACATGGTGACCCCGGTGAAGCGTCTCGACCAATTGCTCGGCGCCCTGCGCGACAAGCTCGGCGCAGCCGCCGTACTGATCGGCACCGACGTGCCGGCGCGCAATTGCAACGACTGGAGCGCGAGCCTGCCGCAGACGCCGCTTGCGGTGATCCGTCCCGTCGATGCGCAGGGCGTGGCCGATGCGATTGCGACCTGCCGGCAGGCGCAGCTGCCGTTCGTGCCGCAGGGCGGACTGACCGGGCTGTGCCGTGGCGCATCGCCCGAAGCCGGCTGGGTCGCGATCTCGCTCGAGCGCATGAGCGGCATCGAGGAGATCGACCGCGCTTCCGCGACGATGACGGTGAAAGCAGGCACGCCGCTGGAGACGATCCAGAAGGCCGCGGACGAAGCCGGCTTCTTCTTTCCGCTCGACCTCGGCTCGCGCGGCTCCTGCGTCATCGGCGGCAATCTCTCGACCAATGCCGGCGGCAACCGCGTGATCCGCTACGGCATGACGCGCGAGCTGGTGCTCGGTCTCGAAGTCGTGCTGCCCGACGGCACCATCATCACTAGCCTCAACAAGCTGATGAAGAACAATGCCGGCTACGATCTGAAGCATCTGTTCATCGGCTCGGAAGGCACGCTCGGCATCATCACCCGCGTGGTGCTAAGACTGTTCCCGAAGCCGCGCTCGACCATGGCGGCGCTCTGCGCGCTGAAGGATTACGCCGCGGTGATCGCGCTGCTCGATGCGGCGCGCAGCGGGCTCGGGCCGCTGCTGTCGGCGTTCGAGGTGATGTGGCCGGACTATTGGGACGTGATCACGACTCGCGCCGGCGTGAAGCCGCCGGTCGCCGCAGGTCACGGCCTCTATGTGCTGGTGGAAGCACAAGGCACCGACGAGAGCCTGGACGCGCCGCGCTTCCAGGCCTGGCTCGAAGAGCTGATGGAGCGCGGGCTGCTGGCCGATGCGGCGGTGGCGCAATCGCTGGCGCAGACGCAGGCCTTCTGGCGGGTGCGCGACATCTGCGCCGAGTTCGGCCAGGTGCTGGGCCCGCATATCTCCTACGACATCGGCCTTGCGGTTGCGCGGATGGACGAGTTCGTCACGCGCTGCAAGGCGGCGCTTGCTTCCGGCATCGCGGGCTGCGAGAGCGTCTATTACGGCCATATCGGCGACGGCAATCTGCATCTGGTCTCCTGGGTCACCGGCCTCTCCGTCGAGCAGCAGCCGAAGGAAGAGATGGACACGATCATCTATGGTCTGGTCCGCGAGCTCGGCGGCAGCATCTCGGCCGAGCACGGCATCGGCACGCTGAAGAAGAAGTGGCTGGGCCATGCCAGGAGCGACGCCGAGATCGCGCTGATGCGGACGCTGAAAGCGGCGCTCGATCCCGACCATCTGCTCAATCCCGGCAAGGTGGTCTGAGAAACGCCAATGCGCTCGCTCAAGCTCGATACGCCGAAATCGCTGTCGCAGCGGGTGATGCAGCGGCTGCGACAGGCGATCATCGACGGCGAGTTCGCGCTCGGCGCTGCCATCTCCGAGGAGATGGTGGCCAATTCCTTCGGCGTCAGCCGCACGCCGGTGCGCGAGGCGATGGGCCAGCTGCAGGCGCAAGGCCTCGTGGTGATCCGCCCGCAGGTCGGCAGCTTTGTGTTCACGCCGAGCGCGGACGACATCAACGCGCTCTGCACCTTCCGCATCGCGCTCGAACCCAAGGCCGCCGAGCTCGCCTATCGTCACGATCGTGACGGTGCAATCGCCACAATGGGCGAGGCCATCGCGGCGATGGAGCCGGCGGTCGCGGCAAAGGACAACATCGCCTATGGCCGCGCCGATGCCGCGTTTCACGAGGCGCTGTTCACCCATTGCGGCAACCGCTACCTCGCCGAATCCTATCAGCTGGTCTCCGGCCGTGTCGCCGCGCTCCGCACCAATCTGACCTCGCCGATTGACGTGCGCACCCGCACGTCATTCGACGAGCATCGCAGGCTGCTCGATCTGTTCGCGCGCGGCGAGTTCGCCGCCTTCGAAGAATTGATGACCACACATATCACCAATTCGGGCGTGGTCTACGCCAAGGCCTTGAAGGTGGAGACCTTGAAGGTGGAGGCGTCGGGCGTGGAATGAGCGCCTCTAGCGCCCTTCCCTCGGTCCCGGCCTGTCCAGAAAATCCAGCGCGGTATTGATCTGTTCGAGCTGGTGCTCGATCTTGTCGCGGTCCTCGACCGATGGCGCCTTTTCGAGCTGCTCCACGAGCTTCTGCTTTCGCAACAGCAGGTTCTCTATGACTGTACTCACAGCTCCCCCATCGCCAGAGGCGAACATCGCGAGTGCGCGCGAGCCGGGCTCGCGGCAACCCCTCATCAGAATGTCCGCGAAGGCCGATGGTTCCTGCGGGTGAACCTGGACGCATGCGGATGGAACTAGCGGCGCAAACTGGCCCAGACGCCACCCAAAATCAGCAAACCACCGAAAAGATGGATCAGCTGCGGCGGTTCGCCGAGGATGGCGAAAGACAGCAGCGCGCTGGCGATCGGCCCGAGATAGAGCACGAGCGAGGTCCGCACCGAGCCGAACTTGCCGCCGAGCCAGGCAAAGCCCGCATAGGCGAGCAGGCCGGGAACGATCCCGGCGAAGACATAGGCCGACAGCGCCTTGGTGCTGAAGACCTGCCCCGGCATCGCCCACATCTCCATGGCCGCGAGCGGCAGCGAGAACAGGGCGCCGGCGCCCGAGAACAGGCTGATGCGTGCCAGCAGCGACGCCTTCGGCGCGGCGCGCGATTGCAGCAGCGTGTAGCCGGACCAGCCGAGCATCGCGATCACGACGAGGCCGTCGCCGGCCGCAGTCTGAAGTTCGATCAGTGTCTGCGGATGGCCGCCGGAGATGATGAGCAGCGCGCCTGCGAGCGCCAGCGCCGTGCCGAGCCATTGCAGCGGGCCGACATGCTCCATGCCGCGCAGGGCGGAGATCAGCAGCACCGTGATCGGCGACAGCGCCATGATCAGCGCGATGTGGATCGCCGTCGTCGAGACGCCCGCGGCATAGACCGGACCGCCGCACAGGAACATGCCCATGAAGCCGGCGGCGAGGATCGGCCAGACGTTTCGGCCGAGAGGCACGCGGCCGCCCTGGATCTCCTTGAGCGCGATCGGCGCGAGCCCGATTGCGACGATGCTCCAGCGGAAGAAGGCGAGCGCGAAGGGCGGGACGGAGCCCGCGAGCCCGCGCGCCAGAATCTGATTGGAGGCCTGCGCGGTCGCCACCAGGATGAAGCCGACCAGCGCAATCACGCCAAGCCAGGCATTCGCGGACGGCGATACGCTGCCCACTGCGTCATGACCGCCGTCGGAGGTTTCCTTGCCCATGGAGCAACCGGATATCCGATGGCGGCCGCGGTGAGAACCCTGACGACGCCCCGGCTGCGGCCCGGGAACCTCAACTTTCACGCGCCCGTCGGTTGAATTCGGAGGCGTGGGGACTTATCCCTTGGCGCCATGGACACCCAGATGATCACCGCCGCAATGCCGCTGATGGCCCGGGCGCAGCCGCGCAAGCCGGCACCTTTCCTCCCGATGAGCCGCGCCGAGATGGACTCGCTCGGCTGGGACGCCTGCGACATCGTGCTGGTGACCGGGGACGCCTATGTCGACCATCCGAGCTTCGGCATGGCGATCATCGGCCGGCTGCTGGAGGCGCAGGGCTTTCGGGTCGGCATCATCTCGCAGCCGGACTGGCACTCGGCCGAGCCGTTCAAGGCCCTCGGCAAGCCAAAAGTGTTCTTCGGCGTCACCGGCGGCAATATGGATTCCATGGTGAACCGCTACACAGCGGACCGGCGCCTGCGCAGCGACGATGCCTATACGGCCGGCGGCGAAGGCGGCAAGCGGCCGGACCGCTGCACCGTCGTCTACGCCCAACGCTGCCGCGAGGCGTTCAAGGACGTGCCGATCGTGCTCGGCGGCATCGAGGCCTCGCTGCGCCGGATCGCGCATTACGATTACTGGTCGGACAAGGTGCGCCGCTCGGTGCTGGCCGACGCCAAGGCCGACCTGCTGCTCTACGGCAATGCCGAGCGCGCCGTGGTCGAGGTGGCGCAGCGGCTCGCCGCCGGCGAAGCGCCGCGCGCGCTGGACGACATCAGGGGTGTCGCGCTGTTCCGCAAGGTCCCCGAGGACTACACCGAGCTGCACGCCGACGATCTCGATTCCGCCGACGAGGGCGCGACCCGCCAGAAGGGTGCGACCGTCATCCGCCTGCCGGCGCTGGAGCAGGTCGAGCAGGACAAGGAAGCTTATGCCCGCGCATCGCGCGTGCTGCACCGGGAGAGCAATCCCGGCAATGCGCGGCCGCTGGTGCAGCGTCACGGCGATCGCGATCTCTGGCTCAACCCGCCGCCGATCCCGCTGACCAGCGACGAGATGGACGCGGTCTACGACCTGCCCTATGCGCGCGCGCCGCATCCGTCCTACGGCGAAGCAAAAATCCCGGCCTGGGACATGATCAAGTTCTCGGTGACGATCATGCGCGGCTGCTTTGGCGGCTGCACCTTCTGCTCGATCACCGAGCACGAAGGCCGCATCATCCAGAACCGCTCGGAAGGCTCGATCCTGCGCGAGATCGAAAAGATCCGCGACAAGACGCCGGGCTTCACCGGCGTGATCTCAGACATCGGCGGCCCCACCGCCAACATGTACCGGATGGCGTGCAAGGATCCGAAGGTCGAGGCGGCGTGCCGGCGGCCGTCCTGCGTCTTCCCCGAGATCTGCCCGAACCTCAACACCTCGCATGACGACCTGATCCGGCTCTATCGCAAGGTGCGCGAGACCAAGGGCATCAAGAAGGTGATGGTCGCTTCCGGCGTGCGCTACGATCTTGCAGTGGAGAGCCCGGAATACATCAAGGAGCTCGTCACCCATCACGTCGGCGGATACTTGAAGATTGCCCCCGAACATACCGAGCGGGGGCCGCTCGACAAGATGATGAAGCCGGGCATCGGCGCCTACAACAAGTTCAAGCGGATGTTCGACGAAGCGGCCGAACGGGCCGGCAAGAAATATTACCTGATCCCCTATTTCATCGCGGCGCATCCGGGCACGACCGACGAGGACATGATGAACCTCGCGCTGTGGCTCAAGAAGAACCGCTATCGCGCCGATCAGGTGCAGACCTTCCTGCCCTCGCCGATGGCGACCGCGACCGCGATGTACCACACCGGCGTCAATCCGCTGCGCGGCGTCCGCCACGGCGGCAGCGACAAGGTCGAGGCGATCAAGGGCCTGCGCCAGCGCCGCCTGCACAAGGCCTTCCTGCGCTATCACGATCCCGACAATTGGCCGGTGCTGCGCGAGGCCCTGATCGAGATGGGCCGCCGCGATCTGATCGGCTCGCAGCCCCACCAGCTCGTGCCCGCGCACCAGCCCCCCGGCACCGGCAAGGCCGCCGGCACGCGGCGACCGGTGCGGCCGGGCGAGAAGACCCAGCGGTTCACGACCAAGGGGCTGCGGGTGATGAAGTGAACGCGCGCGGCAGCGTTCCTAGAGATCGAGCACGACCGGCCCCGACACCGCGTCCGTCACGCCGCGTCCATTGCCCTGGTCCTCGAGCACGGACCTGAAGCTGTCGAGCGTCTTGATCATCGCCGATCGCGCCGCGACCAACGCGTCCTGACTGGCCCATGTGCCGATGAGGCAAAAGGTCTGCTCGCCGGTCTTGATGATGACGCCGTGCTCCAGCCCCGGCCATTTGGTCTTGCCGTTCCGATGCGCGTCGAGGAAGGCAGCTTCCTCACCCGGTTTCACCTTGAACCTGACCACATTATAAACCTGCATGATGCGCCTCCAAAAAATGGACTGATGAAAAACGGGCGCCGCGCGAGGTGAGGACGAAAAGTCCTTGCGGTCGCCCTGGCCGATTGTTGTCCCCGCGCGCGGCGGCGTCACCGTGACAAATCAGCATGGTCTATCCCGGCCTTCCTGATCGCAGGACAGAATTGTGCGAAAACAACCCCATGCACAGTAGCCGGGGATAGCAAAATCAACAGCATAGGACGCGGCAAGAGAGCATGATCTTTTCGGAATTCGCGGCGAGAATTCCTGATTTTACGAGACGATCATTGATCCGTCGGGCAAAACAGGAGCAGGATGACATCATCGGCGCGCCCGATGTTGCGTGTCGGCCCTGACGGCTTCAGCGCGGCGCACGGCGCCCCGCCCAGAAAGCGTAGATCGCCAATCCCTGCACCAACGCCGTGGCAACATAGAAGCCTGGCGCGGTACCAGAGGCGGCGGCCGAAAACCATTCGCGGATCAAGCCAAAGACCGCCGGCGCGAATGAATAAGCGCCTTGCGACATCGCAACGATCAGCGCGACGACACGCGGTACGTCCTCTGGTGCAAATTCGACCTGGGCGATCAACGGCGGCAGGAACGTGCCGTTGCCGAATCCGAGACCGAACAGGACGACGCCAAGAATCAACAGCGGAACGTTCGTTCCAGCCGCGGCGATGAAGATCATCGAGCCCATGATTTGAACCGTGTAGCTGGCGCAGGCAATCAGCCGCCGGTCGGTGCGCTCCGGCATGAGCCAGCCCAGCAGCGTTCGACCCATGATCGCCATAGCGCCGATCAAGCCGACCACCAGTCCGGCCCATTGCGTGCCGAGCGCGGGCAGCAGCAGCGAGAACAGGTGCGCGGTCAGGCCGATCTGCGCAAACAGCCCGAGGCTCATGCCGGCCGCGAGCGTCAGGAATTTGCGGTCTCGCCAGATCAGCGATCCCGGGAGCCGCCGCGCAGCGTCCGCAGGCCCGGTCGCCGCGGCTGGCTCCGCTCCGTCCGGCAGCGATCCGATCTGCGCAGGCGTGCGTGACAGCACGGTGCTTGCGAGCATCCACACCAGGATAACCATGATCACGCCGAGGACGGCCGCTGCGATGGCGAAGCCGTACATTGCAATGGCCGCGGCCCAGAGCGGCGGAAAGATGATCCCTCCGACGTTCGCGCCGTTATACGCGACGGCGAGCGCCGCAGGGCGGTGGCGGACGAACCAGGGCGACACGATAGCGTTGACGGCGGCGACGCCCATCGTCACCCAGCCCGCGCCGCTCAGCAGCGTCGCGCCGAACAGCTGCCACGGCGTTGTTGCACTCGCCCATCCCAAGATGCCGACGGCCAGCGCGAGGGCGCCGGCCTTCGTCACGGCTGCAATGCCGAAGCGCCGATAAAGCGCCGGCAGATTGGCGGTCACGATCGATCCAGTCAGGAAGTGCACGGTGACGGCCATCGAGACCAACGCCAGCGGCCAACCCCTGGCTTCACAAACCGCGTTCAGGAAGATCGGCGGACCATAGAAGCCGAAACCAAGGCCGAGAACGGCGAGACCAAAGCTCGCCGCGACGACTCGCCAACCATAAAACGTGCCGTTCTGCATCTTTGTCGACAGCCTGCGCCCCGCGGCGCGATTGTGCACAAGCCTGACGGCGGGTCCTTCGCTCGCGGTCGAATTATGGGATCGGAAAGACCTGCGTGGGGCCCGCTTGACGTCGCCGCCATCATGTAACATATAAAGTTACATGAAACGAGATTCCCGACTCTCTGGCGTTCTGCACGTGCTGTTGCACATGGCGCAGCAGCCTGGGCCGTTCACGTCCGAGACGCTGGCCAAGGCCATGGACACCAACCCGGTGGTGATCCGCCGCATCATGGCGGGCCTCAGGGAAATCGGTTACGTGCGCTCCGAGAAGGGGCACGGCGGCGGCTGGACCATCGCCTGCGACCTGTCGAAGGTGACGCTGCGCGACGTCTATGCCGCGCTCGGCAATCCCCCGCTTCTGGCCATGGGCAACCGGACCGAGGCGCCCGGCTGTCTGGTCGAGCAGGCCGTCAATGCCGCCCTCGATCAGGCCTTTGACGATGCGGAGGCGCTGCTGCTGGCGCGGCTCGGCGAGGTGACGCTGGCGATGCTGGGCGAGGACCTGCGCAAGCGGCTCGGGTCCCGAAAGATCCACGACATCAGCGCGCATCGCGCGTGAACGGCTCCATTCACGGGGACAACATCATGACCGACATGCAAGCCGCATTTTCCGATCCGCAATTCGTGGCGAGATACACCGAGGGGCCGCGGCGCTTCGTGCCGGGCTATGACGCCATGCAGTCCATGACGGCGATTCTGCTCGCCGAAAGCGTCCCAAACGATGGGCAGGTGCTCGTCCTCGGCGCGGGTGGCGGCCTGGAGCTCAAAGCGTTTGCGCAAGCGCATCCCGGCTGGCGCTTCGACGGCGTCGATCCGTCCGCGGCGATGCTGGCGCTGGCCGGGCAAACCCTGGGATCGCTCGCATCCCGTGCACGCCTGCATCAAGGCTATATCGATGATGCCCCGGAGGGACCGTTCGACGGTGCCACCTGCCTCTTGACCCTGCACTTCGTCGGCGTCGAGGAGCGGCGCCGCATCGCCTCGGAGGTCCGTCGCCGCCTCAAGCCGCGCGCGCCGTTCGTGGTCGCGCATTTGAGCGCGCCCAATGGCGAGCAGGAGCGCCCGCTGTGGCTGTCGCGGTACTCGGCGTTCCTGGCCGCCTCCGGCGTCGAGCCCGAGCAGGCGGCCGCCGCGCGGAACGCCGTCACCAACCATCTGGAGATTCTGGCGCCCGCGCAGGACGAGGTGATCTTGCGCGAGGCCGGCTTCACGGACCCAACCCTGTTCTATACCGGCTTCGCCTTCCGCGGCTGGGTCGCCTATGCGTGAGGTCGCAATTCGTCGTTCGGCACCACGGGATGCTTCAACCGCGCTTGGCTCTCGATACGTAACCGGCGGTCACCTCATCTTTGTGGCTGGCGAACGCAGCTAGTACTTCGGTCTTCTCGCGCTTCGGGACCTTGGCGAAGTCAAGTGTCCGTCCGAGTTCAGCGGCGACCTCGTCGAATTCCGCCGGGGAGATCCGCAAGCCCCGGTGCGCCTCCTCAAGGCCAAGGGGCGTCGTCCCCGGCCTGGTGGCTTTGAACTGGAACGGCCCACCCGAAACGTCACAGACCCAAAGTGTTCGCATGAACTTGAGACCAGGCAAGCGTTTCAGATTTTTGGTGTGCCATTCCCTCAACTGCGGATTTTTTGACTTCTGACCGACGACGGCGTTCTTTACGACAGCGTCGCTGAAGTGATCCACGACCGCTGCAATGGCGAAGACGCCGCCAAGTCGTTCATACAGGCTTTGATCCGGAGTGGTTTGCTGGGCCTGCGCACGCGCTTGATTGGCTCCGGCCAAAGCCACGGGGGCGGCTGTCAGCGCCAGTCCTGCGACCACACTTCGTCTGCTGATGGAAGTCGAACGAGGCCTTGCCATGGGCACCTCCTTACATCGGTTTCCTGAGGCATTGCAGCCAGCATATCCCGTGCAACGGCCGCCGTGCGCGTTGCCGTCCGGAGGCCTGTCGGTGATTGCCGCGCACCCATTGGATGATTCGGAACGGAAATGGTTCCTGGAAATTTTGAGCTGGACGCCGACCCATGCCCGCCGAACTGCGAAGAAACTTGGTATGAGCAAATCTAGCCCGCCGCGCCCCTGAGAGCTGGCGTCGAGCCAAGCGTCGAACCCGGACGAAAAGGGCCAGGCCCGGACTCTTGCCGCAAAAAGGAAGTAGCAACACTACGTCCTTGCAGGGCGGGCTGTGGTGGAACTAGGGGGCTGTTTGAGAAGCGACGTTCGATTTGTGATGCATCCGGATGACGAGGCTGTGCTGATGTCGGAGGTGTTACGCGATCCCGTGGTTCTTCTCGTCGATGGCCCGCGGTGGAAGTCGGCCGCGCCCCCCACAACTCGAAATGTCGCCTCTGTCGGTTACCACTGCATCATCTGGTCCCCCGAGGACCTGCCAAAGCTACCGGCCGAATTCATCCCATCGTGCAACGATTGGTATTGCAGAGCTGAGCATGCCACAATTCAATTCATAAGGTGCGTAATCACCGGCACGGTGATCACACAAGGCCGATTTGCGATCGCGACTGATCAGGCAAGCGAGAAGACCGCGGCGAACGTCGAGCGCCGTTACAATTTGCTGCGTCGTTGGATCAAGAAAACCTGCGTCAACTCCGTCGTTCGCTGGCGCAATCCTGGGATTCCGGAAGCCCCGGCTGGACCAAACAGATCCGCCAATCCAAGCAGCCCAGACCGATCGCTATGGGTTGGACCCTCTGCGATGAACTGGCTGACCGCCGATGCAACACGGCGGATCAAAATCTCGCCGGAGACTCTGGTAGAAGGGTTTACCAGCCAACGATCGATCTGACCTCGGACCCTGCGGTCAACTTAGCTTCCGCGACGAGAGGGACTTTGGCGAGGCTTCGCTGCCGTCGAAGGGGAGCCTGTCTGCATTGGGTCAAAAGCAGCGGTCGCCCAATCGGTCAGGCGGTGCCCGACTGTACGGTCTATTCTCAGCGGCCGCAGAAGCAGCACCGACGTTAACCCTGTCGGCAAATGATTCGCCGTAGGTCGGCAATCGCCGACAAGTTGCCTTATTGGCGCGGAGAATTTTCAGCGGCACTAACTTAGGTTAGAGGCGCTTTATGCTGAAAATGGCGTTGTTGGGCCTCCTCATCCTGTTGAGCGCAGGCGTGCTGTCGGCAATGGAGCTGAGCGCTCCACCGCGTCGCGCCGTCGCGATCGCCCCGCCGCTTGCCGAGCAGAGCGCTAGCGTCTCTGCGTCACATGACGCGTTGCCCAAGGCCGATCGCCTCGAGGTTGCCGCTGTGAGCAGCGCGATGCCGACACAGGACGCTCCGGTCGAGAACCCCGTTGCTCCGCGAGACATCCAAGTCGGTTCGACCGCACCGGAACCAATCGTCCGTCATCGGCGCGATACGAAGAAGATCGCGACCGCTGAACGTCCCAGGCCGAAACCAAAGGCAATTGTTGCCAAGCGAACTGCCAATGCGCAGCGTGCAAAGGCCGCCAGCGAGACCGAGCCCTGTCGACTCAAGGCGTTCGGCGGCCTGCTCAAGGCATTGAATTTGACCGGTTGCGAAATCTGAGGCCGCTTCCGGGCACGGCGGATCAAAATCGAACGACCTGACGTCGTGGTGCGAACCCGGGCCTGCTTCCTCCTGGAGGCACTTACGGGCACACGCCCTGCCGCCACTTTTCCCTCGGCCAACGTCTCGCAAATTCTTCCGGTCATGCATACCTAGCCCTCATGAAAAAGATCGGCTTCCTCTCCTTCGGACACTGGACCCCCTCACCGCAATCGCAGACCCGCTCGGCCGCAGACACGCTGTTGCAATCGATCGAGCTTGCGGTCGCGGCCGAGCAGTTAGGGGCCGACGGCGCCTATTTCCGCGTGCATCATTTCGCGCGCCAGCTCGCCTCGCCGTTTCCGCTGCTCGCGGCGGTCGGCGCTAGAACCAGCACAATCGAGATCGGCACGGCCGTGATCGACATGCGCTACGAGAACCCCCTCTACATGGTGGAGGACGCCGGAAGCGCCGATCTCATCGCCGGCGGCCGGCTGCAGCTCGGCATCAGCCGCGGCTCGCCCGAGCAGGTGATCGACGGCTGGCGCTATTTTGGTTATCGCCCGGCCGAGGGCCAGAGCGATGCGGACATGGGCCGGCGCCATGCGGAGGTGTTTCTCGACCTGCTCCGGGGCGAAGGCTTTGCCGAGCCCAATCCGCAGCCGATGTTTCCCAATCCGCCGGGCCTCTTGCGCATCGAGCCGCACGCGCAAGGCCTGCGCGAGCGGATCTGGTGGGGCGCCGGCTCCAACGCCACCGCGGTGTGGGCGGCAAAGCTCGGCATGAATCTGCAGAGCTCGACGCTGAAGAACGACGAGACCGGCGAAGCCTTCCACGTGCAGCAGGCCGCGCAGATCCGTAGCTTTCGCGCCGCCTGGAAGGAGGCCGGCCACGCCCGTGCCCCCCGCGTCTCCGTCAGCCGCAGCATCTTTGCGCTGATGGACGATCGCGACCGCGCCTATTTCGGCCGGGAGCGCGAAGGCGAGGACCAGATCGGCTTAATCGACCCGCAGACCCGGGCGATCTTCGGCCGGAGTTATGCCGCCGAGCCGGATGTGCTGATCGAGCAGCTGCGCCGGGACGAGGCGATTGCGGAGGCTGATACACTGCTGCTGACGATCCCGAACCAGTTAGGGGTCGATTACTGCGCGCATGCGATCGAGGCGATCCTGAAGCACGTCGCGCCGGCGCTGGGGTGGCGGTGAGCGAGTGGTCCACCTTGGCGCCACATTGACCTGGATTCCGAGCGCTAAAGCGCGACGCCATCAGGATGAAGCGTCACCGCGCTTTAGGTCGTTGTTTAAGCATGATTTTTTCGGAAAGCCGCTGCGCACTTTCCCGGATCATGCTTTAGGCAAATAGCTCCCGGTCTCTCCTGCTGATCGGATCGTCCCAATCCTTCTGCCACCACGGCTTCTCTGAAGCCTTTTTGGGCGGCAACTGAAGCTCGAGCACCTTTTTGCTCTTGCCCTTTGCGTCCTCGCGGGCGGAGCGGAAACGATAGTGATCGTAGATGCGCAATGCTTCAATCATGTAGCTGGTCGCGACCGTGCGATCCTTGATCAGCAACAGGTTCTCGCCATTGTCAGTATCGGCGGGCTCAGAGAAATTGTATGAGCCCAGATAAACGCGTGCATCGTCGGTATCGAAATCGAGCACGACGAATTTGTGATGCATCCGAGTACCCCGGTGCTGACCGTCGCTGCCGGCAAGTCCTGACGGTTCCGTACTGAACGGAGCCGGCACATTGCCGGTCAGCGCAGACGAACGAACGACGCGCTTCTTGTTGTCGGCCGTCAATACGGTGACGCCCAAATTCCCTTCCTTCACGCGCGCATCGGCGATGCCAAGCGCGAACACCGTCTTGCTCTTGATGGCGCGACCCAGGGCAGGACCGATCGGTCCATTTTTCATCTGACCCAGGAACGCCAAAGAAAAAAGAACACTGGATTTCGCCTTGGCTATGTCCTTGCCCACCACGGCCAGGAGCCCGTTCTCTTCGGTATGCGGCGAAAAAGCGACCTTTCCGCCGAGTCCGCTCACTCCCAGATCGCGCCAACCCGTCGCCACCTCGGAGTCGCGAAAATCGCCGGCGGCTTCCGCCGAAAAATAGCTATCGAAAACCTTGAAGTAATCGTCGACGGCATTCTTGCTGTTGACAATGACCGCATTGTTCGACTGCACGTAGAACCCGCGCCAGCTCATGTTCGTGGAGCCGTACACGACCTTATGCACACCCTTGCCGGAAACCGCGATGGATTTATGGTGCTGCAGGTTCGCCATATGTTGGCGCTTGACGTTGTCAGCCCCGGCCGATTTGCGTAAGCGCTTCTCAGCGACGCTCTCGGGCGAATCCTTGGCTTTGTGCCCGCCGCCCTTGGCCGTCGAATCGTCGATGATGACCTTCAGCCTTTTTCCGAGCTTTTCGAGACGGGTCAGGATTTCGGGCATGTTGAAGTCATAAGCGATGACGCGAACATTGGCCTTGGCGGCGATCGCCTCATCCAGCACGTCGAGGATCGACGCACGCGCTTCGAAGCCCATCCATTTGTAGGCGTCCTCGGCCTTCTTGTTCGTGGGCTTGAAGGTCAAACCATCCTTCGCATCATCTGGAATGAGGCTGCCGAGCTTGCGGTCGGGCGCGAACTTCTCAACAAAGGATTGCGAGGACACATAACCGCGCGTGAAAGCAACATTCAGCTTGCCCGGTAATGTCTCGCGCATCAGGGCGATCGAGGCTTCCTGCGGTTCGCCTCGACTGAGCGTTCCCAGCTTGTCCATGAACATGGGTGTCACGCGATAGAGAAATTGTCCGTCCTTGTCGGCGTGCCAGGGGAAATGCACCCAGCGGAATTTTTGAATCGGCGCAATCGTACTCGGGAGCATCGGGTCGCTCGGCTTCTTGCGCTGACCCGGAAAGCCGATGCGGTTGGGCACCGGCCAAAACCGATCTTGCTTCGGCTCCTTGTACTCGATTGCAAAGCCGACAATATCGCGCGGTGGCTTGCCCTGCCGCCAATTCATCGCGAGCAGCAACATCCCGTCGCCGCGATGAATCTTCAGGGTGAATGGCGCGTTCGCATTGGTGCCCGTAACCTGATAGGAATTCTTCATTCTGCCCCCCGCCCTGAAGTTTGGGGCAAATCCTATCAACACAATTTTTGATTGCAAGCGCGTGATGCTTGGCGCATGAGGGCTGCACCGGCCGGGCCAATGCGATGCTACCCTTGTCTTCCTGACAGCGAGCTTCCCGCCATCCACCAGGTTGCGTGATGAATCAGCATCTGTCCCTCGTCGGTCTCGTGGTCGCTGACTATGATGAAGCGATTGCCTTCTTCACGCGCGCTCTGAATTTCGAGCTTTGCGAGGACACGCCGCTCGGTGGCGGCAAGCGCTGGGTGGTGGTGCGGCCGCGGGGCAATTTTGGCTCCGGCTTGCTCCTGGCGCGGGCGGACGGTCCGGCGCAGATGGAACGCATCGGCGACCAGACCGGCGGGCGCGTCTTCCTGTTCCTGGAGACGGATGATTTCGAGCGCGATCATGCGCGCATGATCGCCGCCGGCGTGCGCTTCGTCGAGGCGCCACGGCATGAGGCCTATGGCGTGGTGGCGGTTTTCGAGGATCTCTATGGCAACCGCTGGGACCTGATCCAATCAGCCAAGCGCAGCTGACACACGAGCGACCGCGCCCCGCCTGGCCTTACCCCGTCTTCGTCCCCGTGATCACCGCCAGTGCCTCGACGAGGCGATCGAGATCGGCCTCGTCGGTAAAGAGCGCCGGCGTCACGCGAATGCACTGGCCCCTGGCGACGCCGGCCCGGCGCACCGTCATGACCTTGTGGCTGTCCCGCAGCTTTACCACGATGGCCTCGTTGTCGGCCTTGCTGGTCTTGCCGGCGAGACGGAAGGACGTGATCGCGCCGTACGAGCCGATCTCGTCCGGCGTCAGGATCTCGATGTCCTTGAATCCGCGGGCGCGGCTCACCCAATAGTCGCGCAAATGGCGCAAGCGGGCCTGCTTTGCCGCGGCGCCGATCTGCTGATGCAACGCCACGGCCGTCGGCACCGTCAGCACCGTGGCGAAATTGACCGTGCCGGTGTGAACCCGCGAGCGGATATCGGCCTCGGCAAAATCCTCATCCCCCATGTCACGGTCGATGGCGGCGAGGCGGTCCTTCCTGATGTAGAGAAAGCCCACGCCGAGCGGCGCGCCGATCCATTTGTGCAGATTGAAGCCGACGAAATCGGCCTCGAGCTCACCGACCCGGAAGTCGATCTGCCCCCAGGAATGCGCGGCGTCGACGATGGTGTCGATGCCCTTGGCCTTGGCCATGCGGGCAATCTCGGCGATCGGCATGACGAAGCCGGTGCGGTGGCTGACATGGGTCAGGAGCAGAAGTCGCGTCTTCGGGTTCGCCTCGATGGCGCGGGCATAGGCGTCGAGCACCGCCTGGCGGGTGGCGGGCTCCGGCACGTCGAACTTGACCACGTCGACGCCGCGACGCCCCTTCAGCGCGTTCATCGCATACTGCATCGAATCATAATCGAGATCGGCATAGAGCACGGCATCGCCGGGCTTCAGCCGGTTGTAGCCGCCGATGAGGAGCTGCAGCGCTTCGGTCGCACCGCGGGTGAGCGCGATCTCCTCGGTCGCCGCGCCGACCGCCTCCGCCACCTTGGCGCGCACCGCCTCGAAATCCGCACCCGCGCGCTGCCGCGCGTAGTAGGTGTTCTGAAAGTTGATCATGTCGGACTGGCGGATGAACTCGCGCCGCACAGGCTCGGCCATGATGCCCCAATAGCCGTTCTCGAAATTGACGACATCGGGCGTCACGGCGTAGAGCCCCTTCACCGCCGCCCAATAGGCCTTGTCGGCGGCGATCGCGGCGGCCGAACCGGCCGGCTGAGCCGGCAGGCCCTCGGCCGCCATCGCCGGCGCAGCCATCGGCGCCATGGCTACGGCGGCGAGGCCCTTCAGGATCGACCGGCGGTCGGACGAAATGGTCTTGATCAGATGCATATATCAGCCTCCACGATGCGCGGCGAAAGGAGCAGCGATCAGTAGAGCGCGAATGACAAGGCGATGACAGTTCGATGATGCCGGCCCCTGCTTCGCTGCGGCGAGCGGGCTAAGCGCGTGGCTGGTGCCGTTTGCGAAGGGACGGTCGGCGTGCCGCCGGGCTACGTCACCGGCTGATAGTGCTTGAGAGACTCGACTGCCGTGTCCTCGCGGGCGACGGCCTGCATTCTCACATGGCTGCCGATGACGAGGCCCGTGAGCGAGAGCATGAGCCCGAGCGCGAGTGGCGCGAACAAGGCCTCTTCCTGGAACAATCCGTTGAGCAGCACGACCATGACGCCGAAGCCGGCGAGACCCTGCGTCAGATAGCCCGATGAGGCGTAGAGGCGCCATGCCTTAAGCGCCATCGCGAAATAGAAGGCCAGCAGCACGAAGGCGCCAACGCCCATCTGGTACAAGAGCACGCCGATCGCGCTCTCGACGGCGCCATCGATCGTTCCGGCCGCCTGTGCGGCACTCCAGTCGATGGAGAAATAGCTCTCCGACAAATTGCCACCAATGCCGAGGCCCCGGCCGAAAGGTCTCTGCACGAAGCCGTCCAGACCACCCATCAGTCCGATGACGTGATAGTCGCCGATCTGCAGCCCGAGGCGGATCGCCAGAACCGCGAAGGCGGCCATGCCGAGGAAGCCGAGCAACAACGTCACCACGGCGCCGATCAGACGGGTCGCGATCCAGGCCGCGACCACGAAGATCACCACGATGAGCGCGCCCTTCACGCTGCAAAAGATCAGCAGCGGCAATGCTGCGAGGGCCAGCAGCGGTCGTCCCACCGAGAACAGGAACAGGGCGAGAAACCCGACGCCGTAAGCGAAGCTGATCGGGTGCATGTTCGGACCGTTGATGCGCAGCATCTTCGACAGGCCGAACCCTTCGAGCAGCGGTGTATTCAGGAAGTCGAAGCTGAAGCGGTCCTTGAGGTCGACGGGCACGTTGCCGGTGGCCCGCATCTGGGCTTCCCAGACACCCGAATGGGTCGCCTTGAGCTCGTCGAACCCCCAGAACGTATAGCTGTTGGTGATGGCCAGCCAGAGATCGCGGAAGACGAGCTCGACATAGCCGCACAGCAGAAGGATGACCGCGAGCATCACCAGGAACGGCGTGATGCGCACCTCATAGGTCGCGGCCGTCAGAAGCGAGAGCTGGAACAGGAACAGCGGCAGCACGATATTGCGCAGATAGACCGCCGCCGGCTGTCCGTCCTGGATGAAGCCGATCGCGAAATACAGCGACACCACGGCGAGGGTGACGACACCCCAGCGCATGATCTGGTTCACCTCGGCCGATTGATTCCTCTGGCCCAGCACGTAAAGGCCGAACGTCGCCAGCCACATCACGGAGCAGACGAGGAAATTGTAGCCCTTGATGAAGTCGAGATCGGACGGCAGCGGGACCAGCGGCGACAGGATCGAGACGAACAGGTTCTGGAAGAACAGGACGAAGATCGCGATGGCCGGCGCATAGGTCGGGACCGCCAGCACGATGGCGATGCCGATGAGGACCTCGACCACGATGGCCAGGGCCGGATAGGCCAAATGCAGGACCGGAGCAAAGCCGATCGCTGCCACGGCGATGCAGAGGGTCGGAACCAGCTCGCGCCAGGCCGGCGGCGATGGCTCGGCCGGCACGGTCTGAACCTGGGTCAAGTCCCCGGCACCCATCAATCGTCCTTTGGCAGCGCGCGTCGAGCACGATAGCGAGGCGATGTGTAAGGATTCGTTAATGATAGCGAACCCGTGCGATGTCAGCGCCGGGCGGGCCGGGGCGCGCCGCCGAGCAGCGCCCGCATCACGTCGGGATCAGGCCTGCCGGTGGTGCGGTCGACGAGGCCAAAGCCTTGCGCCAGCTCCCAATGCGTCCAGCCCCAGCAATGCTCCCTGGCATAAGCGGTGACGTCCGCCAGCCAGCGCAACCGGCTTTGCCTGGGCGCGCCGGCTTTCAGCACGCCGAATTCGTTGACGATGATCGGCCGCTTGAACTGCTGCTGCCATGCGAGCGCCGGCGCGAGCCAGCGATCGGCCGCCGGCTTGTCCTTGGCGGCGGCGATTGCAGTGTCGAGCATGCCGAGCGCCTTGGTCGCGCCCCTCGCCTGCAGATCCTGGCGCAGCCCCTGCACTTTGGGATCGCCGGCGTTGATCGGATAAGGCAGATCGATGATGTCGTGCAGCGGATCCTGCGCATCCCAGTGACCCTGATGGGTGAACACCATGGGATCATAGAAGTGGATGGCATAGACGATGTCGGGATCATCCATCGGACGAAACCGCGGCAACGAGTCCGCGCGCTGCCAGTTGACGGGGCCGACAATGAGGGTCGTGGCGGGAAGCAATTTGCGGACGAAGCCGGCGAGCGTCTCGACCTGCCTTTGCCATGTGTCGGCATCGATATCGGGCTCGTTGAGCAGCTCGGCGAAGACGCGATCGGCCGAATAGGAGCGAATGACTCCCGCGAGGCTGCCCCAGGCGTCCTGCATCTCACGCAGCGCCGCGTCCTGATCTTCCTTGTGCAGGCGATTGAAGCGCTCGCCAGGATGAAGATCGACGGAGATGGAATAGCCGAGCGCGGTGAGCTGCTTCAGCGCCTTGTCGAGCACACGCAGCGTCTCGTCGCGCTCGGCCTTTGCAGCGAAACGAGGCATCACGCGCTCGGCCGGCACCGGCAGCCGGACGTGAGTCATTCCAGCGCGGCGCAGTTGCTGCAGCAACTCGCGGCTTGGCACCTCGCCGTTGATCCAGCCGTCGGCATTGAAGCCACGCGACAGTGCGGCGAGCCTCGCCGGCGCCACGGTCTGCGGCACGGGCACGCAAGTGTCGGCGAAGGCCGGCGCTCCGAACGAGATCGACAGCAGCATCGCAGCAGTCAGCCAACGACGGCGCGCCGCTTTCATCGTCAAACCGCAAGGCCCAATGCGCCGCCCTCGGGGTGCGGCGCCGTCGAGCCCGCAGGCGCGTGATTGATGACCAGCCCCGTCGGCACGGTCTCATACCTCGACAGCGCGGCGGTCACCCGGCGCATCGCCGCCGAACCGAGCTCGCCGGCGCGCGTCACCAGGACGATCAGGTCCGCATGCGCCGCCAGCGCGATGGCGTCGGGCTGCAGGGCGAGATTGCCGGCATGGACGATGATCAGATCGAACTCCGAACGAATATCGTCCTCGGGCCTCGCATCGGCCTTTCGGCCGGCACTGAGGAGCTCGTCGATCGACTGGAGTCCTGCCGTGGTCGAGCCGTCGTTCCATTCGGTCACCGGCGGCTGGTGACCTGCGAATTCGCCCTGCAGCCGGATCAAGACGCTCATCATGCCCCGGTTCACGGCGGCGCGATTGAGCGAGCGCGCAACGGTGTTGCCGCCGGCGCTCTTGCCGACCGACAGCACGAGGGCGACCTTGCAACCACGCACCGGCACGCGATCGATCCGCTCGAGCAGAGGCCGCAGATAGGCGCCGAGATCGAGCTCCACTGAGGCAGCGATCGGTCTTTGCCAGACGGTGTTGGTGTTGGTCCCGGCTCCGGACGAAAGATCGGGGATGCGGGCCCAGACAGGAAGGCGCGGAATCGCCTCGGGCCGGGGCGCGGCGGCGGCGGGCTGCTGGACTTGCGGCTGGAGCGGCTGCTGGACTTGCCCGCCTTGCGTATCCTGCGCCGCCGCGCGCACGGCAGCCTCGGCAGGCGCAGGCCCGCCCGACATGCTTGTCATCGCCGCAGTGGCGGCGGTCGATGTCAGCAGCGAGCCGATCGCCAGCGCCGCCAGCAGCAAAGCGAGCGGCGGACGGGTCGAGCGCAGCGGCGGAATGGCGGGCGAAGCGATCTTGGTCTGGGAGTTTTGCAGCTGACGCTGCTCGTTGGTCGTCTTGAACCGCGACAGGAACTGCTCGTAAATGTTCCTGTTGGCATCGGCGTCCCGTTGCAGCTCCTGCAGCTTCACCAGCGCCTGGCCGTCGACCAGCATCTGCGTCTCGACCGCCTTGAGCTGCTTCTCCAGCGCGTTCTGCTGCTCCAGCTGAGCCTCATATTCGGACTTTGCCGTGTCGATGTTCTTTTTCCGCTCGACCTCGATCTGCCGGTTGATATCGGCCAGCTGGCTGTAGGAGATCGCGAGGTCGGGATGGCGGTCGCCGTACACCGCCTTCTTCTGCGCAATCTGGTCGTTCAGGGTCGAGCGCTGCGCACGCAGCATGCTCAACAGGTCCTGCTTCACGGGACCTTCGACGTTGGCCTTGAGATCGCGTTGCACCTGCTCGTAGCGCGCCTTGGCTTCCTCGGTGCGAAGACGAGCGGCGGAGACCTGCTGATTGAGATCGGTCACCCGCAATTGCTGCGTGGTCGAATCCTTGCCGGCATTGAGGATCTTGTGCTCGAGCCTGAAGGCGGCGACGGCGTCTTCCGATGCGCGCAGCCGCTCGTTCAACGTGTTCAGCCGGTTCTTGAGCCAGTCGGCCGCCTCGTCCGTGGCCTCGGTGCGGACGCGGCCCTGGCTGGCAACGAACGCCTCGGCGATGGCGTTGGCGTAGTAAGCGGCCCGCTCGGGGCGGTTCGAGGTGAAGGAAATCGCAATGACGTAGGTGAGCCCGCGCCGCGTGATCTCGAGGCGGTTGCGGAATTTCTCGAGCAGGCGCGTCATGTCGGTATGACCGCCCGCGATATCATCGTCATCGGCGATCTTGAGCTGCTCGATCAGGGGGCGGAGAAAGCCGTCCGATTTGGCGATCTCGATCTGGCTCTGAAGCGCCGCGGCGTCCTGGCCGATGCCCGGCAGCACCTCCTGATCCGAGGTCACGCGCAGCTCCCGGGGATCGAGCACGACCAGGGCGGTCGCGGCGTACCGGACCGGCAGAATCATCAGAACGACGACGCCGAGGGCGAACAGCGCCAGGGCCAGCGTCAGAATGCGCCGGCCGTTCTCGCGCAGGAAAGACAGCACTCCGGTGACGGTCAGCGATCCCTTGATCAGCGCCGGCGCGGCGCCGTCAGGTTTCATCCGCGCAGCCCGCGGCGCTTCCCACGAAGCCGCAGGCTCCGTCGGGGCGATGCTTCGCGGAGTTGCGCGGCTACCGAACGCCATGGGCTCGACTCGAAATCAACTGACAGTCACAGTTCAGAGGCTTTCGACACCGTAAATATCCATGGTTAACCGCCGGTTACGGCCGGCGCGCGAAGCCGGTCATGGCAAAACCTGAGAACAGGCCCGTTCAGGCGGAAAAGAACGGCTTGGATGGTCTGCGTCCCGGACCTGCCGCACTGGCGGCCAGCGGCGCCCTCGGCGTGGCCGGCCGCGCGCGCTCGACATCGCCAAGCAGGCAGGACCGCAAGGTTTCGATCTCCGGACAATCGGCAGTGCCCAGCGGCCCGATCAGGAAGCCGCTCTCCAGGGGCTCGCATTTGTAGCCGGGACAGCGTTGCACCCTGTCCGCGATCACGACGTCGACCTTGCCTTCGAGCAGCTCGTGCAGCCCTGCCGGCTGACTGATGCGAATGGCGAGCTGGGGCTGGGCCCGACGGAACTGCGCCAGGCGCGCCCGCAGCGCATCGACGGCAAAACTGGCGTGGAGCCCGATATGCAGCAGGCTCGTGACGCCCTCGGGCTTGAGCTCGGCGGTGGCCTCGGCAAGGCAACGAAAGGCGTCACGGACCCGCGCCAGATAGGTTTCGCCGGCAGAGGTCAGAATGATCTGCCGTGTCCGTCGCTCGAACAGCTGCACCCCCAGCCGTTCCTCCAGCAGGCGGACTTGCTGGCTGACCGCACCGGCCGTGACGTGCAGCTCGTGAGCGGCCTGCTTGAAGCTGAGATGGCGGGCGGCGGCCTCGAAGGCGCGCAGGGCATTGAGTGGCGGCAGCAGATACGTCATGGCCGGCTCCGGGCGATGCGGGAAGGCCGGGAGGATGCATGAGTTTCGCTCGCTCGACAAAAGAGAAATCCTGCTTTGTCGCCGCTGACGGCGAGCGATACCCCAGGGCCGATCTCCATGCAGCCCCAGGAAACCCGCCGCAGTGCCCGACATGCCGTCGATCGAAAATTCGTATTCCTGGATTCGCCTCACCTCGCCCTCAGCGCATTGGGCTGCGTTGGCATGTGGTCGCTGATCGTGGCATTGCCGGCGTTGCAGGCCGATTTCAATGCGCCTCGCGCGGAGGCGACCCTGCCCTACACGCTCGCCATCATCGGCTTCATGATCGGTGGCATCATCGTCGGCCGCTTGGCGGATCGCTTCGGCATCCTGCCGCCACTGGCCGGCGGCACAATCCTGATGAGCCTCGGCTATGTCCTGACCGCCTTTGCCCCTAACCTGTCCGTGTTCGCGACGATCTCAGGCGTCACGATCGGGCTCGGCGGCGCGGCGAGCTTCGCGCCCCTGGTGGCCGACGCATCGCTGTGGTTCGACAGGCACCGGGGCCTTGCGATTTCCCTGGCCACGGCCGGCGGCTCTCTTGCCGGCGTGATCTGGCCACCCATCGTCCAGCATGCCATCGCCGCGCATGGTTGGCGGCAGACCCATATCGGCATCGGCCTGTTCTGCCTCGCAACGATGCTGCCGCTTTGTCTCGTTCTGCGGCGGCGACCGGTATTCCACAAGGTTGCGCACCAAGCGGCGAGCTGCGGCAACACGATGCAGGCCATCGGCCTGTCTCCGGGCGTCACCCAGGGCCTGCTGGCCCTGGCCGGCATGTGCTGCTGCGTTGCCATGTCGATGCCGCAGGTCCATTTGGTCGCCTATTGCGGCGACCTCGGCTACGGCTCCGCGCGCGGCGCCGAAATGCTGGCGGTGATGCTCGGCTTTGGTGTGGCGAGCCGTCTGATCTTCGGCTGGGTGTTGAACCTCATCGGCGGCCTGCCGACCTTGCTGCTGGGCTCGGCGATGCAGGCCATGGCACTCGCGCTCTATCTGCCGTTCAACGGGCTGGTCTCGCTCTACGTCGTGTCCGCCATTTTCGGCCTGGCGCAGGGCGGCATCGTGCCGAGTTATGCGGTGATCATCCGTGAGCTGTTCCCGGCAAGGGAGGCCGGCTTTCGCGTCAGCCTCGCCATCTCGGTCACGCTCGCCGGCATGGCGCTGGGGGCCTGGATGGCCGGCGCGATCTACGACTGGACCGGCTCCTACGCTTCGGCGCTGGTCAATGGCATCGCCTGGAATATCGTGAACATGGCGATCACAGCCTGGCTGCTGCAGCGCCAGCGTCGATGTGCTGTCGGCGCCTTCGCCGCGGCCTAGCTGATGTTCAGCAGGATCCGCCCCGATGTGCCGCTGCGCATCAAATCCAGTGCGTCGTTGACGTCGTCGAGCGCGAACTCGTGGGTCACGATCCCGCGGTAGCTCACCTTGCCGGCGTCGCTCAGGCGAACGAGACGCGGGATATCGCGCGCCGGCTGGCATTGCCCGCCTTCCGAGCCCTTCAGCACCTTCTCGAAGTGCAGCGGCAGCGTGTAGATCTCGGCCTTCTCGCGGGGAACGCCGACGAGGATGCAACGGCCTTTCTTCGCCGTGATCTCGTAGGCGAGCTCGATCAGATTCTTGACGCCGGTGGTCTCGACGACCTTGTCGGGTCCCTCAGTGCCGGTGATGGAGCGAACCTCGGCAGCGACATCCTTGACCGCTTCGGAATTGATGGTGTGGGTGGCGCCGAAATCCTTCGCCATCGCCAGCTTGTTGTCGAGGCGGTCGATCGCAATGACAGGATAGGCGCCGACCATCGCGGCGAATTGCACGATGTTCAACCCGACGCCGCCGACGCCGAACACGACGACGGCCTCGCCGATGGCGATTTGCGCATCGTTGTTGACGACGCCGAGCGCGGTCGTCACCGCGCAGCCGAGCAGCGGCGCGCTGGTGCGGTCGATCGAGGCTGGAACGGGCGTGACACGATTCTCCGACACCACGGCATATTCATTGAAGGTGGTGACCCAGCCGGCATTGAGGCGCTTGCCGCGCCAGGAATAGGCCGGCGTGTTGGCCTGGATGCCCTTGCCGGGCCGCCAATGCATGACGACAGTGTCGCCCTGCTTGCAGGAGACGACGCCGGGTCCGGTTTCGATGATCGTTGCCAGCGCTTCGTGCCCCAGAAGATGCGGCAGGAACTTGTCGACGCCCTTGACGGCGTCGATCTCGTTGATCTGCGCACCACAGATGCTGGACGTATGCACATGCGCGAGCACCTGGCCGTGTTCGAGCCTATCAGGCAAGGTGAACTCGTCGACGATCAGCGGCTTGCCGGATTCGACGAGAATGGCCGCCTTGGCAGTCTTGATATCCATGAGGCGCGCCCGATCACTCGAAATAGATGAATTCGTAATCGCCGGTGTAACCGAGCTTGCCGTAGAGCCAGATCCATTCTGACGTGTGCAGGATGGACTCCGCCGTCAGCGCCCAGCATTCGAGATTGTGCAACTCGGCGACGTTCCGGTAGCCCTCGACCATGACGTATTTGTTCTTGCCGACCCGCTCGACCTCCTTGAGCGCCGCTTCGAGCTCATAGAGCCGGAGATTGTGCAGCGTGCCGAGCGAGATGACGAGATCGAAACTGTCGCCGCCATAGGGATAGATGTCCTGGGCA
The DNA here is from genome assembly GCF_014198235.1 of Bradyrhizobium sp. ERR14. NCBI lineage: Bacteria > Pseudomonadati > Pseudomonadota > Alphaproteobacteria > Hyphomicrobiales > Nitrobacteraceae > Bradyrhizobium > Bradyrhizobium sp. ERR14. Next base: position 153,042 of record NZ_JACIHD010000009.1, on the reverse strand, counting down.
CGGTAATTGAAGAGGTACGGCTTCACCTGCTCGTGCGCGTTGTCGAGGCCGTGCTTGGAAATATCGAAGCCGACGACCTTCAGGCCCGGCAGGATCTTTTGCATCTCGTACAGCAGGAACCCTTTGCCGCAGCCGACGTCGAGCACGCTGGAGCCGTCCTTCAGGCCATAGGTCTCGATCAGCGCCTTGGCGACCGGCGCCCAGCGCCCCTCGATGAAGCGATAGCCGCCATAGCCGAAGCGGCGGTCGCCATCCCAATAGTCGGCCTCGTATTCCCGCGCTTTCAGCGAGCAGCCGATCTTGTCGTCGTTCATGCGGCCCATGTAGTCGCGCTTGGTCGCCGTATGCAGCGGCGTCACGATATTCAGTAGTCGTCCCATTGAGCCCTCAGATTCCAGCACGCGCTGCGATTGTCACGACCGGCTGGAAGCCCTGAGTCGCAACTTGCGAGTCGTTCTAGCATTGGTCGTCGGGATCATCATTGCTTCAGATCAATGATGGGGAATTCCGAGACGGGAGCGTCAGCAGCCGGCACAGGTTCCGCCGCCGGCAGCGACAGGGAGGCGCATGGAACGGGACTGCGAAGCACGGCGTTTCGCCCGGAAGGAGTCCTCCATGCCGACCAAGCCGACCATCGCTCGCATCTGGCGCGGTCGCACCCGCCGCGATCTCGCCAATGCCTACCAAGCCTATCTGCAGTCCGAGGGCATTCCGCCGCTGCTCAAGACCGCGCTCGGTGTGCAGCAATTGCGCGAGGACCGCGACGAGGAGACGTGGTTCACGACCATTTCCTATTGGGCGGACATCAAGGCCATGACGGCCTTCACCAAGGGTGAGCCGACCAAGGTCCATCATCTCGCGCGCGACGCGGAATTCCTGATCGAGCTGCCGGAGCGCATCGAGATCCACCGCATCCTGATCGACGAACAGGGGCTGCGGTGAAAGCCTGATCTGTCAAAACTGAAGCTCATATCACCGTCGAATTATGGCCGTTGCAGCGATTCGATCGCTCGCGACTGTGCGGTTTAGCCGCAATGTTGCTGGCGAAATGAATCACTATAGTCAGAACGTCATGGCATATGTCGTCGACATAGATGCGCGCACCGCGCGCTTCGGTCTTCACGCCGGCCGCCTCCAAGCAGGCGGTTAGCCGGACGGTGCTTGCACCGTCCGGGCTCTTTTCCAGCTTTCGTGACCTCGCCCTGAGAGGTCGTCCTGAAGCAGAAGGAGTGTGCCGTGCTGCCTCTTCCAAAAATCGCGCTCGCCGCATCGGACTATCCGCGACTTGAACAGCTTGCCCGCCTTGCCGCCCAAAAAGGCGATTTGGACGGGATATTTCTCATCAGTGAGATCAACCGCGCTGACATCGTACCGAACGATTGGGACGATCTCCGTTCGCGGGTGACCGTTGGATCATGGGTCACCTATTGCACGAATTGGGGCGTTCCGCGTCGCGTCGTGCAATTGGTCTGGCCCGAGGAGTGTGGGTCGGATCCCGCCCGCATTTCGGTTCTGACACCTTTGGGGGCAGCCTTGATCGGCCTGCAGGTCGGCGACCAAATGCCATACATCCTCGCCGGCTGCCTGAACGTCGTCAGGGTTCAGAACGTGACCCAATCAAGCCCCAACGTCGTCCCGCTCTTCCGGGCTCATCGGCGCAAGCCGCTCGATGACGATCCCGGACCAACCGCAGCATAGGAGACATCAAATGCACAACTTCGAAACCGAGATTCGGCGAGACCAGCCGGCGTTGCCGCCGATCAAGATCACTGAAGACGAATCGCGGCGTCTCAGCTCGTTGGCGAATTCGACCATGGATCTGTTCCCTCGTGTCGCCCAGTTTCTGGCGCGCGAACTGGAGCGCGCGTCGGTCGCCGCAGAGAACGATTTGCGCGGCGTGGTCAGGATGGGCTCCAAAGTAACCTATCGCGATGACGGGACAGGTGCGAGCCGGGAGATCGTGCTGGTCTATCCGCACGAGGCGAACATCGAACTCAACCGGGTCTCGATCCTGACGCCCGTTGGAGCGGCCCTGATTGGCCTCTCGGTGGGACAGCGGATCGAGTTCGAGACGCCGGACAAGCGCACCAGGGGGCTGACCGTTCTCGTCGTCTCCGAATGAGGGCTGTCATCCGACCGAGCAGAACACTCTAGCGAGGACAGATAGCGGAGCGTGCTTGCGCAATGTTCCGGCAATGCGCAGGCGCCCTCCTGCTGTCCTATTGCACCTCGATGTTGGCGTCCTTGACCAGCTTGCGCCAGCGTTCCTCCTCCTGCCCGACATAGCGATCGAGCTGTTCCGGAGCGCCGCCGACCATGATGAGGCCTTCGTTGGCCTCCAGCTTCTTGAATGCGCCGGACTGAACCGCCTTTGCGATTGCCTGATTGAGACGCGCAATCACCGGCGCGGGCGTCTTGGCCGGAGCGTACAATCCGTACCAGGATTCGGCGGCATAGCCGGGCACCCCGGCCTCGGCGACAGCAGGCAATTGCGGAAATGCCGCCGAACGTTCGGCGGACGTGACAGCCAGCGCCCGGAGCTGGCCTGCAGCCACCAGCGAGGCCGCGCTTGCCACGGTGGTGAACATCACGTCGATCTGGCCGCCCAAGAGATCGCTGATCGCGGGTGCCGCACCCTTGTAGGGCACCGCCGTCATCTTGACCTTGGCCATCGCACTGAACAGCTCGCCGGCGAGATGGGCCGAGGTGCCGGTGCCGAATGTCCCGAAATTGAGCTTGCCCGGATTGGCCTTGGCTTCTGCGATCAAATCGGAGATCGAGTTGATCTTGGAGGCCGGGTTGACGACGACGATATTGAAGGATCGCGCGATCAGCGAGACCGCCGCGAAATCCTTGTGCGGATCGAACGGCAGCTTTTTGTACAGGCTCGGATTGACCGCGTGCGCGAAGGTCGCCATCAGGAGCGAATAGCCGTCGGGCTCGCTGGTCGCCACCGTCTGGGTCCCGATGATGGTCCCGGCGCCCGGCTTGTTCTCGATGATGACGGACTTGCCGAGATCCGTCTGGATCTCCTGCGCCGTCGTTCGCGCCATGATGTCGGTCCCGCCGCCGGCTGCGAAGGGCACAACGATCTTGATGATCTTGTCGGGATATTCGGCGCGCGCCGGCGTCAGTCCGAGCCCCGAGACGACAGCACAGGCGAGAATGGCAAGACCTCGCCAGCGCCGCACGGCGAAATCTTTCCTGCGCGCGCCGTCGTGATTGATGATTCCGCCACTGGCCATCTGGAGCTCCATCCGATTTTGTTCAGACATTGAGAACAACCAATCCGTCTGCCGCCTTCACGCCCCGGCCCGCCGGCAGCACGAAGACCGGATTGATTTCGGCCTCGACGAGGCGATCACCGAGCTGCGCAACCATGCGCGAGAAAGCGACGACCGCTTCTGTGAGCGCTTCGACATCGCATTTCGGCCGGCCCCGAAAACCGTCCAGCAACGGCCAGGTGACGAGATCACGCACCATCGCGAGGGCCTCGGCCTGGCCGAGGCTGCCGTCCGGTGGCAGCAGGCGCATCGTCGTGTCCTTGAACAGTTCGGCCGCGACGCCGCCCATTCCGAGGAGGATAGCCGTTCCCAAGGGATCGCGATGCATTCCGAGAATGATCTCGACGCCATCGGAAACCATCTCCTGAACCAGGAATTGGTCGGGCCGCGTCCCGACCCTGGTCTCGACCTCGTCTGCCATCGCCGTCAGGCGGCCACTGATCGTCTCGGCAGTCAGGTTGACCGCGACGCCGCCGACATCGCTCTTGTGCGCGATCTCGCGAGAGAGAATTTTGAGCACGACCCGGCCGCCGAAGTCTCGTGCGGCCTGTTCCGCTTCGCTCGCCGTTGCGACCACTTTCTCTGCCACGACCGGAACACCAAAGCGGGCGAACAACGCCTTGGCTTGAGCCTCATCCAGCGATCCCGCCGGGAAGTCGCTGACATCGGCCGCCGTCAGGGGCAAGGTGGGTCTCTGGACCTGCTCCGGCTTTACGGCGCGCAAGAGCCCATCGAGCGCAGCGGCGCAGCTTTCGGCGGACGTGTAGGCCGGGACGCCTCGGCGGGTGAGGACGGAAACCACCTCGGGCGCGTAGGGGCTCACATAGGCAATAACGGGCTTGTCGCTCAGCGGCAGGCAGTCGTGGATGGCATCGGCCATCAGGCTCGGCGATCCCACGGCCGACGAGCCGGCAATGACGACCAGCGCATCGTAGGAGGGACTTGCGAGCAGGATGCGGATGGCGGCGCGCAGCAGATCCGGCTGCAGGCCGGCGAGGGTCACATCGATCGGGTTGCGATCGAGGTTGGCTTGCGGTCCCGACTGCAGCGCGCGCAATTGCCCGGCCGTCTCAGCATCGGGGGCGGGTGTCACAAAGCCGGCGACGCCGAGACTGTCTGATACGATCGTGCCGGCGCCGCCGGTCGAGGTGAGAATCGCAACACGCCGGCCGGACAGCTTCCGTCCCGCACCAAGGGCTGCGGGAATATCGAGCAGGTCTTCGAACGTTTTGGCGCGGATCACGCCGACTTGCCTGAACAAGGCGTCATACATGCGATCGGAGCCGGCCAGCGCGCCGGTGTGCGAGACCGCCGCCTGTGCGCCCGCTTCCGATCGACCGATCTTGAAGGCGACAATGGGTTTGCCGGCGCGGCGCGCTTTCAAAACCGACTCGCGAAAGCGAGCCGGATTGCGGATCGCCTCGACATAGAGCGCGATGACCTTGGTTGCGCTGTCGTCGGCGAGAAAATCGATGAAATCGGCGAGGTCGAGATCGGCCTCGTTGCTGGTCGACACCAGCTTGGACAGACCGACCCCGCGCGCCGCGGCGCGCGACAGCAAGGCGCCGAGAATGCCCCCGCTTTGCGAGATCAATCCGATGGACCCCGCCGGGAAGTCATCCATCGCCAGCGCGCCCGACGCCGACAGCACGATATTGTCGGTGAGATTGACGAGGCCGATCGTGTTCGGCCCGAGGATCCGCATGGAGCCGGCGGCCTGCATGAGCTGCTTCTGCCGCTCGGCGCCTTCCGCCCCTGTTTCAGTGAAGCCACTGGCAAGGACGATCGCCGCGGCGGCGCCCCGCTCGGACAATTCGCGCACCGCGACGTGCGCGCGCTCGGCACCGAGCAGGACAAGGCCGACGTCAGGCACATCGGGCAGCGAGGCGATGTCGGGGTAGCAAGTCAGACCGCCGATGCTCGCGACTTTCGGATTGACGGGATAGATCGCGCCCGCAAAGCCATGCTTCCGGAGATAGGACACCGGCCGCCCCGACGTCTTGCTCGGGTCCGCTGAAGCGCCGATGATGGCGACGCTGCGGGGCCGGATCAGGCGTTCGATCGCATCCATGGCTCAATCCTTCGACGCGGATTGCGCAAGGAATGCGGTCACCGCATCCCGATGCTCCGCGCTGGTGTAGCAGATGGCCTGCGCCTGGCTGCCGAGACTGAAGATGTCGTTGGCGGAATGCTCGAACGTCTCGTTCAGGATCTTCTTGCCCAACGCCAGCGCGGTGGGAGAGCCTTGAGCCAGTTCGGCCGCCCAGACCTGCGCGGCCGGCAGGAGCTCGCTCGAGGCCACCTTGCGATCGACGATGCCGAGCGCGAGCGCTTCGTCGGCCTCGACGACGCGTCCGGTGAAGATCAGCTCCTTGGCCGTGGGAAGCCCGACCCGGCGCGGCAGGAAATACAGGCCGCCGCCGTCGGGGATCAAACCGCGCTTGATGTAGGACCAGGTGAATTTCGATCGCTCCGTTGCCATGACGAAGTCGCAGGCCAGCGCGGTGTCCGCGCCGAGACCCGCCGCGGCGCCGTTGACGGCGGCGATCGTCGGTTTCGGCAGGCCCAGCAGCAGCGACTGCACGTGATGCACGCCCTGCTGACGGCTCCATCCGTTGAATGCGACTTCGCCCTGCGGCGCCTCGAGCCGGCGCTTCATTCCGCTGATGTCGCCGCCGGCACAAAACGCACTGCCGCGCCCCGTCAGCACCAGAGCCTTGATCGCTTTGTCCCGAGCCACGGTTTCGAGCGCAGCAACGAACTCCGAGCGCATGTCGTCGCTCATGGCGTTGCGCCGGTCCGGCCGGTTGAATGCAATCGTCGCGACACCCGCCGCGACCGAAAATTCGATGAGCTGATAGGACATGACAAGCTCCTTGGTTCGAGTCGGATCGATCACCGCGACGCATTGCGGATGTCGGTTGCCGATTTCGGCGGTGCCGTTTCCTCGTTGAGCCCCAGCACGGCCGGGCATTCTTCTTCCCGGTGCTGATAGCGGCTTGCGCCTGCCGGAACATCCCCCTAATTCCACTTAGTGGAAACGCTGGACGGAGGCTGGATGTGGCGCAGGCGCGCAGATATGCGGGCGGGGTGGACGGCAACCGCTCACTCGAACGGGGCATCGAGATCCTCCGGTCATTCCGGCCCGGCGTCGACACGCTTGGCAATGGCGAGATTGCGGAGCGAACAGGACTGCCGCGATCGACGGTCAGCCGGCTGACGCGAACGCTGGTCAATTCCGGGATGCTCGACGAAGTCCGCGCGATGCGGACCTACCGGCTTGCCGCGTCCGTCATCAGCATCGGTCACGCGATGCGGACGGGATCACCGGTGCTCAACGCGATCGGACCGATGATGCGGGCCGAATCGGCCAAGCGCCGGCTCAACGTGGGCCTCGCGACGGCGGATCGAGCCATGATGGTTTACCTGGAGTCGATCCGCTACAGCCCCCGAGCGGCACTGCGGAACGTCGTCGCGGGTCAGCAGGTCCCGATGGAGTTGACGTCGCTCGGGCGCGCTTATCTGGCCGGCGTTGCCGAGGCCGAGCGCGAGCGATTGCTGAAGCAGTTCAAGCGGCGCAGCGCGGCGGCCACGAAGGCGCTGCTTGCGGACGTCAGGACATCGATACGCGCGGTCGAACGCAACGGTTATTGCGCAGTGTCGTGGCAACCCGGCGTTCTCGCCGTTGCCACGCCCATCGTGCTGGCCGGGCTTCCGGTCTACGCCCTCAACATGAGCCTGCAAAATGTCGAGCGGTCCGTTGCGCTGGCCAGCGAACTCGGCGCGTACCTCAACGCGTTTGCGGCAAAGTGCAAGGAGGTGCTGGGTTGAGGAGATCACACGCCCATGGCATAATATGCCATAGGTTGCCTGGCTTTGAGCAACAGGGAAATGCCGATGCCCACCCGAAACGTCGTGCTGACTGAGCGTCAGGAAGAGCTCCTTGAGACCCTCGTCAAGTCTGGCCGCGACCAGAATGCCAGTGAGGTGCTGCGCGACGGGTTGCGGCTCGTGGAGCAACGCGAGGCGGAGGATGCAGGCAAGCTGAAAGCCCTGCGGGCCGCGGCGCGCGCCGGTGTCGGGGCATTGGACCAGGGAGACTTCAAGGAATTCGGAAGTATCGAGGACCTGCAAACCTATTTGAACGATCTCTCGGAGAAGATCATCTCCCGAACCGCCGAATAGAGCCGTCATGGCCGGGCGGAGATGGCGCGTTCGTCTCGGTGCAGCCGCAGAGGTCGATTTCGCCAACATCCTCAGGTGGACCACAGAGAATTTTGGCGCGCGACAATCTCGAAGCTATCGCGACACCCTTGTTCAGGCGATGGGCGAGCTTGCCGACGTCCCAATGTTGCGGGCTCCAGGCCGCGGGACGAGATCATGGCAGACCTTCGCACGCTTCACGTGGCGCGGCACGGCCGTCGCGGAAGCCATTTCCTGATGTATCGGGCCGCGGCGGACAGCACGATCGAAATCGTGCGCATCCTTCACGACAGAATGGACTTTCGGCGCCACGTTCCACCCGCCAGCGACGAAGGCACAGAGTAGGCTCGCGGCATTTCAGAGAGCGCTCTCGAGGCCTCTGGATACGCCAGCATGCTCTGGCGTGGAATTGCGCCGCTACAATTTCCCATAGACCCGCCCGGCGACCGCCTTCAAGCGCTCGACCGAGCCGGATTCCGGATGCGGCTTGACCGGGGCAAACACGATCGAAGCCTGCCTGCCGTTCTTCCAGACATAGATGGTGACGGCGTTGCCGTTGCCCTTGGTGCAGGAATGCTCACCGAACGCCTCGCTGCCAAGCTCGGGGATCGCCGCGTGCTTGCAGGGACCTGCGCGCTTCATCATGCCGATGGCGGTGTCGCGCGAGGTCGCGATCACCGCGACGATCATGGTGTTGGCGTCGCGATCGAACATCATGCAGCTGCCCGCGCCGGTGCGCTGGACCGTCAGCGTGCTCTTGTCGAGAAAGCCGTCGGCATCCGCGGCCGTGAGCCACTCGCAATTGCCGAACCGCTCGCTGCTCTTGCTCACGCTGGCGATGGCCACGCGCGCGGCTTCGGTGACCGGCCCGAGCAGCGCGTCGTCGGCACGCCGGCCGACCGGATAGACGGTGATCTGCAGAATGTAATCGCCGGACAAGGCGACGACCGAGGCCTCCTGGCGCTCTGCGCCGGCCGCGCTCGTTCCGCCCTGGCCTTCGTCGCCGATCCCCGCGACTGCGTTAAGCGGCATGCGCTCGCCAAGCGTCTTGACGAAGGTCGCGTACAATTCCCTGGCGCGGTCCTTGTCCGGGTTGCGGAACACGGAGAGCATCATCGTGTCGCCGCGCCCGGCCTGGTAGATGCAGCCACGGCCGTCCTGATTTGAAATCAGCGACCATTTGAGCGCCGGCATCGCGGCGGCGAGATCCTTGGCGCTGATGAACGGGCAGGTTTCGGCCGCGCGCGCGGGAAGCGCGGGGACGGCTGCGATTGCAAGGAACAGAACGAGGCAGGAGCACAGGCGATCGATGGTACGCATGGGACGTACTTACTATCGAAAGGGCGCGTCCGGAACAATTCGAACGTCCGCCCCTCAGATCCGTCGTTTGATGCTCTATCCAGCCGAGCCAAGGACGGCCCGCGCGGGATCAGCGCAGGGCCATCGCTACTGCCCGTTATATTCGGCCCAGCAGTCCGCCGTTTCATAGACACGGACCGCCGACAGCTGTCGAAGGCTCGGCTTCAACCGGTCCCAGATCCAGATCGCGATATTCTCGGCGGTCGGGTTCTCGAGGCCTTTGACCTCGTTCAGGCAGTGGTGATCCAGCGCGCCCAGGATGTCGGCGAAGCTTTTTTCGATGTCGAAGAAATCCGCGACGAAGCCGGTATGCGGGTCGACCGGCCCGTCCAACTGGACCTCGACCCGATAGGAATGACCATGCAACCGGCGGCATCGATGGGTCTCGGGCACGTTCGGCAGCCGATGCGCCGCCTCGAACTTGAACGCCTGCGATATCTTCATTCCGCTCCTCACACGGCGTCGCCATCCGGTCTCGGGCCCGTCTGGCGACCAGATGCTGCTAGGTCCTGACCTTTCGGCGAAGAATGGCGCGCCCGGAACGAGGTGGCACATTCACGAAGAACGCCTTGTAATCACGGTGGTTTTAGCCGTCCTGCCGAACTCTTTGATACCACTTAGGCGTACCAGCGCCAAGGCGTTTTGCAGTTCCTAACTCGCTTTGGATAACGCGATGGCAAACGCGGCCATTGCTGCGCCTGAGCATAGGACCGCAATCAACGCCCTCAAGTATCGCAGCCTGTATTGCTGGCCGGAGGCAGAAAGCTCATCAGGGAAAAGAATGGCATTCAACCGCCAGACCTTTACAATCCATCGGCGCGGACCATCAGGAGCGACGTTCAGGGCCGCACGGATGCCGAAATAGCTTCCGGCGGCGGCGGAGGCGATGGTCGCGAAGAATGCAATGACTGTGCCGATGGCAAGTAGGTTGCGAACCATGGCGCTTTAGGCTCGGTGAGACAGGTTTACAACTTCATCGAATACCATCTGTGAGTTCGTCATGGGTACCAACGAGGCCTCAGTTGCCCGGCGCACCGGGACCCAAACGGGCCGAAAGATGGACATAGACCGCGCTGCGCAATTTTTCTTTCCCTTTTTCTTTGTGTTGACCACCGTGCTCGCGGTTCTCTGCGCCTTCGTTTGGTTTCTTTCACCGCTGGGGTTTGGTTTCGCGGAGCGACCTACCAATCCGCTGACTTGGAAAGTTGCCTCGACCATCTATTCCGTGTCGTATTTTGGGGGAATACCGGCACTACTGATCGGGCAGGCGGTTTCCGCAATCTTGGCCGTCTTCGGACGAACACGCGCCGCCTACCTTGTACCGCTGCTGTCCATTGCTTCGTTCCTGCTGGGTGCAGGTATCGTATCATACTTGCTCAAAACGCCGTAGCGACGGACCACATGTAGCTCATCACGGAGAACGAGCGCTTGGGGTTGGAAATGACACTGCGTCTGATGGTCACTCTGAGATTTGTCGGGGCATGGGCGGCTGCTTTGCTGCTGCTTCTTCTGCTTGGGAGCATCTTTGGACGTCTTGACGAAGCCCTATGGCTAACAAAGATGCTGGCAGTGTTTTCCCTGCCGCTGGTTGGATTGGCATCAGCGGTGTGCTTCTTGTTTCCCCGGTGGGTTGCAGGTCGGCCCTATCTCGCGACGCTTGTTGCGCTCATCGTGACCCCGGCCTTCGGGCTTATGATCGCTGGACGAGGGGGGCTTCTATTATCTCTGCTGGTATCAATCCCGGCAGCAGCAGTTTTCCTCGCTTCCTTGTATGGACGGCCTTTCGGCCTATCCGCGCACGCCGCGACCCTTCGTAAGCAGCACGAAGCCCTGAGCCTGACGAGGAGACGTTGAGGGCGGCGCTGGGTTCGACCAGCTTCGGGCTCTCAATGGGCTCACCACGGTGTCGCGCTTGAACCGCCTCCAATGCGCGGACCTCCGCCCTCATGACCGCGAGTGCCAGCTTGCGAAAGTCGGGACAATGGGGGTCGAGGTTGATGCGGAAGACCTGAAGCAGCTCGTTCACCTCATAGCGGATGAAATCGACCTTGCCGCGTGCCAAGGCTTCTTTGAGGGCGGGAAGCACGGTCGAGGTGTCCTCCTCGATTTTGTGCATCATCCGGTCGGAGAGACCGGAAGTCGTCTGCGGGACCTCAAATGGAGTAGCGAACTCAACACCGGCTTCGGTGAGCTGACGGTGAACGTCCGCAAACACCTCATCGGACCCGATGCCCTCCTCGCGCAGCTCTTCGTCTACGCCCAGCTCGTGGGCATAGAAATAGTCGCTAATGGTCTTGATTTCGGCTTCGGTCAGGAAGGTGCGAACGGGCTGTTCGACAAGCAGAGCCTCGGCCTGCGCAAGGATGCGGTCGAACTCCATCATGACCGGCTTCGCGAGCACCTTGGCGCGCTTCTCGTCCTTCGTCCGCAATGAACGCTTGAGCCACGGCTGGCGCGCTTTGGTGGAGCCCTGAACTCTCGCGACCGCTTCTTCCAAGCGCTTCGGCACCTTCTGGCGCACGCACCAAACACTGTGCTCGTTCTTTATCAGACCCATTCCCACAACACGCGCCATGATCCCACCGCTTGATACCAGTGCGGCAGGACGAAGCTGTTGATTTGGCTAAATCTTCTCGGAAAACAAGTGCTTCGCGAGATGGTGGCGCGCCACGGCCGATGAAGATGGGCACTATTGCTTCGCTATTCCCCTATGATGCCGCAATCCGCCACGCGCTCCAATCGGCAAAACAGCGACGGCCTGCGATCCTGCGCTACGCCTCGCGGGCGCTATTCCCCGATTTCGCCGGGTGTCCGGTCATCCCTTGACAGCGGCCGTTTCGATCAATGCCCCGATCGACGTGATATGCGAGAAGCAGATATCGAGGATTTGGCTTTAGACCACGGTTGCAATTTTCGGGAAAAGGCGATTGAGCGCATCTTTGTCAACGCCATCTGCGCCTTGCCACCAGATGACTGGATAGTTCCAGTCATTGGTGTGATCGGGAGGCCGGTCTCTAAGCTCATTTGACGTAAATGCTTGCAAAAAACCGCAGCGGCCTGCCGGTTTGAGAACACCGCAATACCCAAGAATTTCGATGAGCACGCGCCGCTCCGAGCCGTTAGACTTGATCACCTTGCTGATGCGCTTCTCTAGCTCATTCGGCTTCGCCTTCGGAGGCAGGCCAGACACTATTTCGACGATTCGGGCGAGGATCGAATAGTCCTCCTGTGTCGGTGCAGCCAAACTGGCTTTCTCGAATTGCGTTAGGTCGAACCAGCAATACAGTGGATCTAGATGACGAACGCCGCCCCATTTCCATCTCTCGAAACTCAGGACGTTGAGGTCTTCCTGCTCTGCGGCGGAATGGCCGTAACGGCCACAGAGGCGACAATGCAGCCGGCCGCTCGGCATTTGACCGCGGGCCTGTTCGACAAGTCGATGATCCGGGAAGTGTGCGGCGAAGGAGTAGCTGCCGAGCGCTGAGCGCAACTCAAGCCGACGTGTGCTGAGGCTGGCCAGAAAGGCGTCTGTTACCTGTTCTAGGCTTACGCGGTTACGAATAGTGAGCAGCCGTGCGACGATGTCGTCGTGGGTTACCGCAACGGGATCGAACATGTAACCAGCCTGCCGAGCGCACTCGAAATCGGCGGGTTCGATCGCTTTGTCTCGCTTCCAACCCTTTGGCGACCAATGGGTGTCAAGAAGTATTTGAAGGGCCTTCTTATCACGCGACATGAGCCGCCTCCTACGCCTCCAGAACACAATTGCCCTATCCGTAATGGCACTGCTGGGCAATGACTACGTTCACCGCGTTGCGGAGACAAAAGATGAAACTCCGTTGGCCCGCTCAAGGGCATTCGCGTGACATTTCCACGTCCGCCTTCTCGTCCGCCGTCGACGATGCCCGACATTACCAACCGGGTGCCGCGCGCCTGTCTTGACGGGACGCAGAGCGCGACCGATTAGGACGGCTAGATAAAAGCGACGGTGTCGCTCCGGGCCGTGGGGGGTCGTAAGTGTTTGTCTGCACATTGTTTTGGATGGCACTGCAGCGGCACCATATGAGACGGCCTGGTGCCGCTCGACCCGAGAAAGCAATCAAAATCAACATTCCGAGCGCCATCGTTCGCAGCATAGCGTCTAGTCGCGCATGCTCGGCATGGATGTCCGCCATGATCGCATGGGAGACTGCTGCCGGACCAACGGAACGCCGTCAAGGCCCGCGCCTCGCGCGACCGGCTCCGCCGGCTTGCGGCCTTGACTGCGCCCCGCTGGCCCGGCTCTTTGCTGCCATCCGATCAAGGCTTGCTGTGTGCGATTACGCTCACGCGGCAGACGGAGCGCAAGGTCGGAGCACCACAGCGTGATGTGGCGCGCACTTCGGTTGTTCAGTGGATCGACCAGGCTTGCCACAATCGCGCCATGGCTCGCTCTCAAGAATCGCAGCGGCGCGTGTCGACCAACGCGCAATGCGACGATCTCTACGACTATGCAGTGGCGCCCGCTCGTCCTAGCCCGCGACGAGCGAAGCGCACTTCTGTGACATGGACGGTGACGGATGACTGGCCGGAAGACGTGCCGGTTACTGAAGCCGAGATCGCCGTCTTCGAGGCTTGGTTCGGCGAACTGTTCGACGAGCTACTTGGAGACTGCTGAAGGGGACATCACCATGGCTGTAACAGTTCGGGCGGCGCTCTACTTGCGGGTCTCAACGGGACGGCAGGCCGACAGCGATCTCTCCATTCCGGACCAGCGTCGTCAGGCGAAGGGTTATTGCGCGTCGCGCGGCTGGGAGATCGTCGCCGACTATGTCGAGCCAGGTGCGTCCGCGACCGACGATCGGCGGCCGGAGTTCCAGCGCATGATCGACGCCGCGACGGTCAAGCCGCCGGCGTTCGACGTGATCCTGGTGCACAGCTTCAGTCGCTTCTTCCGCGATCAGTTCCAGCTTGAGTTTTATGTCCGTCGGCTTGCCAAGAACGGCGTGCGGCTGGTGTCGATCACGCAGGAGCTCGGCGACGATCCGATGAGCAACATGATCCGCCAGATCATGGCGCTGTTCGACGAATATCAGTCGAAGGAGAACGCCAAGCACACGTTGCGAGCCATGAAGGAGAACGCACGGCAAGGCTTCTGGAATGGCGCGCTGCCGCCGATCGGATACCGCGTTGTGGAAGCCGCCGAGCAGCGCGGCCACCGCACCAAAAAGACGCTGGAGATCGATCCCATCCAGGCCGAGACCGTGCGGCTGATCTATCGCCTGGCGCGCGAGGGAAACGGCTCTTCGGGGTCAATGGGCGTCAAATCGATTGCTAAACACCTGAACGAATCCGGCATCCGAACCCGCGACGGCGGACGCTGGGGCGTTGATGCCGTGCACAAGGTACTGACGCGAACGACATTCATCGGCCGCCATCGCTTCAACACCAAATATTGGAAAACGCGCGAGCGAAAGCCAGAGGCCGAGGTGGTCGAGATGGCTGTACCGCCGATCATCGACGCTGCCGAGTTCGAGGCCGTCCAGGCGTTGCTCAAAACGCGCAGCCCCGCACTGACCGCGCCGCGCGTCGTCAGCGGCCCGACACTCCTTACCGGCATCTGCTTTTGCGCCGCCTGCGGTGGGGCGATGACACTGAGGACCGGGAAGAGTGGAAGGTACAGGTACTACACTTGCTGCACCAAGGCCCGGCAGGGTGAGACGGGCTGCAAAGGTCGCACCATCCCGATGGAAAAGCTCGACAGCGTGGTGGCCGAGCACATCGAGCAGCGCCTTTTGCAGCCCAAACGTCTCGAGGAAGTTCTATCGGCTATCCTTAATCGCCGGAAAGCTCGCGCCGAGCGCCGAACGACGCATATTGCCGAATTGCGAAAGCGTGCGGCCGAGGCGGAAGCCAAGCTCAAGCGGCTGTACGACGCGATCGAAAACGGGATCGCTGACGTCTCCGATCCGCTGCTCAAGGAGCGCGTGACCGAGCTGAAGGGCATCCGGGATCAGGCCCGTGCTGACGCAGAGCGGGCCGAGGGCGCGCTTGATCGGGCTGGGCCAAGCATCACACCCCAAGCACTCAAGACCTTCGCCAGCCAGGCCCGCAGGCGGATGCGAACTGAGGCGGGCGGTTACCGCCGCGACCATCTGCGCGCCCTGGCCCAGCGGGTCGACGTGGACGCGAAAGAGGTTCGCATCATGGGATCGAAAAGCGTACTCCTGCGCACCCTTGTCGCTGCTTCGAGCGCAAAATCGGCAGGTTTTGGAGTGCCCAGTCTTGTACCGAAATGGCGCGCCCGGAACGATTCGAACGTCCGACCCTCAGATTCGTAGTCTGATGCTCTATCCAGCTGAGCTACGGGCGCGTTTTTCGCAAACAGCGCGGGCTTGGCCCGCAGGCAGCCCCCGGCAAAGCCGGAGGGGGTGCGAAAGAGCGCTCTGACTAACCGCTCTTGCCCCGATTGGCAAGGTCCGGGATGGGGAGATTTTGCAGGGAAATGACGGTTTGGATGTCATTCCGGGGCGATGCGCAGCGTCGAACCCGAAATCTTGCGCCAAAGCTCGGGAGGGTTCTCGCTACGCGAGCCCCGGAATGACGGGAGATTATAGGCCTCTGGCCGACTAGGCCCTCTGCCGCTCGTTGCGGATGGAGAGGAGCTCGACGGGGCGGTCGGGAATGACGATGCGGAAAGTGGCGCCGATGGTGCCTTCGACCAGGTGGATATCGCCGCCATGGGCGCGGACCAGCTCGGCGGCGATGGCGAGGCCAAGGCCGCTGCCGCCGGGGCGGCCGGAGGTCTGGAACGCCTCGAACAGGTGCTCCCGGGTCTTCGGGGGGACACCGGGGCCGGTATCGGAAACCTCGAGAATTGCGACCGCGCCCTCGCGTTTTCCCGTGATCCGGATCTGCTGCACCCCGCCCTCGCCGGAGGCGTGACTTTCCAGCGCCTGGGCGGCGTTGCGGACGAGGTTGAGCAGCACCCGGAACAGCTGATCGGGATCGGCATCGACCGCAAGCCCGCGATCGATCGCGGCGACCCAGGCGATCGAGGCGTCGGAGGCGAGGCCCGCGGTCTCGCGCACCTCCAGCACGACAGGCTCGATCAGGATCATGCGCCGGTCCGGTGCGGCCTCCTGGGCGCGGCCGTAGGACAGCGTCGACTGGCAGAAGGCGATGGCGCGCTCAAGCGAGCGCACCAGCTTTGGCGCAAAGCGCTGCACCCGCGGATCCGGCACGCTGGCGAGCTGGTCCGACAGCAGCTGGGCCGAGGCCAGAAGATTGCGCAGATCGTGGTTGATCTTGGACACGGCGAGGCCAAGGGCGGCGAGCCGGCTCTTCTGATGCAGCATCGACATCAAATCGCGCTGCATGTCCGACAATTCGCGCTCGGCGACCCCGATCTCGTCGCTGCGCTGGCTCGGCACGATGATCCCCGCTGAGCTTTCGGGGTTCTCGTGGAAGCCGACGAGGCTCGCGGTCAGCCGCCGCATCGGGCGCACGAAGAGATAATGAAGCGCGAGATAGACGAGGCCCGCGGTCAGCGCCGCGATGATCAGCGCGACCACCACGACGTTGCGGGAGAACCGGTACATCTGCTGCCGCAGCGGCAGCTCGTCGGTGACGATCTCGATGAACTGGGCATTGCCGACGCCGGGCCCGACGATGCGGATGGCCTGATTGCCGGTCTCCAGCATCATCCGGAACGAGCCGGTGATCGCCTCCCATGCCGTCATATCGCGCAGGTCGATGTCATGCTCGATGGCGGCCGGAATGTTGTCGCTGGCGAGCAGCCGGCGCTGCTGGCCCATCTTGATGGCGACGGCGCGGGCATTGATGCTCTTCAGGATCTGCCGCGACAGCGAATCAGGAACCATGCCGAGCGGCGCCGCATCGAGCACCAGCGCCGCGGTGTTGGCGGCGGCGACGCGGTCGTTCAGCCGATTGACCCAGAAGTTGGCGATGGCGGGCACATAGAGCAGGCTGGCCGCGATCATCACCAGGGGAACGGTGAGCAACAACAGCTTGCCGGACAGCCCGAGGCCGCGCGTCCCACGGGGGCGCATCGCCGGCTGGTCCGGCTGATCCTGATCCTGGATCGGCTGGAGGTCTGTCGCTGCCACGAAAGTCGCCCTCGCTGCCTTTGGCCGGTAAAGGATTGGCGGCATGAAGATGCGACCCGACCCCGGTCCGGTCAAATTACGGATCGCTAATCTGCCGAGGTGGGATGTAAGCGCTGATATCGCGAGTCGCCACCTCAAGGGTTAAAAACCCCGCACAAACAGCGATATTCACCGGAATCGTGCGCTTGTGCGGCGTTGACGAAAAGAAGGCACTCCCTTATAAGCCGCGCAAATTGTCCGCGATGACCCGGTGCGACACCGGGAGCGGCTCTCTTGGGGCCGGAAACGGCTCGTTTTGGGCCGCATCTTCCGGACTTTACCATCAATTCTACAGGCAAATTGCCCGGTCAGCGGAGAAAAACCCGTGAAGCGGACTTATCAACCCAGCAAACTGGTGCGCAAGCGCCGTCACGGCTTCCGTGCTCGTCTCGCCACTGCCGGCGGCCGCAAGGTTCTCGCCGCCCGCCGCGCCCGCGGCCGCAAGCGTCTGAGCGCCTGAGCCGGACCCCCTTTTCCGGGATTTCATCATGGATCGGCTGAGGCAGCGGGCGGATTTCCTCGCCGTTGCCAATGGCGCGCGGGTGAACAGTCCCGCGTTCGTCCTGCAAAGCCGCCCCCGCGATGACGGCGGCCCGATCCGGATTGGCTTCACCGTTACCAAAAAGAACGGCAACGCCCCCGCGCGCAATCGTATCCGGCGCCGGCTTCGCGAATTGGTGAAGCGGCTCGATCCGGTGTCGATGCAGCCCCATCATGATTATGTCCTGGTCGGACGAAGCGGCGCGCTCTCGCGCGACTTCGCCACCATGCTCGACGATCTGCGCATGGCGTTCACGAAGCCGGCGCGGCATACGGCCAAGGGACCTGCGAAGGGACGCAGCCCGAGGACTGACCGTACCGGGCCCCGCCCCGCTCCTGCTGCCAGCCGCAAACCGGATTGATGACGAGACCCCAGAGATGACCGACAATCGCAATACCATCCTCGCCGTCATTCTGTCGGGCCTCGTCCTGATCGCCTGGCAATATTTCTACAATGTTCCGCAGATGGAGAAGCAGCGCGCCCAGCAGCAGACGCAGGCCGAGCTCCAGAAGACCACGCCGCAGCCGTCGGCCTCCGCGACGCCGGGCGCGGCGCCGCAGCAGCCGGGCAACGCCGCTCAGCCGGCAACGCCGGGCGCGAACCAGCAGGCCCAGCCCGTGGTGGCGCGCGAGGCCGCCATTGCAGCCAGCCCGCGCGTGAAGATCGACACGCCGCGGATTGCCGGCAGCATCGCGCTGAAGGGCGGCCGCATCGACGACATCGCGCTGGTGCAATTCCGCGAAACGGTCGATCCGAAATCGCCGCCGATCATCCTCTATTCGCCCTCGGGCACCGCGGAGCCCTATTACGCCGAATTCGGCTGGGTGGCGGCAACGGGCGTGACGGCGAAGATGCCTGATGCCCAGACCGTCTGGCAGCAGGACGGCAGCGGCAGCCTGACGCCGACGACGCCGGTGGTGCTGAAATGGGAGAATGGCGATGGCCTCACCTTCCGCCGCACCATCGCAGTCGACGACCATTATCTCTTCACCATCAAGGACGAGGTGAGCAATGTCGGCAATGCGCCGGTTACGCTCTATCCGTTCGCGCTGATCTCGCGCCACGGTGCGCCGCAGGTCTCCGGCTACTACATCCTGCATGAAGGCCTGATCGGCTATCTCGGCGACCAGGGCCTGCAGGAATATGCCTACAAGAAGATCGACGAAAGCAAGAAGGTGGACTTCAAGGTCACCAACGGCTGGCTCGGCATCACTGACAAGTACTGGGCCTCGGCGCTGCTGCCCGATACCAATGCCCAGTTGCAGGCGCGCTTCTCGTCGAACCCATCCGGCAACGTCCACACCTACCAGACCGACTACCTGCTCGACCCCGTCACCGTCGCGATCGGCGGCACTGCGACCGCGAACGCGCGGCTGTTCGCCGGCGCCAAGGAAGCCGGCGTGGTCGGCGTATTCCCGTTCGCCGGCCTCGGCGGCTACAACAAGGAGCTGGGGCTGAACCATTTCGATCTCTTGATCGACTGGGGCTGGTTCTACTTCATCACCAAGCCGATGTTCCTCGGCCTCGACTTCTTCTACCGCTTCTTCGGCAATTTCGGCATCTCGATCCTGCTCGTGACCGTGATCGTGAAGCTGCTGTTCTTCCCGCTGGCGAACAAGTCCTACGCCTCGATGGCGAAGATGAAGTCGGTTCAACCGCAGCTTCAGGCGCTCAAGGAGCGCTACCCCGACGACAAGGTGAAGCAGCAGCAGGAGATGATGGAGATCTACCGCAAGGAGAAGATCAATCCGGTCGCCGGCTGTCTTCCCGTGCTGATCCAGATCCCCGTGTTCTTCTCGCTCTACAAGGTGCTGTTCGTCACCATCGAGATGCGGCACGCGCCGTTCTACGGCTGGATCAAGGACCTCTCGGCGCCGGATCCGACCAACCTCTTCAACCTGTTCGGGCTGATCCCGTTCGATCCGACCACGATCCCGGTGTTCGGCCATTACCTCGCGCTCGGCATCTGGCCGATCATCATGGGCATCACGATGTGGTTCCAGATGAAGCTGAACCCGACGCCGCCGGATCCGACGCAGCAGATCATCTTCAACTGGATGCCGCTGATCTTCACCTTCATGCTGGCGGGCTTCCCGGCGGGCCTCGTGATCTACTGGGCCTGGAACAACCTGCTCTCGGTGATCCAGCAGAGCTACATCATGCGCCGCAACGGGGTGAAGGTGGAGCTTTTCGACAATCTCAAGGCGACGTTCGCGAAGAAGGCGACGTAAGTCTCACACTCTGTCATTCCGGGATGGTGCGAAGCACCAGACCCGGAATCTCGAGATTCTCAAGTGCGCAATAGCGCACCAGAGCTCGATGCTTCGCATCGCCCCGGAATGACAGGAAGCAAAGAGCTTCGCATGACCGACGACAAAGATGCGAAGCTGATCGAGGCCGGGCGGAAGCTGTTCGCACGCGACTGGCAGTTCATCTGGGCCTCGCCCTCGATCCAGACGCTGCCGCCGATGGCGGGGCTGGAAGTCGCCTTTGCCGGGCGCTCCAATGTCGGCAAGTCGAGCCTGATCAACGCGCTGACGGGGCGCAACGCGCTGGCGCGCACCTCGCATACGCCGGGACGCACCCAGGAGCTGATCTTCTTCGAGGTGCCCGGCAAGACCGACCTGCGCCTGGTCGACATGCCCGGCTACGGCTATGCCAAAGCGCCCAAGAGCCAGGTCGCGTCCTGGACCGAGCTGATCCACAAATTCCTGCTGGGACGCGCCTCGCTTGCGCGCGTCTACGTGCTGATCGACGCGCGGCATGGCCTCAAGGAGGTCGACCTCGAGGTCCTCAAGACGCTCGACCGCTCGGCGGTCAGCTACCAGATCGTGCTGACCAAGGCCGACCAGGTGAAGGCCTCCGAGCTGCAATCGCGCATCGCCGAGAGCGAGGCGGCGCTGGCCAAGCATCCGGCCGCCTTCCCGAACGTGCTCGCGACCTCGTCACGCAGCTCGACCGGCATGGAGAGCTTGCGCGCCGCGATGGCCAAGCTGCTGGAAGAGCGGGCCTCGTGATGGTGGCGCAGCGCCTGCTGATCGGGCTTGCCGGCTTGATGGGCGCCGCCGGCGTCGCGCTGGCCGCCGCCTCGGCGCATGGCGGCGATGCGAGCCGGCTGGCCTCGGCCAGCGCGATGCTGCTGTTTCATGCAACTGCCATACTTGCAGCTGTCGCCTTGCTCGCGCGCGGCCTTCTGCACGGCGGAATTGGCCTGATCGGCGCATTCGGCTTCGTGATCGGCGCCATGCTGTTCGCGGGCGACCTCACCTTGCGGCAATTTGCCGGACACTCACTGTTTCCGATGGCGGCGCCGACGGGCGGGACGGTGATGATTTTGGGCTGGCTGGCGGTGAGTGCGGCGGCGGTGGCGGCGAGGAAGTGATACGCCTTCTTACCCTCCCCTGGAGGGGGAGGGTCGCCAGGCATGCAGCGAAGCGAAATGCGTAGCGGGGTGGGGTGACAGTCTCTCCATAGAAGTAGTGCCCGTGTGGAGAGATCACCCCACCCCGCTCGCGCTACGCGCGATCGACCCTCCCCCTCCAGGGGAGGGTAAGAACGAACACCACACTTTGCGCCACGCCCGCCAATCGGATAGAACGCAGGCCGCTCCAGTCCCGCCAGCGAGATCCGCGACATGACCGACATCTCCCCGCTCGACCAGGCCCGCATCCTGTCGGAAGCGCTGCCGCATATGCAGCAGTATGACGAGGAAACCATCGTCATCAAATATGGCGGCCATGCCATGGGCGACGAGGAGACCGCGAAGAATTTTGCCCGCGACATCGTGCTGCTGGAGCAGACCGCGATCAATCCGGTGGTGGTGCATGGCGGCGGGCCGCAGATCGCGACCATGCTCAAGCGTCTCGGCATCGTCTCGGAATTCGCCGCCGGCCTGCGCATCACCGATGCGGCGACCATCGAGATCGTCGAGATGGTGCTCGCCGGCTCCGTCAACAAGCAGATCGTCGGCTACATCAACGAGGCCGGCGGCAAGGCCGTGGGGCTGTCCGGCAAGGACGGCAACATGGTGAAGGCGTCGAAGACGACGCGCACCATCATCGATCCGGGCTCGAACATCGAGAAGGCAATCGATCTCGGCTTCGTCGGCGACCCCGAGAAGGTCGACCTCACGCTGCTCAACCAGCTGATCGGCTACGAGCTGATCCCGGTGCTGGCGCCGCTCGCAACCTCGAAGGAAGGCCAGACGCTGAACATCAATGCCGACACTTTTGCCGGTGCGGTTGCCGGCGCGCTGAAGGCCAAGCGGCTGTTGCTGCTCACCGACGTGCCCGGCGTGCTCGACAAGTCGAAGAAG
Organism: Bradyrhizobium sp. ERR14; assembly: GCF_014198235.1. Taxonomy (NCBI): domain Bacteria; kingdom Pseudomonadati; phylum Pseudomonadota; class Alphaproteobacteria; order Hyphomicrobiales; family Nitrobacteraceae; genus Bradyrhizobium; species Bradyrhizobium sp. ERR14. Next base: position 131,193 of record NZ_JACIHD010000009.1, on the reverse strand, counting down.
CTGATCCCGCAATTGTCGGTGAAGGATGCCCGCAAGCTGATCGCCGACGGCACCATTTCCGGCGGCATGATCCCGAAGGTCGAGACCTGCATCTATGCGCTCGAGCAGGGCGTCGAGGGCGTCGTCATCATCGACGGCAAGATGCAGCACGCCGTGCTGCTCGAGCTCTTCACCAACCAGGGCACGGGAACACTGATCCACAAGTGAGAGACGAGCGGACAAAGAAAACCGTCATGGCCGGGCTTGTCCCGGCCATCCACGATCTTTCGATCCGCGCCAAGAACGTGGATGGCCGGGACAAGCCCGGCCATGACGAGCGGAGAGAGCGGAGAAATCGCCGCTCGCCCCTGACCCGCTTCCTGATGGCGTTGCCGGCGGCGGCCGTCTCGTTCCTGTTCTCCTCGGTGCCGGCCTTCGCCGATCTGAAGATCTGCAACCGCATGTCCTACGTCGTCGAGGCCGCGATCGGCATCGACGACAAGGCGGCGACCGCGACGCGCGGCTGGTTCAGGGTCGATCCCGCCACCTGCCGCGTGGTCGTGCAGGGCACGCTGACCGCCGACCGCATCCTGCTCAATGCCCGCGCGCTCGGTGTCTATGGCGCCTCCCCGATCCCGCAGAACGGCAGCGACATGCTCTGTGTCGCGCAGGACAATTTCGTCATTGCTGCGGCCCGGCAATGCCGCACTGGCCAGATCCAGGCCGCGTTTACGCAAGTCACCCCGACGCAAAGCGCGGACGGCAACCTCATTGCCTATCTCGCCGAGGATTCCGAATATGACGACGAGCAGGCCCGCCTCGCCGGCATCCAGCGGCTGTTGGTCATTGCGGGCTACGTCGCCGCGCCGATCGACGGCGTCGACGGGCCGAAGACGCAGGCAGCCCTGGCCGCGTTCCTGAAGAGCCGCGGATTGTCCTCGGACATCGTGGGCTCGCAAAACTTCTTCAAGACCATGGTCGATGCGGTGCAGACGCCGTCCGCGACCGGCCTCACCTGGTGCAACGATACGCCGCACAAGGTGATGGCGGCGATCGCGACCGACGACGGCAAGTCCGTGACCAGCCGCGGCTGGTATCGCATCGATCCCAAGACGTGCCTGCATCCTGACGTGTCCGGCCAGCCGAAGCAGATCTTCAGCTTCGCGGAGGCCGTCGGCGCCGACAACCGCGCCGTCAAGCTGAAGGACCGGCCGCTGAACTGGGGCGGCGACAGGCAGCTCTGCACACGCGAGACCAAGTTCGAGACCGTTGAGCAGACCGATTGCGGCGCGCGCGGTTTCGGGGCGACGGGATTTGGCGCGGTGGACATGTCGAGCGGCGGCAAGACGCTCCGCTTTGCGGTGCCGTGATGGTGTTGCTGTGATGGTCGCGGCGCCACAAACTCCGCTGTCGTCCCTGCGAATGCAGGGACCCATAACCACAGGGAGTGGTTGTGGCGCGAAGCTGGTCACCCCGAATCTTCGCCAAACCACTCCCTGTGGTGATGGGTCCCGGATCGCGCTTCGCTTGTCCGGGACGACGAGCTGAGAATGTTGATATGAACCAACCCCGCACCTTTGCCCATGTCGACACCTGGGTATTCGACCTCGACAACACGCTGTATCCGCATCACGTCAATCTGTGGCAGCAGGTCGATGTGCGGATCACCGAGTTCGTGTCGAGCTGGCTGCAGGTGACGCCGACGGAAGCGCGAAAACTGCAGAAGGATTATTACCTGCGTTTCGGCACCACGATGCGCGGCATGATGACCCTGCATGGCGTGTCCGCCGACGACTATCTCGCCTACGTCCACAAGATCGACCATTCGCCACTGGAGCCGAACCCTGCGCTCGGCGAGGCCATCGCAAAATTAACGGGGCGCAAGCTGATCCTGACCAATGGCTCGGTCGACCATGTCGATGCGGTGCTGGCGCGTCTCGGCCTGGCAACGCATTTCGACGGCGTGTTCGACATCATCGCCGCCCAGTTCGAGCCGAAGCCGGCGGCGCAGACCTATCAGAAATTCCTCGCCGACCACGCGGTCGATCCGACCCGCGCCGCCATGTTCGAGGACCTCGCCCGCAACCTCACCGTACCGCACCAGCTCGGCATGACCACCGTGCTGGTGGTGCCGGACGGAACGAAGGAGGTGGTGCGGGAGGATTGGGAACTGGAAGGCCGGGATGCTGCCCATGTCGACCACGTCACGGATGATCTGACGGGGTTTTTAGCGGGGTTGTCGCCCAAATAACCGCTGTCGTCCCGGGCTCGCTTCGCGCCCCGGGACGACAGCGGAGTATGCCTTGACTCTCCCCCGCCAAATCCCGAAAAAGCGCTCCAATTCACACGAAACCACGCCTTCCCCCAGAGGAAATCCCGATGTCTCTTGCAGCCCTCGAATCCACCATCAACAGTGCCTTCGACGCGCGTGACGGCATCTCGACGTCGACCAGGGGTGAGGTGCGCGAAGCCGTGGACCAGGCGCTGGAGACCCTGGACAGGGGTGAGGCACGCGTTGCCGAGCGCGGGGCCGACGGCAAGTGGAAGGTCAATCAATGGCTGAAGAAGGCGGTGCTGCTGTCGTTCCGCCTCAACGACATGGACGTCATTCCCGGCGGCCCCGGCCAGGCGAGCTGGTGGGACAAGGTGCCCTCGAAGTTCGAAGGTTGGGGCCCGAACCGCTTTCGCGACGCCGGTTTTCGCGCGGTGCCTGGCGCCGTCGTCCGCCGCTCGGCCTTCATCGCCAAGAACGTCGTGCTGATGCCGTCCTTCGTCAATCTCGGCGCCTATGTCGATGAGAGCACCATGGTCGACACCTGGGCCACGGTCGGCTCCTGCGCCCAGATCGGCAAGCGCGTGCACATCTCCGGCGGCGCCGGCATCGGCGGCGTGCTCGAGCCGCTCCAGGCCGAGCCCGTGATCATCGAGGACGATTGCTTCATCGGCGCGCGCTCCGAGGTCGCCGAGGGCGTGATCGTGCGCAAGGGCGCGGTGCTGGCGATGGGCGTGTTCCTGGGCGCCTCGACCAAGATCGTGGACCGCGAGACCGGCGAGGTCTTCATCGGCGAAGTGCCCGAATATTCGGTGGTGGTGCCCGGCGCGCTGCCCGGCAAGCCGATGAAGAACGGCCAGATCGGCCCGAGCACCGCCTGCGCCGTCATCGTCAAGCGCGTCGACGAGCGCACGCGCTCCAAGACCAGCATCAACGAGCTGCTGCGGGATTGAGCTAGAGCGACGATCCCAGACCCATCCCCGTCACCCTGAGGTGGCCGCTCCTTCAGCGGCCCTCGAAGGGCGACGGCCCGGCTGGCGGCGACATCGCGGGCCGTTCATCCTTCGAGGCTCCCGGCGCGATGCTTTGCATCGCGCCACTCGCACCTCAGGATGACGGGTTCGAACCCCCTCTCCCTCCATCGCGACCAATCTTCGGGCGGCTCCTCCCGCCCGGAGCCGTTCGCATGGACTGGACCTGGTATCTGTTCCGCTTCGACGGTCGCATCAACCGCGCGCTGCTGTGGCAGGCGCTGCTGATCGTCGCGCTGCTGGCGGGCTTGCTGGAGATTGCCGGTCAAGTCATCGGAATCGTCGGAGGGACGAGGTCCACCCTAAAGCTCGGAATTGAGCTCGATTTCGACTTCGGACTCGACGGCCTCTTCAAGCTTATCGACCCCCGCGTCTCCCACGCGCTGGCATCAGCTGATCTCGCGGGCTCGATCCTCAAGGCGTCCGGCATGGCGCTGTTCTTCTGGATCTATCTCGCGACGGCGATCAAGCGACTCCATGACCGCGACAAGAGCGGCTGGTGGATCGTTCCGTTCTTCTTCCTGCCCGGCCTGTTCAGCCAGTTCGCCGACCTGCTGCCCAAATCAAGCTGGATATTTTCGCTCAACCTGACTGCCGCACTGCTATGGTTGTGGGGCCTCGTCGAAATGTTCTGCCGGTCCGGCACTGCGGGCCACAACCGCTTCGGCCCCGATCCGCTCGGCGACTTTGACGATGGCTCCGCATCCGCCGCTCCCCCTGCGAAAAGCTGGGACCAGAGCCGCGAGATCGAAATTGTCCCGCCCCGCGCTAGCCCACCCGGCGGCATGCATGTTAAGCGGGGCGCATGACCGATGCTCTGTCCATTGCCCGCGATCTGATCCGCTGCCCCTCGGTAACCCCTGAAGATGCCGGTGCGCTCCGGGTGCTCGAAAAAGCCCTCACCGCCGCCGGCTTCACTTGCCACCGCGTGACCTTCAGCGAGGAAGGCACTGCCGACGTCGACAATCTCTATGCGCGGATCGGCACTGAAGGCCCGCACATCACCTTTGCCGGCCACACCGACGTGGTACCAGCAGGTGACGAGAGCGCCTGGAGCGTCGGTGCGTTCTCCGGTGAGGTAAGGGACGGCGTCCTGCACGGCCGCGGCGCGGTCGACATGAAGGGCGGCATCGCCTGCTCGGTCGCGGCTGTCCTGGAGCATCTCGCCGCCAATGGCGGCCAGCCGCGCAGCGACGGAAAGGGCTCAATCTCGTTCCTGATTACGGGCGACGAGGAAGACGTCTCCATCAACGGCACCATCAAGCTGTTGAAATGGACGGCCGAGCGCGGCGAAAAATTCGACCATTGCGTGCTGGGCGAGCCCTCCAATGTCGAGACGCTCGGCGACACCATCAAGGTCGGCCGCCGCGGCTCGCAATCCGGCACGCTGTACGTGGATGGCGTGCAGGGCCATGTCGCCTATCCGCACCGCGCCTCCAATCCGGTGCCTGACATCGCCAGGCTGATCGTGGCGATCTCCGACGAGCCGCTCGACCATGGCAGCGCGCAATTCCAGGCCTCCAATCTCGAGTTCACCTCGGTCGATGTCGGGAACAAAGCTAACAACGTGATCCCCGGCGAGGCCCGCGCCAAGTTCAATATCCGCTACAACGACAACCACACCCAGGCCTCCTTGCGCGAGCTGGTCGAGACGCGGCTGACAAAAGCCTGCGGCAACCGCATCAAGGCCCGCATCGTCTGGGAGCCCTCGAACTCCAACGTGTTCGTCACCAAGCCCGGCCCGTTCACCGATCTCGCGGTGTCCGCGATCGAGGAGGTGACGAGGCGGAAGCCCGAGCTGTCGACGTCAGGCGGCACGTCGGACGCGCGCTTCATCTCGAGCTATTGCCCGGTGATCGAATTCGGGCTGGTCGGCCAGACCATGCATCAGGTCGATGAACGGGTGCCGGTTAAGGATCTGGAGAAGCTGACGCAGGTCTATCGCGGGATTTTGACGCGGTATTTTGCTTAATACTCCGCTGTCATCGCCCGGCCAGTGCGCAATTGCGCACTAGGACCGGGCGATCCAGTATTCCAGAGACGATAGTGATCGAACCGAAAGGCCGCGGCGTACTGGATGCCCCGGTCAAGCCGGGGCATGACAGCGAGGGTGTGGAGAGAGCGCGCAGTCTCTGCGCTCTCACACCTCTAATAATCCACCTTCATCAGATACAGCCCATCCGGCGGGGCGACGATGCCGCAGGCGGCGCGGTTGCGCGCCTCCAGCGCTGCGGAGAGATCGTCGGCGGTCCAGCGGCCCTCGCCGACCCAGACCAGCGAGCCCACCATCGAGCGCACCTGGCTGTGCAGGAACGAGCGCGCCGAGGTGACAATGGTGATGTCGCGGCCGTCACGCAGCACGTCGAGCTGGTCGAGCGTCTTCTCCGGCGATTTGGCCTGGCACTCGGTGTCGCGGAACGTGGTGAAATCGTGCTTGCCGAGCAGGCGCTGTGCCGCCGCATGCATCGCGTCGGCATCGAGCCGGCGCGGCACGCGCCAGGCGTGGCCGATGTCGAGCGCGAGATTGGCGCGGGTGTTGACGATGCGGTAGCGGTAGTGGCGCTTCACCGCCGAGAAGCGCGCTTCGAAGGTGTCAGGCACGATCTCCGCCTCCAGCACCGCGATCGGATGCGGGCGCAGATGCGCGTTGAGCCCGTCGCGAAACCGGCCCGGCGGAAACTGCTTGTCGATGTCGACATGCGCGACCTGGCCACGCGCGTGCACGCCGGCATCGGTGCGGCCGGCGCCGTGCACCCGCAAATCCGCGCCGGTCATCGCCTTCACGGCCGCCTCCAGCGCGCCCTGCACCGAGGGCAGCGTGTCCTGGATCTGCCAGCCGAAAAACGGCGCGCCGTCATATTCGATGGTGAGCTTGTAGCGGGGCATCGCTGATTAGTTGAACCTCGCTCCCGCCTTCAACGGCACGCCGCGCAGGAAGTCCGCGGCCTGCATCCGGCCCTTGCCCTCGCGCTGGAGCTCGATGATGCGGATGGCGCCCTCGCCGCAGGCGATGGTGAGCTTGTCATCGAGCACTTCGCCCGGCGCGCCCGACCCCTTTGCCAATTCACACCGCAGGATCTTGACGCGCGCATTCTCGCTGACGCCGGCAAGCTCGGCCCATGCGCCGGGAAACGGCGACAGGCCGTGGATGTGGCGCAGCACCGCGCGCGCCGGCCCCGTCCAGTCGATCCGCGCCTCGGCCTTGTCGATCTTGGCGGCGTAGGTGACGCCGTCCTCGCTCTGCTTCTTGAGCTGGAGCCCATCGCGGGCGAGTGCGGCCATCGCGCGCACCATGAGATCGGCGCCGAGGCGGGAGAGACGATCGTGCAAATCGAGTGCAGTCATATTGTCGGTGATCGCGAGCCGCTCGGCCATGGCGACATCGCCGGTGTCGAGGCCGACATCCATCCTCATCACCATCGCGCCGCTCTCGGCATCATCAGCCATGATCGCACGGTTGATCGGCGCTGCGCCGCGCCAGCGCGGCAGCAGCGAGGCGTGCAGATTGTAGCAGCCGAGTTTTGGCGCATCGAGGATCGCCTGCGGCAGGATCATGCCGTAGGCGACGACCACGGCGGCATCGGCGTCGAACGCGCTGAACTCGTCGAGCGCTTCCTGGGTCTTCAGCGTCTTCGGCGTCAGCACGGGAATGCCGAGCTTTCGCGCAGCTTCTTCGACCGGGGTCGGCTGCAATTGCAGGCCGCGCCGCCCGCCGGGCTTCGGCGCGCGGGTGTAGACGGCGACGATCTTATGGCCGTGCGCGACCAGCTCGAGCAGCGTCGGCACGGAGAAATCGGGCGTGCCCATGAAGATCAGGCGGAGGGGCATGACAAGGACTCGATGCGTTCCCTCCCCACAAGGGGGGAGGGCTAGGGAGAGGGGTGCCACACGACGCGCTCTTTCGGGACAAGCGTTCGCGGCACGCACTCGATTCAGATGACGGATAGACTTCCGCCTGGGCTACCCCTCTCCCCCGCCCTCCCCCCTTGTGGGGAGGGAGCACAGGGGAATGCGGGCAGCACCAAAACTCACTCCGCGCGCTTGGCGGCTTTCTCGAACTTCTTCATGACGCGGTCGCGCTTGAGCTTCGACAGATAGTCGACGAACAGGACACCGTTGAGGTGGTCGATCTCGTGCTGGATGCAGGTGGCATAGAGGCCTTCGGCGTCCTCCTCGTGCACCTTGCCGTCGAGATCGGTGAAGCGGACGCGCACCTTCGCAGGGCGCTCGACCTCCTCGTAATATTCGGGGATCGAGAGGCAGCCTTCCTCGTAGACCGACAGCTCCTCGGACGAGGCGATGATCTCGGGATTGATGAAGACGCGCGGAAGCGGCGTGGTCTCGCCGTTCTCGTCGCGCTTGGCGAGGTCCATGGTGATCAGCCGCAGCGGCTGCGCGATCTGGATCGCGGCGAGGCCAATGCCGGGCGCGTCGTACATGGTCTCGAACATGTCGTCGGCAAGCTTGCGGATCTCCGAGGTGACCTTCTCGATCGGCTTGGAGACCAGACGCAGCTGCCTGTCGGGCAGGATGATGATTTCTCTGAGGGCCATGGCCGCGATTTAAGCCCCGCGCCGGGTGCGGTCAATGCGGCCGGGAACCCCGTTAACTCTCCGCTAACCATAAAACTTCGCTTTTCATTAACCATGAAAATTAGGGGACCATTAACCGTCAACGTTCCCTCTTCGTTCGCTGGAGCCAGCGAATCGGCTAGAAGGGCGGCATGAACGAGATCATTTTCATGTTGGGCGACTGGCCGGTGCGCACGATCGATGCGCTGATCGGCTTCGGCGCGCTCGTCCTCATCCTCCTGGTGGTCATCGCCGTCGTGATCGCCCGCTCGGGCCGACGCGGCGCGGAACTCGCGATGGCGCACGCGATCCGGGCCGACGAGCTCGAGGAGCGCCTCAGCGAGGTGCTGCGCGCCCAGAGCGAATCCTCAGGGCGGGTCGACGCCATGACCCAGGCGCTGGCGGGACGCCAGGCCGAGATGGCGCGCGCGGTCAACGAGCGGCTGGATTCGGTGACCCATCGCGTCGGCCAGTCGATGGAACATTCGACCCGCAACACCATGGAGAGCCTGCGCGCACTGCACGAGCGGCTCGGCATCATCGACAGCGCCCACAAGAACCTCACCGATCTCACCACCCAGGTCACGACCCTGCGCGACGTGCTCGCCAACAAGCAGTCGCGCGGCGCCTTCGGCCAGGCGCGGATGGAGGCGATCGTCCAGGACGGTCTGCCGAAGGGCGCCTACGAGTTCCAGTTCACGCTCTCGACGGGAAAGCGGCCGGACTGCGTCGTGTTCCTGCCCGACCAGCGCCCGCTCTGCATCGACGCGAAATTTCCGCTGGAGGCGATGACGGCGCTGCACGACGCCCGCACCGACGAGGAGCGGCGCGTCGCCACGCAGCGGCTGCGCGGCGACGTGATGAAGCATGTCAGCGACATCGCGGAAAAATATCTCGTCACCGGCGAGACCCAGGAGATGGCGCTGATGTTCGTGCCGTCGGAATCGGTCTACGCCGAGATCCACGACGGTTTCGACGACGTGATCCAGAAGGCCTATCGCGCCCGCGTGGTGCTGGTGTCGCCCTCGCTCTTGATGCTCGCGATCCAGGTGATGCAGCAGATCATGAAGGACGCGCGCATGCGCGATGCCGCCGACCAGATTCAGACTGAAGTGATCAAGCTCGGCGACGATCTGGGACGCCTCAGGGATCGCGTGGTCAAATTGCAGAAACACTTTTCCGATGCGAACGAGGACGTCCGCCAGATCCTGATCTCCGCCGACAAGATCGAGAAGCGTGCCGGAAGGATTGAGGAGCTCGATTTCAGCAAGAGCGATGCGGAAGGGCCGCGGCTGGTGGCGACGGGCGCAAGTGAGCTGTTCCCGCGGAAGCTCCAGGCGGGGGAGTGACATCTTCACCTCTCCCCGCTTGCAGGGCGAGGTCGGATCGCCTCGGCGATGCAAAGCATCGTCCGGTGCGATCCGGGTGAGGGGGTACGGGTCCCTCCGCGACTTCATCCGCGGAGAGAGGCCCCTCACCCCGCCCTCTCCCCGTAAGAACGGGGAGAGGGAGACGAGGCATCACGGCCAGAATCTGCTAACACCGTCCCATGACCGCTCCCGACGCGACCTCCCCCGCCGCGACCTCCGCTCCCGCCGCCTCCTGGCGCGATAGCCTTGCCGTTTACCTGCAGCCGCGGGTGCTGATCGTGCTGTTTCTCGGCTTCTCTTCCGGCCTGCCGCTGGCGTTGTCGGGCTCGACGCTGCTGGTGTGGATGCGCGAGGCCGGGGTCGATCTGAAGACGATCGGGCTGTTCGCGCTGGTCGGCACGCCCTACACGCTGAAATTCTTGTGGGCCCCGCTGGTGGATGCGCTGCACGTGCCGCTGTTCACCCGGGCGTTCGGGCGGCGGCGCGGCTGGCTGGTGTTTTCGCAACTACTGCTGATCGTCGCGATCCTGCTGCTGGCGATGACCGACCCGGCCAGCTCGCCGTTCTACGTCGCGCTGGGCGCGCTGCTGGTGGCGACGACGTCGTCGACGCAGGACATCGTGGTCGACGCCTTCCGCGTCGAGAGCCTGCCGGAGAGCGAGCAGGCCGCCGGCATGGCGGCTTACGTTGCGGCCTACCGCATCGGAATGCTGGTCTCGACCGCGGGCGCGCTGTTCATCGTCTCGGGCTTCGAAGGCACCGGCATAGCCCGCACCTCGGCGTGGATGTGGGGCTACGTGGTGATGGCCGCGATGGTGCTGATCGGCACGATCACCGCGCTGGTGGCGACCGAGCCGGCGCAATCCGCACAGGCGGAAGCTGCGACACAAACCGAGACCGCATTTGCACGTGTGTTGAGCGCGGCGATCGGCGCGTTCTCCGAATTCCTGTCGCGCAAGGACGCACTCGCCGCGCTCGCCTTCGTCGTGCTGTTCAAGTTCACCGATGCCTTCTCGGGCACGATGACGGCGCCGTTCGTGATCGACCTCGGCTTCACCCGCAACGATTATGCGGCGATCGTGAAGGGCGTCGGCCTCGCCGCCACCCTGATCGGCGGGTTTGCCGGCGGCTTCGTCGCGCGGCGTTATTCGCTCGCGACCAGCCTCTGGATCGGCGGCGTGGTGCAGGCGCTGGCCAATTTGTCCTTTGCCTGGCTCGCAATGGTCGGCACCAATCAATGGGCGCTGGCACTCGCGATCTGCGCCGAGAACTTCACCAGCGCGATCGGCACCGTGATCTTCGTCGCCTACCTCTCCGCGCTGTGCCAGAACCCGCTGCACACGGCGACGCAATATGCGCTGCTCACCGCGCTCGCGGCGGTGGGGCGGACCTATCTGTCGTCGAGTGCGGGCTATGTCGCGGAGACGACGGGCTGGCCGCTGTTCTTCGTGATCTGCGTGCTGGTGGCGATTCCGAGCCTGCTGCTGCTCGCCTGGTTGCAGAAGCGCGGGCATTTTGAGGCGCTGGGGCCAGTCAGGGTGTGATGGTCTCGTAGTTTGAAGGTCTCGTAGGGTGGGCAAAGGCGCGACGCGCCGTGCCCACCATCGCGCCAGGAATTCCAGAGAGGTGGTGGGCACGCTTCGCTTTGCCCACCCTACGGCATGTCGCCTCGCCGCCCCCTACTGCTTCTTGATCAGGCTCCACTTCGTGATCACGGCTTCGCTCATCTGGCCGGGATCGCTGGCGCAGGCGACTTCGTCGACCTTGACCGAGATTTCCTTGCCGACGAACGTCTTCAGCTGCGCCGCTTGCGCATCGCCGCTCGGAACGAGCTGGAAGGTCTCGGGCCCGGTCTCGAGATTGCACAACCCGTTCGGCGGCGGCAGGCGGCGCGGCTCGGACGTGATCTGGTAGGTCGCAACCCGCTTGCCGGCATTCTTGACGTCGCGCACTTTCAAGGCGTTCAACTCGCCGGACAACACCTCGCCGGCGTTGATCGGCTTGCCGGGCTTGGACGGCGGCGGCGCCCCGTCGTCCTGCTGCGCGGAGATGGCCGGGCCCGCCAGCAGCATCATCGTCGCGACCAAAGCCAAGCGTGTGGCGAAAAGTTTCGTCATGTCGTCCGTTCCGTAAAGTCTGGATGGCTAGAACAGGGTACGCTGCCGCATCGCGGCCGATAGCGTACCTTCATCGAGATAATCAAGCTCGCCACCGACAGGCACACCATGGGCCAGCCGGGTTACTTTTACGTTGGCGTCCTGAAGCAGGTCGGTGATGTAGTGCGCCGTGGTCTGGCCGTCTACCGTCGCATTCAGCGCCAGGATGATTTCATGCACCCGAGAATCATGTGCGCGCGCGACCAGCGCGTCGATGGTCAGATCCTGCGGGCCGACGCCGTCGAGCGGCGACAATGTCGCGCCCAGCACATGATAGCGACCCTGGGTCGCATTGGCGCGCTCCAGCGCCCAGAGATCGGCGACGTCGGCGACGACGACGATGATGGCGTCATCGCGCTTCGGATCGGTGCAGACAGTGCAGGGATTTTGCGTATCGATGTTGCCGCAGGTCTTGCAGACCTGGACCTTGTCGAGCGCGACCTGCATGGCCGAGGCCAGCGGCATCATCAGCGCTTCGCGCTTCTTGATCAGATGCAGCGCCGCGCGCCGCGCCGAGCGCGGACCGAGGCCCGGCAGCCGCGCGAGAAGCTGCACCAGCCGCTCGATTTCGGGACCTGCAACCGCGCCCATCTTATTGGCCGAACAACCCCGGCGGCAGGCCGAGACCGCCGGTCAGCGACTGCATCTTCTCCTGCATCGCGGTCTCCGCCTTGCGGCGGGCATCACTGAGCGCGGTCACGAGCAGATCTTCGAGCACTTCGCGCTCTTCCGGCTTCATCAGCGAGGGGTCGATCTTGATGCCCTTGACGTCCATCTTCGCGGTCATGCGCACGGCGACGAGGCCGCCGCCGGAAATGCCCTCGACTTCCACGTTGCCCAGCTGCTCCTGCATCTCCTGCATCTTGGATTGCAGCTGCGCCGCCTGCTTCATCATGCCGAGAAAATCAGCCATCGGTGCTCGTCCTTGGAAAAAGATGGGCTCAGAGATCGTCGCCGTCGGAACCGTCGGGCGGATCGTCACTGCCATAGTCAGCGTTTATATTGGCTTCCGGCGTCTCGGGGGCAAGCCTGCGGACCTCGACAACCTTCGCGCCGGGGAAACGCGACAGCACCTCCCGCACGCGCGGATCGGCCTCCGCGGTACGGGCATGCTCCTGCTTCGCCGCCTGGTTCACCGAGCGCAGCGTCGGCTGGCCCTGCTCGTTGGAGACGATCACCGTCCAGCGGCGGCCGGTCCACAGCTCGAATTTCCTCGCGAGCTCGGAGATCATGGTCTTGGAGGCGTTCGGCTCGAGCGCGACCTCCAGCCGGCCCTCCTCGAAACGGACGAGGCGCATGTCGCCTTCGAGCGCGCTCTTGGTCATGATGTCGCGCTTCTGCCCGGCCAGCGCGACGAGCTGGGTGAAACTCGTGATGCGCAACGCCGGCGCCGCGCCTTGCGGATCCGGCGCAGGTGCGGCCATCTGCGGCCGCGCACCACCACCGCCAAATGAAGGCGACGAGGTCGGCATGCGAACAGGCGCTGCGGAGGCCGTCGGCGCGGCCGGTACGCTGCGTGCAGCGCCGCCGCCGCTCGCGACCGGCGAGCCGCCGCCGTTCTGCTCCAGCATCCTGATCGCTTCGTCCGGCGTCGGCAGGTCGGCGACATAGGCGATGCGCACCAACACCATCTCGGCGGCCGCAGCCGGGCGCGTTGCGGCCTGCACCTCGGTGATGCCCTTGAGCAGCATCTGCCACATCCGCGACAGCACGCGCATCGAGATTTTCGAGGCGAACTCCTTGGCGCGAACCCGCTCGGTCTCGCCATAGGCGACGTTGTCGGCAATCGCCGGAATGACCTTCACGCGGGTGACGAAATTGACGAATTCGGCAAGGTCCGAGAGCACGACGATGGGATCGGCGCCGACGTCGTACTGGTCGCGGAACTCCTTGAAGGCGGCGGCGATATCGCCGCGCGCCAGCGAATCGAAGAGGTCGATGACGCGGGTGCGGTCGGCGAGCCCCAGCATCTGCCTGACCGCGTCGGCCTTCACCGTGCCTGCCGCATGGGCAATGGCTTGATCGAGCAGCGACAGCGAATCACGCACCGAGCCTTCGGCGGCGCGCGCGATGATGCCGAGCGCCTCCGGCTCGATCTCGACGCTTTCCTTCGCGGCGATATTGGCGAGGTGCTTCATCAGCACGTCGGCCTCGACGCGGCGCAGGTCGAAACGCTGGCAGCGCGACAGCACGGTGACGGGAACCTTGCGGATCTCGGTCGTCGCGAACACGAATTTGGCGTGCTCCGGCGGTTCCTCCAGCGTCTTCAGGAAGGCGTTGAACGCCGCCGTCGACAGCATGTGGACTTCGTCGATGATGTAGACCTTGTAGCGCGCGCTGGCCGGCGCGTAGCGCACGCTGTCATTGATCTGGCGGACGTCGTCAACGCCTGTGTGCGAGGCCGCGTCCATTTCCAGCACGTCCATGTGCCGGCTTTCCATGATCGCCTGGCAATGCACGCCCAGGGTCGGCATGTGGATGGTCGGGCCCTTCACCGAACCATCCGGCATCTCGTAGTTGAGTGCACGGGCCAGGATGCGCGCAGTGGTGGTCTTGCCGACGCCGCGGACGCCGGTGAGGATCCAGGCCTGCGGAATTCGCCCGGTCTCGAACGCATTGGAGACGGTGCGGACCACCGCTTCCTGGCCGATCAGATCGTCGAAACTGGAGGGACGGTATTTGCGCGCCAGCACCCGGTAGGGCGCGTTGCCCGGGCCGGCGCTGTCGGGGTTGGGAGGGGCGCCAGCGTCGGTCATCGGTCGATCCGCAATGAAATGTCTCTTGGCCGGCTTTTGCGGAAAGGAGCGCGCTGGCGGCTGGTGCCGCCGGCGCTGATTCGCTCGAAAAACAGGTAGGAGACTGACGAGCGACCCGATCCGGACCTCGTTAGGGCTGCTTCCTTCCGGACCTGACCCGGTTGGCGAGTGGCTCGTCCACCGCCAATCTCCCGGTCCCTATTTGGGGCCAAAAGGGGCGGAAAGCAAGCGGCGATCGCCCTTGATCGACGGTGCCTGCCCAGCATCCGGGCAATTCCCGATCTGCCCAGCCGATAGGCTGTGCTTTCACTGAAAGTGCGACCTTGGTATGAACCTGCCGGAACCTGTCCCAACCAGAAAAGCGATTGATCCCAATGGTTACACGTCGTGATGTTGCATCGATTGTCGGACTTGGCGCGATGACCGCGGCCGCGCTGGCTTCGCCCGCCGTGGCCCAGACCGCCGATCCGAACGAATCGACCTTCGCCCGGATCCGCCGGACCAAGAAGATGCGGATCGGCGCGGTCGGCGGCGGCGCTCCCTATTACATGAAGGATCTCTCCAGCGGTCAGTGGAAGGGCTTCTACATCGACATCGCCAAGGGGCTCGCCGACGATATGGAGGCCGAGCTCGAGATCACCGAGACCACCTGGGGCAATTCGGTGCTCGATCTGCAGGCCAACAAGATCGACATCTTCTTCGGCCTCAACCCGACCCCGAAGCGCGCGCTGGTGGTCGACTTCTCGGTGCCGGTGTTCAACAACGCCTTCGCCATCCTCTGCAAGAAGGACTTCAAGCCGAAGAGCTGGGCCGAGCTGAACTCACCCGACATCAAGATCGCGGTCGACCAGGGCTCCTCGCACGATCAGGTCGTCAGCCGCCTGACACCGAAGGCGCAGATCACGCGGCTGAAGACCGCGGACGACGCCACCGCCGCGCTGCAGACCGGCCGCGTCGACGCGCAGTGTCTGATCACCATGCTGTCCTTGACCGTGCTGAAGAAGAACCCCTCGCTCGGCCAGCTCGTGTTGCCGACGCCGATCTTCGCCACGACCTCGAATGCCGGCTTCCGCCGCGAGACCGACAAGACCTGGCGCGACTACGTCAACACCTGGATCGACTTCAACAAGGGCCTCGGCTTCATCCGCAACGCGATCATCACAAACATGGAGCTGGTGGGCGTGACCGAAGCGGACATTCCGCCGGGCGTTTCGCTGTAACAACCGGTAAGGTTAGGCTGGCTATCTCCGCGCACTCCGCTCTGCCCCCTCTCCCGCTTGCGGGGGAGGGTTGGGGTGGGGGTTTCTCCACAAAGAGACTCCCCCAAAGGAGAGAGCCCCCACCCGCCGCGCTCTGGCGCGCAAGTGCGCTGCCGAGCGCGTCGACCTCCCCCGCAAGCGGGAGGGTGCACCGAGAACGACGCGACACCGTTCCAAGCTTTTCGCCGGCTGAGTAAAAACACACATGTATCAGTGGGACTTCGGCATCCTCTGGAGCTATCGCTGGCTCTTTCTCAACGGGCTCGGCGTCACCGTCGGCTTCACCGTGGTCATCGTCGTGTGCGGCCTGCTGTTCGGCCTGTTCGGCGCGTTCGGCAGCCTGTCACGCTTCAAGCCCGTCCGCCTCCTCGCCCTCACCTTCATCGAGGCGTTTCGCTGCACGCCGATCCTGGTGCAGCTGATCTGGTTCTATTACGCGCTGCCGATCCTCGCCGGCGTCGAGATGACGCCGATCACGGCCTCGGCGCTGGCGCTCTCGCTCTATGGCGGCTCGTTCTATTCGGAAATCATCCGCGGCGGCATCATCTCGATCGACCGCGGGCAGTCCGAAGCCGGCGCCGCGCTGGGCATGACGCCGATCCAGACCATGCGGCGCATCGTGCTGCCGCAGGCCATCAAGCGCATGATCCCGGCGCTGATGAACCAGTCGATCATCCAGTTCAAGAATACCTCGCTGGTCTCGGTGCTGGCAGTGCCCGACCTCGTCTATCAGAGCCAGGTCGCCGCCCATGACAGCTACCGGCCGCTGGAGACCTACACCGCGGTCGCGGTCGCCTATGCGGCGATCCTGATTCCCCTCACCATCCTCGTCCGCCGCGGCGAGAAGCGATTGGCGGTCAGCGAATGAGCGAGACGCAAAAGATCGAGATCCGCAGCCTGCGCAAGAGCTTTGGCAGCAACGAGGTTTTGAAGAACATCAATCTCGACGTCGCCAAGGGCGGCGTGGTCGCGCTGATCGGGCCATCAGGCTCGGGCAAGTCGACGCTGCTCCGCTGCATCAACTTGCTGGTCGTGCCCGATGGCGGCAGCGTTCGTGTCGGCGACACGCGCTTTGCGTTCGGTGACGGTGCGAAGCTGCCCGACGTGAAGACGCTGGCAAAATTCCGCGCCACCACCGGCATGGTGTTCCAGCACTTCAATCTGTTCCCGCACATGACGACGCTTGAGAACGTGATGGAGGGACCGGTCACGGTGCGGCGCATGGCCAAGGCCGACGCCGAAAAGCTTGCGCGGACGCAGCTCGCCAAGGTGGGGCTTGCGGAGAAGGCCGACCAATATCCGGCGACGCTGTCCGGCGGACAGAAGCAGCGCGTCGCGATTGCGCGCGCGCTCGCGATGGAGCCTGACGTGATGCTGTTCGACGAGGCGACCTCGGCGCTCGATCCCGAACTGGTCGGTGAGGTGCTGAACGTGATCCAGCAACTGGCCTCCGAGGGCATGACCATGGTGATCGTGACGCATGAGATCGCCTTTGCCCGCGAGGTCGCCGACCGCCTCATCTTCATGCGCGACGGCGTCGTGGTCGAGGAAGGCCCGGCGCGGCAGGTGATCGACAACCCAAAGGAAGCCGCCACCCGCGCTTTCCTCAGCCATTTCCACCGCACCGGCGCGCTGCCGCCAGCCACAACGGCATCGTGATGTCCGATATCAACCGCGTCTATCTCGTCACCGGTGCCGCCAGCGGCATCGGCCGCGCCACCGCCAAACTGCTCGCCGCGCCGGGCGTAGGGCTTCTGCTCCACACGCGATCGAACGCAGAAGGTCTTCAAGCCACCGCGGCGGACATTGAAGCGAAAGGCGCCGTGGCAGCAAGTTGCCTTGGCGATCTCGCCGAGGAGAGCGCGGCCACCGACGCCATCGCCGCCGCGAAGGCCGCCTTCGGCCGGCTCGACGGATTGATCCTGGTCGGCGGCCATGCCCGCCGCGGCAGCGCGATCGGCACGCCGGCGGATCAATTCCGGCAGGCGATGGACGAGTCTGCGCTGGCCTTCACGCGTCTGGTTGATGCCGCGCTCCCACTGCTGCGCGCGGGGCATGATGCACGGATCGTCGCCGTGTCCTCCTTCGTTGCGCACGCGATCCGGCCCGAATTCGCGCCGTTCGCGGCAACGGCCGCAAGCCGTTCCGCGCTGGAAGCGCTGGTGCGACTGACCGCGATCGAGCTCGCCAGCGACGGCATCACCGTCAACGCGGTGTCGCCCGGCCTCATCGTCAAGGACAAGCCGAGCGAGAGCCGGCTATCGCCCGAGCAGATCGCCGCGACCGAAGCGCTGATCCCGATGCGCCGCCGCGGGCGACCGCAAGAGGTCGCCGAGATCATCGCCTTCCTGGCATCCCCAAAAGCATCCTACGTCACCGGCCAGGTCTGGCACGTCAATGGAGGCCTGACATGAGCGAAGCAACCGTCGAACGTCTCAGGCTGTTCCTGATCGAGAGCCCGATCAAGATGGCGCGCCTGCAGGGCGTCGGCAACGTCAAGGGCACGGTGAAGCGCGTGCTGATCGAGCTCACCGCGAGCGACGGCGTGGTCGGCTGGGGCGAGGCGGCGCCGTGGGAAGTGTTCACGGGAACGCCGGAAGCCGCGTTCGCCGCGCTCGATATCTACTTGCGTCCCATCGTCCTCGAAAAGCCGGTGCGCCGCGTTCGTGCGCTGATGGCCGAGCTCGACCGCGCGCTGGTCGGCCATGCCGAAGCCAAGGTCGCCATCGAGATGGCGCTGCTCGACATCGTCGGCAAATCGTCAGGGCTCTCGGTCGCCGACCTCCTCGGCGGCCGCGTGCGCGACACCATTCCCCTCTCCTTCTCCATCGCCGATCCGGATTTCGCCGCCGATCTCGAGCGCATGCGAAAGATGGTTCCGGACGGCAATGTCATCTACAAGGTCAAGACCGGCGTGAAGCCGCATCGCGAGGATCTCGACCATCTCGAAGCGATCCGAAAGGAGTTCGGCGACAAGGTCGATCTGCGCGTCGACTACAACCAGGCTCTCGCGCCGTTCGGCGCCATCAAGATTTTGCGCGACGTCGAAGAGTTCGCGCCGACCTTCATCGAGCAGCCGGTGCCGCGCAAATATCTCGACGTGATGGCCCAGCTCACCGCGGCGCTGGAAACGCCCGTGCTTGCCGACGAAAGCTGCTTCGACCGCCGCGACATGATGGAAGTGGTGCGCCGCGAGGCCGCCGACGCCGTTTCGATCAAGCTGATGAAGGCCGGCGGCCTGTTCGAGGCGCAGGCGATCATGGCCATCGCCGACATCGCCGGCCTGCCCGGCTATGGCGGCACGCTGTGGGAAGGCGGCATTGGCCTAGCCGCCGGCACGCAGCTGATTGCGGCGACGCCTGGCATTTCGCTCGGCTGCGAATTCTACATGCCCCATCATGTGCTGACCGAGGACGTGCTGGAGGAGCGCGTCGCCAACCGCGCCGGCCATGTCGTGGTGCCCGACGGCCCCGGCCTCGGCATTCGCGTCAGCGAGGCCTCGATCCGCGCCAATGCAAGGGTGCTGGCGGAGGTGTGAGCCTGCGGTCGCAGCTACAAACTCCGCTGTCGTCCCGGCGAACGCCGGGACCCGTACCGCGTGATCTAACGATGAACACAGGTCGTTGTACCGCGGAACGACGCTTCAAACGACGACCGTGTATGCAGCAAGAGCGGGGCGCCATCCTTCCCCTCGCCAACTCCCTATCGTATGGTCGGGCCCAACACGCCCGTCCCCGTCGGGCCATCCGGAAACGCATATGCCCGAACCCGCCTGGACGCTGCACTCCCGCCTGAAAGAGGACACTATCGACATCGGCGATCTGCCGCTGTCGAAGGTGCTGGTCATCAAGGACGCGCATTATCCCTGGCTGCTGCTGGTGCCGCGGCGCGCTGACGCGGTCGAGATCATCGATCTCGACGAGGTGCACCAGGCGCAGCTGATGACCGAGATCTCCCGCGTCTCGCGCGCGCTGAAGGAGATCACCAGATGCGACAAGCTCAATGTCGCGGCGCTCGGCAACCTCGTGCCGCAGCTTCATGTTCACATCATCGCGCGGCGCACCAGTGACGCGGCCTGGCCGCGGCCGGTCTGGGGTGTGATGCCGCCGTTGGCGCATGACGCCGCAGAGGTTCAGAATTTTATCAGCGCGCTTCGCCGCAAGATCTGGTTGGGTTGAAAGAACGATAATGTCAGCATTCAACGCATTTCCGCTGGGACAGCCGGCCTTCGTCACCAACATCCTCGATCGCGCCGCGCATCTGCGCCGCGACGACCAAAAGCTGTTCGCGATGGAGCAGAAGCCCTCCTCGCGCGCTTATGTCGTTTACCGCGACTCGCTCCTGATCAAGCGCGAGGGCGACAAGATTCGCGCGCTGCTCGCGATCGATGAGGCGCTGAAGTGCGGCGCCAATCCCGGCACGATCTTCCTGGGGCTGCGGGACGGCGCCGCGATGTTCGGCATGGGCCTGTCGCAGGCCGCGGCCGAGAAGCTGGTCGGACGCGAGGACTACACCGTGACCGAGCTGCGCGGCATGGCGATGCAGGGCGCGATTCCCCCCGACGAGCTGTCGGCGATCGCGATGGCGAAGTCGATGGTCGGTTGGCACCAGCGCCACGGCTATTGCGCCAATTGCGGCTCTCGCAGCGCGATGAAGGAAGGCGGCTGGAAGCGCGAGTGCCCGGCTTGCAAGGCCGAGCATTTTCCCCGGACTGACCCTGTCGTGATCATGCACGTCGCCTCCGGCGACAAGTGCCTGCTCGGCCGCCAGAAGCAGTTTCCGGCAGGGATGTATTCGTGCCTCGCCGGCTTCGTCGAGGCCGCCGAGACCATCGAGGACGCGGTGCGCCGCGAGATCCTGGAAGAATCCGGGATCCGCTGCACCGACGTGCAATATTACATGACGCAGCCCTGGCCCTATCCGTCGTCGCTGATGATCGGCTGCAGTGCGAGGGCCGTGAGCGAGGACATCGTCGTCGATCACTCGGAGCTGGAGGATGCGCGCTGGTTCACGCGCGAGGAGGCCGCCCTGATGCTGACGCGGACGCATCCGGACGGGCTCGCCGGCCCGCATCCCTTCGCGATCGCCCATCATTTGCTCGGCCGCTGGGTGCACGACAAGAGCTGACCGCCGATGGCCGCATCTGGGATCGCGCCGCGCATCCTCTGCATCGGCATTCCCGTGCGCGACCTCACCTTTCGGGTCGAGGCCGTGCCGGCGCGCGGCAGCAAGGCCAACGCCAGCCACCTCTTGGAGATCTGCGGCGGCAACGCGCTCAATGCCGCGATTGCAATTGCGCGACTTGGTGGTCACGTCTTTTTCGCTGGCCCCATGGGCGATGCGCGAGAGACATCGAGCGGCTTCATCCTCGACCAAATGGCGCAGGAGAGCATCGACACCACGCACATCGTGCGCATGCCTGATGTGACCACGCCGGTGTCCGCGATCATGATCGAGCCCTCGGGCGAACGGACGCTCACGATCTATCGCGATCCCGGCCTGTGGAGCGTGAAGCTGCCTGATGCCGACGAATTGCTGGCCGATTGCCGCGCCGTCCTCGTCGAAAGCCGCTGTGCCTCATTCTGCATTGATCTCTGCGCCGAGGCCCGGCGACGCGGCATTCCCGTCATCGTCGGCGTCGATCGCGCGATGTCGTTGCAGGACGGCCTGCTGACCGCCGGCTCGCATCTGCTGTTCGCCAGCGAGCAGGTGCAGGAGACCGCCGGCATCGCCGACGACGCCGAAGCGTTGCAACGCCTGGCCAGGCTGACGCCCGCCTTCCTTGCCGCAACCCGCGGCCCGCTTGGTACCATCTGGCTGAACGAGACAGGCGAGCTGGAGGAGACCGCGGCCTTCCCGGTCCAGGCGGTCGATACGCTCGGCGCCGGCGACGTGTTTCATGGCGCCTTCGCGCTCGGCCTCGCTGAGAGCGGCGACGTGCGGCAGGCGCTGCGATTCGCCGCGGCCGCGGCAGCACTGAAATGCACTCGCCATGGCGGTGGCATGGCTGCACCCCAACGCATTGAAGTTGAAGAGTTTTTGCGAGGGAGGCCCTAGATCAATTCCATGGATGAGCCGAGATTATGGGCTTGCTGGGGAAAGATTTTCTCTATATCAGGGAAATCGGCCCCTGAAATGGAACAAAGTTCTTCAAATGACCGACGTCGCCGTCCAGATCCCCGAGACCAGCCGCCGCCTCGATGCCATCGACCGCAAGATCCTGATGGTGCTGCAGGAGGATGCCTCGCTGTCCGTCGCCGAGATCGGCGACCGCGTCGGGCTGTCCTCGACCCCCTGCTGGAAGCGGATCCAGCGCCTGGAGGCTGACGGCGTGATCCTGAAACGGGTGGCCCTGGTCGACCAGAACAAGATCGGGCTCGGCATCTCCGTGTTCGTGTCGGTGGAAAGCTCCGATCATTCCGACGCCTGGCTGAAGAAATTCGCCGAAGCCGTCAGCGCCATGCCCGAGGTGATGGAGTTCTATCGCATGGCCGGCGACGTCGACTACATGCTGCGCGTCGTGGTCGCGGACATGCAGGCCTATGACGTATTCTACAAGAAGCTGATCAGCGCCGTGCCGCTGAAGAACGTCACCTCGCGCTTCGCGATGGAGAAGATCAAGTCGGTCACCGCGCTGCCGATCCCGGCGGTGGTGGCGGCGTAGGTCGCGCCACACAGACGCTGTCATCGCCCGGCGAAGGCCGGGCGATCGAGTATTCCAGAGACAGCGATTGGATACGGAGAAGCTGCGGCGTACTGGATTCCCCGCTTTCGCGGGGAATGACAGCGGAGAGACAGGCACGGATCGTGCCTCACTCGAGCAACCTCAAATCTTCTGATTGTACTCGCCGACCTCGGGATGCGTGCGCAGCACGCTGTTCACCATCTCGAACATGTCGTGCATGCGCTGCTCGGATACCGGGCTCTCGACCACGACGACGAGCTCGGGCTTGTTGGAGGAGGCGCGCACCAGGCCCCAGCTGCCGTCCTCGACCGTGACGCGCACGCCATTGACGGTGACGAGATCGCGGATTGCCTGCCCGCCGATCTTGGCGCCCTTGGCCTGCAAGCCCTCAAAATGCTTCACCACCTGGTCGATGACGCCGTATTTGGTCTCGTCGGCGCAATGTGGCGACATGGTCGGCGACGACCATGTCTTCGGCAGCGCGTTCTTCAGGTCCGCCATCGACTTGCCCGGCGCGCGGTCGAGCATGTCGCAGATCGCGATCGCCGACACCAGGCCGTCGTCATAGCCGCGTCCATACGGCTTGTTGAAGAAGAAGTGGCCGGACTTCTCGAAGCCCGCCAGCGCGCCGGTCTCGTTGGTGCGGCGCTTCATGTAGGAATGGCCGGTCTTCCAATAGGCGACCTTCGCACCCTGCTTCTGCAGCACCGGATCGGTGACGAACAGGCCGGTCGATTTCACGTCGACGATGAACTGCGCGTCCTTGTGGATCGCCGACATGTCGCGCGCCAGCATCACGCCGACCTTGTCGGCAAAAATCTCCTCGCCGGTATTGTCGACGACGCCGCAGCGGTCGCCGTCGCCGTCGAAGCCGAGGCCGACATCGGCCTTGTGATGCAGCACCGCATCGCGGATCGCGTGCAGCATCTCCATGTCTTCGGGGTTCGGATTGTATTTCGGGAAGGTGTGGTCGAGCTCGGTGTCGAGCGGGATCACCTCGCAGCCGATCGCCTCCAGCACCTGCGGCGCGAAGGCGCCGGCGGTGCCGTTGCCGCAGGCCGCAACGACCTTGAGCTTGCGCTTCAGCTTCGGACGAGAGGTGAGATCGGCGATGTAGCGCGCCGGATAGTTCTCGTGGAATTGGTAGGAGCCGCCGGCCTTGTTCTTGAATTCGGCGCCCAGCACGATCTCCTTCAGCCGCGTCATCTCGTCGGGACCGAAGGTCAGCGGACGGTTGGCGCCCATCTTCACGCCGGTCCAGCCATTGTCGTTGTGCGAGGCGGTCACCATCGCGACAGCGGGCACGTCGAGATCGAACTGCGCGAAATAGGCCATCGGCGTCACGGCGAGGCCGATGTCGTGCACCTTGCAGCCCGCCGCCATCAGGCCGGAGATCAGCGCGTATTTGATCGAGGCCGAATAGCCACGGAAGTCGTGGCCAGTGACGATCTCCTGCTTGATGCCGAGTTCGGCGATCAGCGCGCCCAGCCCCATGCCGAGCGCCTGCACACCCATCAGGTTGATTTCCTTCTGGAACAACCAGCGCGCGTCGTATTCGCGAAAGCCCGTGGGCTTCACCATCGGCTCGGATTCGAAGGCGTAGGTGTTGGGCAGCAATACGGATTTCGGCTTGGGGAACATTGAGACGGTCTCGTGAAAAAGGGCAGGAATTGATGCAGCCTTAGCGAATGCCAGGCCGCAGCGGAAGGCGGGAATGAAGGCTTATGGCCGATAATTGCGGCAGTTTGGTAACGAAGAAACGTTACCGCGAGGGCGGTCGAGGCAAATAGCTATCTTGAAATGGACGGCGCTTGATCGCGAAAGGCTCCGCCTACTGCTCCAGCACCATCTGGCCGTTGGAATATTCGAAGCGCTTCAGGCGGGAGAGGAAGGAGAGGCCGAGCAGGTTTTCCGACAGCGCCTCGTCGGGCAGCACCATGGCATCGACGTCGCGCACGACCAGACCGCCGACCTCGAGCATCGCGATGCGGGTGCGCGCGGCCTTGATGGTGCCGTTGGCGGTGGAGACGGTGGCGTTGTAATCGCCGCGCGAGGGACGCAGGCCGAAGCGGGCGGCCGAGGTCTCATTCAGCGCAACCACGGAGGCGCCGGTGTCGAGCATGAAGCCGATGCGCTGGCCGTCGATCCGGCCCTCGGTCTGGAAATGACCGCGGCCATCGCGGGAAATGGCAAGGCTGCGGCCCCCGGCAGGCGCGGCTGCCGCGACGGCGAACGTGGTGCGCGGCACCGAGCTTGCGGAGGCGGAGCTCATCTTGTCCGCCATCTGCGCCATGAAGGTGCCGAGGCCGATCATGACGGCTGCGATGATCATAATGTTACGCATCACACCACTTCCGAGCCGGAAAGCCCGATTTCAACACGCGACACGCCAGGCCGCGAGCATTGCTGCGGCCAGAGCGATGCTATTTTGACGAAAAGGATGAGCGGACGGTTAACGCGCCCTCACGTTCCGCGCGGCTTGGCGCGTCGGGTCGGCACTGCGCTGGCCGGATCGTCCGGCCAGGGATGACGGGGATAGCGGCCGCGCAGGTCGGAACGGACCGCGGCGTAGCTGCCGCGCCAGAAACCGGGAAGGTCGCGCGTCACCTGCACCGGGCGCTGCGCCGGCGACAGCAATTCCAGCACCAGCGGCACCTTGCCGGCCGCGATGGAGGGATGGCTGTTGAGGCCGAACAATTCCTGCAGCCGCACCGCGATGGTCGGCCCCTGCTCGGCCTCGTAGTCGATCGCGAGCACGCTTCCTGTCGGCGCCTCGAAATGCGTCGGCGCCTCGCGCTCGAGCCGCGCGCGCATCTCCCACGGCAGCAGCGCCATCAGCGCGTCGGAGAGATCGCCGGGCGAGATGTCCTTGAGTGCGATCTTGTCGTAGAGCGCCGGCACCAGCCAGTCGTCGCGGCGCGCGATCAATCCCTCGTCGGACAGGTCGGGCCAGCTGTCGCCCTCGGCCTTGCGCAGGAACAACACCCGGTCGCGCCATTGCTTTGCAGCCTTCGACCAGGGCAGCCGATCGAGGCCGGCGGCGATCAATCCATCCGCGAAAATGCGCGCGGTGTCCTCGGAGGGCGACACGGCCAGTGTCGCCTCGGACAGCGTGATCGCGTGCAGCACGCGCTTGCGCCGCGCGCGCAGCGCCATGGCGCCGCGGTCGAACGAAATCTCGTCGGCGCTCTCGATATGCTCGGCGAAATGCCGCTCGATCTCGCTCTCAGTGATCTGCGCAGCGAGCAGGATACGCCCGCTCGCCGCCGTTCCCGTCATCTCGCCAATCGCGATATAGGGCGCGCGGGCGAGCGAGGAGGTCTGCTCGACGGCAGCGCCACGACCGTTGGCAAGCACGAAACTGCCATTGCCGCGATTGCGCGCGACGCGGTCCGGGAACGCATAGGCGAGCATCAAACCGGTCGAGAGATCATCCTGCGGTCCCGCCTTCTCCGAAGCCGCCACTTGCGAGGCCCAGCGCCGTGCCAGATCGCGGGCGCTGCCGGCGCGCGGCGAGCGGTCGCGGCGGAATTGATCGCGCCGGTGCTCGAGATCGACGCTGTCACCGCCAAGCCCGCGCTCGGTGATGATGGCCGCGATCTCGGCGGCGGCTTCGCCCTCGCCTGCGCGATGCGAATCCACGATCATGCGCGCCAGCCGCGGCGGCAGCGCCAGTGCACGCAGGCTTTTTCCCTCTGCGGTGATGCGGCCATCGCCATCGAGTGCGTTGAGCTCGGAGAGCAGGCTTTTTGCCTCCTTCCAAGCGGGCGCCGGCGGCGGATCGAGGAACGACAGCGCGGCAGGATCGCCGACGCCCCATTGCGCGAGATCGAGCACCAGCGATGAGAGATCCGCGCTGAGAATTTCCGGTTGCGTGTACGGCGCGAGTGAAGCCGTCTGCGGCTCGTCCCAGAGCCGGTAGCAGATACCTGGCTCGGTACGGCCGGCGCGACCGCGGCGCTGATCCACTGCCGCGCGCGCGGCGCGCACGGTCTCGAGCCGCGTCAGCCCGATGTCCGGCTCGTAGCGCGGCACGCGGGCAAGACCGGAATCGACCACGATGCGCACGCCTTCGATCGTCAGCGAGGTCTCCGCGATCGACGTCGCCAGCACCACCTTGCGCGTGCCCTTGGGCGCCGGCGCAATGGCTCGGTCCTGCACGGCGGCATCGAGCGCGCCGAACAGCGGCACGATCTCGATCGAGGCGTCCTGCACGCGTTCGCTGAGAAAGTTCTGGGTGCGACGGATTTCGGCGGCGCCGGGCAGGAACGCCAGCACGGAGCCGCTGTCGGCACGCAGCGCGGATGCAATCGCATCCGCCATCTGCCGCTCCACCGGCGCGTCCGTCTTGCGGCCGAGATAGCGCGTCTCGACGGGGAAGGCGCGGCCCTCGCTCGCGACGACGGGTGCATCGCCAAGCAGCTTTGCGACGCGTGCACCATCGAGCGTTGCCGACATCACGAGGATGCGCAAGTCCTCGCGCAGGCCGGTTTGGGCGTCACGGGCCAGCGCCAGGCCCATGTCGGCATCGAGCGAGCGCTCGTGGAATTCATCGAACAGGACGGCGGCAACGCCTGACAACTCGGGATCGTCGAGGATCTGGCGGGTGAAGATGCCCTCGGTCACCACCTCGATGCGCGTGGTGCGCGAGATCTTCGAGCCGAACCGGACGCGATAGCCGACGGTCTCGCCGGCGCGTTCGCCCAGCGATTTGGCCATGCGGTCGGCGCTGGCCCGCGCCGCGATGCGCCGCGGCTCCAGCACAATGATCTTCTTGTCCTTCGCCCAGGGCGCATCGAGCAGCGCCAGCGGCACGCGCGTGGTCTTGCCGGCGCCGGGCGGCGCCACCAGCACGGCGGCATTGTTGGCCTCCAGCGTGCGCGACAAATCGTCGAGCACGGCATCGATCGGGAGGGGCGTGTCGAAACTGCGGGGCAAGATCTCGCATCCGTCATCACCCGCCTTGCGCGCCGGGCGGGTGATCCAGTCAACTCAGATCCCGATCATCACGAAGATCGGGATTACTGGATACCCCGCCTTCGCGGGGTATGACAATCGTGTGTGGCGATCAGCCCTGCACAGGCGGCCGGCCGATGCTGTCATAGGTGAAGCCGGCGGCTTCCATGTCCTCGGGGCGGTAGATGTTGCGCAGGTCGACGACCACGGGCTGCGCCATGACGCTCTTCAGCCGGTCGAGATCGAGCGCACGGAACTGCACCCATTCGGTAACGATGACGAGCGCATCAGCGCCTTGCGCGCAGGAATAGGCGTCCTCGCAATAGGTGATATCGGGCAGTTCGCCCTTGGCCTGCTCCATGCCGACGGGATCGAAGGCTTTGACCTTCGCGCCCATGTCGATCAGGCCCGTCACCAGCGGGATCGACGGCGCATCGCGCATGTCGTCGGTGTCTGGCTTGAAGGTGAGGCCGAGCACCGCAATGGTCTTGCCGCGCAACGAGCCGCCGAGCGCCTGACTCACCTTGCGCGCCATCGCGCGCTTGCGGTTCTCGTTGACCGCCAGCACGGATTCGACGATGCGCAAGGAGACATCGTAGTCCTGCGCGATCTTGATCAGGGCCTTGGTGTCCTTCGGGAAGCACGAGCCGCCAAAACCGGGACCGGCATGCAGGAATTTGGTGCCGATGCGGTTGTCGAGGCCAATGCCGCGCGCGACCTCCTGGACGTTGGCGCCCGCCTTCTCGGAGAGATCGGCGATCTCGTTGATGAAGGTGATCTTGGTCGCGAGGAACGCGTTCGCGGCGTATTTGATCATTTCGGCTGTGCGACGCTCCGTGAACATCAGCGGCGCCTGGTTCAACGACAGCGGACGGTAGATGTCGCCCATCACCTTGCGGCCGCGCTCGTCGGAGGTGCCGACCACGACGCGATCGGGAAACTTGAAGTCACGGATCGCCGCGCCCTCGCGCAGGAACTCGGGGTTCGAGGCGACCACGACGTCGGCGTTGGGATTTGTCTCGCGGATGATGCGCTCGACCTCGTCGCCGGTACCCACGGGCACGGTCGACTTCGTCACGACGACGGTGAAGCCGGTGAGGGACCGCGCGATCTCTTTCGCTGCGGCGTAGACGTAGGACAGATCGGCATGGCCGTCGCCGCGGCGCGACGGCGTGCCGACCGCGATGAACACGGCATCAGCATCGGCGACCGGCTTGGACAAATCGGTGGTGAAGTCGAGCCGCTTGGCCTTGACGTTGGTCGCGACCAGCTCGTCGAGCCCGGGCTCGTAGATCGGGATCTCGCCGCGATGGAGCGCCGCAATCTTCTTCTCGTCCTTGTCGACGCAGGTGACGTCGTGACCGAAATCAGCAAAGCAGGCTCCGGACACCAGTCCCACATAACCCGTGCCGATCATCGCGATGCGCATGAAAATCCCTGTTTTAGATTGGTTAACGAAACCCCGACACGGGGCGGTTTAGCATTTTCCCGAGGGGAGGGAACAGTCCGCAGGCAAAAAAGCGGCATGGGAATTGAACCGGTAAAGAAGTCGGAAACCGTGCAGGCCCCACACTGCCCCGCCCCCGAACAGGACGGGCGCAGCGCGCCTCGAAAAGAGACACCATGGCACCATCTGGCACAATCGCAGGGAGCGGAGGCAGCCAAGCCCCTTCTGCCGCGCGTGTCGACTGGATCGACTACGCTAAAGGCATTTGCATCATCATGGTCGTGATGATGCATTCGGTGCTGGGGGTCGAGCTCGCCGCCGGCGAGACCGGTTTCATGCATGTCGCCGTGGCCTTCGCAAAGCCGTTCCGGATGCCGGATTTCTTCCTGATCTCGGGCCTGTTCCTGCCGCTGGTGATCGATCGGGACTGGCGAACCTATCTCGACCGCAAGGTGGTGCATTTCGCCTATTTCTATGTCGTCTGGGTGACGATCCAATTCGGCTTCAAGGCGCCGGCTTTCGCGGCGGAGTCCAGCTGGCACCACGTTGGCCTCCTGTATCTTGAATCCTTCATCGAGCCGTTCGGCACGCTGTGGTTCATCTATCTGCTGCCGGTCTTCTTCGTCGTCACAAAACTGACACGCAAATTCCCGCCGCTCGCGATCTGGCTGGTCGCCGCCGCCCTGGAGACGGCCCGGATCTCGACCGGCTGGACCGCGATCGACGAGTTCTGCTCACGCTTCGTCTACTTCTATTCGGGCTATCTGTTCGCACCTTACGTGTTCGCGCTGTCCGATCGCGCGCGGAAACATCCCGCCCTTGCGCTCGCAGCGCTCGCGACCTGGGTGCTGGTCAATGCCGGCCTGGTCGGGTCGGGGGCCAGCGAATGGAAGATCGTCTCGCTCGTGCTCGGCTTTGCCGGTGCCTGCGCCATCATCACGATGGGCACGCTGCTCGCGCGCGCGCAGTGGCTAAACTTTTTCCGCTTCTGTGGCGAGCATTCGATCGTGATCTATCTCGCCTTCTTCCTGCCGATGGCGGCGACGCGGACGCTGCTGCTGCGCACCGGCATCATTCCCGATATCGGCACGGTGTCGCTAATCGTCACCATTGTCGGCGTGGTCGGAGCGCTCGCGATCTGGCGGGGCGCCTTGCTGTTCAATGCCCGCTTCCTGTTCGAACGGCCGAACGCGTTCTGGATCGCGCCAAAGAAGGCTGGCGTGCGATTGCAGGCGGCGGAGTAGTCACGCTCTCGCTGTCGTCGCCCGGCTTGACCGGGCGACCCAGATTCCAGAAGCAGTCGTTGTCGACCGATAGGCCGCGGCGTACTGGATTCCCCGCTTCCGCGGGGAATGACAGCGGGGGATAGTGGCACCAGCAAGCCAAAAATCCCCCTCCCAAGGCTGTCAAAGCCCGCAAAAATTCATACATTGCGGCCATGCCCAAAACATCCCCGAAGACGACCGCCAAAGCTGACACCAAGGCTGCCGCGCCCAAGGCCGCCGCCGACACCAAGCCCGCCGCGACAGCTGCTGCCAAACCTGTCGCGGCCAAACCGGTTGCAGCAAAGGCGGCCGGCAAGGGCGACCACGTCTTCCTGGTCGACGGTTCCGGCTACATCTTCCGCGCCTATCACGCGCTGCCGCCGCTGAACCGCAAGTCCGACGGCCTGCAGGTCAACGCCGTGCTCGGTTTCTGCAACATGCTGTGGAAGCTGCTGCGCGACATGCCGGAAGACAACCGGCCGACGCACCTCGCGATCATCTTCGACAAGTCGGAGGTCACGTTCCGCAACAAGATCTACCCCGAGTACAAGGCCCACCGGGCGCCGGCGCCTGACGATCTCATCCCGCAATTTGCGCTGATCCGCGAGGCGGTCCGCGCCTTCGACCTGCCCTGCCTGGAACAAGTGGGCTTCGAGGCCGACGACCTGATCGCAACCTATGTGCGACAGGCCTGCGAGCGCGGCGCCAGCGCGACCATCGTGTCCTCCGACAAGGATTTGATGCAGCTCGTCACCGATTGCGTCACCATGTACGACACCATGAAGGATCGCCGCATCGGCATCCCCGAGGTGATCGAGAAATTCGGCGTGCCGCCGAACAAGGTCGTCGAGGTGCAGGCTTTGGCCGGCGATTCCACCGACAACGTGCCCGGCGTGCCCGGCATCGGCATCAAGACGGCGGCGCAGCTGATCACCGAATATGGCGACCTCGATCAACTGTTGTTCCGCGCCGGCGAGATCAAGCAGCCCAAGCGGCGCGAGGCGCTGCTCGAGAATGCCGAGAAAGCGCGGATCTCGCGGCAGCTCGTGCTACTCGACGACAAGGTCGACCTCGAGGTGCCGCTGGACGACCTCGTGGTCCACGAGCCCGACGCACGCAAGCTGGTCGCCTTTCTGAAAGCCATGGAATTCACGACGCTGACGCGGCGCGTCGCCGAATATTCGCAAATCGATCCCGCCAATGTCGATGCCGACCCTGGCTATGCCAGCGGCGCCAGCGTGTTCACGACGCTGCCGCCCTCGGATGTCGTGCCTGCGCCGGGCGGCGATACGTCGGCGCAAGCCCGGGCGAAAGAGCCCAACAAGTCAGCGGGCAAGGAGGACAAGGCTGCGAGCGCGAAGGGCGCCCCGATCTCGCTGGCCGCCGCGCGCGAAGAGGCGCTGCGCAAGCTTCCGGTCGATCGCGCCAAATATCAAACAATCAAGTCGCTCAAGGAGCTCAACGCCTTCATCACGCGTATCCACGATACCGGTCATGTCGCGGTCGAAATCCGCGGAAACTCGATCGATCCGATGCAGGCCGACTTCTGCGGCATCGCGCTGGCGCTGGCGCCGAACGAGGCCTGCTATGTGCCGCTGGCGCACAAGCAGTCCGGCGGCGGCGCCGGCCTGTTCGACGCCGGCCTTGCGCCGGATCAGGTCAGGCACACGGATGCGATCGAAGCGCTGCGGCCGGTGCTGGAATCGGCGGGCATTCTCAAGATCGGCTTCGACCTCAAATTCACCGCCGTCATGCTGGCGCAGCACGGCATCACCTTGCACAACACCGACGATGCGCAGCTGATCTCCTACGTGCTCGATGCCGGCCGCGGCTCGCATGCGATCGAATCGCTGTCCGAGCGCTGGTTCGGACACGCCATGCTGAAGGAGAGCGAGCTGCTGGGCAGCGGCAAGGGCAAGATCACCTTCGACCAGGTGCCGATCGACAAGGCCGCGGCGCTGTCGGCCGAAAGCGCCGATGTCGCCTTGCGCGTCTGGCGCGTGCTTAAGCCGCGCCTCGTCGCCGAGCACATGACCGCGGTCTACGAGACGCTGGAGCGGCCGCTGGTCGCGGTGCTTGCGCGCATGGAGCGGCGCGGCATCTCGATCGACCGCCAGGTGCTGTCGCGCCTGTCCGGCGACTTTGCCCAGACCGCAGCGCGCGTCGAGGCCGAGATCCAGGAGATCGCGGGCGAGCCGGTCAATGTCGGCAGCCCGAAGCAGATCGGCGACATCCTGTTCGGCAAGATGGGACTGTCAGGCGGCACCAAGACCAAGACCGGGGCCTGGTCGACCACCGCGCAGGTGCTGGACGAGCTCGCCGAGCAGGGCCACGACTTCCCGAAGAAGATCCTGGAGTGGCGCCAGGTCTCGAAGCTGAAATCGACCTACACCGACGCGCTGCCGACCTACGTCAATCCGCAGACCCATCGCGTGCACACGACTTACGCGCTGGCGGCGACCACGACGGGCCGGTTGTCGTCGAACGAGCCGAATTTGCAGAACATTCCGGTGCGCACCGAGGATGGCAGAAAAATCCGCCGCGCCTTCATCGCAACACCGGGGCACAAGCTGGTGTCCGCCGATTATTCGCAGATCGAGCTGCGGCTGCTGGCGGAGATCGCCGACATTCCCGTGCTGAAGCAGGCGTTCCGCGACGGTCTCGACATTCACGCCATGACGGCGTCGGAGATGTTCGGCGTGCCGATCAAGGGCATGCCGAGCGAGATCCGCCGCCGCGCCAAGGCGATCAATTTCGGTATCATCTACGGCATCTCGGCCTTTGGCCTCGCCAACCAGCTCGGCATCGCCCGCGAGGAAGCCTCGGCCTACATCAAGAAATATTTCGAGCGCTTCCCCGGCATCCGCGCCTATATGGACGAGACGCGCGATTTCTGCCGACAGAATGGCTACGTCACCACGCTGTTCGGCCGCAAATGCCACTATCCCGACATCAAGGCCTCAAACGCCTCGGTGCGCGCCTTCAACGAGCGCGCCGCGATCAACGCGCGGCTGCAGGGCACCGCGGCCGACATCATCCGCCGCGCCATGACGCGGGTGGAGGATGCCCTCGCCGAGAAGAAGCTGTCGGCGCAAATGCTGCTGCAGGTGCATGACGAATTGATCTTCGAGGTCCCCGACGCCGAGGTCGAGGCGACGCTGCCGGTCGTGCAGCACGTGATGCAGGACGCGCCGTTCCCGGCGGTGCTGCTGTCGGTGCCGCTGCATGTCGATGCGCGCGCCGCGAATAATTGGGACGAGGCGCATTAGTTCTTCTTTTACTTCTCCCCGCTTGCGCTCGCTGACGCCACACAGTCGGTGTCGTCCCCGCGTTCGCGGGGACGACGTTGGAGTGACATGCGAGAACCTGAATTGTCCTCCGAGCAATTGCGCGATGGCCCCAACTCGCCTCGCATATTAGAACCGTGCCATCTCCCGCACCGGTTCACCCATGCCCCACACCTCTGCCCTGCTCGGCTTCGCCCTCGTCTGCCTTGGCCTCGTGCTCACGCCGGGGCCGAACATGATCTACCTGATCTCGCGCTCGATCACGCAAGGACCGGCGGCGGGCATCGTCTCGCTCGGCGGCGTGGCGCTCGGCTTCGTGTTCTACATGCTGTGCGCGGCGTTCGGCATCACGGCGCTGCTGCTCGCCATTCCCTTCGCCTATGACGCGCTGCGCTTTGCCGGCGCGGGCTATCTGTTGTGGCTTGCCTGGCAGGCGGTGAAGCCGGGCGGACGCTCGCCATTCCAGGTGAAGCAGCTCGCGATCGACAGCCCGCGCAAATTGTTCGCGATGGGTTTTGTCACCAACCTGCTCAACCCGAAGATCGCGATGCTTTATCTGGCGCTGCTGCCGCAGTTCATCGATCCCACCGCCGGCAGCGTGCTGACGCAGTCGGTCGTGCTCGGGGCAATCCAGATTGCGATCAGCGTCAGCGTCAACGCGATGATCGCGCTCGCGGCGGGATCGATCGCGCAGTTCCTGGCGAACCGGCCAAGCTGGATGCTGGTGCAGCGCTGGCTGATGGGCACGGTGCTGGCCGGGCTCGCGGTGCGGATGGCGGTCGAAGCGAAGAAGGTGTGAGGCACACTGTCATGCCCCGGCTTGACCGGGGCATCCAGTACGCCGCGGCCGCTCGGATCAATCACCGCCGTCTCTGGAATACTGGGTCGCCCGGTCAAGCCGGGCGACGACAGCGTCAGATCAATCCAGCTTCGCGTCCATGCCCCGCTTCACCGCCGGGCGGGCCATCAGGGTCTCGTACCAGCGCTTGACGTTGGGGAAGTCCGCCAGCTCAACCTTGTGGCGAGGGTGGCGCCAGGCCCAGCCCAGGATGGCAAAATCGGCAATCGAGAGCTCGCCGGCGACGAAGTCGCGGCCGTCCAGCTGGCGGTCGAGCACGCCGTAGAGCCGGCGGGTCTCGGCCATGTAGCGCTTCAGGCCGTAGGCACGGTCCTGCTCGTTCTCGAGTGCGATGAAATGGTGCACCTGGCCCGGCATCGGGCCGAAGCCGCCCATCTGCCACATCAGCCATTCATAGACCGGGATGCGGGCGCCCAGCGATTTCGGCAGGAATTTGCCGGTCTTTTCACCGAGATAGAGCAGGATCGCGCCTGACTCGAAGATGCTGACGGGCTTCCCGTCCGGGCCTTCAGGATCGACGATCGCCGGGATCTTGTTGTTCGGGGAGAGCTTGAGGAACCCCGGTGCCATCTGCTCGCCCTTGGTGATGTTCACCGGGATCACCTTGTAGGGCAGCCCCATCTCCTCCATCGCGACCGAGATCTTGCGGCCGTTCGGCGTGTTCCAGGTGTGCAGCTCGATGGTCATTCCCATGTCCTTCCCCAACAGATTGGCATTCCACCTACTCCAGAAGGTCGCGCCCCCACAACCGGCGGTCCGGGATGGCCGATCCCTGTTGACGAGGGACGCCCCCTCTGGAATGTCGCGGCCGTCGCGGATAAATTCCGCCTCCTCCAAAAACGCTCCCGAGGGACCGCCGTGTCGAAATCAGCCTCCCGCGCTCGCCTGTTCGAAATCATCCGCCGGCGCTCATTCGGCCGCGGCGAGGTGACGCTCGCGTCGGGCCGCAAGAGCGATTTCTACTTCAACCTCAAGCCGACCATGCTCGACCCCGAGGGGGCGACCCTGCTCGCCGAGCTGACCTATGAGGCGCTGAAGGACGACAATCTCGATTTCATCGGTGGCCTCGAGATGGGCGCGGTGCCGCTCGCCGGCGCGCTGGCGCAGATCTCCTGGATCAAGGGCCATCCGATCGCGGCGTTCTTCGTGCGCAAGAAGCCGAAGGAGCATGGCGCGAAACTCGCGATCGAGGGCCTGCCCAAGGGCGAGACGCTCGCCGGCAAACGTGTCGTGATCGTCGAGGACGTCACCACGACAGGCGGCTCGGCGATGAAGGCGGTGGAATCGGTGCGCGAGACCGGCGCCGAGGTGGTGCTGGTGCTGACCATGGTCGACCGCGAGGAAGGCGCCACCGACACGTTCGGTGCGGCCGGCCTGCCGTTCCGCTCGCTGTACAAGGCCTCGGAATTCTTGAAGGCCTGACGCGGCGAAACATCCCTTGCCGTCATGCATCAGTGTGCCCCGGAAGCAACCATCCGTCCAAAGCTGCGCCCGGCCCTAAAGAGGCCACCGCCTCGTCTTGAAACCGCCTCCGCTCAACTGCTCATTTACCATCGCGCCTTATGGTGAATCATGTGCTGAGACCCCTTGAGGTCCCAGCCGGTTCGGAAGCGTCGGGTGGAGTAAGCGTTTGCGTACAGTCCTGTCCCATGCGCGCCGGCGGCGTCGCGCGATGCTTGTGGCCGCCACCCTTGGAGCATTTGCGGCTCCGGCCCCGGTTTCGGCCGAGGGCCTGTTCGATTTCTTCTTCGGCGGCATGCAGCAGCAGCGGCCGCAGCGCGAGGTGCCGCAACAGTCGAGCCCCTACGCCGATCCCTTCACCGGACAGCAAAATGCCGCAACCCCGCAATATGTGCCGCCGACCCGCGCGGCGGCGGCCGGCGGCTCCGGTCCGGCCTTCTGCGTCCGGAGTTGCGACGGCAAATATTTTCCGCTGATGCGCGGCCTCGCGTCACCGGCGCAGATGTGTCAGGCGTTCTGTCCTGCCAGCGCGACCAAGGTCTATTTCGGCTCCTCAATCGACGGTGCCGCCTCGCAAACCGGCGAGCGCTACGCCGACAGCGAGAACGCGTTCGCCTATCGCAAGGCGCTGCGCGCCGACTGCACCTGCAACGGCCGCGAGCCGGTCGGCCTTGCCCCGGTCGATCTCGCGCTGGACTCCTCCCTGAAGGCCGGCGACGTGATCGCCACCACTGACGGCCTCGTCGCCTATACCGGCATCCGCGTCGGCAATGACCAGGCCGCCGACTTCACCCCGGTTGCCTCCTATCCCGGCCTCACCGCGCAAGTCCGCGCCCGCCTCGGCGAGATGAAGGTGGCCCCGGTGCGGGCGGAGACGGTGTCGGCAGATGCGCCGGCTGCGGAGATCGTGCGTGAGACGCTGCCCGATGTGACGGTGCCGAAGACGGCGGCGCAGAAGCCGGCGAAGCGGGCGGGGCTGGATTAAAGTCACTTTCGTGTCCCGGACGCGCTGCAACGCTCATTGACGTTGCTGCGCAGAGCCGGGACCCAGAATGCCGCGAGCATGGGCCCGGCTCTGCAGCGCACCGCTGAACCGGACGATGCTTCGCATCGCCGGGAGAGCGTTGCGCTGCGTCCGGGGCACGAGACTATCGTCCGATGATCACCCCGATCACGTTCGGCGCCGCCAGATATTTCTCCTCGATCGCCGCGCGCGCGGCGGCGCGGTTTTCCGGCGTCAAGAGGCCGCGCTTCTCGGCCAGGATCATCCAGCAGAAGCCCCACCAATCCGTCAGCATGCCCTGATCGCCGACGAGGTCGTAGCCCTGCTCGGCCGCGAAGATGCGCGCATGTGCTTCGTCCAGCGTGTCCAGAAACAGATGATCCTCGGCCGAGAACAGATCGTCGCTGACGTCGTCGATGGTGTAGCCCCAGATCGACTGGCACACCGCGTTGAACTCGCGGTCGAACTGGTCGTCGTCGACCCTCTGGCGTCGTGCCGCCTGATGCAGCCGCGACAGCGAGCGCGCGAAATCGGCGATCCGGGTGAGGGCAAATTGATCGAAGGCGATGGTGGACATGTAGTCCTCGCAAAGTCTGACAGACGCTAGATATTGTGTCGGCGACGCGCCGAATCACAATGATATATCAAAGACTTGCTAAAGTGTTCTTAATTTGTTCCGAACTCGGCGACTGTCCCCGTCAGTTTTGATCGCCCGAAATGAAAGGGGCCGCTTCGCAGCGGCCCCTCGCCGGTTACAATTCTTGTTCGGGATGAGAAATTCCAGCCCCGGCAAGCGTAACGTTAGAACCGTCAACGGGCTTGGGCGATTCCGGAAAACTACTGAACGTAGTGCTGTCCCAATTTTTGGCGTCAGAAGCAGCGTGAAGCCGCAATGGCGTGGACGCGGCGGTCGCCCAGCAAATGGGCGACAAAACCATTGGCCGGAAATATCTTCGCGAAGGCGACGTCGCGGATGCTGAGGCCGCCGGCATAGGCGCCGAACGCCGGCATCACCGCACGCATCCCATCGGAGGCGAAGCAGCGGCGCTCCAACGAGCGGCCGCGCGCGGAGACGCGCGCCTTGGGATGGAGATGGCCGGCGATCTCGCCGCACGCACCGGTCGGCTCGTGACGGAAGGTGATCGGGCCGATCGCGACCTCGTCGGCGACGGTGCCGCCGAGATCGCGCGGCAGCATGGGATCGTGATTGCCGGAGATCCAGATCCAGTCGCGGCCGGTCTGGAGCGCGGCGACGGCATCGCGATCGTCGGCCGACAACCGCTCATGCGCGGTGCGGTCGTGAAAGCTGTCGCCGAGTGCGATGACGGTGCGCGGATCATGGCGGGAGATGACAGCAGCGAGACGGCTCAGGGTCGCGAGCGTATCGTAAGGCGGCAGCAGCACGCCGCGGGTGGCGAAGCTGGAGCCTTTTTCCAGATGCAGGTCGGAGACGACGAGCAGGCGCTGCTCGTCCCAGAACAGCGCGCCGGAGAGATCGGCGGCGAAGGTTACATCGCTGATGGTGACTGTGGACACGCGCATGTCGTCGACATCCTCCGAAACCTGCGCGCCAGTCGTCACGTCTTACCCGCTTCTATCCATCGCCTCTTTGACGAGCTCATCGGCGGCTTCGGCCAAGAGCTCGTCTGCAGCTTCGCCATAAACTGACTCGCGGCCGATTTCCAGCATCACGGGCACGGCGAGCGGAGAGACGCGGTCGAGTTCCCGGTGGGTGATGCGGCCGTGGATGCGCATCAGCATGTCGCTGAGGCGGCGCAGATCGAGCAGGCCGGTGGCGGCATCGGCGCGGGCGGCGCGCAGCAGGACGTGATCGGCCTGGTGCTTGCGCAGCACGTCGTAGACCAGATCGGTCGAGAACAGCACCTGGCGGCGGCTCTTCTCCTCGCCGGTATGCCGGCGCGCGATCAGCCCGGAGATGATCGCGCAGTTGCGGAACGTGCGCTTCATCAGTGCTGACTCGGCAAGCCAGGCCTCGAGATCGTCGCCGAGCATATCAGGGTCGAACAGCGCGTTGAGATCGATCCGGCCATCACGGATCATGAAGGAGAGATCACCGAGCGCCCAGATCGCAACCGCATATTCGTTGGCGACGAAGCCAAGCGGCCGCGCACGGGCGCGCTCCAGCCGGCGCGTCAGCAGCATGCCGAGGGTCTGATGCGCGAGACGGCCCTCGAACGGATAGCAAACGATGTAGTGCTTGTTGGCGCGCGGAAAGCTTTCGACCAGCAGCTCGCGCACCGCCGGCACGCGCGAGACGTCCTTTTGCAGCGACAGCCAGTCGCGCACCTGCTCCGGCAAGCCGCCCCAGGCGCGGCCGTCATCGAGCAGCCGGCGCACGCGCTCGGCGAGATAGGTCGAGAGCGGAAACTTGCCGCCCATATAGGACGGCACTTTCGGGTCCTTGTCGTTGGCGCGGGAGACATAGACCTGGTCCTCCACCAGCGTTTCATAGCGCACCACCTCGCCTGAGAACACGAAGGTGTCGCCGGGGCTCAAGCCCTCGATGAAGGCCTCCTCGATCTCGCCGAGCAACCGACCCCCGCGCGCGATGACGCCGGTCGAGCCCGCTCCGCCGCCGCGCGAGCGCACCAGGCGCACCTTCAGCATGTCATCCTCGACGATGGTGCCGACATTCATCCGGTAGCTCTGCCGCACCTTGGGATTGGCGACACGCCAGCGCCCCTCCTTGTCCTGCTTGATACGGGCGAAGCGTTCATAGGTCTTCAGCGCGTAGCCGCCGGAGGCGACGAAATCGACGACGTCGTCAAAATCCGGCCGCGACAGGTCGGCGTAGGGCGCGGCGGTGCGCACTTCGGCATACAGATCATCGCTGAGGAACGGCTCGCCGCAGGCACAGCCGAGCACGTGCTGGGCCAGCACGTCGAGCGCACCGGTGCGCAGGGGCGGCGTGTCCTGCGCGTTCTCGGCAATGGCATCGATAGCGACGCGGCACTCCAGCACTTCGAAACGATTGGCCGGCACCAGCACCGCGCGCGAAGCTTCGTCGAGACGGTGATTGGCGCGGCCGATCCGCTGCATCAGGCGCGAGGAGCCCTTTGGCGCGCCGATATTGACGACGAGATCGACGTCGCCCCAGTCGACGCCGAGGTCGAGCGAGGAGGTGCAGACCACGCCGCGCAGGCGCCCCGCCGACATCGCGTCCTCGACCTTGCGGCGCTGGGCGACGTCGAGCGAGCCGTGATGCAGCGCAATCGCGAGCCCGTCGTCATTCATGCTCCAGAGATTCTGGAACAGCATCTCGGCCTGGCTGCGGGTGTTGACGAAGACCAGCGTGGTCTTGTTCGCCTTGATCAGCTCGTAGATCTCAGGGAGCGCGTGGCGCGCGCTGTGGCCGGCCCAGGGCAGGCGCTCGCGCGTATCCAGCATCTCGACTAGCGGCGGCGCCGCGCCGCCGGCGATGACGATGTCGGCTGCTCGCTCCCTGCCGTCGGGCTGCGGCACCAGGAAGCGCGCGAGCTGATCCGGCTCGGCCACCGTTGCCGACAGCCCGATTGCGCGCATCTGCGGCGCCAGCCGCCACAGCCGCGCCAGCCCGAGCGAGAGCAGATCGCCACGCTTGGACGTCACCAGCGCGTGCAGCTCGTCGAGCACGATCCGCTTCAGCGAGGAGAACAGGAACGGCGCGTCATCCGAGGACAGCAGCAGGGCAAGCTGCTCGGG
This sequence comes from Bradyrhizobium sp. ERR14, assembly GCF_014198235.1. Taxonomy (NCBI): domain Bacteria; kingdom Pseudomonadati; phylum Pseudomonadota; class Alphaproteobacteria; order Hyphomicrobiales; family Nitrobacteraceae; genus Bradyrhizobium; species Bradyrhizobium sp. ERR14. The sequence continues at coordinate 91,134 of NZ_JACIHD010000009.1, read as the reverse complement.
CGTCGTCAGCAACACATCAGGCGGATAACGCCGTTGCCGCTGGCGCCGCGACACTGGCGTGTCGCCGGTGCGGGTCTCGACCTTGATCGGCAGCGCCATCTCTGCGATCGGCCGCTCCAGATTGCGCGCGATGTCGACGGCAAGCGCCTTCAGCGGCGAGATGTAGAGGGTGTGCAGGCCGCCGGTCCGCTGCACGCTGCGGCCGGTGGATACGAGGCTTTTGTTACCTCCCCCCTTGTGGGGGAGGTCGGCAGCCGCAGGCTGACGGGAGGGGGGTAGCCCCACGAGCGGTGCGTGTGGCCACCCCCCTCCCCGCCCCTCCCCCACAACGGGGGAGGGAGAAGAAAGCTCCACCAGCGTCGGCAGGAATCCCGCCAGCGTCTTGCCGGCGCCGGTCGGTGCGATCAGCAGCGCACTAGCGTCCTCGCGCGCCTTCTCCAGCAGCGCCAATTGATGCGCGCGCGGCGACCAGCCGCGGGCTGCGAACCATTGCTGGAAGCGGCTCGGCAGCAGCGTGGCCGGCTCGGCCGATGTTTGGAGGATACGGGGCGGCACGGCATGACAGGTAAGCCGTGAAGATCACTTCGTCGAGGGGTGCCGCCCTCCCCGCCTGCACGAGGAGGGCCAGCGGTCTCACGCCCCGGCGGGTACTTGATCCAGAAATCCGGTCACGCTTCTGATGCGGCCGTCCTTCAGCACGGCGAAATCCGTGCCCTTGATCGGGCTGTCGGTGCCATCGGGACCAAGTCCCCATGAAAAGCGGATGTGATCGCCGTAGCCGTTGGGCTCGCCGATCAGCTTGAACCTGAAATCGGGAAAGCGCTGCTGCACGCCTGCGATCAGCGCCTCGATGCCGTCGCGGCCGTCGCCCTTCATCAGGGGATCGACATAGCTCGCATCGCTCGTCCAGTTTTCGCTGAGCAGCTCGCGGCGCCGGCCGGCGGTGCGCTCGTTCCAGAGCTCGATGTAGCGGCGGGCGATGGTGATGGGGTCGGTCATGGTGCTCTCCTTCGATGACGCCGTGGTTGGCTGTCCCTGACTATCGAAGGATGGCGCGCGCCGATCGATTACCTCGTAGGTCATGCGCATGATCCGGAAAAGTGTAGAGCGGTTTTCCGGCCAGATCATGCGCAAAAAGAACTGAGCCGCGCGAAAAAAATGGAGCGCAATGATGTTGTCATCGCGCTCCATTCGCATGCGAATTGATCGTGAAGATTACTTCGCGGCCGTGACCATGATCTCGACGGTGTATTGCGGCGCCGCCAGCTTGGCTTCGACGGTGGCGCGGGCGGGGGTATTGCCGGCCGAGACCCAGGCGTCCCACACTGCGTTCATCTCGCCGAACGTCTTCATGTCGGTGATGTAGATCGTGGCCGAGAGCAGCTTCGACTTGTCGGTGCCGGCCTTGGCGAGATGGCCGTCGATGGTCGCCAGGATGTCCTGGGTCTGCTTCGTCACGCTTTCGCCGGCGGCCTTGTTGGCGACGACGCCGGCGAGATAGACGGTGTTGCCATGCACGACGACCTGGCTCATGCGCGGGCCGGTTTCGAAACGCTGAATGCTCATTTACGGATCTCCTCACTGGAATGGCGGCCCTGTCTAGCCCAGCACCTCGCGCCGTGCCACCCCGGGCACGCATGCGTTGCCTGCGGCGCATGCGTTGCCGGGCACGCATGCCGTCAACGCCGAGCATGTGCGCCTCATGGAAACTGACTGAAAAAAGCCCAGATCGTCTCGGCGCCATCGATGTCGCCGTTCTGCGGCCCGAGCAGGCCGGCTGCGACCCTCGGGAAGCGGGCATCCGGAGAAAATCCAGGCATGCGGTGGCCGCCATGGTTGATGCGATAGAGCACGACGTCGTGTCCCCTCGGGCAGCGCGATGAGATCCGGGTCACTGTCGATTGGTCTGCAGGCGCCTTGTCGGGCAAGTCGGTCACGCTGGCATCGTCGGTCTCACAGCCATTGAGATTACGCCAGAACGCCAGCGTCTCCTCGGTCGACCAGAACCCGTCCGCGGCAAAATAGCTCGATCCGCGACCGCCCTCATACGGGACCAGCTGGTCGGCCGTTCCGTTCATGAGCAGCATCGGCAGAGGCCTTGACGGATGGCAGGTGACGGCGGCCTCGTCGGTGAGATTCATGATCACGCTCGCGCCTGCCGCAAACAGATCGGCGCGGGCGCAGACCATGGTCATCGCCATGGCGCCGCCATTGGAGACGCCCGCGACGAAGACGCGCTTTGCATCGGCCGTGCCGTCGGCCACCAGCTTCTCGACGAGCTTTGCGAGGAAGGCAACGTCGTCGGTGCCCGCGGGCGGTCCGCGCAGCGCAGGCCCCGCCTTGGTTCGCGCGTCCGCCCAGGCATTGTTGAGCCCGTCCGGAAAAACCACGGCCAGGCCCTCGCGCTTTGCGACCTGCGGCCAGGCCGTCCGTGTGACCATGTCGGCGCCGCGCTGGGTCTTGCCGTGCAGCACGATCACGAGCGGTGCCGGCTTCTTCGCGGGAAGCTGCGCGGTGTAGGACCGCTTCACGCCGTTGACGTCGATCGTCTCGGCAGATGCGACCGACGCGGCAGCCAATGCCGCGAGCAGCGCGCCGATGCGCAGCATCCACCGCCGCATCACCTACCCCACCGCTTTCGCAGCGGCCCGGCCGGCATTGCGGCCTGAGAACAGGCAGCCGCCGAGGAAGGTGCCTTCCAGCGAGCGATAACCATGCACGCCGCCGCCGCCGAAGCCGGCGGCCTCGCCGACCGCATAGAGGCCGGGAATGACGGCGCCCTCGCCCCCGAACACACGCGAGTCGAGATCGGTCTCGAAGCCGCCCAGCGTCTTGCGGGTGAGGATGTTGAGCTTGACCGCGATCAGCGGCCCTTGCGCGGGATCCAGGATCCTGTGCGGGGAGGCGGTGCGGATCAGCCTGTCGCCGATATAGCGGCGCGCATTGTGGATGTTCATCACCTGCGCGTCCTTGACGTAAGCGTTGGCGATCTCGCGGTCGCGCGCCTCGATCTGCATCCTGATGTGCTCGAGCTTGAGAAGGTCGCTGCCGGCAAGCCTGTTCATCTCCGTAACAAGGTCCTCGATCTTGTCGCGCACGATGAAGTCGACACCATGGCTTTTGAATGCTTCGACCGGCGCGGGGGCGCCCTTGTTGGTGGCGCGGCGCAAGGTCATGCGCCAGCTCTTGCCGGTGAGGTCGGGATTCTGCTCCGAGCCCGACAGCGCAAACTCCTTCTTGATGATGCTCTGGGTCAGGATGAACCAGGAATAATCATAGCCGGTCGACATGATGTATTTGAGCTGGCCGAGCGTGTCGGAGCCCGGGAACAGCGGCGCCGGCAGCCGCGTGCCTGTGGCGTCGAACCACATTGAGGACGGGCCGGGCAGGATGCGGATGCCGTGGCGCGGCCAGATGGGATTCCAGTTCTGGATACCCTCGACATAATGCCACATGCGGTCGCGATTGATCAGCCGCGCGCCTGATTTCTCGGTGATACCGATCATGCGGCCGTCGACATGTTCGGGCACGCCGGAGATCATGAACTTCGGAGGATCACCGAGCCGCTTCGGCCAGTTCTGCCGCACCAGCTCGTGATTGCCGCCGATGCCGCCGGACGCCACGATCACGGCCTGCGCCTTCAGCGCAAACTCGCCGACGACGTTGCGCGAGGAGCTCTTGCCGCGCTCGACGTTGTCAGGCGCGAGGACGGCGCCGCTGACGCCATCCACCGTGCCGTTGGTGATCGAGAGCGCATCGACGCGGTGGCGGAACCTGAAGCTCAGCCGGCCGCTTTTCATCGCCTCGCGCGCACGGCGCTCGAACGGCTCGACGAGCCCGGGCCCGGTGCCCCAGGTGACGTGAAAGCGCGGCACCGAATTGCCGTGGCCCATCGCGTCATAGCCGCCGCGTTCGGCCCAGCCGACCACCGGGAAGATGCGATGGCCCATCGCCCTCAGCCAGGCGCGCTTCTCGCCGGCGGCGAATGCCACATAGGCCTCGGCCCATTGCCGTGGCCAGAAGTCCTCGTCGCGGTCGAAGCCGGCGGCCCCGATCCAGTCCTGCATGGCCAGGTCGAAGGAATCCTTGATGCCGAGCCGGCGCTGCTCCGGCGAATCGACCAGGAACAATCCGCCGAACGACCAGAACGCTTGGCCGCCGATCGACTGCTCGCCTTCCTGGTCGACCACGATCACGCGCTTGCCCGCATCCGCGATCTCGGTTGCGGCAACCAGTCCCGATAGGCCCGCGCCGACAACGATGACGTCAGTCTCTTCAGCCATGTGTTTCCCCCTCCATGATTCCCCCGCCACAGGTTCCTCCCTGTAGTCGCCCGGATTGAAGCCAGCGGTTGTAACTGAGATCAAGGGTGTGGCGCATAAGACATCATTAACTTGTTCCACTTTGGGATAGAGACCCATCGGGTGCAGCGCGGACGCAACACTGGATTTGAATTTGTTTTGAGCGAGCCGGCCTGCCTAGACAAAACCGCGGTTACGACAGACGCTAGTCGCGCATCACCACCGAACACGCAGATTCGAATTCGACTGGGGCGGGGGACAATGAAGTTTCTGACGGGGTTGCTTGCGGCGGTTCTCCTGATCGCTTGCATGGGGGCTTCTCACGCGGTGGTTCGGATCGCGGATGACCGCGGTGGCCGGATCGGAACCTATGTCGACAAATACCAGGACCTGCGGCAGTCAGGTGACACCGTCATCATCGACGGCCTCTGCGCCTCGGCCTGCACCATCGTCCTCGGTGCCATCCCGCACGACCGCATCTGCGTGACCTCGCACGCGACGCTCGGCTTCCACGCCGCGTGGGATTTCGGCACCAACGGCCGCGCCGTCACCAACGCCGAAGCCACCCAGATGCTCTACGCGATGTATCCGTCGCAGGTGAAACGCTGGATCACCCAGCGCGGCGGCCTCACCCCGCACATGCTGTTCCTGAAGGGCAAGCAGCTCCAGGCCATGTACAAGCCCTGCTACCTGGATGCGCAAGCCTCGGCCAACAAGCCGTCGTCGCGGTAGGCGCACATTCGTCACTCCTAGCACTGCTCATGGCCGGGCTTGTCCCGGCCATCCACGTTTTTGGGCTCGGTGCGTGGATGGCCCGGGGCAAGCCCGGCATGACGAGGATGGGACGTACTTCCGCACCCCGTGATCTCCCTCACGGCCGCCGCGCTTGCCCGGCCACGCCGCAGCGCCTATTTGAAAGGCAGGGAACCCCGACCTTCGCCCCGATCGTTGTCATGGCTCAATTGCTGCACCCCTCGCATCCGCTACAGGACAATTCGCCCACTGCCGGCCGCACGCCGTTCGTGCTGCTGTTGGCGGGCGCGGGGCTCGGCGGATTGCTCGTGCTCGGCGCGCTGGCGCTGTGGTTCCACTACGGCACGCAGATGTTCTTCGAAATGATCAGGACCGGTTTCGCCGCCTGCTTCTGATCCGCCACAGGAAGTTTTTCGCTCATGAGTTCCGCCGCCCGTCCGCTGGTGATTGCGACCGCCTTCGCCGCAAGCCTCGTTGTCGGCCTCCTGATCATGTTCTGGGCCATGGGCGGGGTCAGCAAGGTGGCGCAGCCGGCCGCGATCGGCGGCCCGTTCCAGCTGACCGACCAGAACGGCAAGGCCGTCACCGACAAGAGCCTGAAGGGCAAGCCGACCCTGATCTTCTTCGGCTACACCCATTGCCCAGATGTCTGCCCGACCTCGCTGTTCGAGATCTCGGAAGTGCTGCGCGCGATGGGCAAGGATGCCGACAAGGTCAATGCCGTCTTCATCTCGGTCGATCCCGAGCGCGATACCCCGGCGACCATGAAGGAATATCTGTCGAGCTTTGATCCGCACCTCGAGGGCCTGTCCGGCGATCCCGCCGAGACCGCCAAGGTCATCACCTCCTACCGGGTCTACGCCAAGAAGGTCCCGACCAAGGACGGCGACTACACCATGGACCACACCGCGCTGATCTATCTGATGGACCGCGACGGCCGGTTCGTCTCGCCGTTCAATTTGAAGCGGACGCCGGACGAGGCGGCGACGGATTTGAAGAAGTATCTCTGAGAAGAGAGCAGGATCGAGCGGCATTCTCGGTGCAACCTCTCCCGCTTGGGGGAGGTCGGCGCGCACAGCGCGCCGGGTGGGGGCTCTCTCCACATTGGGGCTCTCGCCCGCGGAGATACCCCCACCCCGGCCCTCCCCCGCAAGCGGGAGAGGGAGCGCACCTCGACTTGGCCGCATTCCATGCTCGCGTTCCCGTCGGGATGGTCTATAACGCCCTCCGATCCCAATGAAATTCGTTCATTTCCGGCCGATGGCTCCATCGCAACAGGCGAAATCGTCCAAATCTGCCCGTAGCTTGCTGGCGGGGCTAGCCGTCGGCGCCTGCCTGCTCATCGGCTTGCCCGACGTCCAGGCCCAGGCGCCCGCCAAGCGGCCCCCGGCGGCGCCTCAGGCCACGCCGCAGGTCGCGCCCCAGGCCGCCCCGCAGGCCGTGCCCGGGTTCTGGGACCCGCGGCGGCGACCGGAGCGGCCGGACCTGTCGCGCCTGACCGTGATCCGCTTCCTGACCGAGACCGACTATCCGCCGTTCAATTTCACCGGCGCCGACGGCAACCCGGCCGGCTTCAACGTCGATCTGGCCCGCGCGCTGTGCGAGGAGATCAAGGTCACCTGCACCGTGCAGATGCGCCGCTTCGAGACGCTGGTCGACGCGCTCTCCTCCAACCGCGGCGATGCCATCATCGCCTCTATGGCGGTCAGCCCGCAGCTGCGCGCCCGCGTCGACTTCACCGACCCCTATTACCGCGTGCCGGCGCGCTTCGCCTCGCGCAAGGACGCGGTGATGCCGGAGATCCGCCCCGAATATCTCGAGGGCAAGAAGGTCGGTGTCATCGCCGGCTCCGCGCACGAGGCCTATCTCAAGGCGATGTTCACCGACGCCGAGCTGCACCCGTATCCCAACGACGACGCGATGCGCGCCGCCCTTCGCAAGGGTGAGGTCGATTTCATCTTCGGCGACGCCATCTCGCTGGCGTTCTGGATCAATGGCACCGATTCCGGCGATTGCTGCGCCTTCTCCGGCGGCCCCTTCGTCGAGAGCCGTTTCTTCGGCGAAGGCATCGGCATCGCCGTGCGCAAGGGCAACGACGTGCTGCGCCAGGCCCTGAACTGGGCCCTGTTCCGCGTCTGGGAAAAGGGCCGCTACACCGATCTGTGGCTGCGGTATTTCTCGGTGAGCCCGTTTTAGCCCTGCGCCCGCGACGAGCAAACTGCCGTTGGGTGGGCAAAGGCGCGTCACCCACGTCTTTGAGGTGGTGGGCACGCTTCGCTTTGCCCACCCTACGATCCCCGCGATAGTTGCTCCGCAACTTTTGCATTCTGCCCGGAAATCGCTATTTTCCGCGGCCCGGAGGCCCCCTTGATGTCCGTTATCGATCCCAACATGAGCCCGAGCGATTTGCGCGCGCTCGCCGAACAATCCAACGCCTGGCCGTTCGAACAGGCGAAGGCCATTGTCGCGCGGCTGAAGAAAAGCCCGAAGGACGAGGTGCTGTTCGAGACCGGCTACGGACCGTCAGGCCTGCCGCATATCGGCACGTTCGGCGAGGTCGCGCGCACCTCGATGGTGCGCCATGCCTTCCGCGTGCTGACCGAGGACAAGGTCAAGACGCGCCTGCTCGCATTCTCCGACGACATGGACGGGTTTCGGAAAGTGCCGGACAACGTCCCCAACAAGGAGATGCTAGCCGCGCATCTCGGCAAGCCGTTGACGCGGGTGCCGGATCCGTTCTCCAACGAGTACCCCTCGTTCGGTGCACACAACAACGCGCGCCTGCGCGCGTTTCTGGATCATTTCGGCTTCGACTACGAGTTCGCGAGCTCGACCGACTATTATACGTCCGGCCGCTTCGACGCGACGCTGCTCAAGATGTTGGCTGCCTACGACAAGGTGATGGCGATCATCCTGCCGACGCTGGGACCCGATCGCCGCGCGACCTATTCGCCGTTCCTGCCGATCAGCAAGACCAATGGTGTCGTGCTGCAAGTGCCGATGATCCGCCGCGACGTCGCCGCCGGCACCGTGACCTATGTCGACCCCGACACGAACCAGGAAGTGGAGACGCCCGTCACCGGCGGCAACGTCAAGTGTCAGTGGAAGGCCGACTGGGCGATGCGCTGGGTCGCGCTCGGCGTCGATTACGAGATGGCCGGCAAGGATTTGATCGATTCGGTGAAGCTCTCGGGCGCGATCGCCAGGGCGCTCGGCGGCACGCCGCCCGAAGGTTTCAACTACGAGCTCTTCCTCGACGAGCAGGGCCAGAAGATCTCGAAGTCGAAGGGCAACGGCCTCACCATCGACGAGTGGCTGCGCTACGCCTCGCCGGAATCGCTGTCGCTGTTCATGTATCGCGAGCCGAAGGCGGCCAAGCGGCTGTATTTCGACGTCATCCCGCGCAACGTCGACGATTATCAGCAGTTCATCGACGGCTTCGCCAGGCAGGATGGCAAGCAGCAGCTCGGCAATCCGGTTTGGCACATCCACAACGGCAAGCCGCCGCAGGGCGACATGCCCGTCACCTTCCAGCTCCTGCTGACGCTGGTGTCGTCGTCGAACGCGGAGAATGCCGAGACGCTGTGGGGTTTCATCGGCCGTTATCGTCCGGGCGTCTCGCCGCAGACGCATCCCAAGCTCGATGCCATGGTCGGCTACGCCATCAATTACTACCGCGACTTCGTCGCGCCGACGAAGCAGTTCCGCGTGCCCTCGGACAGCGAGCGCGCGGCGCTGCAGGACCTGCGCGATGCGCTGTCACAGCTTGCGCAGGACGCATCGGCCGAGGACATCCAGAACGTCGTCTACGAGATCGGCCGCCGCGAGCCGTTCCTCGATCAGGGCAAGAAGGGCAAGGACGGCCGTCCCGGTGTCACGCTGGACTGGTTCAACATGCTCTATCAGGTCCTGCTCGGCCAGGAGAAGGGCCCGCGCTTCGGCTCCTTCGTCGCGGTGTACGGGGTGCAGAACGCGGTCAACATGATCGACGGCGCGCTGGCGCGGAGCGCGTGAGGCAAGAGGTAGCCCGGATGGAGCGAAGCGCAATCCGGGGTTCTCGCAAATTGCACGCCTGGTCCCGGATTACGCTGCGCTCCATCCGGGCTACGGACCGTTTGCTTCAGCTCAAATCGATTTCAGCACGTAGCGCCGGTTGTCCTTCTGCACCGGGCGCGCGTTCATCGGATAGAGTTTTGCGAACGCAGCGACGTCAGCGGCGGACACCTGAATCGGGGTGGTCAGCAGCAACCATTCGACCACTTCCGAACAGGGCGGGGTCGTCAGCGAGCCGGGATAGCGGAAGTAGCTCAGCTTTTGCGGCAGCATGGCGTGCGGATCGATGCTCGCATCCGCCTTCACCGCCGGGCCTTCCGCCGCCGGCATGGTCTTGACGATCTTGCCGAACGCCGGGTTCGGCCTGCCCTCGGCCATCAGCACGCCGACCACGGCGAGGCCGCCGGCTTCGTTGCGATGGACAAAATGCGCCTCCATCGGAAAATTCTTGCCGCCGATCATGTGCTCGCTCGGCCGGTGGAAGTGCACCTGAAGCAGCTTGTACTTGACGTCGCCGAGCATCAACGTGCTGCCCTCGGCGAAGTTGAGCTGGATCGTGTGTCCGTTGTTGACGATCGTGTCGGCGCTCTTGCCCCAGTTCAGCTTCAGAACCGGCAATTGCGACTTGATCGTCCCCTCGATGTCGATCGGCGACTGCTGCAGGCCGACCGCGCAGGCCTTGTTGGCCGCATCGAGATCGCCCCATTTGGCCGGACCGCCGACGCCCTCATAGCTCCAATGCGCGCCTTCGGCTGCGAAGGCCGGCTTGCAGAGCGGACAAAGCGCAAGACCCGCGAGAGCCTTCAATGCGTGACGGCGATTCATCGTATTCCCCCAGAGATGAATTTGACTGGCAATATCGGCCGCAACCTATGCGAGAGCGGCGGTGAGTCGCAATGGCGATGCAAGAGTGACGCGAGCCGGAAGCGGATTCAGACCTTCTGGCGAAAGGTCTCCAGCACGGCCGCGACGATCTTCTGCCCGTTTCTGCGGAGCTTCCTGGAATCCTCGGCGTGGGGCAGCAGCAGTCCGATCTTGCAGATCATGGCGTCGATCATCCGGCTGAGCAGATCGACATCGTCCGCGTGCAACTCCCCATCGCGCTTCAGCGCCCGCAGCGTCGCGATCAGGAGCGCGGTCGGGTAGGTCTCCTCGATCTCGCGATAGCGCGGCTCGCCGAGCACGGCCTGCGCTTCCTGGATGACGATGCGCGCGTAGTCCGGCTCTTCGCAGGCGTCGAGATAGGCGTCGATGCCGGCGCTGAGACGATCCCAGATCTTGCGCTCATTGCGCGCCGCGATCTCGATTCTGCCGGCCGCCTCGCGCTGCATGGCGACGACGACGGCGTCGAACAGCGCCTTCTTGTCCTCGAAGTGATGGTAGAACGCGCCGCGCGTGACCCGCGCCGCCCGCGAGATCGCCTCCATGCCGGCGGCCTGAAATCCGTGGGCTGCAAACGCTTCGCGGCCGGCATCGAGCAGCGCCTGCCTGGTGGCCTCGCTGTACTCTTCCCGACGACTTCTCGGAGGATCCTTCGCCCGCATCGCGCGCAACCTAACGCTTGACGCGTCGGTATCAAACCGCATATAACATACATAGTGTATGTATTAGACATATAAAATGTCAAAAGCTGGCGAGGTAGCCGTGGACGGCAAACGCATGTTCGAGCTGGCGGAAGGGCTGGCGATCGCGAAGAGCCGGCAGGATGTCGCTACGGCGCTGGAAGTCCTGCATCCGGACATGGTGCTGGAGACGCCGGCTTTCGGCACCAGGGCGCAGGGTCTCGCCGAAAACGAGCGCATCCTGACAAGCTTCTTCAAGTCCTTCCCGGACTATCACGTCACCCTCGACGGCCACGCCAATTCCGCCGACACGCTGGTCTGCTGGGGCACCGCGCGGATGACGATGACGGGGGATCGCTTCGGGGCCGTGCCGAACGGCCGTCGCGCCGAGCTGCCGGTGTTCATCGCCTTCGCCTTTCGCGACGACAAGATCGCGCATGAGCGCTTCGTCTTCGATCTCTCCGAGCTCTGCGCCCAATCCGGCGTCTCGACCGACGCGGTCAGGCGCAAGCTGTTCGGCGAAGCGACGCAGGCGGCGTAACTCCATCCACGCAACAGGAGCGTCAGACCATGGCCGATCCCCGCATCAAGCCCGTCGGTGACCTCGCGACCAGACTTCTCTTCGACATCGTTGTCGACCTCGATCCGCGCCTTAATTTCGGCGCCGGGCCGGTCGGGCAGCGCGTGCTGTTCGGGGCGGCCAAGGGCTCGTTCGAAGGCCCGCGCCTGCGCGGCGAGGTGCTGCGGGGCGGCGGCGACTGGGCCTTGTTCCGCGCCGATGGCACCATGACGCTCGATGTGCGCCTGTCGCTGCGGACGCATGATGGCGAGCTGATCTACATGACCTATGGCGGCCGCTGGGTGACGCCGCAGGCTTTGCGCGCCGAGATGGCGGATCCCGCGCAACGCACCAAGGTCGATCCCGCCGGATATTACTTCCGCACCAATCCGCTGTTCGAGACCGGCTCGCAGACCTACGCCTGGCTCAATGACATCGTCTGTGTCGGCAAGGGTTATCTCGTCGAGGGCGCCGTCGCCTACAAGGTCTTCGAGGTACTGTGAGAGCTTCCGTGGATGCGTTGAGTGCGTCGCACGTGAGCAGCCCCCTCGCCTTCACTGGCTCGCCCACATGATGCGCGCCATCCACGCCACATCGCTCGCCGCCATGGTGCGCCCGGCCTGCGACGCATCGAGCGATTGAAGCTCCAGCGCCTTCGCGGTGCGGCGCCCCAGCGTCGCGACCATCACCTCGCCCGCCCTGGTCTTCACCACCACGCGATCGCCTTTGCGGATCGGTGCGCCGGGTGAGACCAGGATGAGGTCGCCGTCGCGATAGGCGGGTAGCAGCGCATCGCCGGAAATCTCCAGCGCAAAGGTGTGGCTGTCCTCGGTGGGAAGCGCGATTTCGGTCCAGCCCTTGCCGGATGGAAAGCCGGCCTCATCGAAAGCGCCGCTCGCGCCGGCCAGCGCGAAGCCGAGCAGCGGTACCGAGCGGCCGTCGCCGGCGTCATCGTCGATCAGCCGCGCAAAGCTCTCAATCGAGGACTCGGCCGCGGCCAGCGCCTTTGCGATCGATTCGGTCGAGGGCCAGCGCTCGCGGCCGTCGGAGGTGACGCGCTTGGACCTGTTGAAGGTGGTGGGATCGAGCCCGGCGCGCTTGGCAAGACCGGACGGCGACAGACCGGCGCGCGCCGCCAACCGATCCAGGGCGACCCAGATCTGGTCGTGCGTCAGTATCCTCTGCGCTTTGGCCTGCCTGACCATGCAAGGTCCAGCCCGTCGCAACTCAGGAAAACTATCCTCAAATCAACCGGTTTTCCGTTTTTCGCGCAAGAGGCGGCGGAGCAGCCGCCTTCAAGCGAAATGGATACCGGCTGGCCCCAGGAAAACGCCGCAAGAAAACGCACCAAAACAGGAATTTAGAGACCCGTTCCGATTTCATCGGAGCGGAATAGGCTCTAAGCCTTGAGTTCGGAAGGGGCGGCCTTTACGGTCGCGCCCGGGTTTCGGGGACCCGCACGCGGCGAAAAAACCCAAGAAACTCAAAGAGCTGACTCAAAGAACAAACAGGGCTGCGCAAGCGGTGGTCAAGATCTACAAAATCTGTCCGGCCTCGGCCTGGCGTGAGGCGGAACGGCAGGGTGTCTACCGGGGCAGCGCGGACGATGCGCGCGACGGCTTCATCCATTTCTCCACCGCTGCCCAGGTTCCCGAGACCTTGCGCAAGCACTATGTCGGACAGCGCGCGCTGTTCCTGGTCGAGGTCGATGGCGACGCGCTCGGCAGCGAATTGCGCTGGGAGCGCTCGCGCAATGACGAGCTGTTTCCACATCTCTATGGCGAGCTCGACCTCGGCGCGGTGCTGTCGGTGATGAACCTCAACATCCGCTCGGACGGCGGCCACGACACTCCGGAGCTGCTGCCGTGATCCGCGCTTTCGACGCCTTTTCGCTGCCGGTGCTGCGCTGGCTCGATCCGGAAGACGCCCATCGCCTCGCGATCCAGGGATTGCGCTTCCTGCCGCCGGTCAAGCCGCGCGCTGACGATCCCAAGCTTGCGATGCGCGCCTTCGGGCTCAACTTTCCCAATCCGATCGGCATGGCCGCGGGCTTCGACAAGAGCGCCGAGGTGCCCGACGCGCTGCTGCGGCTCGGCTTCGGCTTCGTCGAGATCGGCTCGGTGACGCCGAGGCCGCAGAGCGGCAATCCGCGGCCGCGGCTGTTTCGTTTGGAGCGCGATGAGGCCGTCATCAACCGCATGGGTTTCAACAATGACGGCGCGGACGTCGCCTTGCGCCGGCTCGCCGCGCGCGCGCAGCATGGCGGCATCGTCGGCGTCAATGTCGGCGCCAACAAGGACTCGCCGGACCGCGTCGCCGACTACGTCAAGCTGATCGAGACCTTTGCGCCGGTGGCGAGCTATTTCACCGTCAACGTCTCTTCGCCGAACACGCCGGGCCTGCGCAATTTGCAGGAAGGCGCGCTGCTCGACGATCTCCTCGCCAGGGTGATCGACGCGCGCGAGCGTGTGCGCCAGAAGGCCGGCGACACGCCGGTGCTGCTCAAGATCGCGCCCGATCTCAGCCTCGCCCAGCTTGACGATGTCGTGCAGGTGGCGCGCTCGCGCCGGGTCGACGGCATGATCGTGTCGAACACGACGATCGCGCGGCCGAGCACGCTGCGGGAGGAGATGCGCGCCAAGGAGCAAGGCGGCCTGTCCGGCCGGCCGCTGTTCCGCCTGTCGACGCGGATGGTCGCGGAGACCTATGTGCGCGTCGAGGGCGCGTTCCCGCTGATCGGCGTCGGCGGCGTGGATTCGGGCGGTGCCGCGCTGACCAAGATTCGCGCCGGCGCCAGCCTGATCCAGCTCTATTCGTCGCTGATCTACAAGGGCCTCGGCCTCGTCGACGAGATCAAGCGCGACCTCACCTCGACGCTGCTCCGCACCGGGCGGGATTCGCTGTCCGAGATCGTCGGCGCCGATGCTGCGACGCTCACGGCGGAAGACTGGCCGGGGATGTGACGCGGTCTCTGCCCCGGACGCAGCGCAGCGCTCCTTCAGCGGTGCGCTGCAGAGCCGGGGCCCATGTCACGCGTTCTGGGTCCCGGCTCTGCGCAGCAGCGTTTCACGCTGCAGCGCGTCCGGGACACGAGAGCTACGTCTTGGCGAACGTCGCCCGGAACTGCGCGGGATAGCGTGCGGCCTGCAAGCCGCCGCGCGAGAGGTACGAAGCCATCAGCGCGCACCACAGCCCGGCATTGCCGAGCGATTGCAGCGCCCACCAGGCGGCGAGGAAGATCAGCAGCGAAGCCAGCATCAGATTGCGCATCTCGCGCGCCCAGGTCGCGCCGATATAGATGCCGTCGAAGCCGAAGGCGAACACGCCGGGGATGGGCACGAGCACGACGAACGGCAGGAATTCGCGCGCGGCACGGCGAACGTCGTCACTCGCCGTCATGAAATCGATCAAGGCGGGCCCGAACAGCGCGAACAGTCCCGACACCACCAGCGCGAAGCCGAGCCCCCATAGCAGCACCAGCCGGGTCGAATCCGCAAAGCCCTTTGCATCGCGCGCGCCAACGGCGCGGCCGCACAGCTGCTGCGCTGCGTTGGCGAGACCGTCGAGGAAGAAAGCGCTGACCAGCAGGAAATTGTTGAGCACGGAGTTGGCGGCCAGCGTAACGTCGCCGGCCTGCGCGCCCTTGGCGGTAAAGAACAGGAATACGGCGATCAGCGCCGCGGTGCGGATCAGGATGTCGGTGTTCACCGCCAGCATCCGCAACAGCTTGTCGCGGTCGAGCAGGGTCGCGTACGGCACGGCGAAGCCGCCATCGGCATAATGGCGGCAGACGATCACGCCGAGGGCGAACCCGACCGCTTCCGACAACAGCGCGGCGATCGCGGCACCGGCGATGCCGGTGTCGTAGATCAGCACCAGCAGGATCGTCGCCGCCATGTTGACGAGGTTGATGACGACCTGAAGCATCAAGGCCGAATTGGCACGCGCCTGGCCGATCAGCCAGCCGAGGATGACGTAATTGGCGAGCGCGAACGGCGACGACCAGATCCGGACCTTGAAGTAGGTCTTCGCGGCCTGCGTCACACCCTCGCTGCCGCCCATGAGATCGAACAGCAATGCGGCCAGCGGCAGTTGCAGCACGATCAGCGCGGCGCCGATCAGGCCGGCAACGATGAAGCCGCGCGCCAGGATCGCGGTCGGCTCGCGCGTGTCGCCCGCGCCCAGCGATTGCGCGGTGAAGGCGAGCGTGCTCATCCGCAGGAAGCCGAACAGCCAGAACAGGCAGTCGAAGATCACCGAGGCCATCGCGACGCCGCCAAGCAGCGCGGCATCGTCGAGGCGGCCGATCGCCGTGGTCGAGACAATGCCGATCAGTGGCGTGGTCAGGTTCGCGACCATCGCCGGCCCGGCGATGGCGAACACTTCACGTGTGCCGACTTTGGGATGGACGGGCGCGTGCATGGTTCAGAACACGACGACCATGCCGTCCTCGGCCGCCATATGGGGCAGCGTGTCGAGGCGCGACAGCATGTCGTCGCTCATATGGGTGAGGACGAGCCGCTTGGCGCCGATGTCGGGCAGATGCTGTTCCAAGGTCTTCAGGCTGAGATGGTTCTTCACCACCTTCTCGTACATATAGGCTTCAGCGATGAAAAGATCCGCGCCATGCGCCAGCGGAATGAGCGTCTCCGCCCATTCGGTATCGGCGCTATAGGCGAGCGTGCGGCCCTCGGCCTCGACGCGGTAGGCGAGGAAGGGGCCGCCGGATTCACCGTGCACGACCGGATAGGGCGTCACCGTCACGGTGCCGAACGTCCGGCTTTGCTCGGGCGAGAGCTCGACGACATCAAGCTCGAAGCGCTGCTGGGTCTTCGAGGAGTGCTCGAACAGCGCCTCCATCACCTCGCCGAGCCGCGTCTCGATGCCTTGCGGGCCGGCGATGGTGAGCGGCCGCGTCCGCCGCGAGAATTGCGCGTCGAGCAGGACAAACGGCAGCCCGGCAAAATGATCACCGTGGAAATGCGTGATCAGGATGAGATCGATGTCCTCGCACGCGATCTCGAGCCGCTTCAGCGCCGGCAGAGCCGACGCACCGCAGTCGATCAGGAAGTTGGCCTCGCGCCCCGAGACATGGAAGCAGGTATTGAGCCTGCCGCCGGAGCCGAAAGCATCGCCGCAGCCGACAAAACGCAATTGCATCGGCTGCGGACCTTCAAAATCTCACCGGCCGCGCGGCGTGCCGAACACGCGCGAGAGCAGCCAGATCGGGATCACGATGACTGCGCCGAGCAGGAAGTAGCGCCACAGCCAGTTGATGGTGTCGAAGCCGAGATCCCAGAGACGCTGGAACAAGAGGCGAATGCTGGTGAGGATGTTCCAGGGATCGAAGCCGATCGCGGCGAGCACGACGCCGACCAGAATCGAGAGCAGGACCAGGCGAAACGCGACCGCCAGCGGCGAGCCGCCGAGAAAGCGGTTCAGCCCGTCGTTGCGGCCGGCCGGCAAATCTCTGACGTCTTGGACCATCTCAAACTCCTGTAGGCGGATTCGACCCATTATAGGGCACGGCGAGGCACATGGGGAACCCGTGACGGACCGTCAATCGGGTTACGGGAGTTTAATTCGGGTAGCCTCGGTTTGGGAGCGCTGCCGGCCGCGGTCGCCAACCTCTCCCGCTTGCGGGAGAGGTCGCGCCGAAGGCGCGGGTGAGGGCTTTCTCCTCTAGGGGATTGTCCCATCGCGGAGACAGCCCTCCCCCAACCCTCTCCCGCAGGCGGGAGAGGGAGCGCATCTCCGCCTTGGCGACAATCGAGCGCTCTCATAAAACGCACTCACACCTCAATCTCCGCCGCCTCCGCCTTCAGCATCCTCTCCAGCGTCTCCAGCCGATCGGCCTCGCGCGGCGGCTTGTCCCAGCGCAGGCGGCTGATGCGGGGGAAGCGCATGGCGACGCCGGATTTATGGCGCGGCGAGCGCTGCAGGCCCTCGAACGCCACCTCCAGCACCAACCCCTTGTCGCCTTCGTGCACGACGTGGCGGACGGGACCGAATTTTTCCGTGGTGTTGCGGCGGACGAAGCGATCGATCTGCAGCAGCTCCTCGTCGGTGAAGCCGAAATAGGCTTTGCCGACCGGCACCAGCTCGTCACCACTCTCGCCGGCGGTCCAGACGCCGAAGGTGTAGTCGGAATAAAAGGACGAGCGCTTGCCGTGACCGCGCTGCGCATACATCAGCACGGCGTCGATGATGTGCGGATCACGTTTCCACTTCCACCACTGCCCCTTCGGCCGGCCCGGCAAATAAGGCGCATCGCGCCGCTTCAGCATCACGCCCTCGACGGCGTCCGCGTCTTCGCCGGCACCGGCGCTTGCGGGATCGGCGCGTGCGGCGGTGAGCGCGTCCCAGCTTGCGAAGGCGACGGTGGGCGACAGATCGATGCGGGGATCGTCGAGCTTCTTGATGAACGTCTCCAGACGCTCGCGCCGTTCCGCGAACGGCAGCTCACGCAGATCATTCTCGTCGTCGCCGAGCAGATCGTAGGCGCGAAGGTGGATCGGAAATTCCTTGATCAGCTTTGGCGAGACGACCTTGCGATTGAGCCGCTGCTGCAGGACGTTGAAGCTCTGCACACAGCCCTCGCGCAGGATTAAGAGTTCGCCGTCGATCGCGCCGGGCAGGCGCAGCGACGGCACGAGATCGGGAAAGCTCCCCGTGATGTCCTCGCCGGTGCGTGAATAGAGCCGCGCCGTGATGTGGCCGCGATCATCGCGGCCCGCCACCGCCTGCACGCGGATGCCGTCCCATTTCCACTCGGCGATGTAGTCGGCGGGATCGAGCGCGGCGAAATCGCTGTCCTCGATCGCATGCGCCAGCATCACGGGCCGGAACGGCGCGGGATCGCGGTTGACCGGCTTTTCGGCACGGCCTTCCAGCCATGCGAACAGGTCGAGATAGGGTGGCGCAAGGCCAGGCCAGATCAGCTCGACCTCATGCGGATCCTTGTCGCCGAGCGCGGCCGCCGCGGTCTTCGCCAGCCGCGCGGAGATACCAATCCGAAGCGCGCCAGTGACGAGTTTCAGCAGCGCCCAGCGTCCGGTCTCATCAAGCTCGTCGAGCCAGCGCTCGAGCTGCTTCGGCAGCTCGGTCTTGCCGAGCGTGCGCAAGGTGGTGACGACCTCGGTCAGGGTCGGCGGCGGCGGGTTGTTGTGGTTGCGGGCGTGAGGGGACTCATCAGCATCTCGCCCGCGGGACCCCCCTCCCTGACCCTCCCCCACAAGGGGGGAGGGAACGGAGAGGCTCGTGCGTCCCTCACTTTGGAAATCGCTGAGAGATATTGTGCTCGCTGACAACGCCGCACTGCGCTGCGCTCCCTCCCCCCATGTGGGGGAGGGCGGGGGAGAGGGGTGGCCCGGAAAAGACTGCGAATTGTTTTGCGCCTTCGGCCACATCAGCGCCACCGTCTCCGAGAGATCGCCGACATAGTCGTAGCTCAAACCGAACAGCACCGGATCCGTACGCGATGCGATGAGATCGCGGATCAGGGCGGGCTTGGCGTGCTTGAAGCTGAGCGCGCCGGTGAGCGCGGCCAGCGCGTAGCCGCGGTCGGGGTCTCCAACCTCGCGGAAATAGCCGGTGAGCAGCCGCAGCTTGTTGTTGCGGCCGGGCTCATAGGCGAGACGGTCCAGGAGTTCGGCGAAGCGGTTCATGCCTCGGCCTCGTCTGTGGCCGGTGTCTCGCTCTCCTCCTCGTCGCCATAGCCGACGAGATCGAGCGGCTGCGCGCGCAGGCCCCTGCTCTGGCACCAATGCACCAGCGCATCTTCCTGGCCGTGCGTGACCCAGATCTCGCCGGCGCCGGTCGCGGCGATGGTGGCGGTGAGGCCGTCCCAGTCAGCATGATCGGAGATCACCAGCGGCAGCTCGATGCCACGCTGCCGCGCCCGGGCGCGCACGCGCATCCAGCCCGATGCGAACGCGGTGACGGGATCGGGAAACCGCCGCGTCCAGAGATCGGAGGTCGCCGAGGGCGGCGCCAGCGTGATGGTGCCGGCGAGCGCCGCCTTCTTCACGCCCTTCACCGGCCTGAGCTCGCCGAGATCGATGCCGCGGCTCTGGTAGTACTCGGTGATCTTCTCCATCGCGCCATGCAGATAGATCGGGGCGTCATAGCCGGCCTGCCGCAGCAGGGCGATCACGCGCTGCGCCTTGCCGAGCGAATAGGCCCCGACGAGATGCGCGCGCTCCGGAAACAGCGTGACCGAGGCCAGCAGCTTCTTCACCTCATCGCTCGCATCGCCATGCCGGAATACCGGCAACCCGAACGTCGCCTCGGTGATGAAGACGTCGCAGGGCACCAGCTCGAACGGCGTGCAGGTCGGATCGGGCGCGTCCTTGTAGTCGCCGGAAGCGACGATGCAGGTGTCCTTGCAGGTCACAGCAATCTGTGCCGAACCCAGCACATGGCCGGCCGGGTGGAATTTCACGCAGACGTCGCCGAGCCGGATCTCCTCGCCATAGTTGATGACTTGCGTCGATCCGGCAAAATTCTCGCCGTAGCGCAGCCGCATCATGTCCAGCGTTTCCTGCGTCGCCAGCACCGCACCATGGCCGGCGCGGGCATGGTCGGAATGGCCGTGGGTAATCACGGCCCGCTCGACCGGGCGAACGGGGTCGATATGGAAGCCGCCGGGCTTGCAGCACAGGCCGGCAGCAACTGGCAGCAGGATGTCTTGGGGGCGCATGGTGGTCATATAGGAAGCGAGCGCCTCCAATTCACCCGTCATGCGCGGACTTGACCCGCGCCTCCATCCACTTAAACAGTTGCTTTTTTGATGGATTGCCGGCGAGCCGGCACGACGAGTGTTGGTTCCCAATGCCCCTCCGCCTGTTCCAGACCTCCGGCGATCTCATGGCCGACCGCCGCTTCGAGTTCGCGCGCGACCTCCAGCTCAAGGGCGACCTGCCCGCCGCCGCTGACCTCATAGAGCAGGCGATCGAGCTTGCGCCGAACTTCACCTCGGCCTGGTTCACGCTCGGCGAGATCCGTCAGCAGCTCGGCGAGCGCGACAAGGCGATCGAGGCTTTCCGCAAGGCGCGCGATTCCGATCCTGATGACCAGCACGGCGCCGGCCTGCATCTGATGCGGCTCGGCGACGCCGAGATGTCGGAGATGCCCAAAGCTTACGTGCAGGCGCTGTTCGATCAATACGCGCCACGCTTCGAGCATGCGCTGATCAACGATCTCGGCTACCGCGCCCCCGCGCTGATCTTCAAGGCGGTGCTGGCCGCGCGCGTCGCGGCGAAGAAGCCAGCCTTCTTCAAGCGCACCATCGATCTCGGCTGCGGCACCGGCCTCGCGGCCGCCGCCTTCGCCAAACAGGTCGACCATTTCATCGGCATTGATCTGTCGCCCGGCATGATCAAGGAGGCGCGCGCCACCAACCTCTATGCCGAGCTCGAAGTCACCGACATGATCGAAGGGTTGCAGAGCAAGGGCGATGGATGCGCGAACCTCGTCGTCGCCGCGGATGCGTTCGTCTATCTCTCCGATCTCGCGCCGGTGCTGAGCGAAGCCAGGCGCGTGCTCGTATCCGGCGGCGTGCTCGCCTTCACGCTGGAGACGCATGACGGCAGCGGCATCGTTCTTGGCGAAGGCCTGCGCTATGCCCATTCGGCGGAATATGTGCGCGGCGCCATCGCCAAGGCCGGCCTCAAGCTCCTGACACTGGAGCCGGCCTCGCCGCGGATCGAGAACAACGAGCCGGTGCGCGGCCTTGTGATCGTTGCCGAAAAAACTTGAGTTTAGGCGCTAACGCCCCGTGATTTGAGCGTCATTGCGTCGCAAAGCCGTGACTTCCCACTTGCGAGCCGTGCTGCGTTCCCAGCACAATGCGCGCATCAGGGAGAAAACAACAATGACCAAGAATCCATCGCGGCGCGATTTCAGCGCCGCCGCGCTCGCCACCATCGCCGCATCCACCTTGCCCGCGCCTTACGTCTGGGCTGCGGAGAAGAAATATGATGCGGGCGCCAGCGACACCGAGATCAAGATCGGCCAGACCGTGCCGCATTCCGGCCCCGGCTCGCTCTACGGCGTGCTCGGGCGCATCGGCGAAGCCTATTTCCAGATGCTGAACGAGAAGGGCGGCATCAACGGGCGCAAGGTCAAGTTTCTCACCATGGACGATGCCTATAGCGCCCCGAAATGCGTCGAGGCGACGCGGCGCCTGGTCGAGCAGGAGGAAGTGCTCGCGTTGTACGGCTCGCTCGGCACCGCGCCGCAGACCGCCGTGCACAAATACCTGAACTCCAAGGGCGTGCCGCAGCTGCTGCTCAACACCGGCGCGTCGAAGTGGAATAACCCGAAAGAGTTCAAATGGACGATGGCGGGCCTGCCACTCTATCCGACCGAGGCGCGCATCCTGGCGCGGCACGTCGTCAGCGTGAAGCCGAATGCCAAGATCGGCATCCTCTACCAGAACGACGACTTTGGTCGCGACTTTCTCGGTCCCTTCAAGAAGGTTTTGGAAGAGGCCGGCGGCACTGCAAAGGTGATCATGGAGCAAACCTACGATCTCACCGAGCCGACCGTCGATTCCCAGCTGATCAATCTCTCCAAGTCGGGCGCTGACGTCTTCTACAACATCTCGACCGGCAAGGCGTCGTCGCAGTCGATCCGCAAGGTCGCCGAGCTCGGCTGGAAGCCGCTGCAGCTTCTTTCCGCCGGCTCGACCGGCCGCTCGATCCTCAATGCCGCGGGCCTCGAGAATGCCACCGGCATCGTCGCCATCCGCTACAACAAGGAGGTCGGCCTGCCCAAATGGGAGAAGGACCCCGACGTGATGGCGTTCGAGGAATTGCGCATGAAATACACGCCGGCCATCGACCCCGACAACACCATCGCCTTCGCCGGCTACGGCCAGGCCGTGACCATGGGCGAGATCCTGCGTCGCTGCGGCGACGACCTCACCCGCGCCAACGTGCTGAAGCAAGCCTCGACGCTGGCTGGCTTCCACTCGCCCTACTTCCTCGACGGCGTCACATACAGCTATACGCCCGGGGACTACACGCCGATGAAGACGCTCTTCATCTCCACCTTCACCGGCAAGGACTGGGACATCTCCGACAAGCCGATGTCGGAATAGGCTGAGGCGCGCGCCGCGGCTTCCTCCCTTCTCCCCTTGTGGGAGAAGGTGGCGCGAAGCGCCGGATGAGGGGTTGCTTCAGCAAACTCAAATGCAAACGATAGCTCGCGGAGAGAGACCCCTCACCCGTCTCGCCGCTCCGCGGCGAGCCACCCTCTCCCACAAGGGGAGAGGGTAAGAGCGCGCATTTGCTGCAATTAACTTAACCGATACGCAGCCTTGGCATTCGCACCAAACGCCTTGTCCCGCAGAAGCGGGCCAAGCTTCGCCAGACAGGCTTCCAGCGCGCTCTTGATCTCGCCATAGCTCCCCGCAAGCAGGCACACCGGCCAGTCCGAGCCGAAGATCAGCCTGTCTTCGCCAAAACACCTCGCGGCGTGCGCGACGAACGGAAACAGGCGTTCCGCATCCCAGTCGTTCCAGACCGCTTCGGTCGCAAGCCCTGAGATCTTGCACCAGACATTGCCGCAAGCCGCGAGCGCCTTGATGCGATCGGCCCACTCGGCGCTGCCGCCGTCGGCGATCGGCGGTTTGGCCGCGTGGTCGAGCACGAACCGCGCTTGCGGAAAGGCCTGCGCGGTTGCGATCGCCGACGGCAGCTCGCGGGCGCGGACGAGGAAATCGTAGGTGAGATCGCGGGCGAACAATGCGGTGAGGCCGCGCTGGACGTCCTCGCGCAGCAGCCAATCGGGATCGGCTTCATCGTGGACCTGGTGGCGGATGCCGACCAGCTTGCCGCCGCCGGGTGAAGCGCGAAGCCGATCAAGGGTTTCGCCAAGCGTACCATCCGTCAGATCAGCCCAGCCGACCACACCAACGACGAAGGGATTTTCGTGCGCAATGCGCAAGAATTCCTCGGTCTCCTCCAGCGCGGAGCGACATTGCACCACGATGCTGGCGTCGATGCCGTTCGCTTTCAACAGTGGCGCGAGATCGGCCGGACCGAAGGCGCGGCGGATCGGCGTCAGCTCGTCCGCTGCCATCCAGGGATAATCGGCGCGTGCAGGATCCCAGAAGTGTTGATGGGCGTCGATGATCATGCCTTACGCCCCGCCCGGCAGCGGCGAGCGCGCATCGACGAGGTTCCGTGCCCGCAGCTCGTGCCAGAACGCGGCCGGCACCGCACTCTCCGACATCGCGATGTTGTCGGAAACTTCAGCGGCATTGCGCGCGCCCATCACGGCGACCGTGACGGCCGGATGCGCCGTGCAGAACTGGAGCGCGGCGGCCTTCAGCTCGGTGCCATGCTTGCGGCAGAGCGCGTCGAGCTCCAGCGCTCGCGCCACCAGCGTTGCGTCGGCGTCCTGATAATTGAACTTCGCACTGGTGTGCGGATTGGCCAAAATGCCGCTGTTGTAGATGCCGCCGAGCAGGATGCCGATGCCTTTCGCCGTGCAGAGCGGAAATAGCGCATCCAGCGCGCCCTGGTCGAGCAGCGTGTAGCGCCCGGCGAGCAGGAAGCAGTCGACCGGCACGGCTTCGGCGAAACGGACCTGCATCTCCGACTGGTTCATGCCGGCGCCGATCGCCTTGACGGTGCCGTCCTCGCGCAAGCGCTGGAGCGCGCGAAAGGCACCATTGACCGCCTCGTCATAGTGATCGTCGGGATCGTGCACCAGGAGGACGTCGACACGGTCGAGCCCAAGGCGACCCAGGCTCTCCTCCACCGATCGCAGCACGCCGTCATGACTGAAATCGAACACGGGCCGCTCGCGCGGCGTACCCTTATAGTGCTCGTCCTCGGCGGCGCCGCCATCGGGCGCGCGCAGCAGGCGGCCGACCTTGGTCGAGATGGCGTAAGACTCGCGCTTCTGCTGTCGCAGGAAGGCCCCTAATCGCCGCTCGGCGAGGCCGAAGCCGTAGAGCGGCGCGGTATCGAAGAAGCGCACCCCAAGCGACCAGGCGCGCGCGATCGTCGCTTCCGCATCGGCATCGCTGACCGGGCTGAACAATCCGCCGAGCGGGGCGGAACCGAGACCGATTGAAGTGACGTCGAGCGAGCCGAGCCGCGACCGTTTCATTCCCATTGCCTTGTCTTCATTCCAACGGTCCAGATCATCTCCCCCGCTTGCAAAAATCGCAAGCGGGGGAGGCATGCAGGAGCGCGGGGCTGGCGGACGCTCCTACTTCAACATCTGCGCGACGTTGTCCTTGGTGACGAGATCGAGGCCTGTGTAGACGATCTCCGGCACCTTCTCGCCCTTCTTGATGGCGAGCAGCGTGTCCATCGCCTTCTCGCCCATCTCGAACGGACGCTGGCCGACCAGCGCGTTGGCATAGCCGTCGCGCAGCAGCTCGAGCTGCATCTTCAGCGTGTCGGCGACGACAAGCGTGAACTTGCCGGAATCGATGTCCTTCTTGTTCCTCGACGCGAAGGCCTTGAAGCCTTCAGGGGCGAACATCGGCCAGCCGCCGATGGGAACGATGGCGGCAAGATCCGGCGTTGCGGTGCGCATATCCGTCATCTGCTGGACCGCGAGTGCCGGATCGTCGTTGCAGAAGGTCGGGGAGCCCGCGACCTCCGTCCATTTCGAGCCCTTCAGCGCCTCGCGCACGCCGTCGACACGCTCGGCGAGGTTCTTGGCGCCGGGGCCGCCCGAGACCATGGCGTATTTGCCGCCATCGGGCCGCATCTTCACGAGCTGCTTGCCGAGCGCGACGCCGAACTCCTTGTTGTTGGTGCCGATATAGGCGATGCGCTTGGAGCCCGGCGCATCGGCATCGAAGGTGATGACGGGGATGCCGGCGGCCGTCGCCGCCTCGATCGACTTGGTCATGGCCGCGACGTCGGCGACCGAGATGGCGAGACCGTCGACCTTCTGCGTGACGAAGTCCTGGATGATCTGGGCCTGCGTCGCCGGCTCATGCTCGACCGGTCCCTTGTAGATGCACTCGATATTGCCGAGCTCCTTGGCGCGCTTCAGGCAGCCGTCGCGCGCGAAGTCGAAGAACGGATTGTTCATCGCCTTGGGCACGATGACGAAGCGGTAGTTCGCGGCGAATGCCGGCGTTGCCATCATTGCGACGGCGATGCCGGCAAGAAGCAGTTTCCTCATGGTCTCCTCCACCCTTGTTTGGTGCCTATCCTCTCGAAAGCGCCCGGGAAGCGGACAGGCGGCGTTTTGTTTGCCTTCCCGAGATGACGTCACCTTCAGCTCATCCGCGAGCGGATCCGGTCGACCAGCACGGCCAGGATGATGATCACGCCCACCAGCGTCTGCTGCCAGTAGGAGGAGACCTGCGCCAGCACGAGGCCGTTGCGGATCACCTCCAGCAGCACGCAGCCGACGATGGCCCCGAGCGGACCGCCGATGCCGCCGGCGAGGTTTGCGCCGCCGATGACGGCCGCCGCGATCACGTTGAGCTCGTAGGACGTCGCCATGTTGGCGGGCGCCGATCCGAGCCAGCCGGAGATGATGATGCCCTGGAGGCCGGCTGCGAGCGCGCAAATCACATAGACCTCGATCTTCACCCGCACGACCGGGATGCCGGTCAATTCGGCGGCCTTCTCGTTGCCGCCGAGCGCGAAGACGTGGCGACCGAACGAGGT
This sequence comes from Bradyrhizobium sp. ERR14, assembly GCF_014198235.1. Lineage (NCBI taxonomy): Bacteria > Pseudomonadati > Pseudomonadota > Alphaproteobacteria > Hyphomicrobiales > Nitrobacteraceae > Bradyrhizobium > Bradyrhizobium sp. ERR14. Next base: position 65,252 of record NZ_JACIHD010000009.1, on the reverse strand, counting down.
GTGATGCAGGACCACGGCCATCGTCAGTGCGAGGATCACGAGATAAATGAAAGGCACGGGCACGCCAAGCACGTCGCCCGAGGTGAGCGCGTAGAAACGATCGGCATCGGGTCCGCCCGGAAAGCTGCCGCGGCCGTTGGAGACGACATAGCCGAGCCCGCGCACGATCGAGAGCATGCCGAGCGTGGTGACAAAGGGCGACAGGCCGAGCACGGCGATGCAGAAGCCGTTGACGAGGCCGGCGATCAGCGCGACGCCGAGGCCGGCGAGGATCGAGATCAGCAGGATCAGGCCCGGCACGTTGGCAATTACGGTCTTGCCGTCGGCCGCCAGATGCACGAACAGCGCGCCCGCCGGCGAGCCGGGCGCCGACAGCTCGGTCATCACCATCGAGGTGATCATGGCCGAGAAGCACATCATCGATCCCACCGACAGGTCGATGCCGCCGGTGATGATCACGAAGGTGACACCGAGCGTCGCAATGGCGATGAAGGAAAAATTCTTCGCCACGTTCTGCATATTGCCTTCGGTGAAGAAATAGGGGCTGGCGAAATGCATGATCGCCAGCAGCACCGCGAGCGCGAGCAGCACGTAACCGGTCTGGGAGGCGAAGATGCCGCGCTGCCACCATCTGATCCGGCCGACATTGGTGAAGCTGATCGGGGATTCCATGGGCATGGCCATCACGCCGCCTCCTTCGCGCCGGTGATGAGCGCGGTGACTTCCTCTGGCGAGGTCTGGTGGATCGGCTTGTCGGCCCGCTTCTCGCCGCGGCGCATGACGATGACGCGGTCGCAGACCGCGAACACGTCGGGCATGCGGTGCGAGATCAGCATCACGGCGACGCCCTGCTCCTTCAGCCGGTGGATCAGGCCGAGCACCTGCTCGACCTGGCGCACCGAGATCGCGGCGGTCGGCTCGTCCATCATCACCAGCCGCGCATTGGAGAGCCGCGTCCGCGCGATCGCCACCGCCTGGCGCTGGCCGCCCGACATCTGCTTGACGAGGTCGTCGGGGCGCGTCTCCGAGCGCAGCTCGCCGAACAATTCCAGCGCGCGCGCCGCCATCGCCTTGTGGTCGAGCAATGCGATGGGCCCGAACCTGCGCTTCAGCTCGCGGCCCAGGAACACGTTGGCCGCCGCCGTGAGATTGTCCGATAGCGCGAGGTCCTGGTAGACGACCTCGATGCCGACGGCGCGGGCATCGACCGGCCGGTTGAAATGAACCGCGTTGCCGGCAAAGCGGATCTCGCCGTGGCTGGGGCGGAAATTGCCGGCGATGATCTTGACCAGCGTCGACTTGCCGGCACCGTTGTCGCCCATCAGGCCGACCACCTCGCCCGGCATGACCTGCATGTCGACGCCATGCAGCGCGCGGATCGCGCCGAACTCCTTACCGATGCCGGTCAGCTCGAGGACCGGTGTCGCGTCAGCGTTTGTCATCAGCAGCCTCGCTCAGACATAGCGGTTGACCAGGGATTCCAGATATTCCTGCCGGCCCGAGCGCGGCTGCGGGTCGAAGCCGGGACGGAGCGCGCGATCGGCGAGATCGGCGAGCGAACGCTGACCGCCGAGAATGGCCCGACCCTCAGTGCCGGCCCATCCCTCGTATCGCTCGGTGAGCGGCGCCGTGAGCGCGCCGGCATCGAGCATGTCGGCGGCGGCGAGGAACGCGCGCGCACAGGCATCCATCGAGCCGACATGGGCGTGGATCAGATCGTCCGGGTCGATCGACTGCCGCCGGATCTTGGCGTCGAAATTGAGCCCGCCGGTGGTGAAGCCGCCACGGTTCAGGATCTCGTGAAACACCAGCGCCAGTTCCGGGACGTTCATCGCGAACTGGTCAGTATCCCAGCCGAGCAGATCGTCGCCGCGGTTGACGTCGAGCGAGCCGAACACGCCGAGCGCCTCGGCTAGCGCGACCTCGTGATGGAAGGAATGGCCGGCGAGGATGGCGTGGTTCTGCTCGATGTTGAGCTTGACGTCTTTCAAGAGGTCGTAGCGCGCAAGGAAGCCGTAGCAGGTGGCGACGTCGAAATCATATTGATGCTTGGTCGGCTCCTTGGGCTTCGGCTCGATCAGGATCGGCCCCTTGAAGCCGATCTTGTGCTTGTGCTCGACGACCAGCGAGATGAAGCGGCCGAGCTGGTCGAGCTCGCGCTTGAGATCGGTGTTGAGCAGCGTCTCATAGCCCTCGCGTCCGCCCCACAGCACGTAGTTCTGGCCACCGAGCCGATGCGTCACCTCCAGCGCGGCGCGGACCTGGCCGGCGGCATAGGTGAATATCTCCGGGTCCGGGTTGGTCGCCGCGCCCGCCATGTAGCGACGATGCGTGAACAGGTTGGCGGTGCCCCAGAGCAGGCGCACCTTGCTCGATGCCATCTTCGCTTCGAACAGATCGGCGATCGCATTGAGATTGGCGACGGATTCCGCGAGCGAGCCACCTTCCGGCGCGGCATCGACGTCGTGGAAGGTGAAGTAGGGCACGTCGAGCAGGCGAAACAGCTCGAAGGCGATATCGGCCTTGGCCCGCGCCTGCGCCATCGCATCACCGCCCTGGTGCCACGGCCTCAGGAACGTCTCGCCGCCGAAGGGATCGCCGCCCGGCCAGCAGAACGAATGCCAATAGCAGACCGCAAAGCGCAGATGATCCTCCAGCCTGCGGCCGTGCACGAGGCGGTCCTTGTCGTACCAGCGGAACGCGGGCGCCTGTCCCGCGTCCTTGCCGGCGAAGGCGACAGGTGTGGTTGCATCGAAGAATTTGGCTGACGCGTTCACTTAAGGAGACTCCTTCAATGCGGGATAAAGCTCGCGCCATCGCCGGTAGGCCTCGTCATAGGCCTCCGTGACGGATGCGCGGGGCGTGAAGCTCGCGAGCCGCCGCGGGCGGGTGCAGACCGCTGCGGGTCTCTCGCCGGTCACAGCGAGCCGGCCTAGCCTGGAGGCACCGAGGGCCGCCCCCACCTCGCCTTCCTCGACGCGGTGAACGGGAATGCCGAGCACGTCGGCACAGATCTGCGCCCACAGCGGGGAGCGCGAGCCGCCACCGACGAGATCGAGCGCGGCAACAGGTCCGCTCGCCGCGCTCAGCGCCGCCAGATTGTCGCGCGCGGCGAAGGCGACGCCTTCGAGCACGGCCTGCACGATCTGCGTCCGCCCGGTCGCACCGCGCAGGCCGACGAAGGCGCCGCTGGCGGCGGCATCGTTGTGCGGCGTGCGCTCGCCGTCGAGATAGGGCAGGAATTTGATCGGGCTCGGCCCATCGACGCGCTCGCCGAGCGGCGCCAGCAGCGCTGGGGCCGGCGTCTCCATCACACCGGCAAGCCAGGCCAGCGAGGCCGCCGCCGAGAGCATCACGCCCATCTGGTGCCAGAGGCCGGGCAGCGCGTGACAGAACGCATGCACCGCCGAGGCCGGTGCCGGCGCGAAGCGGTCGGTGACGCGGAACACCACGCCGGACGTTCCCAGCGACAGGAACGCATCGCCCGGCGCGATCGCGCCGAGCCCGATCGCGCTCGCGGCATTGTCGCCGGCGCCTCCGGCGACAACGACGTCTTTCGCCATGCCCCAGCGCTGCGTGAATTCCGGCGCGAGCATCGCGCTTACCTCGCTGCCCTCGACGAGGCGCGGCATGTGGTGAAGATCGAGCCCGGTGGCATGCAGCAACAGGGGCGACCAGCGGCGCAGACCGACATCGAGCCACAGCGTGCCGGCCGCATCCGACATATCCTCGATCATCTCGCCGGTCAGGCGATAGCGTACATAGGCCTTGGGCAGCAGCACCTTTGCGACGCGCGCGAAGATTTTTGGCTCATGCCGCGCGAGCCACAACAGCTTCGGCGCGGTGAAACCGGGCATCGCGAGATTGCCGGCAATCGCATGCAGCGAGGGGCACCGCTGCTCCAGCACGGCGCATTCGGCCTGCGAGCGGCCGTCGTTCCAGAGGATCGCCGGACGCAGCGGCCGTCCATCCTCGTCGAGCAACGTCGCGCCATGCATCTGGCCCGACAGGCCGATGCCGCGGATCCGCGTGACCTCGCGTGGATGGCGGGCGGCGAGATCGTCGACCGCACCGATGGCAGCATCGACCCAGGAATCGGGATCCTGCTCGGACCACAACGGCGCCGGATGCGACAGCGCAAGCTCGCGCGCCGCCGTCGCGAGGATCGCGCCGGCTTCGCTCACGAGCACCGCTTTCACGCCGGACGTGCCGATGTCCAGTCCGAGATACAAATCGTCCTCCTCTTTGCCCTTTTGCGAGGCGCGATCTTGACGTCACGCTCTCCGCCACGGCCCGTTCGATATCCACCTGCCGCTAAGGCAGATTGTCCCGCATCACGATGTCGATCCTGATCTTCTCCTGTTCGCGCAAGATCGGCTCGCCGCGGGCGAGTGCGAGCAGCACGCGCACGGCGGCGCGCGCTTCGTGTCCGGGGTTCTGCGAGATCGCGGCATCCATCACGCCCTGCAGCAGCAGCCGGCGGGTCAGCACGGTGACGTCATGACCGACAAACACGACCTTGTCGCGGCCGGCATCGCTCAACGCCTCGTTACTCAAGGCCTTGGCGACGCCCTGGGTGCCGGCGCCGACGTTATAGAGGCCGACGATGTCGGCATGCTTGCCGAGCAGCCGCGCCAGCACCTGTTCGGAACGATCGTCCTCGTCGCGCCCTTCCAGCACCGGCAGCACGCTGAGGCCGGAAAATTCCGACGCCATCACCTGGTTGAAGCCGAAAATGCGCTCGGCATGGTCGCGCAGGCCCTGCGAGCCCGCGACGATCGCAACCTTGCCGGATCTTTGGCCGACCAGCCGTCCGACCAGCGCGCCGGCGGTGCGGCCCGCCGCGATGTTGTCGATGCCGACATAATGGTGGCGGCGCGACGACGGCACGTCCGAAACCAGCGTCACCACCTTGGTGCCGGCATCGACGAGATCGTTGATCGCGGCACGGACGCTCGGATGATCCAGCGCCACCACGGCGACGCCATCGTAATCGCCCGACAGCGCCTCCAATGAGGCCGCGAGCACGGAGGGGGCAAACACGTCGGTCGCGACCATCTCGACGCTGAGCCGGCGGGCCGACAGCCAGGCGGACATCTCGCCGAGATAGGCCTCGATCTGCTGCATGAACGGGTTCGGCCCCGAGGGCATCACGAAGGCAAAGCGGCGGGCGCGGCCACGGGCGAGCTCGGCGGCGGCGACGTGCGGCTGGAACGCGTTGCGCTCAATGGCCGCCTGGACGCGCCGCACCGTGTCCGGCCGCACCCCCGGGCGATTGTGCAGCACGCGATCGACCGTCGCCAGGCTAACGCCCGCCTCGCGGGCGATGTCCTTCAGCGTCAGCGCGGTCGCGGTGAGGGTCTCGGCCATCGCTGAAGGTTAGCAGAGGTGTTTTGAGGTACGCAACTCATTTTGAGGATCGTCGCCGCATCGCCTCGAGTTGCGGTTGTAACCACAGAGGTAAACACGCCCCCTGCCCGACCCGCGTCTCGCTCGAACCCTGGACGCGTGGCCATCACCGCCTTGCCTGGGTCGGCAAGCGGGTCCAGCCGCTCCCGCAGCCGGCCAGAGCGTTGACCGGACCTGTCGACAGCTACAGGGCCTGCCCTGATCTCACATCTTCCCGTAGGAGGCGCCGCGCCGCGTGATGATGACGTAGCGCGCGTCCTGCCTGGTTTCGTTCTCGAAGATCACCGCGCGCATCACGTCGAAATCCAGGCAATCGCCTTCGCGCAGGCGCACCGCCTTGGCGTCGATGTGCACGGCGATCGCCCCCTCCAGCATCAGCAACTGCTGGGTAAAGGCGTTGCGGCCCCAGGGGCTGTACGGCACCCGCGCGCCGGCCGGCAGATCGACGACGATGATCTCGATGCCGCTCGCCGCATCCGTCGGCGAGGCGTGCCGGCGGCGATAGCCGCTGTCGGGGTCACGCCAGTGCGGCTGGTCGGCAAGCCGCACCAGCCGCTCCGGCGGCTTCTCGGCGAGCGCGACGACATCGCTGAGCGACACGTCGAGCGCCGCGCAGAGTCGTCCCAGCAGCGCAGCCGTCGCGCTGCTCTGCGCCCGCTCCACCCGCCCGATCATGGCGCGGCTGACGCCGGAACGCGCGGCGAGCTCGTCCAAGGTCATGCCGGCCTGCGTCCTCAGCGTCTTCAGGCGGCGACCGATCGCACGGTCGAGTTTCTGCTGGTCCATTTTTTCCGGTCTTGGCCTTCATCCGAACATGGCCCGGCACAAGGACCACAAGCCGCCGGGCGAGAGCAGCTTAGGGCGAGTAAGCAGTCAGCGCCGGGAGCGAGGAGCTAAGATATTGGAATCTCATGCACCGCGAATGCGCGCATTGTCAGGTTGTCGAACGGGACATTTCAATCGGGGAAGCTTGGAGCGGGCGAAGGGAATCGAACCCTCGTATGCAGCTTGGGAAGCTGCCGTTCTACCATTGAACTACGCCCGCTTATGCGCGGCTTGCGCGCCCGTCCTGATTAGCCGAGACGGCGCCTCCCGCCAAGCGGTTTGGCGCAACCGGCCGGCCGGTTATTAACGTCTTGGCAAGATTTTGGGTGCGTCGGATTGTGGCGGTGTTATGATCGCGTGTCTGGGGAGAGACGTGCACTGAGTGGGGCGTGTGCATGGTGGGGCGTGGCTACGCGATATTCGACACGGCGATCGGACGCTGCGGCATCATCTGGAGCGACACCGGCGTGGTGGCCGTGCAATTGCCGGAGGCGCGGGAGATCGACACCCGCCGCCGCATTTTTGCGATCCATCCCGAGGCGCGCGAGCAGCGCCCCTCCAACAATGCCGAGCTTGCGATCGAGGGCATCGTGAGCCTGCTGCAGGGCAATGATCCCGATTTTTCCGAGGTCAGCCTGGATGCCGGCGGGGTGCCCGGCTTCAACCGCCGCGTTTATGAGTTCGCCTGCTCCATTCCGCGCGGGGAGACGCGTACCTATCACGAGGTCGCCAAGGCGCTGGGGGCTTCAGGCGCGGCACATTCGGTGGCACAGGCCATCGCCAAAAATCCCTACATGCTGATCGTGCCCTGCCACCGGGTACTGGAGGCCGGCAATTACACCGATCGGCTCTCGCCGTATGGCGGGGTGATCTCCAAGCGGCGGCTGCTGGCGCTCGAGGGCGCCCAACCGGTCGCCAGCAAGACGCTGTTCGAGGTGCTGCTCCCCGTTGCTCCGCCGCGCGCGCCCAGCTAGGGCGCGATCATGGTCGCACCCTAGCTTTTTTGAGCATGATCTTATCGGACAACCGCTACACACTTGTCCGGATCATGCCTAGATAGGCGGGATGGACGCGACCACACTGCTGACGTCACAATCGATGATCGTTTCCGAGTTTCGCTGCGACGCGGGACCGGACGACACGCCATTTGCCGAATGCCGCACCGGGCATTCCATTGCCTATGTACGCTCGGGCAGCTTCGGCTGCCATTGCCGCGCCGGCTTCTTCGATCTGGTGGCGGGCTCGATGCTGGTCGGGGCCCCCGGCGAGGAATACACCTGCACGCATGAGCATGTCAGCGGCGATGTCTGCCTGTCGTTCTTCCTCAGCGCGGACATGGTCGATGCCCTCGGCGGGAGGCGCGAGATCTGGCAGGTCGGTGCTACGCCGCCGCTGCCCGAATTGATGGTGCTGGGCGAACTCGCCCAGGCGGCGGCAGATGGCAACAGCGATATCGGCCTCGACGAAGTCGGCCAGATCCTGGCCGGCCGTTTTATCGACGTCGTTTCGGGCAGGGCGCGCAAGCCGGCCACCCCCACCGCCCGCGACCGCCGCCGCGCGGTCGAGGCCGCGCTGTGGATCGACGACAACTCGCATGCCGAGGTCGATCTCGAACAGGCCGCCAAGCAGGCGGGCCTCAGCCCGTTCCATTTCCTGCGGCTGTTCTCGAGCGTGCTCGGCGTCACCCCGCATCAATATCTGTTGCGCTCGCGGCTGCGGCACGCCGCGCGGCTGCTCACCGATGACGACATCGCGGTCACTGATGTCGCCTACGACGTCGGCTTCGGCGATCTCTCCAACTTCGTCCGCACCTTCCACCGCGCTGCCGGCGTATCGCCGACCAAGTTCCGCCAGGCCTCGCGCGGGGAGCGCAGAATCTTCGCTGAACGCCTCGTCCTCAACTGAGACAGGTCGGCGGAATGGCGGGGTAATAGTCTGTTGACCAGACGGGCGCGTCGTACTGGGCTTACGGCACGCCGCGCGATATTACAACCAAAGAGCGAATCAACGCTCTTTGAGTGCGGCGACCCGGCAGATGAACAGTGCCCCGAGTGACGTGATTGCGGCCACACTGATCGCGCTTGCCGTCGGCCTCGCTTTCATCGCCGGCTGTGCCGTCTATTATGGCCGCCAGATCACCTCGCGCAGGATTCCGATGCAATGGGGCACCGACGGTCAGCCGGCCTGGTTTGCACCACGCCTCATCGGGCTCTGGTTCAGCTTCGGCGTCACGGCCGCCCTCTCCGCGTTCCTGCTCGTCCTCGCCCTTCATGACCCGCAGAAGCTCACGGCCCTGATCGTCGCAACGGTCAGCGTGATCGGAACGAACATGTGGGTTCACGTCTATCACCTGAAACGGGTGATCCGGTGGCAGTCGGAGGTGCCGGCGAGCTAAAGCGCGATGCGATGAGGATGAATCGTCATCGCGCTTTAGGTTGTTGTTTGAGCATGATCTCTTCGGAAAACCGCTGCGCACTTTTCCGGATCATGCTTTAGCCGGCTGCCGAGCGCAAGATTCTCCAAGAGCCGCCCGTCTCACCCCGACTAGGGTCGTCTCCGGCGCGCGCCATTTTCGGCGCGCTTTGCAAATGGAGACGATCATGTACGACCACATCGGACTTCGCGTTGCCGATCTCGACGCCGCCACGCGCTTCTATACCGCGGTGCTGGCGCCGCTCGGTTACGTCCTGTGCTCCAGCGGCGACGGCTATGCCGGCTTCGGGCCGAAGGGCGAGCCGGCGCTGTGGCTGCACCTGAACAAGGGCCGCAAGGCCGACGGCGCGCACATCGCGTTCCGCGCCGGAAATCATGACGCGGTCAAGGCGTTCCACAGCGAAGGCCTGAAGAGCGGCGGCCGCGACAATGGCGGCGCCGGGCCGCGCAAGGATTACAGCCCGACCTATTACGCGGCGTTCCTGATCGACCCCGATGGCAACAATGTCGAGGCGGTCTGTGTGTAGAAGCCGCCGCGCACGAGCACTCGTAGGGTGGGCAAAGCGACTTGTCCGACGTAGCTCGAAGAGCGAAGGCGGAAGCGTGCCCACCAACTGTCCCCGTCAATCCAAATGGTGGGCACGGCGCTACGCGCCTTTGCCCACCCTACAAAACTGCTTTTGAGGAAACTCCATGGCCTCCATCCACAACGACATCTCCATCAACGCCCCGGCGCGCGACGTCTGGGATGCGGTGCGCGATTTCGGCGCGCTGCATGAACGGCTGGCACCCGGCTTCGTCACCGCCTGCACGCTCGACGGCGATGCGCGTATCGTCACCTTCGCCAACGGCTCGGTGGCGCGCGAGGTGCTGGTCGATTGCGACGACGCGCGGCAGCGCCTCGTCTATGCCATCAACAACGAGCGGCTGAGGCACTACAGCGCGTCGGTGCAGGTGATCGCCGACGGCGAGCGGAGAAGCCGCCTGGTGTGGATCATCGACATGCTGCCGAACGAGCTTGCAGCCTACGTCCAGGGCCAGACCAAGGACGCCGTCGTTGCGATACATAAAGCGTTTCCGCCCGCTGCAGCCTAGCGGCGGTCCGCGCGGCTCTGTGAGTTTTCTCACAGAGCTCCGCCCTCGCCAGCCGTAACCATCGCGGCGTGCGTCCTGTTGGCTCCACTCTCCCGGCGGCGCCACGCACGCGAGGAGCATGTCATGCGAGGTGCGGACAAGGTGATTTGCCAGGCGGCCGCCGTGCTGCTGCTGTTTTCCGTCGCGAGCTCGCCGGCGAAGGCGCAGTTCTTCGGCGGCGGAGGTGCCGGCGGCGAGGACATGATGACCCAGATGGCCCCGATGCTGGAGATGATGAAGGCGAAGATGGGCAAGCGCCGCTTCGCCATGATGATGCAGACCATGGGCCCAATGATGAGCCGCATGATGGACAATGGCGGCGGAGGGCTTGGTGGCATGATGGGCAGTGGCCTCGGCGGCCATCTCGGCGGCGGCTTTGGCGCACCTAATTACGGCGGCTACACCCCGATGGCTGGCGGCACCATGCCGGCCGGTTATGGCGGCGTTGGTGGCGGCGACGTCATGGGCATGCTCGGTGGTGCCGGAGGCGGCGACATGATGGCGATGATCCCGCAACTGATGCGGCTCGCCAATGTCGGCGGCGGCGGCCATCGCCGCCACAGGCATCGCTAATCGGCGACGCCCGAGAGAGCCGGCCTGATCGCAGCCTTGCTCGCGCGCGGTCCCCAGCGCGTCAGCACCACGCTGGAGAATGAGAGCAGGCCGAGCACGACCATCGAGCTTGCGGCCAGCCAGAAAAAGCTCTGTGCAGTCGCATCGTGCGTCGATAGCCACCAGCCGGCCGCCGAGATGTAGATCAGCCGCGCCGTCTGCGCCAGCACCGGCCCGATCACCTTGGCCGCGCCTTGCGATGAGAAATACATCGTCGTGGCAATGCCGAAAAAGGCGTAGAACGGTCCGACCGTCGAGAGATATTGATGGCTCGCCGCGCGCACGGCCGCGCTATCGGTGAAGATGTTGATCCAGAGATCGGGGAACATCGCAACGACGCATGCCGGCGCGCCGACGGCCACGAAGGCGGCAGCACTGGCGATCCAGGCGACGCGCCGTGCACGCGCGATGTTGCCTGCGCCGATTGCCATGCCCACCATCGGCACGCAGGCGATGCCGAACGAGAACGCGATCGAGGTCAGCAGGAATTCCAGCCGCGCGCCGATGCCGTAGCCGGCGAGGATCGTGGTGCCGAATGTTGCCAGCATGTGGGTGAAGATCGAGATCGTCAGCACCGATTGCAGCGGCGAGAAGCAGGCGATCGCGCCGACCTTCAGGATGTCGAAAAACATCGCCCACTGAATGCGCAGGCCACGCAGCTTTGGTGTAACCCGGGCGCGGCCGGAGAACAGGTACCAGCCCATGATGCAGATATTCATGGAATAGGCGATCAGCGCGCCGGCCGCGACGCCGCGCATGCCGAACTGCGGCACCGGCCCGAGCCCAAGGCCCAGCGTGCCACCGAGCACGATCTGCCAGGCCGCCGAGTTGAGGATCAGGAACGACGGCAGCTTCATGTTGCCGGTGCCACGCAGCACGCCGGCCATGGTGTTGAGCAGCCAGGGCAGCACGGCGCCGCCGAAAAATACCTGCGTGTAGGCGACCGCATGAGTCAGCACATCGCCGCGGCCGCCGAGCATTTCCAGCACCCGCGGCCCGAAGATCAGCATGCCCAGCATGAAGACGAGACCGAAGCTGATGCCGATCAGGATCGCATGCATGGCAAGCGTGCCGGCGCGCTCGCGATCGCCGGCACCGAGCGCGCGTGCAATGGCGGACGCCACCGCCCCGCCCATGGCGCCGCCCGACATCGTCATGGTCAGAATGATTGTTGGAAACACCAGCGCCATCGCCGCCAAAGCCTCGACGCCGAGCCGGCCGATATAGGAGGTCTCCGCGATTACCGTACAGGTGCCGGCAGAGAGCGCGATCACGTTTGGCCATGCGAGGGAGAGCAGCGTGCGCAGAATCGGCCCGTCTACAAGCGCGCTTCGCACCGGCCGCGGGGGCGGCGGCAGCGGACGCTCTTGCTCATCGACCGGGATTTCGGCGATGTCGGACATGTCCTCTCCGGGGCACGGGGCGCCATTTGCGGCGCGGCAATGCGTAGCTGTGCCAATTATTTTCTTCGCGCAGAAGGCGCGGCGAGAGGCTTGTTAGCACGGCCCGCAGCGATTTCTCCTGCGCCAGTTGCAGGCGTGCCCTGCGGCAGCGCATTTCAGCCCGTGAATAGCGGCTGTTGTTCTCCCTCTCCCCGCACGCGGGGAGAGGCGAAGCGCGCGGCGGCGCCATCGCCTATTCCACGACCCAAACCAGCGGAGGACGGCCGCCAGCAGCAGTGCGCATGTGCACGCCGATGTGCCGCCCGCATCCCGCAGCCAGGCCTTCGAACAATCCCTCCAGGACCTTGGCGCAGGCGCCGTGATAGTCGGCAACGTCGTCCATCAGCTTCCAGCTCTGCTGGCGGATTTCGAACGTGCCCTCGGATTGCGAGGTCTCGGCCGTGTCATCCTGCGCCGCGAACAGCGCGTTCAGGAACGACGCGAATTCGCTCGCGCCGCCGCGGCTCATCGCCAGTGCCGTCGCGACCTCTTCGAAATATTGCATGCCGATCAGCTTGCCGGTGAGGCGCAGCAGATAGCCGGCGTCTTCCGGGCCAAACAGCTGCACCATCACGGGCGCGGCGGTGCGGACGTATTCCATCGCGTAATTGCGATAGGCTTTTTCCAGGCGCGGTTTCGGCCAGCTCGCAACCGGCAAAGCCGGCGCAGTCTTCGCATCGAACAGCGGCGCTTCGAGGTGGCGCGCGAACACCATGCGCTGATCAAGTTCTAGCGGATGATCGTATTGGCAATAATAGCCTTCCAGCCCATCCTGGCCGTCGACGCTCTGCTTGGTGCAGACGAAGCCGAGCCTGAGATCGCCGAGCGCAACGCCATTATTGGCGTGCCATCCCCGCAGCATCGCGCGGGAGACCTCGCCCGGCACGCCGCAGATCGCCGTGCCTTTCCAGATCCAGCGCGGCGGCGGATAGCGGATCCAGGCCTTAGCGTCGCTCTCATACATGTATTCGACGTGCACGCCGCCGATCCAGTTGGAGAGATAGTGATATTGCGCGGCCGCCACCGCCGGCGGCAGATGATCGATCCCGAGCTTCCTAAGCCCCGGCAGGAAGCGCTCCTGCTGCTGGCGGCGGAATACGCGGAAGACGAACTCCGCTGCATCCGCAGTGCCGCGCCGCGTGACGACGGTGAGGATGAGGCCGGTGAAATAGGCGTGGTAGAGGTCGGCGACCGCCCGCCAGCGCTTCCATTGGGCTTCCTGCGCTGCGTCAGCTGCGGCGGTCATTCGTTTCGCTCCCGATCGTTGTTGCGATCGAGTGTGTCACCGCGCCTTCCGGCAGGCAACACGACGCCCGTGCAGAGCGCCCTGCGCGGCCACCCGTCAATTCCGCATCACGAAGTTTACTGCGGTGGCGTCTTGGCCGCGCGCTCTCGCTCGACCCGTTCGGTGACATCGCGCGCCATCGCGACCGATCCCAGGACGGTGCCGCCGAAATCCCGCACCAGTGCGAACGTCATCTCGATGTAGAGCTTGCGCCCGCTCTTGTGCAGCGCGCGGGTCAGGGTCGGCCTGCCCGCAAGCTTCATGCTGCCGCTGGCCAGCGCAGCTTCAAAGCCCTTCCAGTGCGCGGCGCGCAGATGCTCGGGAATGATCAGGTCGAGATTCTGGCCGAGCGCTTCCGTCGCAGAGAAGCCGAACAGCGCCGCCGCTGCACGGTTCCACCGCATGATCGTGCCGGAGCGATCCGAATAGATCAGCGCATCCGCGACGTCGTTGAGGATGTTTGCGTCGAGCTGGGATTGATCGGTCATGTCACCACCTCGTGTGGACTGTAGCCCGGATGGAGCGAAGCGTAATCCGGGATCGTGCCACAAGCGAGGGTGTCCCGGATTGCGCTTCGCTCCATCCGGGCTACGGAATTACACCCGAAAATGCTTGCTCAGCTTCAGGCCCTGGGCCTGGTAGTTCGAGCCGATGCGCTGGCCGTACATCGCGTCGGGACGGGCTAGCATCTTCTCGTAGACGAGGCGGCCGACGATCTGGCCGTGCTCGAGGATGAACGGCACTTCGCGCGAGCGCACTTCCAGCACGGCCCGCGCGCCTTGCCCGCCGGCGCCGGCATAGCCGAAGCCGGGATCGAAGAATCCGGCATAGTGCACGCGGAATTCGCCGACCAGCGGATCGAACGGCACCATCTCCGCGGCGTAATCGGGCGGCACCTGCACGGCTTCCTTCGACGCCAGGATGTAGAACTCGCCGGGATCGAGGATCAGGCTGCCGTCGGGACGGGCCGAGATCGGCTCCCAGAAATCTTCCACCGCGTAGCCGGAGCGACGATCGACGTCGACGACGCCGGTGTGGCGCTTGGCGCGGTAGCCGACGAAGCCGTTTGCCTTCTCGCCGGAGAGATCGACGGAGACGGCGACGCCGCCCGAGAGATCAGCATCGTCGATGTCGACGAGGCGCTCGGCGGCATGCAAGCCATCGAGCTCGTCGGCGTTGAGGATGGCGTCGCCGGTGCGGAAGCGCACCTGCGACAGACGCGAGCCCTCGCTGACCAGCACCGGAAACGTCTTCGGGCTGATCTCGGCATAGAGCGGGCCGTGATAGCCGGCGCCGATCATGTCGAAGCGGCGGGTGCCGTCGGCGATGACGCGGGTGAAGACGTCGAGCCGGCCGGTCGAGCTCTTCGGGTTCGCCGCCGCGACGATCTCCGGCGGCAGCGCGAGGCTCTCCAGCAGCGGCACGATGTAGACGCAGTTGGTCTCCAGCACGGCGCCGTCGGCGAGGCTGAACTCGTGCAGCTTCAATTCGTCGATGCGCTCGGCGACGGTGGCGCCGGGACCGGGCAGGAAGCTGGCGCGGACGCGATAGGCAATGTCGCCGAGACGCAGATCAAGGCTCGCCGGCTGGATCTGGCTCTCGACGAAGTCATAGGCGGGCAGGATGAGCCCCGCCGCCGCCATCGCCGCGATCATGCGGTCGGGCAGGATACCATTGGCGTCGGGCGCAACCGTGAACGTCAACCGGGGGTCCTCATCAGGGGTCAGATGCATCCAGACATGCCGGAAATACAAGTCTTTTACGGCTATCCGATGGACGCCTTGACGGAAAGGGCATTGCGGAATATGAGCATCACTTATCCCGTGGTGATTTGAGCCGGCCGGCTTGCAGCCACGTTAAATAAGTCGCTAAACAGGCCGGGGACCTCTGTGATCCCGGCCCGTGGATATATCCAGGCCGGTTTTTTTGTGACCGTTTTCGACGAGACGGTCATGTCGGAGGTACTTATGTCGAAGTCGACCACCAACTACCGTCCCGAAACCCGCCTGGTCCATTCCGGCACCCTGCGCTCGCAATATGGCGAGACGTCGGAGGCGCTGTTCCTGACCCAGGGCTACGTCTACAACAGCGCCGAGGAGTGCGAGGCGCGGTTCAAGGGCGAGGATCCCGGTTTCATCTATTCGCGCTACTCCAATCCCACCATCGCGATGTTCGAGCGCCGCATGATCGAGCTCGAGGGCGCCGAGGCTGCGCGCTCGGCGGCGACCGGCATGGCCGCGGTGACGACGGCGATCCTGGCACCACTCAAGGCCGGCGACCACGTGGTGGCCTCGCGCGCCCTGTTCGGCTCGTGCCTCTACGTCGTCCAGGACCTGCTGCCGCGCTACGGCATCGAGACCACGCTGGTCGACGGAGCCAATCTCGATGAATGGCAACGCGCGGTGAGGCCCAACACCAAGACGTTCTTCCTGGAGAGCCCGACCAACCCGACGTTAGATGTGCTCGACATTCCCGGGATTGCCGAGATCGCGCACAAGGGCGGCGCGCGGCTCGTCGTCGACAACGTGTTCGCGACCCCGATCTGGCAGAGCCCGCTCGCGCTCGGGGCCGACGTCGTGGTCTATTCCGCGACCAAGCATATCGACGGCCAGGGGCGCTGTCTCGGCGGCATCATCCTGTCATCGGAAGCCTTCATCGCCGAGCACATCCACAATTTCATGCGCCAGACCGGCCCGTCGATCTCGCCGTTCAACGCCTGGGTCCTGCTCAAGGGCCTGGAGACGCTGGGCGTGCGCGTGCGCGCGCAGACCGAAACGGCCGCGCGCATCGCCGACGTGCTGGCGAGCCATCCGAAGATCTCGCGACTGGTTTTCCCGGGCCGCGCCGATCATCCGCAGGCAGCGCTGGTGAAAAAGCAGATGCGCGGCGGCTCGACGCTGGTCGGCTTCGAGGTGAAGGGCGGCAAGGCCGCGGCGTTCCGCGTGCTCAATGAATTGAAGCTGGCGAAGATCTCCAACAATCTCGGCGACGCCAAGAGCCTCGTCACGCATCCGGCGACCACGACGCATCAGCGCCTGAAGCCGGAGGACCGCGCCGCGCTCGGCATCAGCGAAGGGTTCATCCGCTTCTCGGCGGGGCTCGAGCATGCCGACGACCTGATCGAGGATCTGACTGCGGCGCTGGAGAAGGCGTGAGGCGAAGCGAGATCTCGTAGGGTGGGCAAAGCGAAGCGTGCCCACGCCTTCTTCCTTCGTATCACTGAGCGATGGTGGGCACGGCGCTTTGCGCCTTTGCCCACCCTACGGCAGCGTGCCTACATCGGCCGATACGTTCTTACGTCCGCGGGCACGTTCACGCCCAGCTTGATCTGCCCCACCGAGCGGATGATGTCGTCGCCGAGCAGCTGGGCGAAGCAGGCATAGCCCCAATCGTTCATGTGCAGACCGTCGGCGATGACGAAGCTCTCGACCGGAATCGACTGGTTCTCGTGCCAGTCGCGCATCACCTCGAAGCGCGGGAAGATGCCGACGTGACGAAGCTCGGCGACCTTGCCGAGCAGCTTCACCATCTTGCCGGCGCTTTCGCCGCGCTGGTTGACGGCCGGCGAATATTGCGGATCGACCAGCACGATGTCGGCGCCGCCGGCGGCCTGGATGCGGCTGATGCCGTCCTCGACCAGTTTGGCGGTGTCGCCGGGATCGAGATTGCGCAGCACCGCGTTGGTGCCGACCTGCCAGATCACGAGATCCGGATGCACGTCGATCACCTGGGTCTGGAGGCGCTTCATCATCTCGGGCGCATCCTCGCCGCCGACGCCGGCATTGACGACGGTGATGTCGGCGGTCGGATAGTGTCGGCGCAGCTGGGCGGCGAGACGGTTCGGATAGTTGAACTCCGGCGAGCTCGCGCCGAATCCTGCGGTCGACGACGAGCCGAACGCGACGATGAGGACGGGCTGGCCGGCGACGAGCTTGCCCGCGACATGCGGCAGCGAGCCCATCGCCTTCGAGCCGCCCTTCGGCGGCAGGCAGGGCACGCGGTTGAAGACGTCGCCGGCGGATTTGGCGACCTGCTTCACCTTGTCGATGGCGCGCGCGGTGATGCCGCGCTGCTCGGGCGAGGTCACGGCAACGGTGGTCTGGGACGGCGAAGCGGGAGCGGGATCAGCCGACTGCGCCGGTGCTTGTGTCGCCTGCGCGGCTTGGGTCTGCGCATGGGACTGCGGGGCCGGCGCCAGCAACAACAGCACTGCTGCTGCAGGCGCGGCCAGCCATGCCGTCAGGCAAAAAGGGCGGAGAGAACTCATTAACGCTAGACCTCAATTTTGCTGCTGGGCCGGCTCCAGATGGGCTGCGTCGATCACGAACTGTGCCAACGCCCGGCCAAGGCAATCATGAACCTGCTTCGCCAGTTCGGGCCCGCGGGACGGGCTGAACAGGTCGAACTGACCCTGATCATTCCACTGCCGCATGATCGTGAAACGATCGAACAGCGGAATATCATGCTCCTGCGCCACGACGCGCATATTATCGAGAAACGGTTGGGCCGAGATCATCGTTTCGGTACGCGGGCTGTACTGCAAATTCATCAAGACGACGTCGGCCCCTGCCTTTTGCAACGCAACAACCCCCTCGGTGACGGCGCTGCGAAATTCGTCGGGATCGATGGATCGGATGGCATCCACGGTCCCGGTCTGCCAGACGACCAAAGTAGGCGTTTTTGCTTCCATCAGCTTAACGAAGGTCGAGGCGGCCTCCTCCGCCGTTCGCTTGCTCTGTATTTCTACGGAGACGTGCACCGCTTCCGACGGCGGCAGCTTTTCCTTCAGAATCGCTTCCATGCGCGCCGGATAGGAGCTGCCCTCCGAGGATGGAATCGTGGTCGAGCGGCTGCCGATGACCAGGATCTCGAGCGGCTTGCCGGCCTTGACGGCCTCGGCGACCTTGGGAAGCTGGCTTTCGCTGGTAAGCAGATAAGACGGCAATTCGCACGCGGGCGCGGTGGCAGCGCCAGACGCAGCATCGCCCGCGCGCGCCACAGGCGCGGCGAGGCTACCGCATAGCAGGACCAGGCTCAGGAGAACCTTCGCCTTCATCAGCCCCCTCCCGCCAGATCGGCGTTGCCGACGGCGTTTTTGGTTTTCGAACCGCTCTTGTCAGCCACCCGCTTGTACCACGAAATCACCCAGGCCACGCCCCACATGATCAGGACCCCGGAGAGACTAATCAGCGCATGCATGGCTGCGCCGCCGGAGACTTCGGCGAGAATGAAATGCCCGGCGAAGGCCAGGAAGACGCCGAGGCAGAAGATCTCGAGAGAATGCTGGCCACATAGAATCAATGGTCGTAGCCAGCGCGATTTCAAGCCCGGCCAATCCCGGGGTAGGAAGCGTACGGTGAGCGCGGCCAGCGCCAGGAAATGCGTGAAGCGCAGCACGTCGAGATCGGTCTTGTCGATCGGATACATCCACTTCTCGACCCGCTTCGGCATGAATTGGGAGAGCTGCGGCACGTACCAGGTCAGCGTCACGTAGAACGCCGCGGCGAGGTATGCGATCGCGATCCACATTGTCACGGGCGAAGCCAGGATACGCGACATCCGTCGCGCACCTCCGAGCGCGCACCATGCACCGAAGACGAACAGCAATTGCCAGGCGAAGGGATTGAAGGCCCAGAAGCCGTTAGGATAGGCCGACAGGTAAAGATCGTATTCCCAGGTGACCGCGTAGAGCGCGACCGAGAGGCCGAGCGTGACGTCGGGACGCCATTTCATCGACCACAGGATCAGCGGCAGCGCCAGCATCAGCACGATGTAGAGCGGCAGCACGTCCATATTGACGGGGCGGAAACGCAGCAGCAGCGCCTGCACGATCGTGACGTCGGGCTGCTTGAGGAAATCCATGATGCCCATCTCTTCGGTGTAGAGCGGGTTCTCGAACCTGGTCGCGACATAGGAGATTTCGGCGAGGAAGATCGTGAACAGGAAGACGTGGGCGACGTAGATCTGCCAGACCCGGCGCAGGATGCGCGCGGTGGCGATGACGACGCCGCTCTCCAGCATCGCCCTTCCGTAAACGAAAGCGGCGGTGTAGCCGGAGATGAAGATGAAGATCTCGGTGGCGTCGCTGAAGCCGTAATTGCGGATCGTGAACCAGGTCAGCAGGCTCGGCGGCAGATGGTCGATGAAGATCAGCCACAGCGCCAGCCCGCGAAACAGGTCGAGCCGGAGCTCGCGCTCGCCGATGGCAGGCAGCGTGATGGCCGGCGCGGTCGCGCGCGGCTTCGCCCCCGCGGGCTTGCTGTCCCCAGGCGTGCAATCTACAGGCTTACTGTCTACAGGCTTGGCGTCTGCAGGCTTGGCGGTTCCCGCGATCGTCGATCCCGTCACATGGTCGGCAATGGTCATCGGGGCCTAGAAACCCTTCCGCAAATCGCGACGTTGAGGAGTGTACCGGTCCGGTCGTCATCTCGCAAAGCGGCCGGATCACGTCCGGGTGTCATTCCCCTCGAATTCTGGCGGGACGATGTCGCCAAAGCCGTCTCCGGCGTTTGGTTCCAGCGCCGGATTTCGGTATGATAGCAACCATGTACCGCGCCGTGACCCGCCAGATCGAAGTGACCGTCGAGCCGAACTTTGTTCCGGAGCAGTCGTCGGCCGACCGCTCCCGCTACTTCTGGTCCTACACCATCGTCATCGTCAATTCGGGCGAGGAGACCGTGCAGCTCAAGACGCGGCACTGGATCATCACGGATGCCTCCGGTCGCCAGCAGGAGGTGAAGGGCGAGGGCGTGGTCGGCGAGCAGCCGATCCTGGCCCCCGGCGAGCGCTTCGAATACACCTCCGGCGTCCCGCTCTCGACCGCCTCCGGCTTCATGACCGGCCGCTACCAGATGGTCACCGAAAGCGGCGAGCGCTTCGAGATCGACGTGCCGGCGTTTTCGCTGGATAGCCCGGACAATAAGAGGGTGTTGAATTAGGGCTTCGCTCTCGTGTCCCGGACGCGCTGCGGCACGTAGTGGCGCTGCGCAGAGCCGGGACAAAGGGGCGCCACGGCACGCGGCGAGATGGGCCCCGGCTCTGCAGCGCATCACTTCGTGCTGCGCAGCGTCCGGGGCACGAGATCGGAGAGGGCGCATGCATTGCGATGCTCCCCTGCACATCCCAGCGGCGGTGCCGTAGGGTGGGCAAAGGCGCATAGCGCCGTGCCCACGATCTCCGTCCATGAGCAACAAGGCGTGGGCACGCTGCGCTTTGCCCACCCTACGAGATCGAGATTGTGGCACGCAGCTCAGCTTGCAGACACGCCTTGGCGGCCTCGCGGCTTGAATCGCCCGAGCTTTGCTTCGTCGCTTCACCCTCTAAAGCCAAGAGGGCGCAGGGAAGGCCGGGTGCCGGCTGGCACCCGCGGTCTGCTGCGCGAAAAGCGCACGCAAGAAGACCGCACAGCAGCATACAGGTGTCGCCGATCACTCGGCCTTCCCTGCGCGATGGTTGGACGGCTTATGCCGTGATCTCCCGGGAGCCGAACTTTCCCTCTGGCCTCCCTCGCCGTTCGAATTGACGATGCCGTCTGCCCGGTTGGGCTCGCGCGCATCTTCGAACGGCTTGACCGTAGCAACGACGGCCAGGACCACACGGTTTTGCCGTACGCGCATTCGCTGGTCACCACATTATCTCCCGGCCTTGTCGACGTTGCCGAAAGAATGTGGCGAGACGAACTGAACAGCGCCGCTCGTCCGCACGAAGCCTCGGGCTCACAGGGACTACCCGCCCTGCCCGCACCTCTCGTGCCGACGCTGCCGCGTCCACCGCAAGCCCGGCTCGCGACAGTGACGACCACATAGTCGCCCCTCTTGGGTGAGCCGGGATGGGCAACACATACGCCGAAACCGAATTTCGGTAAAGTGGAATATTTTTAGCGAAGCGGATTGACAGAGCGCGACACAGGGCAGGCGCCGTAGGGTGGGCAAAGCGAAGCGTGCCCACGTCTTTCGCCGCCGTCGAGCGCTCGTGGCCACGGCGCAAATGCGCCTTTGCCCACCCTACGAGAGCTCGCTACGCGCCTTCGACGCCCGCCTCGTCCGGTGTGAAATCATACACCGAGCTGCAGAACTCGCAGGTGACGACGACCTTGTCGTCCTTGACCATGGCGGCGCGGTCGTCGGGTGAGAAGCTCTTCAGCATCGCGGCGACCGCATCGCGCGAGCAGGAGCATTGCGCCTTGAGGACCATCGGATTGAACACGCGCACGCCGCGCTCGTGAAACAGGCGGAACAGCAGCCGCTCGCCGGAGAGCTCGGGATCGATCAGCTCGACGTCCTCGACGGTCTCGATCAGCGAACGCGCCTCGACCCAGGCGTCGTCCTCCGCGACGCTGTGCACCTCGACGCCATCAGGGGCATCGCCGGGATGCAGATCGGCCTGCCGCGCGCGCTCCGCCGCCTTGGGCAGAAACTGCATCAGCATGCCGCCGGCGCGCCAGCGATGCTTGCCGCCGTCGTTGGAGCGCCATTCCTCGCCAACCGCGAGGCGCACGCGCGTCGGGATCTGCTCGGAGCGCAGGAAATATTCGTGGGCGGCGTCTTCGAGGCTGCCGCCGTCGAGCGCGACCAGACCCTGGTAGCGACTCATGTCGGGGCCCTGGTCGATGGTCATGGCGAGATGGCCGCGGCCGAGCAGCGTGCCGGAATCTTTGGTATCGCCGAGACGCGCGGCATCGAAGCGCGCATAGGCCCGCAGGCGATCCGGCGCCATGTAGTCGACGACCAGGAACGACACCGGGCCGTCGGTCTGGGCCTGCAGGATGAAGCGCCCCTCGAATTTCAGCGCCGAGCCGAGCAGCGTCGTCAGCACGATGGCCTCGCCGAGCAGCTTGCCGACCGGCGCGGGGTAATCGTGCTTGGTCAGGATCTCGTCGAGCGCCGGGCCAAGCCGCACCAGGCGCCCGCGCACGTCGAGCGCGTCGACCTCGTAGGGCAACACGGCGTCATCGATCGGAACCGCTGATGGCGCGCGAACCGGGCCTTCGGGGCCGGCTTTCATCTGAGGGGATTGGGAAACCATGGGTCGTTATCTGGGGTCGGTCGGTGGGAAATGGAAGGGGCGCGGGGTGGTGGGTTCGGGGGCGATAAGGTTGCACAACGTTGCGGCAAATTCGATGTCGTCCCCGACAAGCGTAAGCGCAGCTCCGGGGCCCATAACCACAGGATGCGGTTTGGCGAAGACCGCTCGCCTCCGCCAGCCCGCCACAAGAGAGATTCCGCGGTATGGGTCCCTGCGTTCGCAGGGACGACAGTTGTGTGTGAGGCGGCCGTCGGGCTTGCAGCGCCCTTACTTCACCGCATCGAAGCACCAGGCCAGAATGCCCTTCTGCGCGTGCAGGCGGTTTTCGGCCTCGTCGAACACGACCGATTGCGGACCGTCGATCACGTCGTCGGTGACCTCCTCGCCGCGATGGGCGGGCAGGCAGTGCATGAACAGCGCATCGGGCTTGGCCAGCGACATCAGCTTGCCGTTGACCTGATAGGGCTTGAGCACGTTGTGGCGGTGCTCGCCTTCCTTGTCGCCCATCGACACCCAGGTGTCGGTGACGACACAGTCGGCGCCGCGCACGGCGGCTTCCGGATCGGTGCCGAGCATGATCGGCGCGCCGGTCGCCTTGATGAAGTCGCGCATCACTTTTTTCGGCGCGAGCTCCGGCGGCGTTGCGACATTGAGCTGGAACTTGAAGCGCTCGGCGGCGTGAGCCCAGGACGCCAGCACATTATTGTCGTCGCCGGTCCAGGCCACCGTCTTGCCCTCGATCGGGCCGCGATGCTCCTCATAGGTCATGAGATCGGCCATCACCTGGCAGGGGTGCGAGCGCCGCGTCAGGCCGTTGATGACGGGCACCGTCGCGTTGGCCGCAAGCTCCAGCAGCGCGTCATGGTTGAGGATACGGATCATGATGGCATCGACATAGCGCGACAGCACGCGCGCGGTGTCGGCGATGGTCTCACCGCGGCCGAGCTGCATCTCGGCACCGGTGAGCATGATGGGCTCGCCGCCGAGCTGACGCATCGCGACGTCGAACGACACGCGTGTCCGGGTCGACGGGCGCTCGAAGATCATTGCCAGTGTCTTGCCTTCGAGCGGCCGCACCGGCTGCTGCGCCTTCTGCTTCGCCTTCATGGCGGAGGACGCCGCGAGCATGGTCTTGAGCTCCGACAGCGGCAGCTCGTTGATATCCAGGAAGTGCTTCGGGGACTTGCTCATCAGCTTGCCGCCCGCTTGGTCTGGCTGGACGAGATCGCGGCGCAGGCGCGCTCTAACCGCCCGACGCTGTCCTCGATCTCGGCTTCGGTCACGATCAGCGGTGGCAGGAAACGCACGACATTGTCGCCGGCCCCGACCGTGAGCAGTTTTTCATTGCGCAGCGCCGCGACGAGATCGCCGGAGGGCACCACGGCCTTGATGCCGATCAGGAGGCCCTCGCCGCGCACTTCGCTGACGACATCGCCATGACGGTCGATCACGGCGGCGAGCTTCTGCTTCAGCAGCAGCGACATCTTCTGCACGTGGTCGAAGAAGCCGGGCTTGAGCATGACGTCGAGCACCGCATTGGCCGCGGAGATCGCCAGCGGATTGCCGCCGAAGGTCGAGCCATGCGAGCCGGGCCCCATGCCGGCTGCCGCATCCGCGGTCGCCAGCACAGCGCCGATCGGGAAGCCGCCGCCGAGCGCCTTTGCCAGCGACATCACGTCAGGCGTGACGCCGGTGCGCCGATAGGCGAACAGATCGCCGCTGCGGCCCATGCCGGTCTGCACCTCGTCGAAGGCGAGCAGCAGGCCCTTCTCGTCGCAGAGCTGGCGCAACGCCTTGAGGAAGGTCGGCGTTGCCGAGCGCACGCCGCCCTCGCCCTGGATCGGCTCGATCAGGATGCCGGCGGTGTGCGGGCCGATCGCCTTCTTGACGGCCTCGATATCGCCATGCGGCACCTGGTCGAAGCCTTCCATGGGCGGACCGAAGCCTTCGAGATATTTTGCAGAGCCGGTCGCGGCCAGCGTTGCCAGCGTGCGGCCGTGGAAGGCGCCTTCGAAGGTGATGATGCGATAACGTTCCGGATGCCCCTTGGAGAAGTGATGATGGCGGACCAGCTTGATCACACCTTCCAGCGCTTCGGCGCCCGAATTGCAGAAGAACACGAAGTCGGCAAAGCTTTCGTTGCAAAGCCGGCTCGCGAGCTTCTCGCCGTCCGGGCTCTGGAACAGGTTCGACATGTGCGAGAGCTTGGTCGCCTGCTCCTGCAGCGCCTTGATCAGATGCGGGTGGCAATGGCCGAGCGCATTCACTGCCACGCCCGAGGTGAAATCGAGATAGCGATCGCCATTGGTCGCGATCAGCCAGCAGCCTTCGCCGCGCTCGAAGCCGAGGTCGGCTCTGGCGAAAACGGGGAGCAAATGCGGCGCTGCGCTGTTAGTCATGATGTCACTTGAATGTTGCGGACGGTGTGACGCGTGCATTGCGCAACGCACCATCGACCGGCCCGGAAAACGAAACGTGCCGCCTTTTAAGGGCGGCACGCGGGACTATCTTATGCTTGGCAAGACGGGTGTCAATGCCGCCCGGAAAGCCTCAGGAAACGCTGAATCCGTAGTCTTGCGGTGCCGATTTTGCGGGTTTTCACCACGGAACATGTGGAAGCGAGTCGGCGGACTCTTGCGCGGGAGTCACGCCATATTGTAGCGTTTGGATTGTCAGATACGACATCTCGTGCAGCGGTTCTGATCCCAAGAGTCCTCTTGTACCGGCGTAAACGTTCGGGCGTCAGTCACGCGCCCGGCGAGCCTTAAGGGATTCTGACGGCACGGGTTTTTGAAGGCTTAGGCAATCGCTGCGAGGCCCCAGGATGGCTGGCGCGTAGCGAGGGAAAGGGTGCAATGACGGTTTTGACCTGGTCCGACGATCGCGTCGAGCAGCTGAAAAAGCTCTGGGAGGCCGGACTTTCGGCCAGCCAGATCGCAGCTGAGCTCGGCAATGTGACCCGCAATGCCGTGATCGGCAAAGTGCACAGGCTGGGTCTGTCCGGCCGCGCCAAGAGCCCTTCATCGGCAGCGCCCCGGCCGCGCAAGGCGCGTCCCGCGCAGCACATGATGCGGGTGACCCGCCCCATCGCGCGCGGCAACACCGCGCTGGCGCAGGCCTTCGAGGTCGAGGTGGAGGCTGAACCCGTCACCTACGACAACGTGGTGCCGATGGGCCAGCGGCTGTCGCTGCTTGAGCTGAACGAGGCGACCTGCCACTGGCCGGTCGGCGATCCCTCGAGCCCGGATTTCTTCTTCTGCGGCGGCAAGGCACTGTCCGGCCTGCCCTACTGCGCCCAGCACTCGCGCGTGGCGTATCAGCCGGCGGCGGATCGCCGGCGCGCGCCGGCGAAGCCGGGTCCGCGCTGAGTTCGCGGAATTCTCTGATCGCCAAGACGGCAGCCGTCACACGATGACGGCTCAACCAACTCGGTGTCATCCCCGCGAACGCGGGGATCCATAACCACAAGGCGCAGTTGTCGCGCGAGATGGTCACTCCGGGTATTCGCCAAACCACTGCCTGTGGTTATGGGTCCCTGCTTTCGCAGGGACGACGCCGGAGAATGCGGCGGCAGCCCGCCAAAGCCAACGCCAGCAAACCTTACGTCTGCTCCGCCTTCGCGAAGCGGTCGTCGAGCGCGTAGCCGGCGCCGCGGACGGTGCGGATCGGGTCCTGCTCGCGGCCGAGATTGAGCAGCTTGCGCAAGCGGCCGATATGGACGTCGACAGTGCGCTCGTCGATGTAGATGTCGCGACCCCAGACGCTGTCGAGCAGCTGCTCGCGCGAGAACACGCGGCCGGGATGCTCCAGGAAGAACTCCAGCAGGCGATATTCGGTCGGGCCGAGATCGATCGGCCGGCCCGAGCGCGCCACGCGGCGCTTGTCGCGGTCGAGCTCGATGTCGCCATAGGCCAGCACCGTCGCGAGCCGCTCAGGACTGGCGCGCCGCAGCAGGCCCTTCACGCGCGCCAAAAGCTCCGGCACCGAGAACGGCTTGACGATGTAGTCGTCGGCGCCGGTCGCAAGTCCCCGCACCCGCTCGCTCTCCTCGCCGCGCGCGGTGAGCATGATGATCGGGAGCTGCTTGGTGTCGGGCCGGGTGCGCAGGCGGCGGCACAGCTCGATGCCCGACAGGCCCGGCAGCATCCAGTCGAGCACGATCAGGTCCGGGATGTGCTCCTTGAGGCGGGTGTCGGCGTCGTCGCCGCGCATGACCGTCTCGACGTCATAGCCGTCGCCTTCGAGGTTGTAGCGAAGCAGCTCGGTTAGAGCTTCCTCGTCCTCAACCACCATAATGCGTGCGCCCATCGGGTCGTCGCTCCTTCAAGTCTTCAGGTATTCGGGACCGTCGTGGCGAAGGTGGTCATGTCGCCCTTCGGCCGCTTGTCGGTGATCGCCTGGCCTTCGATCATGTAGAACACGGTCTCGGCGATGTTGGTGGCGTGGTCGCCGATCCGCTCGATGTTCTTGGCGCAGAACATCAGATGGATGCAGAACGAGATGTTGCGCGGATCCTCCATCATGTAGGTGAGGAGCTCGCGGAACAGCGAGGTGCAGATCGCGTCGACCTCCTCGTCGCCCTTCCACACCGCCATCGCCGCCGGCAGGTCATGCGCGGCATAGGCGTCCAGCACCGACTTGACCTGCTGCTGCACGAGGTCGGTCATGTGCTCCAGGCCGCGGAACAGCTTCAGCGGATGGAAGTCGGTCTCCAGCGCGGCGACGCGCTTGCCCATGTTCTTGGCGAGATCGCCGATGCGCTCGAGGTCGGTCGCAACGCGCATGGCGCCGACGATCTCGCGCAGATCCACCGCCATCGGCTGCCGGCGGGCGATGGTGAGCACCGCGCGTTCCTCGATGCGCTTCTGCAGCGCGTCGAGCTCGGCGTCGATGGTGACGACGCGCTGGCCGAGCGCGACGTCGCGGCGGATCAGCGCGTCGACGGAATCGACGATCATGCGCTCGGCGATGCCGCCCATCTCGGCGACCAGGCGGGTGAGCTCCTGGAGGTCGGTGTCGAAAGCCTTTGCGGTATGTTCAGTACCCATGTCGCGTCTCCTCAGCCGAACCGGCCGGTGATGTAATCCTGCGTGCGCCGGTCGCTCGGCGACGTGAAGATCTTGCTGGTGTCGTCGAACTCGATCAGCTCGCCGAGATACATGAAGGCGGTCTTGTCGGAGACGCGCGCCGCCTGCTGCATGTTGTGGGTGACGATCGCGATCGTGTAGTTCTCGGACAGTTCCTGGATCAGCTCCTCGACCTTGGCGGTCGAGATCGGATCGAGCGCCGAGCAGGGCTCGTCGAACAAAATCACTTCAGGACGCACCGCGACGGTGCGGGCGATGCACAGGCGCTGCTGCTGGCCGCCGGAGAGCGACAGGCCGGAGGCGTTGAGCTTGTCCTTGACCTCGTTCCACAGCGCGCCGCCGCGCAGTGCCTTCTCGACGCGGTCGTCCATCTCGGACTTCGAGATCTTCTCGTAGAGGCGGATGCCGAAGGCGATGTTCTCGTAGATCGTCATCGGGAACGGCGTCGGCTTCTGGAACACCATGCCGACCCGGGCGCGCAGCAGATTGAGGTCGAGCCTGGGGTCGAGGACGTTGGTCTGGTCCAGCATGAGCTGGCCGGTGGCGCGCTGGCCCGGATAGAGGTCGTACATCCGGTTGAAGATGCGCAGCAGGGTCGACTTGCCGCAGCCCGACGGGCCGATGAAGGCCGTGACCCGGTTGGCACCCAGCGTCAGGTTGATGTTCTTCAGCGCATGGTGCTCGCCGTAATAGAAATTGAGATTGCGCACCGTCACCTTGGCCGGGGCTTCCGGCAGCGGCTGCGAGGCCAGATGAGCGTTGGAACTCATGGATACGGACAGGTCGGTCATTTTGCAGTCCTCTCGGCGCCGAGGATGCGCGCGCCAATGTTCAGGGCAAGCACGGTGAGCGTGATCAGCAGCGCGCCGCTCCAGGCGAGCTGCTTCCAATAGGCGTAGGGGCTCTGGACGAAGTTGTTGATGGTAACCGGCAGGTTGGCCATCGTCTTGTTCAGGCCGAGGCTGAAGAACTGGTTCGACAGCGCGGTGAAGAGCAGCGGCGCGGTCTCGCCGGCGACGCGGGCGGTGGCGAGCAGCACGCCGGTGATGAGGCCCGACCGGGCCGCACGATAGGCGATACGCTTGATCACCAGCGAGCGCGGCAGGCCGAGCGCCGAGGCCGCCTCGCGCAGGGGATTCGGCACCAGCAGCAGCATGTCCTCGGTGGTGCGCAGCACGACCGGGATCACGATGACGGCGAGCGCGAGCGCGCCCGCGATCGCGGAGAAGCCACGCATCGGCACCACCACCGCGCCATAGATGAACAGGCCGATGATGATCGAGGGCGCCGAGAGCAGGATGTCGTTGATGAAGCGGATCACCGAGGTCAGCTTGTCGTTGCGGCCGTATTCGGCAAGGTAGGTGCCGGCGAACAGGCCGAGCGGCGCGCCGATGCCGACGCCGATCAACGTCATGATGATCGAACCGACGATCGCGTTGCGCAGGCCGCCTTCGGTCGAACCGGGAGGCGGCGTATCCGCGACGAATATCTGAAGATTGAGGCCGGCCAGGCCGTTGAAGAGCAGCGTGACCAGGATCAGCGCGAGCCAGGTGACGCCGAAGGCGGCCGCGGCGAAGCAGAGCCCGCGGATGACGATGTCCTTGCGGCGACGACGCGAATAGATCGGATTGAGCGCCATGACGTTACTTCCCCGCCTTCTTGTCCAGCCGCATCAGCATCAGCCGCGCTGCGGCCAGCACGAAGAACGTCAGCACGAACAGCAAGAGGCCGAGCAGGATCAGGCCGGACTGGTGCAGGCCGTCGCTCTCGGCGAACTCGGATGCGATCGCCGCCGAGATCGTGGTGCCCGGCGCGAAGATCGATGAGGAGATGCGGAACGAATTGCCGATGATGAAGGTCACCGCCATGGTCTCGCCGAGCGCGCGGCCCAGCGCCAGCATGACGCCGCCGATGATGCCGACGCGGGTGTAGGGGATCACCACGCTGCGGACGACTTCCCAGGTGGTGCAGCCGACGCCGTAGGCGGCCTCCTTCAGCACCGGCGGCACCGTCTTGAACACGTCGACCGAGATCGAGGTGATGAAGGGCAGCACCATGATGGCGAGGATCAGCGCGGCGTTGAACGTGCTGAGATAGGACGGCGGACCTGCGAAGATCGCACCCAGCACGGGCACGCCGTCGAAGATCCTGATCATGAAGGGCTGGAAGGTGTTGGCCAGGAACGGGCCCAGCACGAAGAAGCCCCACATGCCGTAGATGATCGAGGGAATGCCGGCGAGCAGCTCGATCGCCATGCCGATCGGGCGGCGCAGCCATTGCGGGCAGAGCTCGGTGAGGAAGATCGCGATGCCGAGACCGACGGGAATGGCGATCAGCATCGCGATGAAGGAGGTGACGAGCGTGCCATACATCGGCCCGAGCGCGCCGAGCACGGGCGGATCGGCCGACGGCGCCCAGCGCTGCGTCCACAGGAAGGAGAAGCCGTATTCCTTCATCGCCGGGAACGCGCCGACGATCAGCGAGACGATGATGCCACCGAGAATGAGGAGCACCGAGATCGCGGACAGCCGCGTGATCCAGTAGAAGGTGACGTCGCCGAGCTTGAACGCGCTCAAGGCCTTGGCGCGGTCATACGGTCCGGCGTCGTCGATTACATCGCTCTGAACGGCCATTTCTGCCACGCCGATCCCCTGTGCCCGATAATATACGCTTGTTGTCAGTCTTTTTGTCGGTCTCGCGCTCCGGACACGGCGCGCGCCGATCCGGAGCGGAAGTCTTGTAGTCCCGGCCCTCGCGGAGCGGCACACTGGACGATGCTTCGTATCGCCAGGGCCGCGCCGCGTCCGGGACGCGAGAGCCCTACTTAGCTCTTGATCTCGGCAGCCCAGGTCTTCTCGATCAGGGTCACGACGCCTTCGGGCATCGGGATGTAGTCGAGCTCTTCAGCCGCCTTGCCGCCGCTCTTGAAGGCCCAGCGGAAGAACTTGATGGCTTCCTGCGAGGCCGCCTTGTCGGTGGCGTCCTTGTGCATGAGGATGAAGGTCGCCGCCGTGATCGGCCAGGACTTCTCGCCGGGCTGGTCGGTCAGGATGACGTAGTAGCCGGGCGCCTTGGCCCAGTCGGCGTTGGAGGCGGCCGCCTGGAAGGCTTCGACGGTCGGCTGCACCGGCTTGCCGGCCTTGTTGACGAGACCGGTGTAGGTCAGCTTGTTCTGCTTGGCATAGGCGTACTCGACATAGCCGATCGAGTTCTTGGTCTGGCTGATGTTGCCCGACACGCCTTCATTGCCCTTGGCGCCGACGCCGACCGGCCACTCGACCGCGGTGCCCTCACCGACCTTGCTCTTCCAGTCCGCGCTGGCCTTGGAGAGGTAGTTGGTGAAGTTGAAGGTGGTGCCCGAACCGTCCGAGCGGCGCACCACGGTGATGGCGTCCGAGGGCAGCTTCACGTTCGGATTGAGCTTCTTGATCGCGGCGTCGTCCCACTTGGTGATCTTGCCGAGATAGATGCTGGCGAGCGTCTCGCCGTCGAACACCATCTCGCCGGGCTTCACGCCCTCGAGGTTGACGACGGGGACGATGGCGCCCATCACCATCGGCCACTGGACGAGGCCGTCCTTCTCGAGCTGCTCGGCCTTGAGCGGCGCGTCGCTGGCGCCGAAGGTCACGGTCTTGGCCTGGATCTGCTTGATGCCGCCGCCGGAGCCGATCGACTGGTAGTTCAGACCGTTGCCGGTCTCCTTCTTGTAGGCGTCAGCCCATTTGGAATAGATCGGGAACGGGAAGGTGGCACCGGCACCCGTGATGTCGGCAGCGAAGGCCACCGTCGTCGATGCGGCGAGCAAGCCGGCAGCGACCATGGTTTTGATGAAATTCATGCTGGTCTCCATACAGGGGAGCGAAGCGCCAACCGCGCCCGATCGCGCTCCCCGCGCCGCCCCTTTAGGAGCGGTCGGCTGTGCTTTTACGAAGGTTTCGTGACAGTCGGATGACACACTCAAGCGATTGAAATCGCTGGAGTTTCAGGCTTAAACTAAAGTCTTAGCCTGGGGAAAACAGGCGGTGAAAGTGGCACCCTGACGGGGCACGCTTTCGATCAAAAGCCGGCCGCGATGGCGGTTAAGAATATGTTTCACCAGCGATAATCCGAGCCCGGTGCCGCCCTGCGAGCGACTGTCGCCGACGTCGACCCGGTAGAACCGCTCGGTCAGCCGCGGCAGGTGCTCGGGCGCGATGCCTGGGCCGAAATCGCGGACCATGATCCGGATTTCCTGAGTTCCATCAGTGGCTGCGGCTGAGGTCAGCGACACGATGACGCGTCCGCCGGAGGCACCGTATTTAAGCGCGTTCTCGATCAAATTCTCGAACAGGCGGAGCAGCTCCTCGCGGTCGCCCGCGATCATCACCGGTCCCTCGGGCAGATGGATCTCGACCTCGACCTGACGCTCGCGCGCCAGCGGCTCGAGCCCGTCGGCGACCTGGCGGATGATCGGCAGCAGGTCGACCAGGGTGTCGGGCCGCACATGGGCCGACAGCTCGACCCGCGACAGCGACAGCAGATCGTCGATCAGGCGCGCCATGCGGGTGGCCTGGTTGTGCATGATGCCGAGGAAGCGCTCGCGCGCCTTGGGATCGTCCTTGGCCTGGCCCTGCAGCGTGTCGATGAAGCCCGACAGCGCGGCCAGCGGCGTGCGCAGCTCGTGGCTGGCATTGGCGACGAAGTCGGCCCGCATCTCCTCGACCCGGCGCAGCGGCGTCTGGTCGTGGAAGGTCATCAGCATGCATTTGTCGGCGCCGCCGAAGCTGGTCGGCACCGGCACCGGCGTGATCATGAGCTCCAGCCAGCGGTCGACCGGGACGTGGTCGAGATAGGTGGCGCGCCGCGGCTCGGTGGTCGCGATCGCCTCGCGCAGCGCGGTGATGATCTCCGGCGAGCGCAGCGCGAACTGGGCCAGCTCGTTCCGGCGCAGCGCCGGTGCGAGCTGGGCGGCGGCGGCATTGAGGTGGATGACGCGGCCGGCGCGGTCGAGCAGCACCGCGGGATCCGGCATGCCGGCGACGACGGCGGCCACCGCCGCGCTCTCGACCGGGTTGATGCGCCTGACGTCGTCGCGCGAGGCGGCTGGATCGTGCAGCCGCCACGGGATCAGCGCGGCCGCCGCGATACAGAGGAACACGATCGCGGCGTGCAGCGCCGACAAGTCGCCGAGCGAGACGACGACGGACAGCGCCAGCGCCGCGGCGATCAGGATCACGGTCGAATGCCGCAGCCGGTCGGACCAGGGCTGCGCGGAGGGAGAAGATGGGGCGTCGATCGCCATCGGGGCGGACTTCTCCTGGGGCTTGTCTGAAGGCCTGTCAAATAAGGCTTGGCGCCGTCAGGCACCGCTGTCGCTGCGCTCTCTCACATAAGCGGCTTCACGCGCCGGGCCGGGGTCGAGCTTGAGCGCCGCCTGCTGCAAGCGCTTCGATCGTGCGCCGATGATAACTTCGCGAAACGTCAGCAAGATTACAGATATGACGAAGGGCGACAGATAATAGAGGACGCGGAACAGCAGCATGCCGCCCAGAAGTTCCTCGCGATCCATCTGCCAGAGACCGACCAGCATGGCGGCATCGAACACCCCGAGCCCGCCGGGCGAGTGGCTGGCGAAGCCGAGCAGGGTGGCCGAGACGAAGATCACCGCGACCACCACGAAGCCGAGATTGGGCTCGTCCGGGACCAGCACGTACATCGCGAGCGCGCAGAAGCCGAGATCGACGATGCCGATCGCGATCTGGAGCAGCGTCAGCGGGCCGCCCGGCAGCACCACGGTCCAGGGCCCGCGGCCGACCACGCGCGGCTGGGTCCAGACCCAGACCACGTAGCCGACCAGCCCGACGATGATCATCAGCGCCAGCGTCCGGTTCAGCCATGGCGGCAGCTGGTCGATCGAGGCGGCGGCCTCCGGATGATAGGAGATGCCGAGGCCGAGCACGGCGGCATTGCCGAGCCAGAAGGTCAGGCCGGCGAGGAAGCAGATCTTCGCGACGTCGATCGCGTTCAGCCCGTAGGCCGAATAGATGCGATAGCGCACCGCGCCGCCGGTGAAGACGGATGCGCCGACATTGTGGCCGATCGAATAGCTGGTGAAGGCCGCGAGCGCGTTGATGCGATAGGGCACATGGGCATGGCCGATCGCGCGCACGGCGAACAGGTCGTAGAAGGTCAGGGTGAAATAGCCCGCGGTGACGAACAGCGCCGCCATCGCGATCTGGGTCGGCTCGGTGCTCTTGATCGCTTCGAGGACTTCGTTGAAATCGATGCCTCGCAACATGTGGTAGAGCACATAGCAAGCGATGCCGATGACCGCGACGCTGATCACAACGCCAAGCTTATGCAGGACTTGCTTCTGGCGCAGAAACGACGTCGCCCTGCGTATGGCTTCCAGCATCTAGACCTCGAACAACGCTTCAGCGGCCAGGGTGGCCGGCGAACAGGCGGACGACGCACTGGCACTCAACGAACCCTCGCCGCCGGCTCCGGTATCGCGCATGCCCCCTGCCCCTCCACTAGCGCGTTTTGGGACGAAGTGGAATTCGCCAATTCGAACAAAAACACGTGCATTCAATATTTTAGGCAGGGTTGCGGGCTCCTGATGCACGGTTTGGCGCCTTCGGCGGCAGGACTTGAGGCGAATCTCCATGGCGATCCTGCGCAGGTGCCATGAAGTTTTGATGATTTCGGCCGCACAATGTTCCTTCACGCCTTAAGCCGACGTCAATCTATGGACCGCGCCCGCCTGTTGAAAGAGGGGGCAATCCCGGCGTCCGTCCGACGGGTTGTCCGATGCGCCGGAAGGTCGCGGGCCCCGGGCGCAGCCTCAAGGCGCGGTCAAATAGCCGCGGCCATGGGCTGCGGCCTGATCCTCGAAGATCGCCATGGCCGTGGTCATCCGCCTGAAACCCAGGCGTTCATAAAACCCTTCCTTGCCCGGGACGGCGTAGAGGATGATCTTGCGATGGCCGCGGCAACGCACAAGCAAACGCTCGATAATGTCGCGGCCGAGACCTCGCCCCTGGCGGTCCGGGTGCACGGCGATATCACAGAGATAGGCGCAGTCGCGGCCGTCAGCCAGGACGCGTCCCGCAGCCACGATGCGACCATCCTCATTGGCGAAGGCGCGAAACATGCTGTTGCCGAACACCAGCGCGAGATCGGCCGGCGCCTTGTTGCCGAGCGGCGCGATGCGATAGAGATCGGATAGCTCATCCCAGTCGATCCCGGCGAGATCGTCGGCCCAGACAATCGACATCGCGAAGGCCTCCCCGGCTCAGTGCCGCGCGGCGGTGACGGCAGCGACGATT
Source organism: Bradyrhizobium sp. ERR14 (assembly GCF_014198235.1). NCBI lineage: Bacteria > Pseudomonadati > Pseudomonadota > Alphaproteobacteria > Hyphomicrobiales > Nitrobacteraceae > Bradyrhizobium > Bradyrhizobium sp. ERR14. The sequence continues at coordinate 30,694 of NZ_JACIHD010000009.1, read as the reverse complement.
TCGTCGCCGTCCGGAAAATGTCCTTTGCTGCGGCTGGCGACGATCCGGTCGCCGAGCTTGACCTGGAAAACGCCGCCCTTGCCGGGGACGAGATCCGCTTCCAGCCCTAGCTGCCGGCGCAACGCCGCGGCCGCCTCCTTGGCACGCTTCTCGTATCCGCACGGCCGGCAATAGATGATGGTTACCTCGGACATCTCGTCCTCCTTCAGGCCGCAAGCTGGGGACGCACCGCTTCAATGCCGGCGATCCAGCCGGCAACGGAACGGCCGATCGCGTCGGGGTGATCCTCCTGGAGGTAATGCCTGCCAGGCCCGAGGCGGACGAGCGCGCAGTGCTGCAGCGAGGCCGCAAAGGTCTCGGCAAATTCGGGAGCGACGACGGCCCCCGGCTCCCCTGCGAACAGCAGCTTCGGATATGCAGACGCCTTGAGCGACGCATGAGCCGATTGCAGCGCTTCATAGACATCGGCGGGTTCGCCGGCGATCGGCAATTCCCGAGGGAATGCAAGAACGGGACGGCGGCTGTCCGGCGTCGGAAAGGGCGCGCGATACGGCTCCATCTCGTCGTCGCTCAGGGTGCGCATGATGCCGCCGGGCAGCACGCGTTCGACGAAGGCGTTCGCCTCCAGGATCATGGCCTCTCCCTCGCTTTGCGTCCTGAATTTGCGGAAAGCCTGGCGCGCGGGTTCGGCCTGGTGGAAATCCTGCCAGGTCGGCATCGGCCGGATGAACTCCATGAAGGCGAGCCCGCGCACGAAGGCCGGCCGGCGCGCCGCGAGATGAAATGCGAGCGCCGTGCCCCAATCCTGCGCAACGAGATAGGCCGAGGTGAGGCCGAGCTCGTCGATCAACGCGTCGAGATAGCGGACATGGTCGAAGAAGCGGTAGGCGATGTCGGGCTTGCCGGACCGGCCGAAACCGATGAGATCGGGCGCGATGCAACGCGCCACAGGCGCCACCAGCTGCAGGATGTTTCGCCAGATGTACGACGACGTCGGATTGCCGTGAAGGAAGAGCGCGACCGGCGCATCCTGCGTGCCTGTGTCGCGATAGGCCATCGTGCTTCCCAGCACGGAGGCGCTGCGGATCTGGATCTCGGAATGCTGGCTCATGTCGGCTCCTTGAAGACGGTCTTGAATGCGATGGTCTTGAAGCGCTCGAGCGCCTTGGGCGTGCGGTCGACCTTCATGCGCAGGATCGCGCCCTGCCAGGACGCGAGCAGGAAATCGGCAAGCTCCTCGGGCTCGAATTCGGAATCGATCTCGCCGCTTCTCTGCGCCTCGCTGATGCAGGCGGCGAAGGGCATGCGCCATTCGGCGAAAATTTCGGCAAGGCGGGTGCGCAGCATCTCGCTGCTGCCGGCCGCCTCCAGGCTGAGATCGCCGATCAGGCAGCCGCGTCCGTAGCCGTCGGCTTCGAGCCGGCCGGTGATGATGTCGAGATAGCGTTTGAGCCGCGCCCGCGGGGTCAGGGAGGCGTCTTCAAGGGCCTCCGCGACCAATCCCTTCGTGATCTCGAAATAGCGATCGAGCACCTCCGAGGCGAACGCTTCCTTGGAGCGAAAATGATTGGTGAAGGACCCCTGCGGGGCGCCTGCCGCAGTAGTGACATCGCGCACGCTGGTGCCGTGATAGCCGGTCCGGAACATGACCTTGAGACCGGCGTCGAGGATGGCGTCTTTGAGCGAGGGCTTGGGCATGGAGGAATAATACGCACGTACGTATTATTGTCAAGCGGAGCGTTTGACGTCTCTCTCGACGACGTGTCCGAACAGAAAGGGGGCTTCAGCCGGTCCGCATGCTCCGCGCCACCACGCGGTCGCGCAGCCAGGCGCCGATGGTGCAGCCGACCAGGTAGCAGGCGAACATGATCAGGCCGAGATCGAGCCAGTAGCCGAAGCGGCCGGGGACGATGTGTGCGAACGAGGCCGCGACCAGGGCGGCAGCAAGCGCGGCGAGCCAGCGCGCCGTCACCTTCGAGGTGCCGTTGCCGCGCTGGACCACCGAGATCCAGCCCATGCAAAAGCCCAGCAGCAGCGAGCCGATCAGCCAGCCCAGATGGAACGAGACGAGATAGGGCATCGTCACCTCACCAGGAATTCGATACGGCGGTTTTGCGCCTTGCCTTCGTCGGTGTCGTTGCCGGCGAGCGGCTGCGTGCTGCCATGGCCGACCGCGGTGAAGCGGCTGGCGGGCAGGCCGGCCTTAACCAGATAGTCGATCACCGCCTGTGCGCGCTTCTCCGAGAGAGCGCGGTTGAAGCCGTCCTCGCCGTCGGCATCGGTATGCCCGGCGACCTCGACATTGGTGGTGGGGCAGCGCAGCGCCGTCTCGATCAGATGATCGAGAATGGCGGCGGAATCCGGATCGATGTCGGCGCGCTTGGCCGCGAAGCGGATCTTGCCCTTGGCCAGAAGGTCCGTGAACAATTGCTGGCACACGGTGCCATCGACCGGGCCTGCCGCGGGCTTCACGGTGATCTCCGGCTTGTACTGCCAGTTTTTCGGGAACTCCTTGCCGAGGCCCGCGCGGATGTCGTTGGCGGCGCCCTCGTAGAGCGCATCGCCCGACAGCTTCACCTCGCGGTCGGAGACGACGAGCGTGCCGGTCGACAGCCGCGACAGCGCGCCGAGGGCTGCGATCACGGCGGTGTTGAAGGAGCCGGGCGCGCCGATGCTGGCCTTGAGATTGTCGACGACCTTCTCGGTGAAGAATTTTCGCGCGGCGCTGGTGGCGATTGCGGCGTGGATGGTGTTGTCGGGAACGTAGCCGGTCAGCGTCACGGTCGCGGCGACCGGATCCTTGTAGGCCTGGAAGATATAGGGCGGCGCCTTGACGTCGTTGGCGGCGATCGAGAAGCCCTCGGGCAGGTTCTTCAAAGCTGCCACGATGGCCTCGCGGCCACCGAGATCGCGCGCCATGCCCGACAGATTGACCTTGGTGTCCGTGATCGTGATCTTGCCGTCCTTCAGCTTGCCGATCTGGTCCAGCAACAGCGTCGCTGCGGCCTCGAACCGCGGCGGCGCACCGCGCGCCAGCCCCATCTGATCGGCCACCTCGACGCCGCCGACCTCCTTGCGGGCCGCCTCGGTCAGCCGGCCCTTCATCGACGGCAAGGGCGCGGAGCCTGACAGCGTCACCCGCACCACGTCGCGCTCGGCGTTCCAGATGAAGGGTTTGGCCTCGGGAACAAGGCGGGTCCGGTCGTCGACCAGGCGGACGCCGGGGACGGTCTCGACCGCCATCACGGCATCCCGCCGCCCCTCCTCGGAGAAGGCGTCCGCGGCCAGGCTGACATCGCGGCCGTCGACCGCGATCCGGGTCTTATCCAGGACGGTGTCCTTCAGCGCAGCCGAGCTGCGCGCCGACAGGTCGGCTTCGACCGGTAAGGTATTATTCCAAGCCGCAAATCCCCACATGACGGCCAAGGGGATCAGCCCAGGCCACCATTTGCTGGCCCACCTAAAAAGCTTCTTCATTCGACGACCCGAACTCTGGAACCGGAGACAAAACAAACCCTTGGCAGGCTGTCAAACCGGAAATGTTGCCCTTGCGAAGGCCTCACCCGGACAATCGGAATAACTTTTTCTTCAAGGGTTCTTCCGTAAGTTGAAAGCGGAATGCCAGAGTCCGCCAGCGGGTCATGAAACAACTGCGTAACAACGTCATCCGCGCCGGGCTGGGAGCACTCTATTTCAGCGGGGCGCACCACCTGCTGCGCCCGCTTTTGTCGGGCGTCGGCGCCATTTTCATGCTGCACCACGTGCGACCGGCCCGCGAGGCCGCGTTCCAGCCGAACCGGCATCTCGAAGTCACCCCCGAATTCCTGCGCGCGACGCTGTGCCATCTGCACTCGCGCGACATCGACATTGTCAGCATGGACGAGCTGCATGAGCGGCTGGTGCAGGGCCGGTTCGACCGCCGCTTCGCCGCCTTCACCTTCGATGACGGCTATCGCGATAATCTGGACTACGCGCTGCCCGTGCTGCGCGAATTTGACGCGCCTCTGGCGGTCTATGTCGCGAGCGATTTTGCCGAGGGCACTGGACGGCTGTGGTGGGTGGCGCTGGAGGCCGTGATCGCCAAGGCCGAGCAGGTCGATGTCAGAATAGGCAATTCCACACTGCGGCTCGATGCGACGACGCCCACCGCCAAGCAGGCAACCTTCGACCGCCTGCACGACTGGCTGCGCGCGCTGCCGGGCGAGCACGATCTGGCGCGAGAGATCGAGGCGCTCTGCACGACATACGACGTCGACATGGCAGCGCTGTGCCGCAGCCTCTGCCTGTCCTGGGCCGAGGTGAAGAGCTTTGCCGCCGACCCGCTGGTCACGATCGGCGCGCATAGCGTCAGCCATTGCAATCTCGCCAAGGTGGCCGAAGACGTCGCCGCGCAGGAGATCGCCACGAGCCGCGCGCGGATCGAGCAGGCGCTGCAGCGCCCGGTGCTGCATCTCGCCTATCCCTATGGCGACCGCGAGGCCGCGGGGATGCGCGAATTCGGCCTTGCTGCAACCGCGGGCTTCAAGACCGCGGTGACGACGCGGCCCGGCATGCTGTTCGCCGACAATGCCGCCCACATGACGGCGCTGCCGCGCGTCTCCCTCAACGGCAATTACCAGGACGCAAGAATCCTCCCCGTTCTGACCTCGGGCGCCGCGACCGCAATGTGGAACGGCTTCCGCCGGATCGCGGCGGCGTAGGCGCTGCTCCAATCTCCGCCGTCGTCCCTGCGAAAGCGGGGACCCATACCGCGTGATCTATCGATTGCGATCGGTAGACCTACCGAACGACCAGCCTTCGCCAAACTAGTCCTTGTGGGTATGGGTCCCCGCGTTCGCGGGGACGACACCGCCTTGGATGGAGCGCTCTCGCGCCACACTCCTATCGCATCCAGCGCCTTTCTTGACTCCCCACCCCTCCCCGCCCAAAACATCGCCAACCAAGGGAGGAGGCACCATGTTCAACGATCTGTTCTCGCTCAAAGGCCGCGTCGCACTGGTGACCGGAGGCTCGCGCGGCATCGGCAAAATGATCGCGGCGGGATTTCTCAGCGCCGGCGCCGCGAAGGTCTACATCACCGCGCGCAAGGCGGGACCGTGCGAGGAGACCGCCAAGGCGCTCACCGCGCAATATGACGGCGAGTGCATCGCGCTGCCGATCGACATCTCGACGCTCGCCGGCGCCGAGCTGCTGGCAACCGAGTTCAAGAAGCGCGAGCCGAAGCTCGACATCCTCGTCAACAATGCCGGTGCCGCCTGGGGCGCGGAGTTCGACGAATTCCCGGAGAGCGGCTGGGACAAGGTGATGAACCTCAACGTCAAGGCGCCGTTCTTCCTGACCAAGGCGCTGGCCGGCCCGCTGCGCGCAGCCGCAAGCGCGGAGCGGCCGGCGAAGGTGATCAACATCGCCTCGATCGACGGCATCTTCGTCAACCCGATGGAGACCTATTCCTACGCCGCGAGCAAGGCCGGGCTGATCCATCTGACCCGGCGCATGGCGGTGAAGCTGATCTCCGACCACGTCGTGGTCACGGCGATTGCGCCGGGCCCGTTCCAGTCCGACATGAACCGCGCCGCGCGCGACCATGGCGACGAAGTCGCAACGCGCGTGCCTGCGGGGCGCATCGGCACCGACGAGGACATGGCGGGCGCCGCAATCTATCTCGCCTCGCGCGCGGGCGATTACGTGGTGGGCGCGACCATCGCGGTGGACGGAGGCATCGTCTATGCCAACCCGGGGATCAAGGGGAGCGGGTGGGAATAGCTGAGGGGGCGAATGGTAGTTCGCCCTCACCTCACCCTCCGCGGTCATGCCCCGGCTTGACCGGGCATCCAGTACGCCGCGGCCTCTCGATTTATCTCTGACGCCTCTGGAATTCTGGATCACCCGCTTTCGCGGGTGATGACACCATTTGTGTTGCGCCGGCGGCGGCCCTGACGCCTACGACTCGATCTTCACGTACTCGAAATCGCCGGGCTTGTTGTCGATACCGACCTTCGGCGGCGAGATCCAGGAGGCGAACTTGCCGCTCTCGGTGACGGGCTGCATCAGGGAGGTGATGAAGTCGCCGTCGGCGGTCGAGGGCAGCCATTCGTCCTTGCGCTTCGCCCAGGTGGCATCGTCGATCAGAAGGCCGTCGGGCGTCGCGTGCACGTCCTTGAACTCGCCGATGTGGCGGTGGAAGGCGACGTTGGGCAGGGTCAGCTTGAAGTCGTAGCCCGCGGTCGAGATCACCTTGTTCCAGCGCAGCATGCCCTTGACGCAATCCTGGCTGTAATCGTCGCGCAGGCGCATGTTGAGCGCGGTCAGCGCCGGCTCGTCGACCAGCTTGATCTCGCCGTTGATGAACTTCAGCACCGGATAGGTGGCGTTCTTGAGCTGGTGATCGTCCTCGATCTGGGTCTCGTGATAGCGGCCCTTGATGCCGGCATTGAAGGCGTTGGCTGCGTTGGTCGAGACCTCCGAGCCAAACAGATCGAGCGACAGCGTGTAGTGCAGGTTCAGCTTCTTCTGGATGGTCGGCAAGTCGATCACGCCGAGCGCGCGGACTTTTGCGATATCGGTAGGATCGGTGATGCCGGCCTCGCGCATCGCATCGCAGGTGCGCTGCACGACGCGGGTGATGCCGGTCTCGCCGACGAACATGTGGTGCGCTTCTTCCGTGAGCATGAAGCGGCAGGTGCGCGACAGCGGATCGAAGCCGGACTGCGCGAGCGAGTGCAGCTGCATCTTGCCGTCACGGTCGGTGAAATAGGTGAACATGAAGAAGGACAGCCAGTCCGGCGTCGCCTCGTTGAAGGCGCCGAGCATGCGCGGCGCATCGGCATCGCCGGAGCGGCGGCGCAGCAAATCATCTGCTTCCTCACGGCCGTCGCGGCCAAAATATTTCTGCAGCAGATAGACCATCGCCCAGAGGTGGCGGCCTTCCTCGACATTGACCTGGAACAGGTTGCGCATGTCGTAGAGCGAGGGCGCGGTCTTGCCGAGATGGCGCTGCTGCTCGACTGAAGCAGGTTCAGTGTCGCCCTGGATCACGATCAGGCGGCGCAGCATGGCGCGATGCTCGCCCGGGACTTCCTGCCAGGCCGGCTCGCCATAATGCTCGCCGAACGGCACGACGCGGTTCTCTTCCTGCGGCGCAAGCAGAATGCCCCAGCGATAGTCGGGCATGCGGACGTAGTCGAACTTGGCCCAGCCGCGCGGATCGACCGAATAGGCGGTGCGCAGATACACCAGCGATTCCTGGAAGCCTTCCGGCCCCATGTCGCTCCACCAATCCATGTAGCCGGGATGCCAGCCCTCGAGTGCTTTGAGCACCTGGCGGTCTTCGGCGAGATTGACGTTGTTGGGAATCTTGGTCGAGTAGTCGACGTTCATGATGTTCATGTTCATGTGGACCTCCCGTGGGGGACTAGCTCGTTAAAGGGGCGAATGGCGAATGGCGAGTAGCGAATGGAAACTCCTATTCGCCATCCGCCACTCCCTACTCGCTAGACTCGCGTCATATCGAATTTCGGCTTCTGGCCGCTGCCGTAGCGGCGCAGCGCGCCTTCCTCGCCGACCGCGTTGGGGCGCTGGAAGATCCAGTTCTGCCACGCGGTCAGGCGCGAGAAGATTTTCGATTCCATCGTCTCCGGGCCGACGAAGCGCAGGCTTGCTTCCATGCCGGTGAGGCTGTCGGGCGAGAAGCTGGCGCGCTCCTCCAGGAACACGCGGACCTCGTCGTCCCAGTCGATGTCGTCGAGCGCGAAGGTGACGAGGCCGAGCTCTTCGGCCTGCTCGGCATCGAGCGCGGTGCCCATCGTGGCTTCGGCGCGCTCCACATCGGACGGATCGGCCTGGAAGCGCGACTCCAGCCGCGTCAGGCCGTGGCTCATCGGATACGGGCCGAAATTCATGGCGGAGAGCTCGATCGACGGCGGCGGGCGGTTGTCGCCCTGGCGCGTGCCGATCAGCATGTAGGAGCGGTCGGCGGCGAAGACGAGCTCGGCGAGCGTGCCGGCAAAGCAGGAGCCGGGCTCGACCAGCGTCACCAGCGTGCGCGAGGTGACGTCGATGCGCTTCAGCACGCGCTTCCAGTAATGGCGGATTTCGTTGACCAGCCAATGCGCCTTGTTGGCTTCGAGGAACGCGTCGTGCGCGAGCACATGGGCGCGGTCGCCATGGCTCTTGAACACCAGCATCGCGATCTCGAGCTCGTTGATGCGCAGATGAAGGATGGCGTCGTCGAGCTCGCGCGCCACTTGCAACGGCCAGAACGAGGCGCCTTGCGCCATCATGCCGTCGATATCGGCGGGTGCTGCAGCCTCCGGCGCCTTGATGGAGATGGTGGCGATGCGGGCCGTGCGATCGATATCGACCGTGACGAAGCCGTAGCGGATGCTGTTTTCGTCGATGAGGCGCTTGAGCTGCGTCAGCGCGATGCCCTTGCCGCTGCCCTTGCGCTTCGAGGCGGCCGCGAACTCCTTGGCACGCTCGGTGATCTTGGCCTCTAACTTCGAGTTCGGTGCGATCTCGTCGACGAGGCGCCATTGCACGGCGCGCTTGCCCTTGACGCCTTCCTCGATGGTGCAGAAGAAATCGGCATGATCGCGGCGCACCTTGCGCTTGTCGACGACGCGGGTGAGACCGCCGGTGCCCGGCAGCACCGCGAGCAGCGGCACCTCAGGCAAAGCAACGGCAGAGGAGCCGTCGTCGGCGAGGATGATGTGGTCGGTCGCGAGCGCCAGCTCGTAGCCGCCACCGGCGGCGGAGCCGTTCACCACCGTGATGAAACGCTGGCCGGAATTCTCCGACGAGTCTTCCATGCCGTTGCGGGTCTCGTTGGTGAACTTGCAGAAGTTCACCTTGTGGGCATGGGTCGAGCCCGCGAGCATGCGGATGTTGGCGCCGGCGCAGAACACGCGGTTCTTGGCCGAGCGCATCAGCACGACCTTCACTTCCGGATGCTCGAAGCGCAGCCGCTGGACCGCATCCGCCAGCTCGATGTCGACGCCGAGATCGTAGGAATTGAGCTTGAGCAGATAGCCCTCGAACAGGCCGCCATTCTCGTCGACGTCCATGGTCAGGGTCGCGACGTCACCCTCGACCGCGAGCTTCCAGTGCTTGTAGCGGGACGGTTCGGTCTGGAAATCGATGAATGTCGCGCCGCCTGCGAGGCGCCGATCTTCCCCGGCCATGGGCCACCCTTGAGCTCGTTTTGGTTTAGCGTTAGATGCACAATAGTGCATCTTTTTGGATGCGTCTAGCCCTTAACCGCCGGCGCATGCACTTTGTTTCATGCAGTCGGCCAGGACCGCACGATCGCACCAAGCGCGATCCAGTCGGCCTTTGCGAGCTGCGGGCGGCCGATCTTGGCCTGAAGCAGCGCCATCAGGGCCGCGACTGGAAAGCTCTCGACGAAACCGTCGCCGCCGCTGGCGACCTTGCGTGCGCTCAACGCGCGCAGCTCGGTCAGAGCGTCGCCGAACAGGCGCGCGGCCGAATGCGCCTTCTGCATGCGCAAACGCAAATTGGCATTGGCGATGTGGATGCAGGCGCGCAGCAGGATGCGTTCGCGGCCGCTCTGCGGGGCTGCGGCCCACACCGTCTCCAGCACCTCCTGCGCTTCCCAGAAATAGCCGCGATCGTTGAGCGCGAGCCCGTAGCGCAGCGCCGGATGGCGGGCCGGCACGTAGCCGCGAAAGGCCGAGGGCACCAGCGCCTTGGCCAAGCGAAGCGTTTCGTCATCGGCCTCGATGGCGCCGGTCTCGCCCGGCACATAGGCCCATTGCGGCCATGGCAATTGGCCGGTCGCATGTGAAGGCACATTCATCGATGTGCCTCCGCATGGTCATGCGGCGCGTCCCTGGAGTCCCTGATCGTCGCGCAGGGCCGCTTTTGCAAATTGCTCAATCGCGTCAAGCGTCGCCCCCGGCGCCTCACGATGCGGGGAATGGCCCGCGTCTGAAATGACTTTAAAATCTATCGGACAGTAACACTCTTCCTGCGCAATTTCGACCTGACGCAATGTCCCATATTGGTCGCCTGCACCTTGCAGGACCATCATGGGGACGCGGATATAGGCCAGATATTCCGAGATGTCCCAATCGCGGAATTTCGGATCGAGCCAGGCGCCGTTCCAGCCGTAGAAGGCGTTGTCGACATCCTTGTGCCAGCGCGACAGCTTGGCCTTGAGGTCGGTGGTCTCGAAGCTGGTCTTGATCTCCGCGATGGATTTCACCGAGATGTCCTCGACGATGAAGTGCGGCGCGATCAGCACGAGGCCGCTCAGGCGGTGATCCTGATGCGCGCCGGCATAGATCGTCGCGATCGAGCCGCCGTCGGAATGGCCGAGCAGCAGGCCGCGCTTGAAGGGAACTGCGTCGAGGATTTTCGGCAACACGTCCAGCGCCTCGCGCTGCATGTAGTCGAGCGGCCGCGGCAATGTCACCGGGCTCGACTGGCCGTAGCCTGCCCGCGAATAGGCGAAGATGCCGGCACCGGTGGCTTGCTGCAGCTTCTCGGGAAAATCGCCCCAGAGCCCAACCGAGCCGAGGCCTTCATGCAGCATGACGATGGTGGGGGCGTCGGCCGATGCAGGCGCGAGCCATTTGTATTCGAGGCTGGCGCCGCCGATGCTGAGGAAGCCGGTGGGGGTGAGGTTGGTCATGGTCGAAGTCCCATTCCTGGCCAAGGCCGAGATGCCCACCCTCCCCTGGAGGGGGAGGGTCGATTCACAGCGAGCGTAGCGAGATGTGAATCGGGGTGGGGTGACAGTCTCTCCGCAGATGCAGCGCCCGCGTGGAGAGATCACCCCACCCCGTCACGCATCTCGCTGCGCTCGATCGCGTGCCGACCCTCCCCCTCCAGGGGAGGGTAAGCAAGTGCAGTTCGCACACTCAATTCGTCCCTTCCCGCAGCTTGAACCGCTGGATCTTTCCCGTCGCCGTCTTCGGCAGGGACTCCACCACGTCGATCCAGCGCGGATATTTCCACGGGCCGATCTTCTGCTTGACGTGCTCCTTCAGCATTTCCTGAAGATCGCTAGTCGTCGCGCCGGGGCGCAGCACGACGAAGGCCTTCGGCTTGAGCAATCCTTCCGGATCGGCCTCCGGCACGACGGCGGCCTCCAGCACGGCGGGATGGGTGATCAGCGCGCTCTCGACCTCGAACGGCGAGACCCAGATGCCGGAGACCTTGAACATGTCGTCGGCGCGACCGCAGAAGGTGTAGCGGCCATCTGCATCGCGAACATATTTGTCGCCGGTGCGGGTCCACGGTCCCTCAAAGGTCCGGCGGCTCTTGTGGCGTTGATTCCAGTAGCCGTCGCCGGCCGAGGGCGCATCGACCAGGAGCTCGCCGACCTCGCCGTCGGCAACGTCTTGCCCAGCCTCGTTGACGAGCCGCACCGCATAGCCCGGCACCGGCTTGCCGGAGGAGCCATATTTGATGTCGCCGGGCGCGTTCGACAGAAAGATGTGCAACAGCTCGGTCGAGCCGACGCCGTCGAGAATGTCGACGCCGAAGCGCGCCTTCCAGCTGGTGCCGACGGATTCCGGCAGCGCCTCGCCGGCCGAGGTGCAGATGCGCAAGGCGCCGCCGCCACGCTCGGCCTTCATGGTCTCGTCGTTGAGCATGGCCGCGAACAAGGTCGGCACGCCGTAGAAGATCGACGGCCTGTAGCGGTTCATCAGATCGAACATGCGCGCCGGCGTCGGCCGTTCGCTGTTGAGGATCACGCTGGCGCCGACCGACATCGGGAAGGTCAGCGCATTGCCGAGGCCATAGGCAAAGAACAGCTTTGCCGCGGAAAGACACACATCGCTCTCGCGGATGCCGAGCACCTGTTTTGCGTAGGTGTCGGCGGTCGCCTGCAAATTCGAATGGATATGGCGCACGCCCTTGGGCATGCCGGTCGAGCCGGACGAATAGAGCCAGAACGCCGGCTCGTCAGGATGCGTCGCGGCGGTGGTGAACTGATCGCTCTCGCCCGCAAGCTCTTCAGCGAGCTGCTTGTGCCCGTTCTGCTTGGCGCCGGAGACCACGACATGCTCGAGGTCGGGCATGCGGCCGACCACGTCCTTGATGACAGGGTAGAGCGCCTCGGAGACGAACAGCACACGCGCGCGGCAGTCGGCGAGGATGTAGGCGTATTGATCCGCGGTCAGCAGCGTGTTCAACGGCACGGGCACGATGCCGGCGCGGATCGCGCCCAGGAACACGACCGGAAAGTCGATCGTATCCAGCATGATCATCGCCACGCGCTCCTCGCGGCGGACGCCGAGCCGGCGCAGCACGTTGGCGGCGCGTCGGCTCTCGCGCTGAAGCTCGCCATAGGTGAGCCGCGAGACGGTGTCGTCGAAGGCCAGCTTGTTGCCGCGGCCCTCCTCGACGTTACGGTCGAGCAGCCAGGTCACCGCGTTATAGGATCCCTCGCTCACTGGACTTCTCCCCCGAATTTAGAATTATAATTCATAGAAAGACACCACGGCGGCTTGCTGTCAATGCTAGCAGGCATTATGTTTCATTAAAATGCGCCGCAGGACACCCTTCAAAAAGACATCCCTTAAAGAAGGCTCATGACCGACAGTCCCGACGCCGAATCCCGATTTCTCGAACAGCTCGGCCAGCGCGTGCGCACCATGCGCGCGTTGCGCGGTATGTCGCGCAAAGTGCTCGCCAAGGTATCAGGAATCTCGGAGCGCTACATCGCGCAGCTCGAAAGCGGCAAGGGCAATGTCTCCATCGTGCTGTTGCGCCGCGTCTCGGACGCGATGGGCGCGCATCTCGAAGATCTGCTTCCCAGCGCCGACCCGACGCCGGACTGGCAGATGTTTCGCGACCTGTTGCGCAAGGCCACGCCTGCGCAGATCGCGCAGGCAAAAGATCTGCTCGCCGGCGGCAGCGCCTCGGCGCCGCGACGCGCTCCGTTCTGCGGCATCGCGCTGATCGGCCTGCGCGGCGCCGGCAAGTCGACGCTCGGGCGCATGCTGGCGAAGAAAGTCGGCTGGAGTTTTGTCGAGCTCAACAAGGAGGTCGAGCAGCAGAACGGTCTCTCGGTCGCCGAGATCATCGCGCTGTACGGCCAGGAAGGCTTTCGCCGCATGGAGCAGGCGGCGCTGCAACAGCTGCTAGCGCGCAACGAGCTGATGGTGCTGGCGACCGGCGGCGGCATCGTGTCCGAGCCTTTGACGTTCGACCAGATCCTGACCTCGTTCTACACGATCTGGCTGAAGGCCGAGCCCGAAGAGCACATGGCCCGCGTCCGTCGCCAGGGCGATTTGCGCCCGATGGCCGACGACCGCTCTGCCATGGCGGAGCTGCGCAACATCCTGCTCAGCCGCGAGCCGCTGTACTCGCGCGCGACGGCGGTGGTGGACACGGCAGGTCTCTCCGTCGATGCAGCGGCCGCACGGCTGATCGATGCGGTACGGCCCGTGCTGCAGAACGAGGCCCGCAGCTTCGGCCTGCGGAGTGTGGCGCTGTAGGGCGAGCTGCATCGAAACGCTCTGCTGTCGTCCCTGCGAACGCAGGGACCCATACCGCGTGATCTATCGATTGATCCGGGCTGCTAATCCCAAACGGCCAGCCTTCGCCAAACTGCTCCCTGGGGTTATGGGTCCCTGCGTTCGCAGGGACGACAGCGGAGGATTTTGCGCGACCGTTAGCAACACTATATTGACGCCCATCAATAGGCATTGAGACCCACGATGACCTCCACCGACGTCACCACCTCCATGTTCGAGCGGATCGGCGGCAGCGCTACGATCGACGCCCTGGTCGATCGCTTCTACGAACGCATGGACACGCTGCCCGAGGCGAAGATCATCCGCGCAATGCATACGGACGACCTCGGCCTGATCAGGGATGTGCTGAAGCGCTATCTCACCGAATGGACCGGCGGCCCGCGCCTCTATACCCCCGAGAAGGGCCATCCGCGGCTGCGCCAGCGCCACATCGGCTTTGCCATCGGCGATGCCGAGCGCGATGCGTGGATGCTCTGCATGCGCGGCGCGATGGAGGAGACTGTGACCGACACGGCGGCGCGGCTGGAGCTCGACAAGGCGATATCGGGCCTCGCCGACTGGATGCGTAACCGGCAGTGACAGGGCGGCAGCGCCTCGACGCAATTCGAAGGCGTATCATGGACCCGCATCGCGTGATTTGAGTTCCGCGGCGATCGCCTGCTAAGCTCCGCGGGCCAGGGCTATTGCGTCGGCAAGGCCGCGCTCTATGCCGCCGCCTGCCGCGCGCACGGCATTCCGGCACGGGTCGGCTTTGCGGACGTGAAGAACCATCTCACCACCGAGAAGCTGCGCACGAGCATGGGCACGGACATCTTCACCTGGCACGGCTTTACGGAGGTGCATGTCGATGGCGCCTGGCGCAAGGCGACGCCGACCTTCAACGACACGCTCTGCGCCAAGGTCGGCGTAGCCCCGCTCGATTTCGACGGTCATACCGACGCACTGCTGCATCCCTTCGACGGCGAGGGGCGCGCCTACATGCAATATGTCAATGACCGCGGCACCTATCACGACGTGCCCGCAAAATTCCTGATGCGCGAAATGGCGCGCGACTACGCCAACATGCAGGGCGAAGATCTGTCGGGCCGTGACATGGAGCGCGAAGCGGCGGAGCGGTAGCACACGATGGACGCACCTGCCGATGTCATCCGTCGACCGGCCTCGCCGCGCCTTGCACGGCTGATCTCGAGCATCTCGTTCTATCGCGAGCGCGGCCTCGGCCTTTCCGCCTTCCGGCACGCCGCGCCGCTTGCGCTGCCGCTCCTGGTGAATCTGGGAACGCCCTTCCGCATTGCGCTCGGACACCAACCGGATCGTGCCGACGCGCAGCCGAGCTTCGCGGCGGGTCTGTTTCCCGGACCGGTCGTGATCGAATCCGACGGCCGCGCCGAATGCGTTCAGGTCGATTTCACGCCGCTCGGGGCGTATCGCTTCTTCGGAGGCGCCGTGCCCGACCTGACCGCGCGCATGGTCGGCCTCGACGACATTCTGGGACGGGATGGCGAGAACCTCCGCGCCAGGGTGGCCGAGGCGGTCGGCTGGCAGCGGCGGTTCGAGATCGTGGAAGACTTCGTGCGTCGCCGCGCCGTGCACGAGCCCTCGCCTGCGGTGGCTTTCGCCCTAGAGACGCTCTGGCGAGGCGCGGGCGCGGTCAGGATCGCCGACATCGCCTCCGACATCGGCTGGAGCCGCAAGCATCTCACGCGCCGTTTCCACAACGAGATCGGCGTTGCGCCTAAAACGCTGGCCCAGATGCTGCGCTTTCATCGAGCCTGCGCGCTGGCCCGGACGGACGGCACGGGCGGCTGGGCGGCCATTGCCGCGGACGCCGGCTATGCCGACCAGGCACATCTCGCGCGCGATTTCCGGATCTTCAGCGGCGAGACGCCGACCGGATGGGCCGCGCGGCTCGACGTCGTCGATCCCCGCCTGAAGCGCGACGGCGGGGGCTAGCGCCAAACGGCGGCCAGGACGGCGCGAGACGGTCAATCCCATTTGTTCAAGCCGGCTGCCGCGATCCGAACTAGGGTCAGCTCTGCAGCAAGCTTGCACGCACTTGCATCGAACGTCTTGCATCAAACCTTGCATCAAACCTGGAGAGTTTCATGAACCAGCCGAACGGCTATGAAGCGCCGCGCCTCTACCACACCATGCGCTGCAGGGATGCGGAGGCGATGATCGCCTGGCTGAAGAACGTTCTCGGCTTCGCCGAACGCGTGGTGTACCGCAACGAGGGCACGATCGTTCACGCCGAGCTGGCGTTCGGATCGTCGATCCTCATGCTGGGCGCACATCGCGACGATGCCTACGGCAAACTGGTTGGCGATATCGGCGGCCGGCGGACGGATGCCGTCTATATGGCCGTTGATGATCCCGACGCGCTCTATGCGAAGGTGAAAGCCGCTGGTGCAGAGATCGAGATGGAGCCCTACACGACCGATTATGGCAGCCGCGATTTCGCCGCGCGCGATCCGGAGGGCGGCCTCTGGAGCTTTGGCACCTATTGGCCCAAGGTCGGCGAACAGCCGCTCGCCGGATAGGTGGACGCTCACGTCAGCGACTGCTCGGCGGCCGCGGCTCGAGCCCAGCCGCGTCCGCGCCGGGAATGCGGGCGGCCCGGCCGTCTTGCTTGCTAGATCGACCAGTAGTTCGGATGCTGGTAGGGCCGCGAGCGGTCGCCCCAGTCGAACTCATCGCCATCGAATTCGCAGGGACCGCTGCTCAATTGCTCCGGCGTCAGGTCGGCCTGGAAGGCCTGGCGTCCCGGATCATATTTCAACGCGCTCCACTGCACGGGATAATGGTGATGTGTCCCGAGCAACCTGCCGGTCTTGACCACCGCGTAAGCGACCGTTCCACTGACCTTGTCGAGCATCAATCGCTCGATCGTGCCGAGCTTCGTGCCGTCACACCCATAGACGGCGACGTGTTCGACGCGATCACTGGGAACCATGGTGTGTTGCATGGCGTGCTCCCTGGGTTCTTGCGTTGCGGGCATTATAGTCCTGTAGCCCGGATCAGCGAAGCGACATCCGGGGCCTTGCGATGCTTCCCGGGGTATCGCGACGCTCGCCCGGGCTACAGCTAGAGCAGTTGCGAACGCACGGAGTCCGCGCCTTCCCGCAACAGCGGCAGGAACCGGTCGATCAATTCCTGCGCCGGCACGCGGTCGACATGGGCGCCCATGTTGATGGCGGCGACGATCACGTCGTCGTAGCGGCGCACCGGAACCGAGATCGAGCGGAAATGCGGCTCGGCCTCGCGGTCGACCAGTGAATAGCCTTGCGTGCGATCGGCGGCGATGCGCGCGAGCAGCGCCTCCGGGTCGGTCTGCGTCTGCGGCGTCAGCGCCCCGCGCGTCATCGCCTTCAGGCGCGCGGCAAGGTCGGCATCGTCGAGCTGGCCCAGCATGGCGCGGCCGACCGAGGTGCAGAATGAAGGCAGCCGATAGCCGATCTCCAACCCGCCCGAGAAAACGCGCGCCGGGCTGCCGCGGGCAATGAACACGACATCATCACCGTCGAGCACGGCGAGCGAGGAGATTTCGTTCGCCGCGGTCGCAACGCGATCGAGCACGGGTTGGAGCACCGCAACGAGCTGATTGGAACGCAAGTAAGATGCCGCCAGCGTCAGCACATGCGGTGTCAGCGAGAACAGCTTGCCATCGCCGCTGACGAAGCCGCCGCGCTGCAGCGTGAACAGCATGCGCCGGGCGGTCGCGCGCGGCAGGTCCGCAGCGCGGGCGAGATCGCTCAGCGTCATCGGGCCTGCATTGCTGCCGAAACATTGCAGCAGGCGCAGGCCGCGATCGAGCGCCTCGACGAAATCCGTCGCACGCTCGTCGCTCTCACTGCGCTTCAGCTTGGGCATGGGACGGGACAATCCTGCAAAATAGTGCTTGCTGCTGCCCCAAGGCATGTCATAATTCGCCCATTCGTTCAATAGGCGAACAAGCGCCACTCCACAAGGATGCACCGCCATGATGAGCCAGGAGCAGAACGACCTGATCACCCGCACCGGTCCGAAGGATCCGTGTGGAAAGCTGATGCGGAGCTATTGGCAGCCGGCGGCGCTGGTGGATGAGCTGGAGGGCGAGCGGCCGATCCGTCCCATCAGGCTGCTCGGCGAGAACCTGGTGCTATTCCGCGACGAGACCGGACGCTACGGCCTGATCGACCGCCACTGCGCCCATCGCGGCGCCGACCTCGCGTTCGGACGGCTCGAGCACGGCGGCCTGCGCTGCGCCTTCCATGGCTGGCTGTTCGACGCGACCGGCCAGTGCATCGAAACGCCGGCCGAGCCGAAGGACTCAAAGCTCTGCCAGAACATCCGCCAGCGCTCCTATCCCGTGGTCGAGAAGAGCGGCATCCTCTGGGCCTATCTCGGCGAGGGCGAGCCGCCGGCTTTTCCGGAGCTCGACTGTTTCGTCGCGCCCGGCACGCACACCTTTGCGTTCAAGGGCCACATGGCCTGCAACTGGCTGCAGGCGCTCGAAGTCGGCATCGATCCCGCGCACGCCTCCTACCTGCATCGCTTCTTCGAGGACGAGGACACCTCGACCGCCTACGGCAAGCAGTTCCGCGGCGCCTCCGCAGGCTCCGACCTGCCGATGACGAAAATCCTGCGCGAATACGACCGCCCGATCATCAATGTCGAGCACACCGAATACGGCCTGCGGCTGATCGCGCTGCGCGAGATCGACGAGGAGCGCACCCATGTGCGCGTCACCAACCAGCTGTTCCCGCACGGCTTCGTCATTCCCATGAGCACGGAGATGACGATCACGCAGTGGCACGTGCCGGTCGACGACGAGAACTGCTACTGGTACGCGATCTTCACCAGCTATTCGAACCCGGTCGACAAGCAGAAGATGCGCGACCAGCGGCTCGAGCTCTATGAGCTGCCCGACTACGTCTCGCGCAAGAACAAAGCCAACGATTACGGCTTCGATCCGCACGAGCAGCAGACCGCGACCTATACCGGCATGGGCACCGACATCAACGTCCACGACCAATGGGCGGTGGAATCGATGGGCGCGATCCAGGATCGCACCAAGGAGCATCTCGGCTCGAGCGACAAGGCGATCGTGCAATATCGCCGCGTGCTGCGGCAGGAGATCGAGAAGGTCTCCGGCGGCGAGAAGCCGATGCTGTTTCTCGACGAGAGCAGAGCACGCAGCATCCAGGGACCGGCCACCATGGACGGCATCGGGCCGACCCAGGGGTGGGAGCTCTACTGGATGGAGGTCGACGTCAAGCGCCGCCGCGGGGCACCTTGGGCCGCACCGGTGCCGAAGGAGATCGCGGACAATGTGCACCGGCTGACGGCGGCGGAGTGACGTTCGTGCACGGACCCCGTAGGGTGGGCAAAGGCGCAAAGCGCCGTGCCCACCGCACTTGCGTTCAGATGATAGACTGCGTGGGCACGCTTCGCTTTGCCCACCCTACGGCGGTTGAGGGAGTAGCACAGTGACTTTCGTCGCGCGTCATGCGCTGTGGTCGGATGAGCAGAGGGACGCGGCGACGCGCATGCGCCGCATCGTCGAGGACAAGAATCTCGAGGTCATCCGCCTCGCCTTCCCCGACCAGCACGGCATCCTGCGCGGCAAGACCATCATCGCCTCCGAGGCGATCGCCTCGCTGGAGAGCGGATGCTCAATCACCACCACCATGCTGGCCAAGGATACTTCGCACCGCACGGTATTCCCGGTGTTCACCGCGGGCGGCGGCTTCGGCATGAAGGAGATGGAAGGCGCGGCCGACGTGCTGATGGTCGCCGACCCCACCACGTTTCGGGTTTTGCCATGGGCGCCGACCACGGGCTGGGTGCTGTGCGACCTCTGCTTCAATGACGGCCGCCCGGTGCCGTTCGCGACGCGCGGGCTCTATCGCAAGGTGCTCGACGAGCTCGCGGGCCGCGGCCACGATTTCGTCGCCGGCCTCGAGGTCGAATTCCACATCTTCAAGCTCGACGACCCGCATATGCGCCCCGAGGACGCCGGCCAGCCGGGCACGCCACCATCAGTGAGCCTGCTCAGCCACGGCTATCAATATCTCACCGAGCAGCGCTTCGATCAGATGGAGCCGGTGCTGGAGATCCTGCGCCGCGACATCGTCGCGCTCGGGCTGCCCTTGCGCTCGGTCGAGGTCGAGTTCGGGCCGAGCCAGTGCGAGTTCACCTTCGCGCCGCGGAAGGGGATCGAGCCCGCCGACAACATGGTGCTGTTTCGGAGCGCCGTGAAGCAGATCGCGCGGCGACACGGCTATCACGCCACCTTCATGTGCCGGCCGAAACTGCCGAACGTGTTCGCGAGCGGCTGGCATCTGCACCAGTCGATCGTCTCGCGCGCCAGCGGCGAGAATCTGTTCATGGTGAAAGACGGCGGCGAGCCGCTCAGCGCCTTCGGCCGCTCATACCTCGCCGGCCTGCTCGACCACGCCCGCGCCTCGACGGTGTTCACCACTCCGACCATCAACGGCTACAAGCGCTACCGCTCCTACTCGCTGGCGCCGGACCGCGCGATCTGGGGCCGCGACAATCGCGGCGTGATGATCCGCGTGCTCGGCGGCGCCAATGATGCCGCAACGCGCCTGGAGAACCGCATCGGCGAGCCCGCCGCCAATCCCTATCTCTACATGGCCTCGCAGATCCTCTCGGGCCTCGACGGCGCGGACCGCAAGCTCGATCCCGGTCCCTCCGCCGACACGCCCTACGAGACCAAGGCGCCGCTGCTGCCGAAATCGCTGCGCGATGCGGTCAGCGCGCTGAAGGACGATCCGTTCTTCCGCGAGAAGTTCGGGGCTGAGTTCGTCGACTATTACACCCACATCAAGAACGCCGAGATCGACCGCTTCCTGTCTGAAGTGACCGACTGGGAGCACCGCGAATATTTCGAGGTGTTTTGACATCCTGTCCTGGGGATTCCTCTCAAGGCGAGTACGGCTCACGGCCGTGTGAAGCGGCTTCGTCGCGCCGGTTCCGACGACATCCCACCGCTGCCGGACGAAGCCATTTTCCATCCCCGCGAAAACCCACGGAAAGAGTCCTGCGCTAGGGTTGCTGCATGTGATCAACAGTGGAGTTCGATCATGTGGGAACAATTATTCAGCCTGATCTACCGTCTGTCCTGCCGGACAACCTTGATCAACATCGGTGTGCATCGTCTGGCGCGCTGAAACTCAATGGATGCGCGATAGGTAAGACGGATTGACCAGATTAGGAGCGTTTCCATGCGCAAGCTGGTCCTGATCGCAACGGTGTCTTTGCTCACAAGCCAGGCCTATGCGGGTGGGTCGCGGAGCCTCAGCTTGGCAGCCAACAATTCAAGCCAGCAGGCGACTGAGCAGCCCGCCACGGCGGCAGCGGTCTCGCCGCAAACCACCCAGGCGCCGTCGCAGCCGGCAAACGTCCAGACTGCGACCACCGCACCAACCTCAGCGACGGCACCGGCGGCCACGACGGCACCAGCCACGAAGGCATCAGCCACGCCATCACCGCCGCCGGCAAGCACGGCCGGAACGACCAAGCCGAAGCGGCGCCAGTCGCCCACCGAGGCCCGAATCGTGCGCGAGTTGCACCGTCACGGGATCTATTGGTGATCCCGCTCACCAGCGATAGCCGAGCGTTGCGATGACGGTCAGTGGTGCGCCGCGGTAGCAGTACCCAACCTGGCACGTCGTGTAGTGCAGATTGAACAGGTTCTTGGCGTTGACCTGGAACTGCAGGCCCTTCAGCTCATTCGCCGCCTGGCCAAAATCATATTTCAGCGCAGCATCAACCAAGGTCACCGAGCTGTTCTTGAACGTGTTCAGATCGTCACCATAGCTCCAGGACATGTATCGCACGCCGCCACCGATGCTCAAGCCGGCAAACGGGCCGGCGAGCGGCAGGGCATAATTGCCCCACAGCGTCGCGGTGTGCGGAGGATTGCCCGACGGAAACTTGCCGATCTGCGCGCTGTCGCCGGCCTGCTTGGTGACCATGTCGAGATAGGTGTAGGACGAGGTGATGTCGAAACCACCGCCGAGGCTCGCCAGCGCCTGCAATTCGAAGCCGCGGCTTTGAATCTCGCCGCGCTGGACCGTGACGCCGGTCCCGGTCGTGACGAGGCCCCCGCTCTGGGTCAGGTCGAACACCGCAGCAGTGATGAAGCTCCTCGTCCCCAGCGGCTGGTACTTGACGCCGATCTCGGTCTGCTTGCCGGTGGTAGGCTTGAAGAAGGCGCCGGTGGGATCGACGCCGAGATTGGGAAAGAACGAGGTTGAATAGGCGACATAAGGCGCAACCCCGGAATCGAATACATAGGTCAGCCCGGCGCGCCCGCTATAGGCCTGTTCGGACTGCTGCTGGCGGGTCAGCGCGAACTGATCCTCGCCCGTGGTGCGAACCCAGTCGCTGCGGCCGCTCAGTGTCAGGATCCAGTGGTCGAGCTTGGCCTGGTCCTGAATGTACACGCCGGATTGGGTCTGCCGCTGCTGCGTCGAGGACGAGATCGCGGGATCGGGAATGGATTCCGGCGCGTAGACCGGGGCGGCCAGATTGAGGGGGGAAACCCCGAAGCCAAATCCCTGCTTGTCGTCGAATTTCGACGCCGTGTAATCGGTGCCGACCAGGAGCGTGTGCTGCACCGGGCCGGTCGAGAGCTTTGCCTCGACCTGGTTGTCCATGATGGCCGATTGCAGCGTGTCGTGGACGTAGCCGGTATAGCGCGAGACGACATTGCCGACGGGAGCGCCGAGAAAGCCGACATAGCGCGTGACCGCATCGACATCGACATAGCGGAATTTCTGGCGAACGGTCACGGCGTTGTTGAACGCATGCTCGAACAAATAGCCGACGCGTCCCTGCTCCTGGTCGAGCGAATTGTAGGACGGACTGCCGGTGAAGATGTCCGTCGTGGTGCCGGTGCCCGTGGAATAGGTGAACATCGAGCCCGGCGTCTTCGATTTCTGGTAGGCGCCGAGAATGGTGAGGGTCGTCGATTGGTCCGGCTTCCAGGTGACGGCGGGAGCGACATAGACACGATTGTCCTTGCCGCCGGGCACGAACACGTCGGCGTCGCGCACGACGCCGGTCAATCGATAGGAAAATTGACCGTTGGGATCGACCGGACCCGAGAAATCGAAATTGCCCTGCACGCGCTCGCGGTCGCCGAACACCGTCTGCACCTCGTGGAACGGCTGGCTGGTCGGCGGCTTGCTTTGCAGGTCGATCAATCCGCCGGGCGAGCCGAGGCCGTAGAGGGCCGAGCTCGGCCCGCGGACCACGGTGATGCTGTCGACGCCATAGGGCTCGGTCTTGAACACGCCGAGACCGGCGCCGACGAGGCGCAAGCCGTCGAGATAGATGCCGTTATAGGTGATGTCGAAGCCGCGGATCGAGATGGCATCGAAGCGCGGATCGTAACCTGAAGCATCGATGCGGACGCCCGGTTCATAGCCGACCGCCTCGGTCAGCGTCTGCACGGCGCGATCGTTGAGCTCCTTGCGGGTCACGACCGAAATCGACTGCGGCGTCTCGAGCAATGGCGTGTTCGTCTTGGTGCCCGCCGAGCTGCTGCTTGCGACATAGCTGTTCTCGCTCGACGGATTGGCGCGGCCGCTTCCCGCCTCGCGCGTGTCCGCGTTTCTGGCTTGTCCGGACCCGGCATTGCGCGGCGTCGCGGCGCGGCCACGCTGCGATTGTGAGGCGCGCTGGACAGATTGGGCACGCGGACGCGCCTGGCTCGGTGCCTCCACCGTGACCGGCGGCAATGTGCCCGCCGTCGAAGGCGAATTGGTTCCGGAGACCTGTGCGGCCGAGGGCGTCGCGTGCAGGACCATTCCCAAACCGGCCGCTCCCAGACCAGTTCTCACCAACCGTTCCCAGCCGAGCGTCTGCCCGTCGTTCCGCCTCATCGTCTTCCCCGAGTTCCGTGTTCAACAACCCGGGTGTAACCAGATCAAAGCAGCCGCCGCCTTTGCGCGCGCGCAAATCACCTTTGATCCCACGTGGAGGCTTTCAAGTTTTACTGATAGTGGCTCGGCGAATGGCCGAAGCGCCTGCGGAAAGCCGTCGCGAAATTTGCCGGATGGGCGTAGCCGACCCGATAGGCCGCTTCGGTGACGGACAAGCGCTGATGAATCAAAAAGGCACGTGCGGCATCGAGCCGCTGAGCCCTGAGATAGTCGATCGCGCTCTGGCCATATGCCATCCGGAATTTCTGGTTGAAGGACCTGCGGCTCAGCCCCGCGTTCCGCGCCAGTTCGTCGATGCTCCAGGGATAGGCGAGATCGGCGTCCATCCGCTGCTTCACCGATTGCAACCGCGTCCACTGCAGATCGGTGGCGGGATCGGCGGCAATCCAGCCGCGCTCGCCGAACAGGGCGTGGACCACGATCTCGGCGGCATGCGCCGACAGCAGCAATTGCGCCGCGCTGCCGGTGACCGGCGGCGAAAACATTTCTGCCGCGACCGCCTGTATGCGCGCAGATGCCCTCAGCGAGACGATCGCTGCGCCCGAGACGTCGTTCGCAAACAGCGCCCGAAACTCATCGCCGAGTCCAAGTCCATCAGGTTTGGGGAAACGCCAGGCCGATTGCGGAACGCTCGCCGGAATGAACCGCGCGTTCCGCTGCGCAGGTCTCGCGCACGGCAATTGCCGTCATCTGCCCGTCGCAGCCAGCGCTGCGCGTCAGAATGCCGCGGCCTGCGCCACCATCAACGGAGACCGAGATGAACAGACCCGGGGCTGCGATCGCAGAGCCTTCGGCATCGGCTCGAAACTCACCTCTGACAAACACGCAGCCCGGAAAATCCAGCCATTGCGCTGTCGAAGCGCCCGGCTGTGCGGAACCGATGTCGTCTTGAGGCCGTCCGACAATTTGATCGTAGAAGTCCCGCATCGAATCCGCTTACGCCGCGGCTTCTTTGACCGCTTGACGGCGGCGCGCTCAAGAGCTCTGCGCGCGGTTTGGAGGGATTCGAAACTGGATTTGCTCGAAGAGAATCTTGCGCGTCGCGCGCGGTCGGCAGGAACGCGCCTCAGATGCCGAGATATTTGTGCTGGAGATCCGGTTCCGCCATCAGCTGATCGGAGGTGCCGCTCCACACCGTCTTGCCGCGCTCGATGATGGTGTGGCGGTCGCAGATGCGAGCGAGATGGTCGACGTTCTTGTCGACGACCAGGATCGACTGTCCGCGGCTCTTGAGCAGCGACAGGCAGTTCCAGATTTCCTCGCGGATCAGCGGCGCGAGGCCTTCGGTCGCTTCGTCCAGGATCAGGAGTTTTGGATTGGTCATCAGCGCGCGGCCGATCGCGAGCATCTGCTGCTCGCCGCCGGAGAGCTGGTTGCCCATGTTGGCGGCGCGTTCGGCAAGGCGCGGAAACAACACGTAGATCGCGGCCAGCGTCCAGGGATTGGGGCTGCCGAAGCGGTCGGCGGCGGCCGCGACCAGGTTTTCGCGCACGGTGAGGTTCGGGAAGATCTGGCGTCCCTCGGGGACCAGGCCGACGCCGAGCTTTGCGATCCTGTAGGAGGGAAGCTGCCTGACCTCGGCGCCCGCGAAACGAATGCTGCCGGCGCGCGCCGGCGTCAGGCCCATGATGGAGCGGATGGTCGTGGTCTTGCCCATGCCGTTGCGGCCCATCAGCGAGACCATCTCGCCCGGCTTGATCGACAGCGATAGGCCGAACAGCACCTGGGAGAGGCCGTAGCAGGTCTCGATGCCGTCGACCTCGAGCAGCGTGTCAGCCATGATGCGTCACCACGTGCTGGTCGCCGAGATAGGCGCGCTTGACGTCTTCGTTGGCACGGATCGCGGCCGGATCGCCCGAGGCGATGACGCGGCCATAGACCAGCACCGTAATGCGGTCGGCAAGCGCGAACACCGCCGGCATGTCGTGCTCGACCAGCACGATCGAGACTTCCTTGCGCAGCTCCTGGAGCAGCTTCACCATGCGCTGGGATTCGGTGACCCCCAAGCCGGCCATCGGCTCGTCGAGCAGCAGGAGCTTCGGCTTGCTCGCGAGCGCCACCGCAAGCTCGAGCTCGCGCCGCTCGCCATGGCTGAGCCGGTTCACCACGACGTCGGCGCGATGCAACAGGCCGACGCGATCGAGCGCGGCGTGGGCGGCATCGCGCAGGGATCGCTCCTTGCGCGCATTGGCAAAGAAGCGAAACGAGGTGCCGGCATGGGCTTGCGCCGCCAGCGCGACGTTGTCGGCGGCGGTGAAGTCGAGCAGCAGCGAGGTGATCTGGAACGAGCGCGCAAGGCCCAGCGCGCAGCGGCGATAGGCCGGCAAATAGGTGATGTCGCGTCCCGCCAGCGAGACGCTGCCGGAATGCGGCTCGAGATGTCCGGTGAGCTGGCTGATCAGCGTGGTCTTGCCGGCGCCGTTCGGGCCGATGATGGCGTGCAGCTCGCCCGCGGCGACGTCGAGCGAGACATTATCCGTCGCAACGATGCCGCCGAAGCGCCGCACCAGCTTTTCGACGCGAAGCAAGGGTTCAGCCACGGCCGGCCCTCCCCAGCATGCCCATGATGCCGCCGCGCCCGAACAGCACGATCAGCAGCAGCAGCGGGCCCATGATCAGCGCCCAATATTCGGTGATCTGCGACAGGAATTCCTCCAGCAGCAGGAACACCACCGCGCCCATGATCGGGCCAAACAGCGTGCCCATGCCGCCCAGGATCACCATCACCATGAGATCGCCGGAGCGCGTCCAGTACATCACGGCCGGGCTGACGAAGTCGGTGTTGTTGGCGAGCAGAGCGCCGGCGAGGCCGCACATGGTGCCTGAAATGACGAAGCAGACCAGCTGGTAGCGCTTTGCCGGGAAGCCGATCGCCTGCATGCGCTGCTCGTTGGAGCGCAGGCCCTGCACGACGAGGCCGAAGCGCGAATTGACGATGCGCCAGATCAGGAAGATGACACCGAGGAGGCAGGCGAGGCAGAGATAATAGAACTGCGTGCGGTTCGACAGGTTGATCAGCCCGGAGAAGTCGCTGCGCTTGTAGACGGTGAGGCCGTCATCGCCGCCGTAGCGCGCGAGGCCGGAGGCGACGTAATAGGCCATCTGAGCGAAAGCGAGCGTGATCATGATGAAATAGACGCCGCGGGTGCGCAAAGAGAGCGCGCCGATCACGAGCGCATAGATCGCGGAGGCCGCGAGCGCGACCGGAAACTGGATGAAGCCGGAACCGACGCCCTCCTGTGCCAGCATGCCGACGGCGTAGCCGCCGATGCCGAGATAGGCGGCGTGGCCGAAGCTCATCATGCCGCCAAAACCCATGATGAGGTTGAGGCTCGCCGCCGCCAGCGCCAGGATGATGATGCGGGTGAACAGCGTCAGGATGAAGATGTTGCCGGAGAGCTGCGAATAGAGCGGCAGCAGCAGGAGGCCCGCCAGCATCAGGGCCGTGACGGCCTTGCTCACAGTGAAAGACTTCATCGACGGTTGGCCGGAAACAGCCCCTCCGGCCGCACCACCAGCACGATCGCCATGAGGAGATAGATCAGCATGGAGGACAGCGCGGGCGCGGCGGTGGAGGCGGCGGCGCCGCTCAACACTTGCCGCAGCAGATTGGGCAGGAAGGCGCGGCCGAGCGTGTCGATCATGCCGACGAAGATCGCGGCCAGGAACGCGCCGCGGATCGAGCCGATGCCGCCGATCACGATGATGACGAAAGCGAGGATCAAAATGTTCTCGCCCATGCCGATCTGCACGGTGAGGATCGGCGCCTGCATCAGGCCCGCAAGGCCGGCGAGCGCGGCCCCCAGGCCGAACACCAGCGTGTAGAGCAGCTTGATGTTGATGCCGAGCGCGCCGATCATCTCGCGGTTGGAGGCGCCGGCGCGGATCAGCATGCCGATGCGGGTGCGCATCACGCCGAGATAGAGCAGCAGCGCCACCAGCAGCGCCACGATGATGATGGCGAGGCGATAGGCGGGATAATGAATACCGGGCAGGATTGGCACCGGCACGGTGAGCCAGGCCGGCAGCGGCAGCGCAAGGCCGGCCGGGCCCCAGATCAGCCGCACGGCTTCGTTGAAGAACAGGATCAGGCCGAAGGTCGCCAGCACATGGTCGAGATGGTCGCGGCCGTAGAGATGCCGCAGCGCGCTCATCTCGAGCACGATGCCGAGCACCAGCGTAGCCCCCAGCGCCATCAGCGCCCCGAGCAGGAAGCTGCCGGTCCACGCCGCGAAAGTCGCGGCGAAATAGGCGCCCATCATGTAGAGCGAGCCGTGCGCGAGGTTGACGAGATCCATGATCCCGAACACCAGCGTCAGGCCGGCGGCGAGCAGGAACAGCAGCAGGCCGAACTGCAATCCGTTCAGGAACTGTTCGACGACGAGCAGCATCAAGACTCTTTCAGGCGCACGCGGTGTCGCGCCGATGTTCGAACACGGTCGCCATCAGTGAAAGAGCTCCCCCTGCCTGTTCAAGGCGGAAAAATGGGTAATGGCAGTATCGTTCAGAGGCAAGAGCGATTCGACACCAAACATGCACTTTGTTGCATGCGGGTGCATGCGGTCGAGACGCTCCGGCAAGAAGGCTGCCGTGCAGGCTGGGGCAACCTGCCGCACCCAAACGATGACCCCCTCGCCGATGGCCGGCGAGAGGGTGCGACTTCGTCGGAATGCAAGGAAGGATTACGTCTAGTGCGACGTCATCTGCTGGGGAAGATCGTCCGGTTCAGCGAGCACGCTGTTGGCCGTCGAGGCCTCCAGCGCCGCCATCCGGAACAGATAGGCGAGCGTCGCCAATCCGGTGTCTTCCGCCATCTGCGCCAGCTCGAGCGCCATGTCGGACATGTAGCCGAGATTCTCGTCCCTGATCTGCGCCATGATCTGGCTGTCCCGCATCATGTTCGACATCTCAGGCGCTCTTTCGTTGCGCGGCAGCAGCGCCGCAGAGGTTGGCACGGGCGACGGCGTCCAGACGCGGGCCGTCCTGGCGCACGACCGAGGTCATGCCGATACGATCGTGCAGGGCATCGAGGGTCTCGCGACGAATGTCGATGGTCGCCGCCATGGTCCATGCATCCTCCACCAGAGCCGGCAGGCCAAGCGGGGTCACCATGAAGCCGGCCTCGTGGAAGCGCGGCAGCCACCAGGTCTCCATGATCGCGCTGACCTGCGCGATCCCCTGATTGAGGCAGAACTCCTGCACCGCCGCCATCAGTTGCAGGTTGAGCGCGCCGTCGCGGCGATCACGCACGACGAAGTAGCGCGACCATTCCCAGACCAGCGGATCCGCGGGGCAGCCGCGCACCGACGCCAGATGCGGGAACACCTCGCTCATCATCGAGGGCTTGGTCGTCGGGTAGAGCCGGTGGCCACCGATGACGCGCCGTCCCTCCAACGCAAGCAGATAGACAGTATCCTCGTCGTCATAGGAATCGATCTCGCGGCAATCCGGCCTGCGCAGCGTCTCCCAGCGCCGCTCCTCGACGAAGATATCGTGGCGCAACCGGAAATGCTGTTCGATCACGTCTTCATAAAGGTGGCGATTTACCGCAGAAATTGCGTGAATCATGAAAACCCCCAATCATCCTCAATGGGGGCAGAGTCTGCGAAAAGAGCCGGATTCGATATTGGGAAATTTCCCAGTACGGCGCTTACGGATTGATGATTTTGTTCCGAATCGCCAGCGCTACCGCATGCGTGCGGTTGACGGCACCGAGCTTGCGCGCGGCAGTTGCAAGATGCTCTTCCGCCGTGCGCTGCGTGATGTGTAAGATCTCACCGATCTCCCAGGCCGACTTGCCCTGCGAGGCCCAGGAGATCACCTCGCGCTCGCGCGGGGTGAGGCGCGTCGAGGGATAAGGCGTCGGCTCGAGCAGACGGCGTATGTGGTCGAAGCCATACATCGCCATCAGATGCAGTGCCGGCTTGCTGCGCGGATTGAGGTCGAGATGAACGCCGCCAAGCGACACCGCCGCTTCATAGCCGGTGAGCCCGTGGATCGGCACGATGAAGCCCCGCGACATGCGAAAATCGGTGGCGCGGTTCATCACCTCGGCCGCGTTCGGCTCGAGTTCGGCGTCATAGGGCGCTTCCGACCATTCGAACGGATTGACCGATTGCCGACACAGCCGCACCACCGGATCGAAGCGATCGTAATTGTTCTGGGTGTAGAGGCTGAACCAGCCCGCCGGCCAGCGCTTGGCAAGCACCATCTGCGCAAACCGCTGGTCGGGATTGGGCAATCCCGTCACGATGATGGTTTCGAAGCCGAAACGACCGAACGCCGTCTCGAGCGCATTCATGGCATCGGGCACCTTGCGATAGGTCCCCAGGCCTTCAATGAAGTCGAGCGCCTCCCGGCCATAATCTACGGCGGACATCGGTGCGTTTCCTGCCCCACACCGCCTCGTATAGCACGTATTTGGGGACTGCCTCAATTCGCTGCGGCCGTAGTTTCCCGGTGCTCATCTGCTCTGAAGATTTAAACTACTTGTGGAAGAATTGCCCTCACGATACACCTGAGCGACCGAAGCGGGAACACCACGATGGAAGACGAGGATATTGCCCTCAACAGCGTGCTCGGCCTGGAATTGAACCGCGTGTTTTTCGCCGTCCGCGAAACCGCAAACAAGCAGAAGATCATCGAGTTCGCGCGCGCGGTGCTGGAAGGCGAGCGCGAGGAGCTGGCCGAGAGCGTATTGCCCGAGGGCCCGGCGAGCTGAGACACGGCCGCAGCGCCGACGAACCAATTCGAGCGCCGCCGCCCTTCTGTTCGAACGCGCTGATTTTAGTCGAAAACAATCTGACAGCGAACTTGAGTTTCCCTTCTTCCCTTGTGGGAGAACGTGGCATAGGCGGCCTTCGGCCGCCGTTCTAAATGGACGCCGAAGCGAAACTTCGGCTATGGCGCCGAATGAGGGTCTCTATCCACAAGTGCAGTATCGTAGGGTGGGCAAAGCGACTTGTCCGCCATAGCTCGAAGAGCGACGGCGGAAGCGCGCCCACGTCCTGCCTATTTGGTGAGACGACGTGGGCACGGCGCAAGTGCGCCTTTGCCCACCCTGCGATTCCGGACTCGCTGAGAGAGACCCCTCGCCCGTCTCGCCGCTTTCGCGGCGAGCCACCCTCTCCCCCAGGGGGCCTGTTGCGTTATCGGTCTTGGAGGCTGAGGACATGAGGAGAGAGGGGCGCGGTCACGGCAATTGCCAGCGAGGTCTCTAGTGTTCGCCCT
>NZ_JACIHD010000008.1:213056-343320 GCF_014198235.1 Bradyrhizobium sp. ERR14 | reverse complement strand
GGTCGGCTCCCGGGAGATCACGGCATAAGCCGTCCAACCATCGCGCAGGGAAGGCCGAGTGATCGGCACCACCTGTATGCTGCTGTGCGGTTCTTTCTGCGTGTGCTTTTCGCGCAGCGGACCGCGGGTGCGAGCCAGCACCCGGCCTTCCCTGCGCCCTCTTGGATGAGAGGGTGGAGTGATCAAGCAAAGCTCGGGCGAAATCAGCCGCGAGAATGCGAAGGTGTGTCTGCCGTCATGCTTGAAAGGGCAACCGGACTGCAGGAGGATACGAGGCCGGCAGTTCGACGGCGATCCGCGTTTTTCGAGTCAGGTCGAGACCCCGAACAGTCTGCGAACGGCCGGCAGCCACTCGCCGGTCATCGTGAACTCGAGCCCAAGGCGCGCGCCGCAGGCGATGGCCACCATCGTGACGGGGGCCGAAACCGCGAGCGTCGACAGCGCGCTGAGGCCCTGACCGATGGTGCAGCCCATCGACATGATGCCGCCGATGCCCATCAGCAGCGCGCCGATCATGTGACGCTTCAACTCGCGTGCGTCGTCGCACGCTTCCCAGCGGAAGCCGCGCGCGAGCATCGCGGCGGCAAACGAGCCTGCGACGACGCCGGCAACCGAGCCGATGCCGAAATTGAGCCGCGCGCCGGAGAAGGTGGCGACGTAGAGAATGGCGTCACCAAGCGGCGCCACGAAGCTGAGCGAGGAGACCCGCACGGGGTCGAACTCGTCGTCGGCAAGCCATCCGGTGGCAAACCAGCCGAACGCGATCGCGGCGCCGACGGCAATGCCGGAGGCCAGCAGCCGCGGCGACCGGATCAGCCTGCCATCCGCAAGGGCCCAGAAGGCGAGCGCGGCGGACATCGCCACGACGAGGATCGCGCGCATCGTGCTGCCTGCGCCGAGCAGCGACGTCAAAGTCTGGGTGCTTCCCTCGGGTAGCCGCAACGACAACGGCTCGATCAGCATCAGCCGCAGCATGCCGGTGATGCCGCGCATGGTCGCGAGCGCCGACAGGCCGAGCACGAGAAAGACCACGATGGCGCGCAGATCGCCGCCGCCGACGCGCACCAGCGTGCCGAAGCCGCAGGTGCCGACCAGCGCCATACCGACGCCGAACATCAGCCCGCCGATGATCGCACCGCCAAGACCGATCGACGCCGTGAGGTAGATTGACCGCGACAGATCGACAATGCCGAACGCGGCGAGCACCTGGGTCGCGAGCAGGGCGACTGCCGCGGCCAGCGCGAAGGATTTCAGCCGACGAAAATCCGATCCGAAGAATGCGTCCTCGAGCATCGCCAGCGTACAGAAACGACCCGCGCGGCCGGCAACGCCGAGCACGGCGCCGGCGGCAAGCCCGCATGCGAACGCTATGGTCGAAGGGCTCAGCATTCCTCCCGCTTCGTTTTTGGTTCTGCCTTGCGGGTAGTCTGCGCCGGTGGGGCGCGAAAATCCAGCGTGGAGAACTACCGGCGGCGCCGGCGAACCGGCTCGCAGAACACGTCGTAAACGGCGGTGAGAATCTTGCGGACGTCCTCGCTGGCGAGACTGTAGTAGATCGTCTTGCCGTCGCGGCGCGTCGTCACCAGCCGATCGAGCCGCAACCGCGCGAGCTGCTGGGAGACGGTCGATTGGCGCTCGCCAAGGAACTGCTCGAGCTCGGTCACGGACTTCTCGCCCTCGGCGAGGATGCAGAGCAGCAGCAATCGGGACTCGTGCGACAGCGCCTTGAGCATGTCGCTGGCCTCGCGCGCCTTCTCGATCATCTGCTCGAGTTCGGCGGAGCCCTCGATATCCTTCAGCTTTGGCAACGGCATCGCGTCAAGTTCCTCTCAGAAAATCCGCAAGATGGTCACGACCTCCCGGGTTCCGATCCCGTGTTTGACAGGATTCGGTCCAACAGGCCGAAGAAGAAGGCATCGCCGGGATAGCCGCGAATGCGTCCGATCTCACGGCCCTCTTGTACCACGACGAAGGTCGGCGTGAAGGGACCCGGATCGATTCCGGCGAGATCGGCGGGAAGGGGGCTGTTCAGGTCGACCCGGCGCAGTGGTGCAGCCCGGCTTTCGTCGGTTTTGCCGTAGATCGGGGCGATCTCGGCGTTGAAGCGCGCGCACCAGGCGCAGCCGGCGCTCTCGAACATGACGAGCTCGGCGGCGCGCGATGCCGTCGCGGGCAGCGTGAGCCCGACGGCGAGCGCGAGCAAAACGATGATTCTATTCATGCTGCGTAACCGGCCTTTGCAGACTTCCTCGTGAAGGACTTGCTTTCCAAACGTCGATCGGCGCTTTATATCATTAAATTCGTATATGTGCTAGGGATGGGGCGGAAATGACCTTGGACGTTACGCTGGGTGCGGCCTTCGTCGCGGGCCTGTTGTCGTTCCTGTCGCCCTGCATCCTGCCCCTGGTGCCGCCCTTCCTGTGCTACATGGCCGGCGTCTCGGTCACGGATCTGTCCGGCGACAGGCCGGATCTGCGGCCGCGGATCCTGATCTCCGCGCTGGCCTTCGTGGCGGGCTTTTCGCTGGTTTTCGTCGCGCTCGGCTCGACCGCCTCGATCGCGGGACGCTTCATTTCCGCGCACCTGTCGACGCTCGGCATCGTCGCCGGCGGGCTGATTATCGTCATGGGCCTGCATTTCCTGGGGCTGCTCCGGATTCCGTTGCTCTATCGCAGCGCGACCGTGCAGGTCGACAAGCGCCCGGCCGGCGTGGCGGGGGCCTTCGTCATGGGCCTGGCCTTTGCGTTTGGCTGGACGCCCTGTGCCGGCCCCATCCTCGCCGCCGTCCTGCTGATGGCGGGATCGGAGGACACGACCGGACGGGGCGCACTGCTGCTCCTCGCCTATTCGGTCGGGACCGGCATTCCCTTCCTGGTCGCGGCGGCCTTCACCGGTCGCTTCATTGCCGCGCTTGGCCGTGTGCGCCGGCATCTCGGTCTGATCGAGAAGACGATGGGCGCATTCCTGGTCGCGACGGGTCTGATGTTCCTGACCGGATTGATGCCCGTGGTCTCCGAATGGCTGCTCGAGCATTTTCCTGCATTGACCAGCATCGGCTGAGGCTAGCCGTAACGGAAGTCGAGCAACTGGGCAAAGGATTGCAGTTCGATGAGGTAACGATGCACGAGGGGGCCGTCGCCCGCCATCGCGGCATGAGCGATCTCGCCGCTGCTGGCGATTGCGCCGTCGATCAGGCGGCGGAATTCACCTTGGGCGGCGATCTCGCTGTTTGCCCATTCGTTACAGCGTTGAAGCCGATCGCGGAACGCGCTCGCGGCGGCGACGGTGTCCTCGGCATTCGCCGATGCCGGCTGTTCGCCGTACCTGGTGGCGGCGATACGCAACGCCTCCATGGCGGGCGCAATCTCGAAGATGCAATCGCCGAGGTCGTACAGGCCCGCGTGACGCCTGAGCGCGTGAAAAGCCTGCCGAACTGCAAGCAACTCGCGGCCGGCGGCGACATTGTCTCCGCGGTCCAGCGCGCCCGTGATCGCCGTGAGTCTCTCGCGACCTCCGTCGAGAAATCGCGTCAGTTCGGCCGGCGCATAAGCGGGCGGAGGACCGGATGCGCTCGGCACAAGCCGCTTCCACCCGGCGACCGCTTCGTCCGTCTCGATCTGCGCCAGTGCGAAATTTCCAGTGCGCGCATAGCTCGCGGCGGTGCGCAGATTGGCCATGATCGGCGCCATCGCCGATGCGAAATCCGCAGGTCTATCGGCGTCCGCGCCGAGCGCGAGCGCGTTCGAGGCCAGCCATGCCAGCAGCATGATGGTGCAGCGCAAGATCGGATCTCCTTGTCACATTCGTGTATTCGAATATCATAATGAAAATGAGCAACGCGCAAGACTTTCCGAGGCACGAAACCCCGACGTCGCTTCGCACGCCGACGCGACGCGGCGTCCTGGCATTCGCTGCAGGCGCGGCGTTGGCCGGCCGCGGCGTGGCGGCGGCCGAGCCCGCCGTCGGAGAAGACGGGCTCTATCACGAGCCCTGGTTTCTGCAGAGCTTCCTCGATCTGCGCGAGGATCTGGAGGGCGCCGCGGCCGGCGGCAAGCGGCTTGCCATCATGTGGGAGCTGCGCGGCTGCCCCTATTGCCGCGAGACGCATCTTGTGAACTTCGCCGATGCCGGCATCGCCAGCTATATCCGCGACAATTTCGAGGTGTTGCAGCTCAACCTGATCGGCGCGCGCAAGGTGACGGACTTCGACCGCCAGGAATTAACAGAGAAAGAGCTCGCCCAGAAATACGGGATCCGGTTCACGCCGACCTTTCAGTTCTTTCCACCATCCGCCGATGGCCTCGAAACAAAGGATGCAATGGCGCGCGAGGTGGCGCGGGCACCCGGCTATCTCAAGCCGCCGCACTTCCTAGCGATGTTTCGCTTCGTGCGGGAGCGCGCTTACGAGCGCGGCTCGTTCCGGGATTTTCTGGCCGCGAACGGCTGATGCGGAACGCCGTCGAATTCCGCTTGACGCCAGCGTTTATATGAACATATCATAATAACTGAATTTGATGGACTGTGAGTCCGTCGTGACCAAGAGCGGGCGTCACCCCGCGATCCGAGGGTAGGGAACATGCGGCGCTCGCTTGCAGCTGCGTTTGCACTTTGTCTGTCGGCCGGAAGCGCTCTGGCGCAAGATCCGAACAAGGAGCCGATCAGGCTCGATATCGTCAACGACTCCTTGCCGAAATCCCTGACCGGCGCGCCCGGTAACGCCGCCGCCGGCAAGAAGGTGTTTCTGACGCGTACACTCGGCAATTGCCTGGCCTGCCACCAGGTCACCAGCCTGAAGTCCGAGGATTTCCACGGCGAGTTCGGTCCGTCCCTGGACGGCGTGGCCGGCCGCTACACCGAGGAGCAATTGCGCCTCATCATCGCCGACCCCAAGCGCATCTTCACCGACACCGTCATGCCGGCGTTCTTCAGGAATGATGGCCTCAGCCGGGTGCGCCCGGAGTTCGTCGGCAAGTCCATTTTGACGGCCGCGCAGGTCGAGGACGTCATCGCTTTTCTCAAGACGCTGAACTGACGGCGAGGAGGATCAGGAATGAGAGCCATCAATCGACGGCAGGCATTTGCGCTCGGGGGCGGCTTCGTCGTGCTGACGCTGATGCCCATCGCAGCCGATGCCGAAGTGACGGGCGATGCGGCGAAGTGGATCGAGACGTTCACCGGCGGCAAGCAGCCTGCCAAGGGCAAGATCGCGCTCGACCTGCCGGAGATCGCGGAGAACGGCAACACCGTGCCGCTCTCGATCAACATCGAGAGCCCGATGACGACAGACGCCTATGTGAAAGACGTTCTGATCATCGCCGACGGCAACCCCAATGCGGGCGTGGCGACGCTGTCGTTTACGCCGCTGTCGGGCAAGGCGGAAGCTTCGATCCGGATCCGGCTTGCGACCACGCAGAACGTGATTGCGGTCGCGAAGATGAGTGACGGTTCGCTGTTCATGGAGCAGAAGACCGTCAAGGTCACCATCGGCGGCTGCGGCGGCTAGGGCGTCAGGAGAGGAACAATGGCAGACAAACCGCGCATCAAGCTTCCCAAGGAAGCGGCCAAAGGCGAGGTAATCCAGATCAAGACCCTGGTCTCGCATGTCATGGAATCCGGCCAGCGCAAGGACGCGCAGGGCAAGGCCATTCCGCGCAAGATCATCAACAAGTTCGCCTGCGAGTTCAACGGAAAGCCGGTGTTCTCCTGCGCGCTCGAGCCTGCGATCTCGGCCAATCCCTACGTCCAGTTCGACGCGCGGGTCGACGAAGCCGGCACGTTCAAGTTCTCCTGGACGGACGACGATGGCACGGTGATCACGGCTGAAGAGAAGATTGCGCTCAAGGCATGATGCGCATCGCGCATTGAGGGAGGCACGCAATGGCGCGACGATATGTTGGGTTGGCCGCTCTGGTCGCGGCCGCCGCGTCGGTTGCGACGCTCGCGGTCGCCGAGGACGCTGAGCGCAAGGGCATCGCGGCTCCGCCCGGCCACGTCTTCAAGACCATCATCTCCGGCTACGAATTTCGCAGCAAGGAGACCCGCGCGCTGCAGGACGACGATCTCGAAAATCCGGGCTTCCTCGCCGTGGAGCGCGCGGCTGACGTCTGGAAGAAGGTCGAGGGCAGCGAGGGCAAGTCCTGCATGAGCTGTCACGGCGAGGCCGAGACCAGCATGAAGGGCGTCGGCGCCGGCATGCCGAAATGGGACGACAAGCTGAAGAAGCCGGTCAATCTCGAACAGCGCATCAACATCTGCCGCAGCGAGCACATGAAGGCCGAGCCCTGGAAATTCAAATCCCGTGAGCTGACCGACATGACAGCGTTCGTGCGCTACCAATCGCACGGCATAAAAGTCTCGGTGAAGACCGACGGGCCGATGTCGCCCTGGTTCGAGCGCGGCAAGCAGATCTATTACACGCGCTACGGCCAGCTCGATCTGGCCTGCGAGTCCTGCCACGAGCGCAACAACGGCAAGTTCA
This sequence comes from Bradyrhizobium sp. ERR14, assembly GCF_014198235.1. NCBI lineage: Bacteria > Pseudomonadati > Pseudomonadota > Alphaproteobacteria > Hyphomicrobiales > Nitrobacteraceae > Bradyrhizobium > Bradyrhizobium sp. ERR14. Next base: position 336,842 of record NZ_JACIHD010000008.1, on the reverse strand, counting down.
TGCGCGCGGACTTCCTGAGCCAGGGCCAGACCAACGGTTTTCCGACCTATCGGCTGCGCGACCAGCGCCTGGTGCCACTGCATGAGCGATTCGAAGGCTGCATGTTCGACGTGCGCGCCGAGCCGTTCAAGCCGCTATCGGACGAGTTCCTCGCGCTCGAGCTCTATGTGGCCTGGCGCGGCATCGGCCTTCCGGTCGAGACGCCATCGGTGCGCAACTGAAACGTTGAGCTTGCAGGAGTGTTGCGCATGATCTCTCGCCGCGAGTTCATTCAGGTTGCCGCGGCAACGGCGGGACTTTCGACCGGTGTGGGCTCCAGCCTGACCCGTGCGTTCGCCCAGCAGCGCTTGACCGAAAAGGAATTGTTGGCCTTCGAGCCGCTCGGCAACGTCACGCTGGTGCATGTGACCGATATCCACGGTCAGCTGATGCCGCTCTATTTCCGCGAGCCCTCGACCAATCTCGGCGTGGGCGAGGCCAAGGGCCTTCCGCCGCACGTCACCGGCAAGGAGTTTCTCGCCCGGTTTGGCATCGCGCCCGGCTCGTCGGCGGCCTACGCGCTGACCTCGGAGGATTTCGAGGCGCTCGCCAAGAGCTATGGCCGGATCGGCGGCCTTGATCGTGCCGCGACCGTGATCAAGGCGATCCGTGCCGAGCGCGGCGACAAGGTCGCATTGCTCGACGGCGGCGACACCTGGCAGGGCTCATGGTCGTCACTGAAGACGCGCGGCCAGGACATGATCGACTGCATGGCGCTGCTCAAGCCCGACGCCATGACCGGCCATTGGGAGTTCACCTACGGCTCCGAGCGGGTCAAGCAGGCCATCGAAGGCCTCGGCTTCCCGTTCCTCGGCCTCAATATCCGCGACACCGAATGGAACGAGGCGGCGTTCGAGGGCTCGACCATGATCGAGCGCGGCGGCGTCAAGATCGCGGTGCTCGGCCAGGCCTTCCCCTATACACCGGTCGCCAATCCGCGCTGGATGATTCCGAACTGGTCGTTCGGCGTGCGCGAGGAGGACGTCCAGGCGCAAGTCGACAAGGCGCGCAAGGGCGGCGCGCAGCTCGTCGTGCTGCTCTCGCATAACGGTTTCGATGTCGACCGCAAGCTGGCGAGCCGCGTCAAGGGCATCGACGTCATCCTGACCGGGCATACCCATGACGCTCTGCCCGAGGCCGTCAAAGTCGGCAAGACCCTGCTGATCGCCTCGGGCTCGTCCGGCAAGTTCGTCTCGCGGCTCGATCTCGATGTCCGCGACGGTGAGGTCAAAGCGTTCCGTTACAAGCTCATTCCGCTGTTCTCCGATGTGATCACGGCGGACGCCGAGATGGCCGCGAAGATCGCCGAGGTTCGCAAACCCTTCGCCTCCGATCTGGCCAAGGTGCTCGGCAAGACCGATTCGCTGCTCTACCGGCGCGGCAATTTCAACGGCACGTTCGACGACCTGATCTGCCAGGCGCTGCTGCAGGAGCGCGATGCCGAGATCGCACTCTCGCCCGGTTTCCGCTGGGGCACCAGCGTGCTGCCCGGACAGGACATCACTTTCGAGGACGTCACCAACGCGACCGCGATCACGTATCCGGCGGTTTACCGTATGGGCATGACGGGTTCGCGGTTGAAGGAGATCATCGAGGACGTCGCCGATAACCTCTTCAATGTCGACCCCTATTATCAGCAGGGCGGCGACATGGTGCGGATCGGCGGGCTTTCCTACGCGATCGACGTCACCAAGCCGCAGGGGCAGCGCATCTCCGACATGCAGGTTCTCAAGACCGGCTCCCCGATCGATCCCGCCAGGGAATATCAGGTCGCGGGCTGGGCCAGCGTCAACGAAGGAACCGAAGGGCCGCCGATCTGGGACGTCGTCGCGAATTACCTGACGCGACAGAAAACCGTTCGGCTCGAGCCCAACCGGGCCGTCAAAGTTACCGGAGCGTAAGAAGCGATGTCGAAGATGGACAGTCAATCCCGTCGCAGCTTCCTGGCCGCCGGCGCCGGCGTCGCAGCCTCGATGCTGGCAAGGCCGGCGGCCGCAGGCGGAAATCCCGCCAACCAGCCGCCCAATGTGCCGGAATGGACCAAGTCGCTCGGCGAGGGCGTCGCGGTGCGTCCGTATGGTAAGCCGTCGAAATTCGAGAAGGACGTCGTCCGGCGCGACGTCGAATGGCTGACCGCCTCGCGCGAATCCTCGGTGAGTTTCACGCCGCTGCATGAGCTCGAAGGCATCATCACCCCGAACGGCCTCTGTTTCGAGCGGCATCACGGCGGCATCGCCGAGATCGATCCGGCCGATCATCGCCTGATGATCCACGGGCTGGTCGAGCGTCCGCTCATTCTCACCCTGGAGGAGTTGAAGCGCTATCCGCGCGTCAACCGCATCCACTTCATGGAATGCGCGGCGAATTCGGGCATGGAATGGCGCGGCGCCCAGCTCAATGGCTGCCAGTTCACCCACGGCATGATCCACTGCGTGCAGTACACCGGCGTCTCGCTGCGCACCCTGCTGGAGGAAGCCGGCGTCAAGGCGAGCGGCAAGTGGCTGCTGGTCGAAGGCGCCGACGCGGCGGCGATGGACCGCAGCCTGCCGATCGAGAAAGCGCTCGACGACTGCATCATCGCCTACAAGATGAACGGCGAGGCGCTCTATCCCGAGCAGGGCTATCCGATGCGGCTCGTGGTGCCGGGCTGGCAGGGCAATCTCTGGGTCAAGTGGCTGCGCCGCATCAAGGTCGGCGACCAGCCCTGGCACACTCGCGAGGAGACGTCGAAATACACGGACCTCATGCCGAACGGCAAGGCGCGCCGCTTCACCTGGTCGATGGACGCCAAGTCCGTGATTACGAGCCCGAGCCCGCAAGCGCCGATCAAGCACGGCAAAGGCTTTACCATCGTCTCGGGTCTGGCCTGGAGCGGCAACGGCAAGGTCAAGCGCGTGGACGTGTCACTCGACGGCGGCCGAAATTGGTGGCCGGCGCGGCTCGACGGGCCGGTTCTCGACAAGGCGCTGACGCGTTTTTACTACGAGTTCGACTGGAACGGTGAGCCGCTGCTGCTGCAATCGCGTGTGCAGGACGAAACCGGCTATTTGCAGCCGAGCAAGGCGGAGCTGCGCAAGATCCGCGGCGTCAACTCCATCTATCACAACAATGGCATCCAGACCTGGCATGTGCAGGCCAATGGTGAGGTCGAGAATGTCGAAGTCGCTTAAGTTCACTGCAGCCGCGCTGCTCGCATGCGCGCTGAGCGTGCCGGCGCTCGCGCAGCAGAAGGCGGACGCCAAGAGCGGTCCACGCTATCACATTGGCCGCGCGCCGACCGCGGACGAGATCCACGGCTGGGATATCGACGTGCGCCCCGACGGTCAGGGCCTGCCGGAAGGCAAGGGCACGGCCATGCAGGGCGAAAAGCTGTTCATGGACAATTGTTCGTCCTGCCACGGCGAGTTCGGCGAGGGCAACGGCCGCTGGCCGGTGCTGGCCGGCGGCAAGGGCTCACTGACGTCTGACAACCCGGTCAAGACGGTCGGCTCGTACTGGCCCTACGCGTCCACCGTGTTTGACTACGTCCGTCACGCTATGCCTTATGGCAATACGGGATCCCTGTCCGTCGATGAATATTATGCGCTGGTTGCTTACGTCCTCTATCTGAACGACGTCGTCACCGATCAGAACTTCGAGCTGAACAAGAAGACCCTTGCGACGATCAAGATGCCGAACGAGCAGGGGTTCGTGATGGACGACCGCGCCACCAGCGAGAAGTCGTTCTGGCAGAAAGACCCCTGCATGAAGAACTGCATTGCCCCGGTGAAGATCACGGGGCGCGCTGCCGCCATCGACGTGACGCCCGAGGACGGCAAGGAGAAGAAGTCGCGGGGCGTGGAGTGAGACACGGCCGGGCGAGCCGCCGCGCGCTGCTGCACGCGGCTCTCGCTGTTGGCTCGTTCATCGTAATCCATCCGGCCGTGGCCCAGGCGGCCGAACCTCACAGGCTCGCGCTGCAGATCAGCGACGACGACCCGGTCAAGATGCGCGCCGTGCTCGATGTTGCGGCCAATGTCTCGCGGCATTATTCGGGGCAGGGCGAGGACGTCGAAATCGCAGTGGTCGCCTTCAACGGCGGCGTCGACATGCTGCTTCAGGACCGCTCGCCGGTGAAGGAGCGCCTGGCGAACTTCCTGAAATCGATGCCCAATGTGAGCTTCATCGCTTGCGGCAACACGCTGGAGACGCTGGCGGCGAAGGAGGACAAGCGGCCGCCGCTGATTGAGGGCGTCAGCGTCACACAGGTCGGGGTTGCCGCGCTGATGGATTTGGCGGAGAAGAACTGGACGATTGTCCGGCCCTGAGGAGAAAGCCGCTGATGCAATGGTTGATAGGACTGGCCGTCTTGCTCGCGTTCGCAGGGTCCGCATATGCGGCCGAACAGGAGCTCGAACTGTCGGTCGACGGCCGCACCACGCTCGCGACACTGCGCACACCAGCCGCGATGTCACCGGACACGCCGCTCGTCGTAATGACCCACGGCACGCTCGCGCACAAGGACATGGAGGTCATTCAGGGCGTTGCCAAGGCGCTTGAGCAGCGCGGCATCGCTTCGCTCGCCCATACGCTGTCGCTGGGGCTCGATCGCCGCAAAGGCATGTACGACTGTACCGCACGGCATGATTATGTCGTTGAGGATGCAGTCGCGGAGATCGGCGCCTGGGTCGCGCGGGCGAGGGGCATGTCCCGGCTCGTCTTCGCGTTCGGCCATTCGCGCGGCGGCAACCAGGTGGCGCGGTATCTTGCAGCGAACGAGATTTCGCCGGTGGCGGGTGGGGTGCTGCTGGCGCCGGTGACCGCAAAAGCCGAGGCCGATCTGCGCGCCTCCTACGCCAAGACCTATGGCAAGCCGCTCGAGCCGGTTCTGGAGCTGGCGACGAAAGCGGTTGCGGCGGGCCGGGGCGGGGAGTGGATGGACGTGCCGGGCTTCGTATATTGCCGCAATGCCGTGGTTTCCGCGCGGGCCTTTGCGTCATTCTACGGTCCTGCCGGCCAGGACACGGCCGCGCTGGTGGCGCGCGTGAAGCTGCCGGTGCTGGTGCTCGCCGCGACCAAGGACACCGTCGTGCCCGACGTGGCGGCCGCCTTCACGTCGCTTGCCGGTTCGAGCGGGGGCAGGGTGCATCTCGACAAGATCGAGGATGCCGATCATTTCTTCCGCGACCTGTTCGCGGAAGACGTTGCCGATCGAATCGCCGAGTTCATCAAGCAGGCACGATAGGAGGGGGACCATGCAGCGTCGATCCATGCTTGGCGCGAGCCTTGCCGGGCTGTTTGGTGCGTTCGCGGTGCGCCAGGCGTCCGCGGCGACGGAAACGGCCGCGCGACAGCGCGTCGTCTATCATCTGGCCGATGCCGATCGTGTCGACTTCGTTCTGGGCAATCTGCAGAACCATGTCGACGGCGTCGGTGGACCCGGCAAGGCCGACATCAGGCTGGTCGTGCACGGACCGGCGCTGCGTGCCTTCCACGCGCTCGCGGCGCAGGACCACACCGTTGCGATGATGACGAAGCTCGTCGATGCCGGCGTCGGCTTCGATGCCTGCGCCAATACGATGAAGGCGCAGGGCGTCAAGCTGGACGATCTCACGCCCGGTTTCGTGGTGGCCGAGAAGGGCGGCGTGGTGCGGCTCGTCGAGCTCCAACAGCAGGGATTTGCCTATTTGCGCCCCTGAGGCCGCTGTGTTCCGGCATCCTGCGACGTCGAGCTTTGATCTGGCTCATGGGACGCGACGACGCGATCGCTAGAATTGCATGCTCGCAGCAACAGCCGAGGCGGACGTGCTGACGCCGATCATCGATCTCTTGGGTGAAGATCCGCTGTCATGGTTCGGCGGCCTCATGGTCGGAGGTCTGTTCGGGTTCTTCGCGCAGCGCAGCCGCTTCTGTCTGCGTGCCGCGGCGGTCGAATTTTCCCGAGGCGAGGGCGGGCCGCGCCTTGCCGTCTGGCTCCTGACTTTTGCCGCGGCGCTGGTGGGTACGCAGGGCCTGGTCGCGCTCGGCTGGCTCGACATATCCGAGGCGCGCCAGCTCGCGCAGCAGGGCAGCATCTCCGGCGCTCTCCTGGGCGGTGTGATGTTCGGTTGCGGGATGATTTTGGCGCGGGGCTGCGCCAGCCGGCTGCTGGTGCTCTCGGCCAATGGCAATCTCCGGGCGTTGTTGTCGGGGCTGGTGTTTGCGGTGACCGCGCAAGCCTCCTATCGCGGCCTGCTGTCGCCCGCGCGTGAATGGGTGACCAACCTGTGGCTGGTCGACGGCGGTCCGTCGCGCGACATCATGGCCATGTTCGGTGCCGGCACGCCCGAGAAGCTTGCATTCGGAGGTTTGTGGCTGATTGCGGGGCTGGCCTTCGCCTTTCGCAGCCGGTTGCCGCGCCGGCTGATCCTTGCCGCACTTGCGACCGGAACGGCCGTCGTCGCCGGCTGGCTCTTCACCTACCAGCTGTCGCAGGCTTCCTTCGCGCCGGTGACCTTGAAGAGCCTCACCTTCAGCGGGCCGTCGGCCGAGCTCTTGATGCTGGTGCTCAACAGCGCGCAGCTTCGGCTCGGCTTCGACCTCGGCATCGTCCCCGGTGTATTCCTCGGCTCGTTTCTGGCCGCGGCGCGCGCGCATGAACTTAAGCTTGAGGGATTTTCGGACGGGCTCGGCATGCGGCGCTACCTGTTAGGGGCGGTGCTGATGGGGTTTGGCGCGATGCTCGCCGGCGGCTGCGCGGTCGGCGCCGGCGTGACCGGTGCCTCCGTATTCGCACTCACCGCCTGGCTCGTGCTCGGCGGCATGTGGCTGGGGGCGGGACTCACGGATCTGCTTGTCGACCGCGCCGGCGTGCCGCAGCAGACGACGGGCTTGCCGGCCGCGAGCGGCTGACATCAACATTGTCGCATTGCTAAGGACAACATCGAGCGCATTGGCGAATGCGCGTGCTTGCTTCTGAGGTGCGTAGATCAGAATTTTAGTTGCGTACCTCAAAAATCGGGAGCAGGATCGCGGCAAAGAATAAGATCGGTCGGGAGGAGATGTGATGAGACTGCTCCGGAAGCTGGGACTCGCCGCTGCCGCATGCCTGCTTTTGGCCGACGCCGCCGCAGCCGATACGATCGTAAAGTGGCTGCACATCGAGGCAAATCCGGCCCAGGTGAAAATCTGGGAGGAGGTCGCGCGCGCCTATGAGGCCTCCCATCCTGGCGTCAAGGTCGAGATGCAGTTTCTCGAGAACGAAGCCTACAAGGCCAAGCTGCCGACCATCCTGCAATCCAAGGATCGCCCGAACATCATCTACAGCTGGGCCGGCGGCGTCCTGAAGACCCAGATCGAGGCAGGTGTTCTCGACGACATCACCGAACAGGTGAAGGGTTACAGCGACAGTCTCACGCCGGCCGCGCTCGCCGCGTTCACCGCTAACGGCCGCGTTTATGGTCTGCCGACCGCGCTATCGCAGGTCGGCTTCCTCTGCAACAAGGAGCTGATGGCCAAGGCGAAAGTCGATCCTGCCGGGATCAAGAGCTGGGACGATCTGCTTGCGGCGGTGAAGACGTTGAAGGCCGCCGGTGTGACGCCGATCGTGGTGGGCGGCGCCGACAAATGGCCGTTGCACTTCTACTGGACCCATCTTGCGGTGCGCATCGGCGGCAAGCCGGCATTCGACGCGGCATTGCGCGGCGAGGACAGCGGCTTCGCCGGCGAGACCTTCCAGAAATCCGGCGAGCTGTTCAAGCAGCTCGTCGATCTCCAGCCGTTCCAGAATGGCTTCCTTGGTTTCAAGAACCCGCAGGCCGTCGGCTATTTCGGCGACGGCAAGGCGGCGATGACTCTCGCGATCAGCACGGTCTATCATTTGCAGCGCGCTCTCGCCGCCGACAAGGTCGGATTGAGCGAAGACAAGATCTGTTGGTTCGACTTCCCGGTGGTGGCCGGCGGCAAGGGCGCGCCGACCGACACGCTCGGCGGCATTACCGGCTGGCTGGTCACGAAAGGTTCGCCGAAGGAGGCGGTCGATTTCCTGAAATACTTCGTCTCGAAGGATGTGCAGACGCGGCTTGCGGCGGGTAACTTCATCATCCCGGTGGTGCAGGGCGCGGACGCTGGTCTCAACAATGCCTTCATGAAGCTGATCGCGGCCAATCTGGCGAAGTCGAACTACCACCAGAACTTCTATGACCAGAGCCTTGGTCCGTCGGTCGGCCGCGTCGTCAACGACGTCACCGCGGAGATCGCCGGTGGCAGCATGAGCCCGCAGAATGCCGCGAAGGCGATCGAGGCGGCGTGGAAGCAGGGCAACTGAGGGTGGCGCGACGTATCGCGAATTCGCCCGCGATTGGCGTTGCGGGGACACCGTTCTCCTCGCTCGCGGTCCGCGGCCCGGCCTGGGACGGCCGCTTCACGGTCCTGATCCTGTTCCTGCCGCCGGCGCTGCTGCTGTTCACGCTGTTCGTGGTGCTGCCGATCGGCGAGGCCGCCTGGTACTCGGCCTTCAATTGGAACGGGTTCGGCAGGCCGACCAACTGGATCGGCTTCGACAATTACCGCTTCGTGCTGGAGACGCGCGCCTTCTGGCTCGCGCTGCGCAACAATGGGCTGATTATTGCGGTCTCGCTCGCGATCCAGCTGCCGCTCGCGCTGACGCTGGCCTTGATGCTCGCCGAACGCTTTCGTGGGTCGGTTGCGCTACGCATGCTGTTCTTCATGCCCTATATCCTGGCCGAGATCGCGACAGGGCTGATCTTCAGCTTCGTCTATGACGGCGACTACGGCCTTGTCGCCTCGATCTGGCGCAGCTTCGGCGCCGAGCCGCCGCATCTGCTGGCCTCGACCGACACGTCGATGCTGGCCGTGCTGATCGTGATCGTGTGGAAGTATTTTGGCTTCCACATGATGCTGTTCATCGCGGCGCTCCAGAGCCTCGACAAGAGCCTGATCGAGGCGGCGCGCATCGACGGGGCGACAAGGTTGCAAGCCCTGCGCCATGTCGTCATTCCCTTGCTCTATCCGACGATCCGCCTCTCGGTGTTTTTCGCCATTGTCGGCTCGCTGCAGCTGTTCGACCTCGTCATGCCGCTGACACGCGGGGGGCCTGCGGACTCCTCGAACACGATGGTGAGCTTCCTCTACAACAACGGCATCTCGCGCATGCGGGTCGGCTATGGCAGCGCCATCGGCGTCATCCTGTTCGCGATCTGCGTGACCTTTGCCTTTACCTACAAGCGTTGGTTCATGCGCGATGAATAGTGCGAAGATTTCCCGCAACCCGGTCGATCCTGCCGTGCTGTTCAAGGCCGTGTTCCTCGCCATCGTGGCCATCTTCGTGCTGGTGCCGCTGCTCGCGACGTTGCTCGGCGGTTTGAAATCGCTCGGCGAATTGCGCGTCAACCCGTTCGGTTTGCCGCGTCAATGGGAATGGCAGAATTACTCCGACATCCTGTTCTCCGCGCGCTACTGGCAGCTCCTGCGCAACTCGCTGATCATATCCTCGCTCGCGGTGGTGTTGACCCTGATCACCGCATCGATGGCGGCGTTCACCTTTGCCCATGTCAAGTTCTACGGCAGCTCGATGCTGCTGAGCTATCTCACGCTCGGCCTGCTGTTTCCGGCGGCGACCGCGGTGCTTCCGCTGTTCATCAAGGTGCGCGATCTCGGGCTGCTCGATACCTATTTCGGCGTTGCCTTGCCGCAGGTGGCCTTCAGCCTCGCGATGAGCGTGCTGCTGCTACGGCGGTTCTTCAAGGACATTCCCCACGAACTGCTCGAGGCTGCGCTGGTCGACGGCTGCAGCTACATCAAGTTCTTCCGCTATGTGACGTTGCCGCTGTCGCGGCCGATCCTGGCGACCGTCGGGACCATCACCTTCGTCAACAGCTGGAACGCCTACCTGTTGCCGCTGGTGATGCTCAACACGGATGCGCTCTATCCGTGGCCGCTCGGCATCATGGTCTATCAGGGCGAGTATTCGTCCGAATGGCACCTGATCCTGGCCTTCATCACGTTGACCATCCTGCCGACGATCATTCTCTTCCTTCTGGCGCAGAAGCACATCGTTGCCGGCCTCACTGCGGGTGCGGTCAAGGGATGAATGGACCCTTACGGAGATCACAATGAGAAAAGTCGGAATTGGAATCATCGGCTGCGGTGTCATCAGCACCGCCTACCTCAAGGCGGCGCAACGCTTCCCGGTCATGGAGGTCAGGGCGCTCGCCGATATGCGCAGTGAAGTCGCGGAGCGGCAGGGTGCCGTTTTCGGGCTGCCGGCGATGCGGGTCGATCAATTACTCAAACGCGATGACGTCGAGGTCGTCATCAATCTCACGGTGCCGCTGGCACACACTGATGTCAGTCTCGCGGTGCTGAATGCCGGAAAGCATGTCCATTCCGAGAAGCCGCTCGGCATCAACGCCGCCGAAGCCCGCAAGGTGATCGATCTCGCCGCACAGAAGAACCTGCGCGTCGGCTGCGCGCCCGACACGTTCCTTGGCGGCGGGCATCAGACCGCCCGCAAGCTGATCGACGACGGTGCGATCGGCACGCCGGTGGCGGGCAGTGCCTTCTTCGGCTGCCCCGGCCATGAGCGCTGGCACCCGGCGCCGGGCTTCTATTACTTGCGCGGCGGCGGACCGATGCTCGACATGGGGCCGTACTACATCACCGATCTCGTGCAATTGCTCGGCCCGGTCGCGAGCGTGATGGGCTCAACCGCGCGGCCGAAATCGGAGCGCCTGGTTACCAGCCAGCCGATGAACGGCACGCTGATCCCGGTCGAGGTTTCGACCCATGTCGCGGGCGCGCTTGAATTCGAGAGCGGAGCAGTCATCTCGATCGCGATGAGCTTTGATGTACCGAAGCACCGGCACGCGCCGATCGAGATCTATGGCGACAAGGGCAGCCTGCAGGTGCCGGACCCGAACCGCTTCGGCGGCGAGGTACACCTCGCCAGGACCGGTGGCGAATGGGAAGCAATGCCATTGACGCACGGCCATGTCGAAGGCGAGTTCCGCTCCATCGGGGTCGCCGACATGGCGTCCGCGATCCTGAACAACCGACCGCACCGCGCCAGCGGCGCGCTTGCGTTCCACGTGCTGGAGGTGATGGAGGCGTTCCAGACCTCCGCCGATGAAGGGCGCCGCGTCAAGATCGAGAGCAGCGTCGAGCGGCCGGCGATGCTGCCGGCGGGACTTGAAACGGGACAGATCGACTGAGGGAATGACCATGCGCAAGGCAATGATTGTATGGGGCGGCTGGCCGGGACACGATCCGGATCTCTGCGCCTCGATGATTCGCGGCTGGCTGAGGGCGGAAGGCTTCGAGGTGCGGATCGAGACGACGACGGCGGCATTCGCCGATCCCGCGATCCACGACATGTCGCTGATCATCCCGATCTACACGATGTCGAAGATCGAGAAGGCGGAAGCGCTCAATCTCTGCGCTGCGGTGCGGAGCGGCGTCGGGCTCGCCGGCCATCATGGCGGCATGTGCGATGCGTTCCGCGATTCCGTCGACTACCAGTTCATGTGCGGCGGGCAGTGGGTTGCCCATCCCGGCAACATCATCGACTACAAGGTCGACTTGACGAAGCCGGATGACCCCATCATGAAGGGCCTGAACAGTTTCGAACATCGTTCCGAGCAGTATTACATGCATGTCGACCCCGCCAACGAGGTGCTGGCGACGACGACCTTCACCGGCGAGCACGCGCCGTGGATCGAGGGTGTGGTGATGCCCGTGGTCTGGAAGAAGCGCTACGGCGCGGGCAGGGTGTTCTATTCCTCGCTCGGCCACCGTGCCTACGAGCTCGACGTGCCGGAGATCCGGACACTGATGACCCGCGGCATGCTGTGGGCGGCGCGCGAATGACGGGTGGGGCGACGCAGCCGGTGATTCGTGCCACGCTCGAGGACGTCGCGCGTGCGGCCGGCGTTTCGCTTGCGACCGTCGATCGAGTCGTCAACCGGCGCGAGGGCGTGCGCGCCAAGACCGTCGCGCGTGTCGAGGCCGCGGTGGCAAAACTCGGCTATCGCGCCGACCTCGCGGCGGCGCGGCTCGCCCGTGGGCAAACATTCCGCTTCGCCTTCGTGCTGCCGACCGGCAGCAACAGCTTCATGACCAATCTGAGCGAGCAGGTCCTGCGCACCGCGGACTGGCTCGCCGGCCAGCGCGGCTTCATCGACATTCTCCATGTCGATGTGTTCGATGCGGATGTGCTCGCCGGCGCGCTGGAGACCCTGTCGCCGGCCTACCAGGGCGTTGCCGTCATCGCGCTCGATCATCCCAGGGTTCGGGCCGCGATCGACGAGCTCGTCGGACGCGGGGTCGCCGTGGTGACCCTCGTGTCGGACGCGCCAAGCTCGCGCCGCCTGCACTATGTCGGCATCGACAATCCCGCCGCAGGCCGCACTGCCGCGACGCTGATGGGGCGCTTCCTCGCCGGGCGCGAGGGGACGGTCGCGGTGATCGCGGGATCGCTGTCGCTGCGCGATCACACCGAACGGCAGTTCGGTTTCCATCAGATCCTGTCCAGCGAGTATCCAAACCTGCCCGCGCTGCCGGTCATCGAGGGCCGCGACGACAGCGATCGCACACGGGAGCTCACGGCCGCGCTGCTCGCGCGCCATGCAGATCTTCGCGGCATATACTGCTGCGGTGCCGGAAACCGCGGCATCGCCGATGCGCTCGAGGCTTCGGGCCGCGCTCGCGAAGTGGTCTGGATTACCCATGAGCTGACCCAATACACACGGCGTTTCCTGGTTCGCGGCACCCTCGATGCCGTGATCAATCAGGATCCCGGGCACGAGGCGCGCTCCGCGGCACGCATTCTGCTCGCGCACTGTTCGGGCGAGCCAATCAGCGCCGACCAGGAGCGCATCCGCATCGACATTTTTCTGCGGGACAATCTGCCGTAACGCGAGCTTATACCGCCAGCACGCAGCGTTGAGCCAGGCGCGAGCCGGTCAGCGAGCGAGCTTTGGGCGAGCAGAGCGCGGATAGCGGATCACGCGGAAGAGGCTGACGACTAGCCAAAAGCTGTAACTCACATCGGCTCGATGCCGATCTTCTTGATGATCCCGGCCCATTTCTTGGTTTCCGCGGTCATGAAATCCTTAAGACCTCGGGGGTCCATCACCAGGGGCTCGGCGCCCTGCTCCACCAGGAGGGTGCGCACCTTCGGATCGTTCATGGCTTCGATCATGGCGGCATAGAGCTTGTCGATAACGGCGGTGCCCGTGCCCGCGGGCGCGAGCAGGGCAAGCCACGCCGCGCTCTCGTAATCCTTCAGGCCAGCCTCGGCCGCGGTCGGCACGTCCGGCAGCGCCGTCATGCGTTTGTCGCTGGCAACCGCGAGCGGGCGCGCGTCGCCGCTCCTGATCAGACCGATGACGTTCGGCAAGAGCTGGAAGCCCAGCGGGACTTGGCCCGCGATGAAGTCCGGCGTGTAAGCGGCGATGTTGCGGTAAGGAACGTGGGTTATCTCGGTGCCCGTGAGCTGCTCGAAATAGGCGGCAGCGAGGTGCTGCGACGAGCCGACTCCGACCGTCCCGTAGTTCAGCTCCCGCGGGCGCGCCTTGGTGTACTCGATCAGCTCGCGCAGCGATTTTGGCGGCAGCCTCGAATTGATCACAATGACATTCGGCAGCGTGGCAAACAGCCCGATCGGGGCAAGATCCTTCAGCGGATCGTAGGGCAGCTCCTTGTACAATGATCGGTTCGCGGCCAGTGGGCCGGAGGTGCTCATCAGCAGCGTGTAGCCGTCCGGGGCGGCATGTGCAGCGGCCGCGGTACCGATATTGCCGCCGGCTCCGGGGCGATTGTCGACCACGAAGGCCTGTCCCAATGACGCCGACATGCGGTTAAGGAGGATGCGCGTGATGACGTCGCTGGCGCTGCCGCCTGCGAAGGGCACGAGCACCTGGATCGGACGTGCGGGGTAGTCTTGCGCTTGCGCAGGACGCAGCCCGGTGGCGGAGAGAGCTGCGCCCAGGCCGAGCGAGAGCAAAGACCTGCGGTCAGGGTGAAATCCTTCAACGCGCGGCGCTGTGCCGTCCGTGATCTTGCTGTGACCGAACCTTGCCATCGCGGACTGAATCTCCCGACCGTGTCTTGTTCTGCAAGCCTTGGGAGCGTCCGTGACAAGAATGTCCGGGAGGAGCGCCAGGCCGCGATTTTCTGCGCCTGGACCGTAGTTAGCGGCTTGACGTGACCGTCATGCCGGCTCGTCTCGAAACTTACCAACCCGTCTCATTTTGCAACGGGCGCGACATCTTGTCCGAATGAGCGTTCGGAATTCAGGAAATCATCTTCCCAGCCTTGCGACGCCGCTTGCGGGATGACGAGGCTGCGCCGCCGGAGCCAGGTTCAGCCAACTCCTTTGCCACCGCCGCGGCCTGCGCCAGATCGTGGCTGATGACGTCCAGCACGGCCTTGGCCGCAACCGAGACCGCTCGCCGCGGGTGATGCACCCAGGCGATCGAGCGAACGATCCGTTGCGCGTCGAAACGATGGGCTCGAATGGTTCCGTTTGCCAGTGACTGCCGGAGCGCGATGGTCGGCAGCACGGTCGCGAAGTCGGTGGTCGCGATCACGTCGCAGAGGGCGGGCAGCGTGTCGAGCTCCAGGCGCGGCCGCAGGTCGATGCCGAGGGCTGCGGCGTGCTCATCGAGGATCAGCCGCAGTCCGTGGCGCTTCGATGGTAGCACCAGATCGAAATTCGCGATGTGGTCGAAGCGCAGTTTTGCGGGCGGCTTGATCGGGCCGTCCTTGCGGCAGGCGAACACCATTTCCTCGTCCATGATGTGATGTGCGGCGAGCGGCGTCCTTCGGCGCGGCACGTTGATCAGCGCGAAATCGAGCTGGCCGCTGTTGACCCAGTCGACCAGCGTTTCGGTGTAGCCTTCGCACGCGGAGAGGATGATCTCGGGATAGCGGCGCGCGACAGTCGCTGACGAGCTCGCCATCGTGCTCTGCGCGACGGAGGTGATGAGGCCGACCGCGACGCGGCCCGAAATCCGCCCGCCGACCTGGGCCATCTCCTGGCGCGCATACTCCGCATCGCGCACGATCGGCGCCGTCAGCCGCACCAGCGCCTCGCCGGCGCTGGTCAGCGTCATGCCCTGGACGCTGCGGTCGAACAGCTTTTGGCCGAGCTCGGCCTCGAGCTTGGCGATTTGCATGCTGAGCGCCGGCTGCACGATGTTGAGCCGGCGCGCGGCCCGCGTGACGTTCTTTTCATCGGCCAGGCACAGGAAATATTGCATCTGCCTGAGTTCCACGACGCTAGTCCTTCGTTCGCCAACTCGCTCGCGATCCATCATCTCTGATGATGAACGATATAATCAATCATTATTTGTTGTGATGGCAGAGATTGCCTAGTTTTGCGGCCGGCTACGTGACCTCGAGGGTACGTGCCTACGGGAGCGAAATCAGACATATGCAGCACGCAGCGCCCAAGCGGATGATCATCGGCATTTCCGGCGCCTCGGGCGTCACCTATGGCGTGCGCCTGCTGCAACTCCTGCGCAATGCCGGCGTCGAGACTCACCTGGTGATGTCGAAGACGGCCAAGCAGACCTTTGCCTACGAGACCGACCTGAAGATCGCGGAGGTGAGGGCGCTCGCCAATGTCAGCCATGCGATCGACGACATGGCTTCGGCAATCTCGAGCGGCTCGTTCCGTACCGCCGGCATGATCGTGGCGCCGTGCTCGATGCGCTCGATGTCCGAGATCGCCTCGGGCGTCACCACGACGCTTTTGACCCGCGCCGCCGATGTCGTGCTCAAGGAGCGCCGGCGCCTGGTGCTGATGGTGCGCGAGACCCCGCTGCACACCGGGCATCTCAGGACGATGACGGCGCTATCAGAGATGGGCGCGATCATCGCGCCACCTGTGCCCGCCTTCTACGCAAAACCCGAGAATCTCGAAGACATGGTCGAGCACACCGTCGGCCGGGTGCTCGACCTTTTCGATATCGATATCGGCGTGGTGCGCCGCTGGGGCGAGGACGAAGCGCTCAAGCGCCGCTCGCCGTCGCTGCGCAAGATCGCGCCCTGACCCGAACGGCCGAGGAAAGATACGTCATGCGAATGAAAAATTCGGCTAAGGGCTCGAACGCACCGGCCGATCTGCGTGCCTGGCTCGCTTACCTCGCCGAGCGCGGCAAGCTCGCGATTGCCCGCGAGGGCATTGCGCTGACCGATGAACTCGCCGCCATCGCGAAGCGGCTGGAGCGCGACAGCGCGGTGCTGTTCCCGCGCCCCGACGGGCACGAAATTCCCGTCATCGCCAACCTGTTTGCCGGCCGTGATTGGGTCGCCGATTCCATCGGCGTCACCGAGGACCAGTTGCTGCCACGATTCCTTGCTGCCGCAAGCAATCCGCTGCCGACCCGCGAGGTTCCCGACGGTCCAGTGCAAGAGGTCGTTCACGACGACGTCGATCTGCTCCGACAGCTTCCAGTGCCGAAGCACAATGAACGCGATAGCGGTCCCTATATCACGGCCGGCCTGCTGATCGCCCGCAATCCGAGGACCGGCGTTCAGAACGTTTCGATTCATCGTTGTCAGGTCAGCAGCAGGAATCGTATCGGCGTTCTGCTACTGCCCCGGCACACTTTCTCTTACTATCGTCTCGCGGAGGAGCTGGGCCAGGCGCTGGAGATCGCCATCGTCATCGGCGCGCATCCGGCGCTGCTGCTGGCTTCGCAGGCGATTGCCGCACTGGACGAGGACGAGATGGCGATTGCGGGCGCGCTGCTCGGCTCGCCCGTGGACGTCGTCAAATGTCGCACCAATTCGGTTCGCGTGCCCGCCCATGCGGAGATCGTGATTGAAGGACGGATTCTGCAAGGCGTACGCGAGCCGGAGGGTCCGTTCGGTGAATTCCCGCAATATTACGGCCCGCGCGCCAATCGCGAGGTGATCGAAGTCGATGCCATCACGCATCGCGCGGCGCCGATCTTCCATACCATCGTCGGCGGCGGCTTCGAGCACCTGATTCTCGGCGGCGTGCCGCGCGAAGCGACGCTGCTCCAGCATCTGCGCCGCAGCTTCCCGACCGTGCTCGATGTTCGCCTCACGCGCGGCGGCACCTGCCGCTACCATCTCGCGATCAAGATGGACAAGACCAATGACGGCGAGCCGAAGAACGTCATGATGTGCGCCTTCGGCGCGCATTACGACATCAAGCAGGTGGTTGTGGTCGACAAGGATGTCGATATCTCTTCCTCCGAGGAGATCGAATGGGCGGTGGCGACGCGCTTCCAGGCCGACCGCGATCTCATGGTCGTCGCCGGCGCGCTCGGCTCAAAACTTGATCCGACCACGGATGACGGTATCGGCGCCAAGATGGGCCTCGACGCGACCGCGCCGGTCAGGGCGTCCGAGCTCGCCTTCAAGCGCATCCGCGTCAAGGGCGAGGAGGACGTCGACCTGGCCAAGGCGCTGCAGGCCGATCCGGGCGCTGCGGTCGCGCGCCTTCTTGCGGAGGCGCGGATGTGAGCGGTTTACCGCCGCGGAAGCGGCTTGCGTCCGTTTGCGCCGTTGGAATATGTAGCTGGGGCGGCCTATAGTGCCGCACCAGCAAGGCAACCATTTTGCGGCGCAACGCCGGGAGGAAGAAACTGATGTCGACGGCCCTGCGCATCGCTCATGGCGCTTTCGGCAGGGTCGCTCTGCTCGACATGGACCGTTCGCTGGTCCGCCACGCTCATCATCACTGCCACGTCCTGCTCAAGGTCGAGGGCGCCGACACCCAGTTTCTGGTCGGCGACCAGGTCACGCCGCTCACGGACACGGCCGCCGTTCTGGTCGACGGCTGGAAGCCGCATGCCTATGTGCATGACGTCGATCGCCCGCGCACGCTCATCATGGCGCTTTATATCGAGCCGGAATGGCTGAAGGAGTTCCGGCCCGGATGGGCCGCGAGCGGCGCGCCGGGCTTTTTCGAGCGGCCCTCGGGCGAAGTCTCGCCGCGCATTCGGCAACTCACGCTGCATCTTGCGGCCGAAATGATGGCGAATCCCGATGCGGTGCGAACCCACGAGCAGACCCTTTCGGACCTCATGATCACGGTGATCGAGCGCTTCACGCCCTGGCGCAGCTTTCCGACCTCGATCCGCGGCATGAGCGCCGTGAGCTGCGACTGGCGGATCCGCCGCGCGATGGACGCGATGCGCGTGAACGATTCCTACGCCAACGTCGATCAGTTCGTGAAGGGCGCGGGCCTGTCGCGCGCGCAGTTCTTCCGCCTGTTCGAGACCTCGCTCGGCGTTTCGCCAAAGCTTTACCTCAACGTCGTCCGCATGGAGCGCGCGCTCGACGCGGTGATGCGCGAGGACACGCCGCTCGGCGAGCTCAGCGAGCGCTTTGGTTTTCCGGAGCCTGCGCATTTCACGCGCTTCTTCCGCGATCATGCCGGTGTCAGCCCGCGCGAGTTTCGCAACGTCTCGCGCCTCGCGGGCTGATCCTTGCGGGTTGATATTGCGCTGCACGCTCTCGAATGAGACGATTTGGTAAGTCGTGAGAGCGGGCGGTATGGCCCTCGCGCCTCCTGTCCTGACAAACGTCGCCGTCGCGTCAGAGAACGCGTCGGGAGGTATGCCGGGACATGGTGCAGGCCGCGGTTCAATCCGCAAATTCGGTTGATCAGGGTGGCGACAAGCCGTGGGTCGGGCGTTCAATCGAGCGTGTCGAGGATGCCACGCTGCTCAGCGGTCGCGGCCGCTTCATCGACGATCTCGGCGTCCAGCCCGGCACGCTGCATGCGACGATCCTGCGCTCGCCGCACGCCCACGCCGATATTGTTTCGATCGACGTTGAAGCGGCCAGGCGGCTGCCGGGCGTTGCCGCGGTCCTGACCGGCGAGCAGATCAAGGCGGTCACCACAAGTCTCGTCGTCGGCGTGAAGGCGCCGGTCGAGTGCTGGCCGATCGCGGTCGAGCGTGTGCGCTATGTCGGCGAACCGGTCGCCGTGATCGTGGCGACTGATCGTGCCCGTGCTGAAGATGCAGCCGAACTCATCAATGTCGCGTATCGCCCGCGAGCGGCCACAGTCGACCCGCTCGGGGCGATAGCACCGGGTGCACCGGTCCTGCACGACGGTTTTCCCGGCAATCTCGCCAGCGACCGCGCGTTCCACTACGGCGATCCTGAAAAAGCGTTTGCGGATGCGCCGCATCGCTTCTCCATCGACATCCGCTATCCCCGCAACTCCTGCACGCCGATCGAGACTTATGGCGTCGTCGCCTCGCATGATGCCGGCGAGGATGCCTTTGAGGTTCTCGCGAATTTTCAGGGGCCGTTCAGCATTCACACCGTGATTGCGCGTGCACTGAAGGTGCCGGGCAATCGGCTGCGGCTGCGTACGCCGCCGGATTCCGGCGGCAGCTTTGGCGTCAAGCAGGGCGTGTTTCCGTACATCGTTCTGATCGCGGCTGCTGCGCGCGTCACGGGCCGGCCGGTGAAGTGGATCGAGGATCGGCTCGAGCATCTCACCGCGTCGGTGTCAGCTTCCAACCGCGCGACGACATTGGCCGCGGCGGTTGCGGCCGACGGCAAGATTCTCGCGCTCGACTGGGACCAGGTCGAGGATTGCGGCGCGCATCTGCGCGCGCCCGAGCCCGCCACGCTTTACCGCATGCACGGCAACATGACGGGGGCCTACGACATCAACCACGTCAGGATTCGCAACCGCGTCGTGGTCACCAACAAGACACCGACCGGCCTCAACCGCGGCTTTGGCGGGCCGCAGGTCTATTTCGCGCTGGAACGCCTGGTGCAGCGCATCGCGATCGGGCTCGATCTCGATCCGCTCGATGTCATCAAGCGCAATCTGATCGAGGCAGGTGCCTTTCCCTATCGTACCGCAACCGGCGCGTTGCTCGATTCCGGCAACTACCAGGACGCGATCGCGCGCGCGGTCGAGCAGGGCAGGCTTGCGGAACTGAAGGCGCGGCGCGACGCGGCGCGGGCAGAGGGGCGTCTCTACGGGATCGGTTTCACGGCGGTGGTGGAGCCCAGCGTCTCCAATATGGGTTACATCACAACGGTGCTGACCGCGGCCGAGCGCCGCAAGGCCGGGCCGAAGAACGGGGCGCAGGCGACCGCCACTGTCGGCCTCGATCCGGTCGGCAGCGTCACTGTTCACGTCGCCTCCGTGCCGCAGGGGCAGGGCCATCGCACCGTGCTGTCGCAGGTGGTCGCCGACGTCTTCGGCCTTGAGCCGAAAGACATCCGCGTCAACACCGAGATCGACACTGCCAAGGACGCCTGGTCGATCGCGTCGGGCAACTATGCCAGCCGTTTTGCTGCGGCGGTGGCGGGCACCGCCAAGATCGCGGCCGAGCGCGTCGCCGGCCGTCTCGCCCGTATTGCTGCCAGTCAGCTCAACGTCGAGGCCGCGGACATCGAGTTCGCGAAAGGTTTCGTGGCCTCAAAACACAATCCGGAGAACCGGATCTCGTTCTCGCGTGTCGCAGCGCTCAGTCATTGGTCGCCGGGATCGCTGCCTGACGATGCCGGCCAGACCATTCGTGAGACCGTGTTCTGGACACCGCCGGAGCTGACGCCGCCCGGCGAGGACGACCGCATCAACTCCTCGCTGTGCCATGGCTTCATCTTCGACTTCTGCGGCGTCGAGATCGACCGCATTACTCTGCAGACGCGGATCGACCGCTACGTCACCATGCACGATTGCGGCACCATCCTCCATCCCGGCATGGTCAATGGCCAGATCCGTGGCGGCTTCACCCAGGCGCTCGGTGCCGCGCTCTACGAGGAATATGCCTACGCCGAGGACGGCAGTTTCCTCACGGGAACGCTCGCGGACTATTTGCTGCCGACCACCACCGAGGTGCCGGAGCCCGAGATCTTCCACATGGAGACGCCATCGCCGTTCACGCCACTCGGCGCGAAAGGCGTTGGCGAAGGCAATTGCATGTCGACGCCGGTCTGCCTCGCCAACGCGGTCGCGGATGCGCTCGGTATTGCCGACATCACGTTGCCTCTCGTGCCTGCCCGGCTTGCCGAGCTGGTGCGCGGCGCCGAGCCGCCGCCTCCCGCGGATGGCGTGGCCGCGGCGCCTGCGCGCGAAGCAGATCGGCGGCTCCGCGGCGAAGGGCAGGCCTCGGTGAGGGGGACGCCCGAGCAGGTCTGGGCCATGCTGCTCGATCCCGCCACGCTCCAATCGATCATTCCCGGCTGCCAGCGCGTCGACAAGATCACCGAGACGCATTTCCGCGCGGATGTCACGCTCGGCATCGGACCCGTCACCGGGCGCTATCGCGCCGACGTGGAGCTGTTCGATCTCGATCCGCCGTGCGCGGTCACCTTGCGCGGCGGCGCCACCGGCGCGCTCGGCTTCGGCAGCGCTGAGGGGCGCGTCACACTCGCGCCCGACGGCAGCGGCGGGACGAAGCTGACCTACAGCTATGACGCCGCGATCGGCGGCAAGATCGCAAGCATCGGCGGCCGGCTGCTCGACGGCGCGACGCGGGTGATCATCGGCCAGTTCTTCGCAGCGCTCGCCCGCAGGGCCGGCGGTGGTGGTGCGTCGGGCGGCTTCTCGCTGTTGGCTCTGCTGGCGAAGGTCGCCGGCCTGTTCGGGGGGCGCCGATGAAGCCGCCCGCATTTGACTATCTCCGCGCCGAGACCGTCGGCGAAGTCCTCGACGGGCTGGCGCAACAAGGCGGCGATGCCCGTGTGCTCGCCGGCGGACAGTCACTGATGGCGATGCTCAACATGCGCCTCGCCAAGCCGAAGCTTCTGATCGACATCATGCGGATCCGGGAGCTCTGCAAGATCGAGCGGACAGCCGATGCCATCGTCATCGGTGCCGGCGTGCGCCAGGCTGATCTGCTGGCCTGGCCGGATCTGGCCGAGGCATTGCCGCTGGTGGCGTTGGCGCTGCCCTGCGTCGGTCACATGCAGACCCGCAGCCGCGGCACCATCTGCGGTTCGCTCGCGCATGCCGATCCCAGCGCCGAGATGCCGCTCGCGCTGGTCGCGCTCGGCGGCGAGGTACTTTTGCGCAGTGCCAGGCGCCGTCGCCGCGTCGCGGCCAAGGATTTCTTCGCCGGGATGATGCTGACGGCGCGCAGCGACGACGAGCTGATCGAAGGCATCTCGCTTCCGGTCATCAATGGATCTCGCTTCGCGTTCCGCGAGGTCGCACGCCGGCACGGCGATTTTGCCATCGTGGCCTGCGCCGCGATGAAGACGCCATCCGGCGTCCGCCTCGCGGTCGGTGGCGTTGCGGACGTCCCGACCGCGCGGGACTGGCCGCGACTCGAGGGCAGCGCGGTCGACGATGCCCTCAACGCCTTTGCCTACGAGCTCGGCGCCCGCGACGACGTCCATGCCACCGCGCGCTATCGCCGCGACCTCGTGCGCATGATCGGCCGCGATCTGATCGGCGAGGTTCTGCGATGACCCGTTTCAAATCCGACGCCCGCCATCCCATCCACGTCTCGCTGAATGGCGAGCCCGTCGCGGGGGAAGCGGAACCTCGGACGCTGCTGTCCGATTTCCTGCGCCACCGATTGGGCGCCACCGGCACCCATGTCGGCTGCGAGCACGGCGTCTGCGGCGCCTGCACGGTCGTCGTCGACGGCATGCTGACCCGTTCCTGCCTCACGCTGGCGGCGCAGGTCGATGGCTGCGAGATCAGGACGGTTGAAGGGCTTGCACCCGCGGCCGATCGTCTCGGCGTACTGCAACAGGCCTTCCGCCGTCACCACGCGCTCCAGTGCGGCTTCTGCACCGCCGGCATCCTGATGTCGCTCGATCATTATCTCGCCAGGAACCCGGCGCCGACCGAGGCGGAGATTCGCGATCTTCTCAGCGGGCATCTGTGCCGCTGCACCGGCTACACGCCGATCATCCAGGCGGCCCTCGAAGCCGCCGCCCAGCTCGCTTCATCGAAAAAAGAGACGTCAGATGCTTGATCTCGCCAGCAGCTTCATGGCCAGCGCCGCGCGCGATCCGCGCGCCATCGCGCTGGTCGACGGCGATCTCCGCCTGACCTACCGGCAATGGTACGACAAGATCTCTGCTTTGGTCGCATCCTTCGGCCGCCTGGGCCTCAAGCCCGGCGACCACGTCGTCACGCTGCTGCAAAACCGCTGGGAGGCCGCGACGCTGCATTGGGCCTGCCAGTTCGCAGGACTCGTAATCACCCCGATCAACTGGCGCGCCAAGGCCGACGAGCTGGACTTCTGCATCGAGAACGCCGAAGCCCGCGCGGTTTTCTACCAGGATGTTTCTGCTGAGGCGGTGCAGGGTTCGGCGCTCGCCGGCCGGGTGCTACGCGTGTCGGTCGATCCGGGCGCAGGCGAGGCGGTGGGCTTTGCCGATCTGATCAGGGGCAGCGCGCTCGACGCCGAGCCGTGCGTCGGCCCTGATGCCTGGTCGATCATGCTCTACACATCGGGCACAACCTCGCGGCCGAAGGGCGTGCCGCGGCGTCATCGCGCCGAGCGTGCCGCGGCGATCGCCCATGTCGCGCAAAACCTCTACGGCCGCGGCGAGCGCACGCTCGGCGTGATGCCGCTCTACCACACCATGGGCGTCCGCTCGTTGCTCGCGATGTCGCTGATCGGCGGCAGCTTCATCTGCCTGCCGCGCTATGACAGCCGCCAGGCGCTGGAGCTGATCGAGCGGGAAGGGATCACCAATCTCTATCTGGTGCCGACGCTCTATCACGATCTCGTCCACCACGAGGCCTTTGCCGGGACCGACGTCTCCAGCGTGCGCAAGCTCGGCTTTGCCGGCGCCTCGATGACGGATGGCCTGCTGAAGAAGCTGAACGAGGCCTTCAGGCCGGAGCTGTTTGTCAATCATTACGGCAGTTCCGAGATCTACACCTTCACGATCGATCAGAACGCTACGGCAAAACCCGGCTCGGCGGGCAAGGCAGGGCTGAACCAGCACGTCAAGGTCGTGCGCATCGGCGCGCGTTCGGTGACGGAGCTTGCCGCGGTGGGCGAGGAGGGTGAGATCATCGCCACGCTCGCGGGCGACGAAGCCTTTGAGGGCTACTGGCGCCGCCCCGAGGCCGACGCCAAGTCGCTGCGCGAGGGCTGGTATTTCACCGGCGACACCGGCTTTATCGATCCGGACGGCGACCTGTTCGTCACGGGCCGCGTCGACGACATGATCATCACCGGCGGCGAGAACGTTTCGCCGGTCGAGATCGAGAGCTGCCTGTCGCTGCACCCGGCCGTCGACGAGGTCGCGGTGGTTGGCGTCGCCGACGAAAAATGGGGCAAGGTCGTCGCCGCCTTCGTCAAGCGCAATCGCAACGTTTCCGAGATCGAGCTGGAGAAGTTCTGCCGCACCTCGGGCCTCGCCAATTTCAAGCGGCCGCGTCGCTACGTCTTCGTCGACGCGATTCCGAAATCGCCGGTCGGCAAGCTGCTGCGGCGCCTGCTCGTCGCCGGAGAATACGAGACCGAGCGCCGGCCGCCATCGGACGCCGCTTGATCGTCACGCATCAACAGAAGGAAGCGAAAATGCCGTCACCCTATACTTTTGCCGATCCTCGGCTCGCCAAGCTCGATGGGTTCAAGGTCGAGATCGATGAGGCGCATGAGCGCGCGGACATCATCCTGGGACGTCCGCCCTACAACGTCGTGGCGATGCCGCAGCGTGACCAGCTCCGGCTGACCTTCGAGACTCTCGACGAGGATCCGCGCGTGCGCATCATCGTGCTGCGCGGAGAGGGCGAGCATTTCTCGAGCGGCGGCAATATCGGAGGCTTCATGGAAGCGAGCCCCGAGCACGTCTCCAAGCTCGCCTGGAACATCGCCGCGCCGGCGCGTTGCGCGAAGCCTGTCATCGTCGCCAATCGCGGCTATTGTTTCGGCGTTGGCTTCGAGCTGTCGCTGGCCTGCGACTTCCGTATCGCCTCGGAGACCACGCAGTACGCGCTGCCCGAGCAGAAGCTCGGACAGATCCCGGGCTCCGGCGGGTCGGCGCGGCTGCAGAAGATGGTCGGCATCACCCGCACCAAGGACATCGTGATGCGCTCCAAGCGCATCTCGGCGAAGCAGGCGCTGGAGTGGGGCATCGCCACAGAATGCGTGCCCGATTCCGAACTGGAGAAGGCGACCGACAAGCTTGTCGACGAGCTCCGCAGCTTCTCGCCGCTGGCGCAGCGCACCGCCAAAAAACTCCTGAACGACACCGAGGATTCGACGCTCGCCATCGCCATCGAGCTCGAAGGCCATTGCTACAGCCGTCTGCGCCAGTCGGAAGATTTCAGGGAAGGCGTCGAGGCCTTCAACGCCAAGCGTCCGCCGAAATTCGCCGGTCGCTGATACGCGACGCAACAAGCTGCCGCGGTTCGCAATGGCGCGGACCGCGGTCCTATTCAAACGGGGAGGGTAAATCAAAATGGCTGAGATGGATATGCCGGTCGCCGGTGCACGGGCATCGACCGATAACAAGCAGATGGTCAATGCGATCATCGCGTCAGTGCTCGGATGGGCGCTCGACCTGTTCGATTTGTTCATTCTGCTCTATGTGGCGCCGGTGGTTGGCGCGCTGTTCTTCCCGTCGAGCAATGCGGCGCTGTCGCTCGCCGCGGTCTACGGTTCATTCGCCGTTACGCTGCTGATGCGACCGCTCGGTTCGGCGGTGTTCGGGCACTACGCCGACGTGCACGGCCGCAAGCAGGCGATGCTGATCGCCATCATCGGCGTCGGCATCAGCACGGCCGCGTTCGGCCTGCTGCCGACCATTGCGCAGGTCGGCGTGATCGCTCCCATCGTGTTCCTGATCCTACGCCTGGTGCAGGGCGTGTTCGTCGGTGGTGTCGTAGCCTCGACCCACACGATCGGTACGGAATCGGTGCCGCCGCATTGGCGCGGCGCGATGTCGGGCCTGGTCGGCGGCGGCGGCGCCGGCATTGGCGCGCTGCTGGCGTCCTTCATCTTCCTGATCACGTCCTCGGTATTTCCCGGAGATGCCTTTGCCGTCTGGGGCTGGCGCTTCATGTTCTTCTCGGGGCTGCTGAGCTCGCTGCTCGGCTGGTTCATCTTCCGTAATCTTGAAGAATCTCCCTACTTCAAGGAGCTCAAGCGCCAGCAGGGCAACAAGCAGGCGAAGGTCTCGAAGGCGCCAGTCAAGGACGTATTGTCCCGCGAGTATCGCGGCGTCCTGCTGATCAACCTGCTCATTACCTTCGGCGGCGGCGCCGGTTATTATCTGACCTCGGGGTACCTGCCGAGCTTCCTGAAGGTCATCAACGCGGTTCCGAACCAGACCTCCTCGCTGATCCTGATGGGCGCCAGCGTCTCGGCGTTCTTCGCCGCGGTGCTGGTCGGCGCGCTGAGCGATCTCATCGGCCGCAAGAAGACGTTCCTGCTGATCGGCGTCCTGGCGGCGGTGCTGTTGCCGCTGTGCTATCTGAACCTCGCCACGACCAAAGACACCACGCAGATCACGCTTCTTGCGCTTGCCATCGCCTTCATCGGCAATGCCGGCTATGCGCCGGTGCTGATCTTTCTGAACGAGCGGTTCCCCACGGCGCTCCGCGCCAGCGGCACCGGCCTGTCATGGAACATCGGCTTTGCGCTGGGCGGTATGATGCCGACGTTCGTTTCGCTGGTAAGCGGCAGCCCCGCGGAGATTCCGATGTCGCTGGCCTACTTTGCAGTCGGCGTGTTCGTGATCTATTTGATCGGCGCGGTCGTGATCCCCGAGACCAAGGGCAACTTCCGCTGAGCTGGATCGGCGCGGCTGCACCTGCGGCCGCGCCAGCCGCTACCCCGCAAGAAACCCGCCATCCACCGCGACCACCGTTCCGGTCGCGTATTGCGAGGCCGGCATGCAGAGGAAGGCGACGGCACCGGCGATGTCCTCGGGCTGGCCCCAGCGCTTGAACGCGGTGCGGTCGGCGATGCGCTGATAATGGGCGCGGTCGGTGCGGCCGGCGGCATTGATCGCGGTTTCGACATAGCCGGGCGCAACGGCGTTGACGCGGATGCCGTCTTCGGCCCACGCCAAGGCCAGCGCCTTGGTCAACATCACGACGCCGCCCTTGCTGGCGCAATAGGCAGGAATCCGCGGCAGAGCCAGGGTTGCATTCATCGAGGCGATGTTGACGATCGATCCTTTCATCTTCGCCAGCTGCGAGCGGAACGCCATGCAGGTCCGGAACGTGCCCGTGAGATTGACGTCGAGCACTTTCATGAAGGTCTCGATTTCGTATTCCTTGTCCCGCGCCAGGATGCCGGCGCAATTGATCAGCGCATCGACGCGTTGGTGCTGCCCGGCGAGTGACGCGACGGCTTCATCGCTCGTGACATCGAGCGTCGTGAGCGCAAGTCCGGCGCGCGGCTTGAGCAGGGAGCGTGCGAGATCGGCGTCATTGACGCCTGTGGCGGTCACCGTCGCCCCGAGGTCGCAGAACTGGTTGCTGATCGCGGCGCCGATGTCGCCGGCGCCACCGATCACGACGGCATGAAAGCCGGGGGTGAGAGAAAAGCTGGCACTCATCGGAAGATCTCATTTCGGGATTGCGGGAGGCGGAGCTGTCGATTCCCGGACCACCAGCGAGAAGTCGATCTCGCGATGCATGATGGTCTGCTCGCCGGCGAGGCTGCGCACCAGATATTCTCCGGCCCGCTGCCAGGTCTCGTCGGTTGGGACGTGGATCGTCGTCAGGCTCGGTCGCAAATGGCGGCTCCAGTCGAGGTCGTCGAAGCCGACGACCGACAGATCACGCGGCACCGAAAAGCCGCTGCGCTCCGCTTCCAACAGGACGCCATAGGCAATGACGTCGTTGCCGCAGACTACGGCCGTCGGGCGATTCTTGAGGTTGAGGAGATGGCGGGCCGCCTCGCGCGCGTCGTCCAGGGTATAGGGCACCTCGACATGCCATTCCGGAGGCAACTCCAGGCCGTTCTCCGCGAGCGCGCGGCGAAAGCCGGCGACGCGGGCGCCGGCGCGGTCGTTGTTGCGCTGAAGCGCGGAAACGATTCCGATCCGGCGATGGCCGAGCTCGATGACATGCCCGGCCGCCCGATGGGCGGCCGCCTCGTTGTTCGTGCCGACGCAAGGGTAGGGCCGGTCGGGCTGATAGATCCCGACATTGATGAAAGGCACCGCATTGTCCGCGAGTAGCTTGCGCAACCCCTCGTGATGGCAGTCGCCCCGCAGCACGAGGCCATCGACGCCGCGGCCGATCAGGTTGCGGGCCTGTTGCAGCTCGACGTCGAGATCGTATCCGCTCGTGGTGAGAAACAGCATGTAACCCACCGAGGAGAGGTATTTTTGCAGCGAGGCGATGCCGCGCGCGAACATCGTGTTGTCGATCGTCGGCACGATCGCGCCAAGCGTACGCGATCGCCGCGATGACAGAATGCGGGCCGGCGCATGCGGGATGTAACCGACGGCTTCGATTGCCTGCGCGATGCGCGCGCGCAGGGACGGGCTCACCGCATCGGGATTGTTGAGCGCACGAGAGACCGATGCCGTCGACACGCCGGCTCGTGCCGCGACGGCGCGGATGCCTTGCTTCGTCAATTTGGCGGACGGTGCGTTCATAATGTAACGTTACAATGTCGTCCCACGAGCGAGGTAAGCAGAATAATTGCGATAATGCCGCACAAAGGATCGATTGTCTATCGCTTGACAGAGGTGCGTTGGCGCTTAGGATGTAACCGTTTTCAGAAAGTGCCGACAGCATAATGCGGCCAGCGGGAGGAGAGTTCGATGAAAGTCAGGATGCTCGCGACGCGAGTCGCGTTGCCCGTTCTTGCGATTGCCGCCGTCAGCGCGCAGGCGCGCGCAGCCGATTTCGACTGGATGAAGTTCAAGGGCAAGACCGTCACCTTTCTCGCCAACAACAATCCGGTTTCGCAGGCGCTGCTCACCTATAAGGCCGATTTCGAGAAGCTGACCGGCATGACCCTCAAGGTCGACGGCTATCAGGAACAGCAGATGCGCCAGCGTCTGGTCACCGTCATGAATGCGAACAGCGACGAGGTCGATGTGTTCATGACGCTGCCCTCGCGCGAAGGCGAGCAATTCGCCGCTGCCGGCTGGTACGGCGATCTCACCGCGATGGCCAAGAACGAGGTCGCCAAGGACTACGATCCGGTCGGGTTGAGCCAGGCCTTGCTGAAGGCCGCGACGTTCGGCGGCAAGCTGACCAGCATGCCAATGAACATCGAGGGCCCGATTTTCTATTACCGAACCGATATCTTCAAGAAGTGCGGCCTCGAGGCGCCGAAGACCATCAAGGACGTCGAGGCCGCCGCCGAGAAGATCAAGACCTGCGACAGCACGGTGACGCCGTTCGTCTCGCGTGGCCTCAAGCCTGCGATCGCCTACACCTTCAGCAACATGCTGCACAATATCGGCGGCACGTATATCGCGAGCGGCAAGTCGAGCCTGTGCTCGGCCAAGGGCAAGGAGGCGCTCGACACCTATAGCCGGTTGCTGCGCGACTTCGGACCGCCCGGCGTCGTCAATTATAGCTTCCAGCAGATTTCGGCGCTGTATCGCGGCGGCCGCGCGGCGATGGCCTTCGAATCCTCGAATGAATTGCGCACGGTGATGGAAGGCGGCGCGCGCCTGAAGGACACCGGCCTGTTGCCGTTCCCGGCGGGCGAGGCCGGCCAGGTGCCGACCACGATCGGCTGGGGCATGGCGGTGTCCTCGCACAGCAAGCAGCCCGATGCGGCCTGGTACTTCGTGCAATGGGCGACGAGCCCCGAGGTGCAGAAGAAGATGGCTCTGCAGGGCATTGCCCCGCCGCGTCCGTCCGTCGCCAAGGACCCCGAATATCGCAAATGGATCGACGAGGAGCCGGTGCGCAAGGAATGGCAGGCCGCGCTCGATGTGCTCGCCACCAAGGGCTCGTCCGAAGTCGGCTATCCCATCGTCGCCAATCCGCAATCGCGCGAGTTCATTGGTCAGGCGGTGCAGGATTTGATCCTGAAGCAGAAGACCGTCGATCAGGCTTGTGCGGACGCCGACAAGGCGCTGGACGCGCTGATCGCGCTGAACTGACCGCCTGGTGCCGGCTGGTGTCCGCGCCGGCCGGCACCTAACTCGATCGAGGACAGGAATACATGTCTGATACGGCTGCGACACTCACGCAGGACCGGCAGAAGCTGGAAATGGCGGCGCTCTCGGCACCGGCCGTGATTTTCACGGTCGCGATGATCGCATTTCCGGTCGTCTATACGATCTGGCTCGGCTTCCAGACTTTCTCTTCGACCGGCAAGCAGTCCTTTGCCGGCCTTGCCAATTACACCAAGCTGATTTCCGACGTCGAGTTCTGGCATGGGTTGTGGATCACCATTGCATTGTTCGTGCTCTCGCTGGTGCTGCAGCTCGTCTTCGGCGTCTGGCTTGCGTTGGTGCTATTTCATGCCAAGCGCCTTCCTGGGATCGTGCGCTCGCTGTTCATCTCGCCCTTCATGATGCCGCCGGTGGTCGCCGGAATGATGTGGCTCGTGATCCTCGATCCGTCGCTGGGCGCGGCCAATTACATCCTGCAATCGCTCGGCTTGCCGCCATCGGACTGGCTGGCGTCGCCGACATGGGTCATTCCGACGGTCGCGCTGATCGATAGCTGGCAATGGACGCCGTACGTCGCCCTGATCGTGCTTGGCGGCCTGCAATCTCTGCCGCCGAGCGTCTACGAGGCCGCGCAGATCGATGGCGCATCTGCGTTCAAGACCTTCCAGCGCATCACGCTGCCGCTGCTGCTGCCGACCATCGTCACTGCAGCCATCCTGCGCAGCGTCGATCTCCTGCGCTTCTTCGACATCATCTACATCACGACGCAGGGCGGCCCCGGCAACGCCTCGAATACGCTCAATATCTACGGCTTCCGGGTCGGCTTCGAGTTTTTCAACATCGGCTATGCCAGCGCGTTGATGCTGACGCTGACCGCGATCGTGTTCGGCGCCGTGCTCGCCTTCAACCGCCTGCGCGGCGCGGTAGCGTGGTGATCTCATGACCGACGCAGTCAACACCGACCGCTGGATACGCTGGCTCAACCTGGTGCAGCTCGTGCTGGCCGGCGTTATCATCATGACGCCAACGGTCTGGATGGTGCTGTCCTCCTTCAAGCCGTCCTTCGAGGTGACGGCCTATCCGCCGACCCTGATCTTCACGCCGACGCTGGACAATTATGTCGAGCTGACCAAGACGACGCCGTTCCTGAGCTACGCCCTCAACAGCCTGATCGTGACCGTCGGCTCGACCGCGCTCGGGCTACTGTTCGGAATCCCGGCCGCGTTCGCCGTTTCCTGGACGCGTATTTCGTGGCCGGCGATCCTGACGCTCGCGGCGCGCATGGCACCGGGAACGTTGTTCCTGCTGCCGTGGTACGTCATGTTCCGGCAGGTCGGCATGATCGGGTCGTACACGGCGCTGATCCTCAGCCACGCGGTGATCACGCTCCCGATCGTGATCTGGGTGCTGCTGCCGTCGTTCGATGCCATTCCACGCAGCGTGTTCGAGGCGGCACAGGTCGACGGTTGCAGCGTCACGCGCATCCTCTGGCGCATCGCGCTGCCGCTGGTGGCGTCCGGCATCGCCGTCTCGGCCATACTCGCCTTCGTATTCTCGTGGAACTACTTCCTGTTTGCGCTGGTGCTCTCCAATGGCGACACCAAGACGCTGATCGCGGCCGCCTTCAATTTCATCGGCGAAGGCTCGACGCAATGGGGCGCCCTGATGGCCGCGGCGACGCTGATCGCATTGCCACCGCTGGTGCTGGCGGCTCTGGTTCAGCGTTGGCTGGTGTCCGGGCTGACGCTCGGCGCGGTGAAAGGTTAGGTATCTGATGAACGAAATGCCTCGTCCGAACGCGATCATGCAGGCGGCGGTGTTCCATGGTCACGAACGCATCACCATCGAGCCGGTGCGGATGCCCGACGTCGGAGCAGGCGAGGTGCTGGTGCGGGTCTCGCGCACCGCGCTGTGCGGCTCCGACTTCAAGCTCTGGCACAAGGGCGCCGAGTTCACCGCCGGTCACGAGATTTTTGGCGTGGTCGAGCAGCCCGGCCACCGCCTGCATGGCGGCCGCTGCGCCGTCTATATCCCGCTGCACTGCGACCACTGTGCGGCCTGCAAACGCGGCGACACCCAGATGTGCCTGGAGGTCTCGAGCCTGATCGGCTGGAACAGGCCGGGCGGCTACGCCAAATACGTGCCGGTGCCGGAGAATTGCCTGCTGCCGGTGCCCGACGATATCGAGGACAGCCTCGCGCCGCTCTTGCTCGACACCATCGGCACCTCCGGCCACGCCGTTCGGTTCGTCAGTCGTGTCGTGCCGCCGGACGAGGCAGGTGCGGTCCTCGTGATGGGAGCGGGGCCTGTCGGTCTCGGCGTCGTGCTGGCACTCCGCAGTCTCGGCTATGATGACATCCATGTGGCCGATCCGAACGCCGCACGCTTGAATATCGCCCGATCGTTCGGCGCGAAACCGCATCCGGTCGGCGACACATCGAAACGGTTCGCCCTCATCATGGAATGCTCCGGCGCGCATGCGGCACGCAATCTCGGCATCGAGCTCGTCCTGCCGCGCGGGGCGCTGGTGCTGGTCGGCGAGAACGCCGCGCCCTGGACCATCGAGGAAGGCAAGGTGTTCCGCCGCAAGGACTTCTACATGATCCGGACCTTCTACTTCCCGGTCTCGGATTTCGAGCCGAACGTCGATCTGCTGCGCCGGTACAAGGACGAATACCGCGTTCTCGTCGACGGCGAGTTCGGCCTGTCCGCTTTGCCCGAGAATTTCGCCCGCTTCGCCAAGGGCGAGTTGATCAAGCCTGTACTGGCGCTGGACTAAGCGATATGGCCTCGATCTCGATCCGCAACCTTACCAAACGCTACGGCAATTTCACTGTGATCCCCGATCTCAATCTGGAGATCGCGGACCACGAATTCGTGGTTTTCGTTGGCCCGTCCGGTTGCGGCAAGTCGACCTTGCTCCGGATCATCGCAGGTCTCGAGCCCATTTCCTCCGGCGACCTCTACATCGGCGACACGCGCGTCAACGGCGTGCAGGCGGCGCAGCGCGACATCGCGATGGTGTTCCAGGATTACGCGCTCTATCCGCACATGCGGGTTTACGACAACATGTCCTTTGCGCTGGAGCTGCGGGGAACGCCGAAGGCGGAGATCGACGCGCGGGTGAAGCGCGCGGCGGCGCTGCTGCACATCGAGCCGTATCTCGACCGCAAGCCGAAGGAGCTCTCCGGCGGCCAACGCCAGCGCGTCGCCATGGGGCGTGCGATCGTGCGCAATCCAAAAGCCTTCCTGTTCGATGAGCCGCTCTCAAATCTCGACGCCAAGCTGCGCGGGCAGGTGCGCGCAGAGATCAAGGCGCTGTCGCAGGAACTCAAGACCACCATGGTCTTCGTGACGCATGACCAGATCGAGGCCATGACCATGGCCGACCGCATCGTGGTGCTTCAGAGCGGCACGATCCAGCAATACGACACGCCCGAGGCGGTCTACGAGCGGCCGGCCAACCAGTTCGTCGCCGGCTTCATCGGTTCGCCAGCCATGAATTTCTTCCCGGTCGAATGGCGACAGGAGCGTGCGATCCTTTCGCAAGGCGGAACGGTGGTGCCGTTGGGCGAGGAGACGGCAAACGGGCTGCGGCGGGCCCGGAGCGCTGTGCTTGGCATTCGCCCCGAACATTTTGCCGTTGCCACCGATGCTGCCGACGGCATTACAGTGAACGTCAAGCTCGTTGAGCCGCTCGGCTCGGACACGCTGATCCATTTCGATCTTGCCGGCGCGGCATCCATCGCGCGGGTTGATCCGTCGCTGCGACCGAAGGTCGGCGATCGCATCAATCTGCGACCGCAGCCCGGCAAGACGCATCTGTTCGATGCCGCAAATGGACAGGTCGTGCGGTGAGCGCATTGGTCAACATCGGCGATCTCTCGGCGCTGGCGGACGTCGCGTCCAAGGCGAGGCCCGTGCACGTGATCTGTCTCGGGTTGTCCGCGCTCGACCAGGTCTGGCGCGTCGACCGGCCGTTCTCGGGTGGAAGCGAGAAAGTCAAGGCCGTCGAGTACGGCACGCTCGGCGGCGGCATGGCCGCCAATGCGAGCGTTGCGGTCGCAAAGCTCGGTGCATCCGTCGCGTTCTGGGGGCGGGCAGGGAATGATGCTGCCGGGCACGAGATGAAGTCGGCCTTCACCGCGGAAGGCGTCGACATCGAGAATTTCCGGCTGTTTGCGGACGGCCGCTCGTCCGTCTCCGGTGTCATCGTCGACAATTCCGGCGAACGGCAGATCGTCAACTTCCGCGGTCTCTATCCGGAAGCAGCCGACTGGCTGCCGCTGGAGACCGTTGCCCGCGCATCCTCGGTGCTGGCGGATCCGCGCTGGGTCGAGGGGGCCGCGACGTTGTTCCGCGAAGCCCGCGCGCGCGGGATCCCGACGGTGCTCGACGGCGACATGGCCGATGCCGAGGTGTTCGAGCGGCTGTTGCCCCTGACCGACCACGCAATCTTCTCCGAGCCTGCGCTCACGGCTTTTGGCGGCTCGGCCAAGGATGAAACCCTCGCCGCGCTCGCCCGCTTCGGGTGTCGCATCATCGCCGTCACGCGCGGTGAAGAGGGCGTGAGCTGGTACGAGAACGGCTGCCTGCACCGACAGGCGGCCTTCGCGGTCGATGTGGTGGACACCACGGGCGCCGGCGACGTCTTCCATGGCGCTTATGCCCTCGCGATCGGCGCCGGTCTCGACGTGCGCGACGCTATGGCGTTTTCGGCTGCTGCGGCAGCGATGAAATGCCGCCACGCAGGCGGACGCAACGGAATCCCCACCATCAACGAGTGTCTTGCATTCATGAGGACGAAGCCATGAGAACGATTGGAAAGAACCGCGGCCTGGCACGTCTGGCCGACGCGGACGGTCATTTTCGCATGGTCGCGCTGGATCAGCGGCCGCCGCTGTTTGATGCTATTGCGAAAGCAAAGGGGATTACGCGGGACCAGGTCGAATATTCCGACGTGACGGCGGCAAAGCGTCTGCTCGTCGAGAACCTCGCGCCGCATTGCAGCTCGATGCTGTTCGATCCGAATTTCGCGGTGCCAGCGGCGATCGATCTTCTGCCGCCGCGTTGCGGTCTCATCATGACGCTCGAAGAGCACCGGGTGGATGAGACGTCGGGCGGACGCAAGTCGCGCGCGATCGCCGATTGGAGCGTTGAGAAGATCCGCGCCATGGGCGGCGATGCCGTCAAGGTGCTGGCGTGGTACCGGCCGGACGCCGATGCTGCGGTCAACGAGCATCAGAAGCGGTTCGTTCGCGAGATCGGGCAGGACTGCGCCCGTCACGACATTCCCTACGTCCTGGAACTGCTCGTCTATCCGTTCCTCGGCAGCGCCAATCACACCGCCGACTACGTGGAGTCGCCCGGAAAACTTCCAGGTCTGGTCATTGAGAGCGTGCGCGAGTTCGCCAAGCCGGAATATGGCGTCGACCTTCTGAAGCTGGAGAGCCCGCTGGCGGCCAACAGTCTGCCTGCCCGGGATGGCAGCGCCGAGGCGAAAGCCGCGCAGACGGAGTTCGATGCGATTGGCGACATCTGCCGCGCGCGCAGCATCCCCTGGGTGCTGCTCTCCGGCGGTGCTGCGCCCGAGAAATTCGAACGGGTGCTCGACTTTGCCTATGCCGCGGGCGCGGGCGGGTTTTTGGCGGGCCGCACGATCTGGCTCGATGCCGTCTTGAAGAATTTCCCGGACCGCGCGGCGGTTGCCGCCAGCCTGCGCAAGGACGGCCTTGGTGTGCTCGAACGGCTCAACGAGCTGACAAAGGCCAAGGGAACGCCGTGGAAGGCGCGCTTTCCCGTATTTACTGATATTAAGCGGGAAGGGGACTTCGCGCGCGCGTATTGAGCTGATGGCCGTTCCGCGTGGTCTGATCCCGATCGCAGGATCTGCAACATGACGTCTGACAGCTTCACAATCCGCTCGATCGAAGCGTTCTGCTATCGCTATCCGTTGGCAACGCCGGTGGTGACGTCGTTCGGCCGCATGCTCAACCGCCCCGCTGTCTTCATTCGCGCCGTCGATGAAGATGGCGTCGAGGGATGGGGCGAAGCCTGGTCGAATTTTCCCGCGCCGGGTGCGGAGCATCGTGCACGGCTCGTGAACGAGGTGCTCGCATCGGGTCTCGTCGGGCGCAAGTTCGACGGTCCGGCTCAAGCCTTCGAGAGCCTGACGAGGGGCACCGAAGTGCTGGCACTGCAATGCGGCGAACCCGGTCCGTTTGCGCAGGCGATCGCGGGCATCGATCTCGCGCTATGGGACCTCTCGGCGCGCCGTCGGCGTTTGCCGCTGTGGCGGCTGCTCGGTGGGCACGGCAGTACGATCAAGGTCTATGCCAGCGGCATCAATCCCGGCGGCGCCACGCAGACGGCCGAAGCCGCACTCGAGCGAGGTCATCGCGCGTTGAAGCTGAAGGTCGGATTCGGCGCCGACATCGACCTCGCCAATCTCGCAGCCCTGCGCCAGATCGTCGGCGCGGGCATGCTCGCGGCGGACGCCAATCAGGGCTGGTCGGTCGAACAGGCGCTTCAGATGCTGGAGCGGCTCGGCGGGTTCGATCTGCGCTGGCTGGAAGAGCCCATCCGCGCCGATCGGCCCCGCGAAGAATGGCAAAGACTGAGGGCAGGCGCGGACATGCCGATTGCGGCCGGCGAGAACATCTCGAGCGCCGAAGGCTTCAGGCAGGTGCTGACCGAGGACGTGCTCGGCGTGGTTCAGCCGGACATCGCGAAATGGGGCGGGCTCACGGTCTGTGCCGGGCTGGCGCGTGACATTCTCGACGTGCGCAAGACGTTTTGCCCACACTATCTCGGCGGCGGCATTGGACTGCTTGCCTCGGCTCATCTGCTGGCCGGTATCGGAGGAGATGGCTGGCTGGAAGTCGACGCCAACGATAATCCGCTGCGCGATTTGTTTTGCGGCTCCCTGATCGACGTGGGTGAAGGCGTGGTTCAGCTGAGTGACGACCCGGGGCTCGGAATAGTGCCGGATCTCTCAGCTATCGAGCGCTATCGCAGCATCTAGACGTGCGGGTTTGGGGTGTTCTTCGCCTAAAGCCCAGCAAGAGCACTTTCGGCCCCGTCGCGAGCGCGCGGACGTCCCGGCGCTGACCGCACTGATCCATAATGGCCGCCATTGCGCACCGTCTTGAAAATGCGGTTCGCCCCACTCTCTGAAAGCTTGCGCCGCAGTCGACTGGTCAGCGGCGCAGGCTGGCGCCCTGAACGTCTTGAAGGCGACCATGGAGCCCGGCCTCACAGAGAGCGCTCCTCCCGTCTAAGCCTGAACCTCTTCGGCCACGCGCTGCACATCCAAAGCTGATCGCCGGCTTGCGGGGCGCAAGCGTTGCCGCGCCGCTATTTGACGGCTCAACACCATCATTTCGTAAGTTCAATAATAGAATTAATTGGTCCGGTGCTGTATCGCACGGTGTCCAGGCCGACAGGGCGGGGCCTCGCGACTGGACAATGGTATCAACCGCTGATGCAGCGTCTAGCGACTTCCGAACATAACTCTCCACAAACCGCAAGCGCTGCTTTCGAGGTCGGGGGAAGTTCATCGAATCGCTTGACGAGTTCTAAAAAAGAACTGTAAGTTTGGGCAATGAGGCGGCCGATCCAAGAGCCGCAACGGTTGACGCGCTTGGCCATCGACGCTTGGCAAGCGCGCTCGATTTCGCACGGCATGACGCCTCGCGAGTCGTAGAGACACATAAGAATCGAACGGCGCACCGGAAGAGTGCGCCTCAGGGAGGATGCCGATGTTGCCGAGATGGAAGAGTCTTGCCGTTCTGCTCGTGCTGTTGGGCAGCCCGGCATTCGCGGCCGACGAGCCCGGGGTTACGGCGACTGAAATCAAGATTGGCGGGGTGTTTCCGTTCAGCGGGCCGGCTTCATCGATCGGTCTCGTGGGCAAGGGGCTGATCGCCTACATACAGTCCCTGAATGATCGCGGCGGCATCAGCGGCCGCAGGATCAATTACGTCGCCTATGACGATGCCTATAGCCCGCCCAAGGCGGTGGAGCAGGTCCGCAAGCTCGTTGAGAGCGATGAAGTTGCATTCATGTTCGGCCAGCTCGGCACTCCCGCCATTTCGGCAACGTCAAAATACCTGAAGTCGAAAGGGGTGCCCAGCATCGCGATCGTCAGCGGATCGTCCAAGTTCACCGACGTCGCCAGTTACCCGCTGATCACGACAGGTCTCGTCAGCTACGATACCGAGGGAAAGATCTACGCAAAATACCTCACGAAGGCCCTGCCGAACGCCAAATATGCGATCCTCTACCAGAATGACGACCTCGGAAAAGACTACGTCAACGCCTTCAAGGCGTTTCTCGGTAAGGACTATGATCGCAGGGTCGTCACCGCGTCCTACGAGGTCACTGAACCGACCGTCGATTCGCAGATCACCAACCTGAAGAGCTCCGGTGCGGATGCCCTGATGATTGCGGGCACGCCGAAATTCGCTGCGCAGGCGATCCGGCAGGCCTCTTTGATCGGCTGGAAGGCGACCGTGATCATCAACTTTCCGTCCGGTTCGGTTGGGGGCACGCTCACGCCGGCCGGCCTCGACAAGTCGACTGGCGTGATCGTCGGCACCATCAACAAGGATGTCGTGGATCCGAAGTGGAAAGATGATCCCGGCATGCAAGCCTATCGGGCGTTTATCGACAAATATCTGCCCGGCGTCGATATCACCAACGGCAGCTATCTCACCGGTTATCAGCAAGGCATCCTGCTCGAGCAAATCCTGAAGCAATGCGGGGACGACCTGTCCCGCAAGAACATCCTGGCGCAGGCCAAGAACCTCCGGGACTTCGTCGTCCCGACCGCACTGCCGGGCATCAAGATCAACACCAGCGAAACCGAGAACATGATCTGGACTCAGATGCGCCTGCAGCGATGGACCGGATCGACTTGGGAAGCCTTCGGTGAAGTGCTGGACGCCAGGTCCGAATGAGCAGGTAACAGGCGAGGGGCGAGCGGCATTGAGCCGGCGCCGGCGTCCTGCGCGACTTGAGCGCAACGGGTGCGATCGCCATCCCGGGTACTTCAGGAGATCAATTCGATGTCGACGAAGGCACTGACGTTTGCGCCGCGCGAGGTTTCAATCGAGCGCCGACCAGATGGCGCGCTTATATTGAGTTCGCCCCTCGAGTGGAAGCCGTGTGACTGGCGCATCACGGACTTCTTGCCGAGTTGGGCGAGCGCCACGCCGGACCGGATATTCCTCGCGCAGCGCAATGCGAAAGGCGGGTGGGACGAGATCACCTACGGCGAGGCATGGTCTCAGGTCCAGGCGGTGGGCCAAAGTTTGCTCGATCTGGGCGCAAAGCCAGCGGACAAGCTGGCCATCCTCTCCGGAAACTCGATCGAGAACGCCGTGGTTTCGTTTGCGGCGATGTCAATCGGGGTTATCCTGGCGTCGATATCGCCAAACTACACGCTGATGCCCGGTGGACTTGCTCGTCTCAAGGACATCGCCGAAGTGCTGCGCCCGAGCTTCGTCTTCGTCCAAAGCGGACGTGAGTTTTCCGCAGGCCGCACTATTCCGGAATTGGCGGCGGCGACCTGGATCAGTGTCGATGGCGCGCCGGACACGGTACCGTTCCGCACCCTGACAGCCAAAACCGCGTGCGACGGATTTGCCGGGGCATCTCATGCGGTCTCGTGCGACGCTGTCGCCAAGATACTCTTCACGTCGGGTTCGACAGGCTTTCCGAAAGGTGTGCTCAACACCCATCGCATGATGGCAAGCTCCCTGCAAATGGGCAGCCAGCTCGTGTCTCCTCCGGCTGCGCCAGTCCAAGTGGAGTGGCTGCCTTGGCACCACACGATGGGCAGCAACGTCATTCTTCACGGCATCCTCAAGAACGGCGGTACGCTCTATATCGACGACGGCCGTCCGCTGCCGCAGCTCTTTCACAAGACGGTCGCCAATCTCAAGGAAGTGTCGCCGACCGCCATGTTCAACGTGCCTGCCGGTTATAACCTCCTGTGTGACGCGGTCGAGAAGGATCCCAATCTGGGCGCCAGTGTATTCAAGCGGATGGACCGAATGAGCTATGCCGGCGCTGCAATTTCAAAGGACACGCTGGAGAAGCTCTATCGCTTGACACTCTCGGTGACCGGCCGGCGAATTCCGGTCATGTCGGGTTACGGTACGACCGAAACCGCCCCGACCATCAGTACGACCCATTGGGCGACAGATCGGCCCGGCGAGATCGGTCTTCCCGCGCCGGGACTGCGGCTCAAGCTCATTCCGGTCTCGGATACTTACGAGGTCAGGGTCAAGGGACCCAACGTCACGCCGGGTTATCTCGGGCGGCCGGATTTGACGGAAATGGCCTCCGACGAGGAAGGCTTCTATCGCATCGGCGATACTGTCTCGTTTCTGGATCCGCAGAAGCCTGAGCTCGGGC
The DNA here is from genome assembly GCF_014198235.1 of Bradyrhizobium sp. ERR14. Lineage (NCBI taxonomy): Bacteria > Pseudomonadati > Pseudomonadota > Alphaproteobacteria > Hyphomicrobiales > Nitrobacteraceae > Bradyrhizobium > Bradyrhizobium sp. ERR14. The sequence continues at coordinate 296,369 of NZ_JACIHD010000008.1, read as the reverse complement.
TACGCTTTACCGGACGAATTTCCGAGAACTTCAAGCTTGCGAATGGGACCTGGGTCTCGATCGGCAATATGCGCGCGGCAATCCTGGCCGCAACGCGCGGTGTCTTGCTCGACATGGTGGTCGCGGGTGAAAATCGTGAGGCGTGCGCGCTGCTCTGCTAGTTGAACCCCACGGAGGCCGCGCGAATCTCGAAAACTCCGGGTGCGGATTTGACCTCGGATCCCGCCGTGGTCGGATTCCTGCAGGATCGCTTTCGGGACTACAACGAGACTGTCGGAAGCAGCGAACGGATCTGCTCCTTCGTTCTGCTGAAAGATCCGCCATCAATGGCGGCAGGAGAGATCACCGACAAGGCCTATGTCAACCAACGCGCTGTGCTGAAAGTTCGATCCGAGCAGGTTGAGCGTCTCTACACACTTGAGGCTGGCGCCGACGTGATCCGGGTCTAAGAGCGAGCTTGTCGCTGTGCGGACGTTACGGACTCCTGGCCGCCAGATCGCGTCTGCCGGTACCTTCTGCGGGATTGTTTGCCGCGGAACGGCTTCGGTGCAGGCCTCAGGCGGCCCGCGAGCGCGGCTTTGTTTTCGAGGTCGTCGGCGCCACTGCCGCCGGGGCGCTGCGAGCACCCGGCCCGGGATGAGTATGAACCTCCTTGGCCGACAGCGGCTCGCCGCACTCGGAGCACACCATGACCGGATCAAAATCTTTTCCGCACTTGCGATGCTGGTGCAGGAGGGGGCGGCCGCGCTCGTCGACCATGTGAGTATCGCCCCAATGCACGATTGCCATCATGATCGGATACAGATCGAGCCCCTTCTGGGTCAGGATATATTCGTGCCGCTTGGGGGATTCCTGGTAGGGAATGCGGCGCAGGATGCCCTGCCGAACCAACTTCTTCAGACGTTCGGCAAGCAAATGCCGGGTGATTCCGAGTGCCGACTGAAATCCCTCGAAGCGGCGTGTGCGCAGAAAGCACTCGCGCAGGATCAGAAGAGTCCAGCGATCGCCGATCACGCCGATAGTTCGGGCCATCGAGCACGGCTCTTCCTCGAGTTCCTTCCACTTCATCCACACACTCCAATCGCCGCCGCGGCACGGACCTCGTCTCGAATCGTTGCGGAGGCCGGCGCGGGATTTGCCATTCTAGATAGGTACTAAACTCCAAACAATACCCTGCCAGCCAAGACGAAAGCAGCAGATTGCGGGAGCGTTTGACAGTTCTATTTTAGAACTGTATGTTTGAGGAAAGTCAGGCCGGCGACGGGATCGCCAGGGCAAGCACATGTTCCGCGGGAGGAGCCGAGATGACCTTGAAGATTGAATTCCAGTTCGATTTCGGTAGTCCGAACGCTTATCTGGCAGAGGTGGCGATTCCGGGCATCGAGCAGCGCACCGGTGCGAAATTCGAGTATGTTCCGGTCTTGCTCGGCGGCATCTACAAGGCAACGGGCAACATGTCGCCGTTCGACTCGCTTCGTGGGATCAAGAACAAGCCGCAATATCAGGCGCTCGAGACCCAGCGGTTTATCCGCCGCCACAACGTCACGAAATTCCGCCAGAATCCCTTCTTTCCCGTCAACACGCTGATGCTGATGCGGGGCGCCGTGGCGGCCCAGTTCGAGGGCGTGTTCGAGTCCTATTTTCGCGCGGCCTATCACCATATGTGGGAGGAGCCGAAGAAGATGGACGACCTCGAAATCTTCCGGAATGCGTTCATCGCTTCGGGGTTCGATATCGACAGATTGATCGCTCGCGCCCAACAGGACGACGTCAAGAAGAGGTTGATTGATCTGACCAACGATGCCGTCAGCCGAGGCGCGTTCGGCTCACCTACCTTCTTCGTCGGCAAGGAGATGTTCTTCGGCAAGGACCAGCTTCGAGACGTCGAGGAGTCCATCCTCGAGCAAACCAGGCCGGTCGCCAGGACGGCGTAGAGCTACGAGTTTACGAAGTTCAATTCAACCGGGAGACGATCCGTGCAAAAGAGAAACGCAACTGTCGCAGTGATCGGTGCCGGCGACTATATCGGCGGCGAGATCGCCAAGAAGTTCGCCTCTGAGGGCTTCACGGTGTTTGCCGGGCGCCGGAACGGCGCCAAGCTCGAGCCGCTCGTCAAGGAGATCGAGGCCACCGGAGGCGAAATCCACGCGCGCTCGCTGGATGCCCGCAAGGAGGAGGAGGTTATCTCCTTCCTCGCTGATGCCGACCAGCACGCGCCGCTGGAGGTCTGCATCTTCAACATCGGCGCCAACGTCAACTTTCCGATCCTCGATACGACCGAGCGCGTGTTCCGCAAGGTCTGGGAGATGGCCTGCTATTCCGGCTTTCTCGCTGGCCGCGAAGCCGCGCGGCTCATGCTGCCTCGCGGCGGCGGCAACATCTTCTTCACCGGCGCGACAGCGTCTCTCCGCGGCGGCAGCGGCTATGCCGCCTTTGCCAGCGCGAAGTTCGGCCTGCGGGCGGTGGCTCAGGCGATGGCGCGCGAGCTCGGCCCCAAGAACATTCACGTCGCGCATCTCATCATCGATTCCGGCGTCGATACGGAATGGGTGCGGCAGCGCCGGCTCGAGGCGCTCGGTCCGAATGCGCTCGACGATCCCGATCTCTTGATGCCGCCGTCGTCCGTCGCTGCGTCCTATTGGCAGCTTTATCAGCAGCCGAAGAGCGCGTGGACGTTCGAGCTGGAAATCCGCCCCTTCGGCGAGAAGTGGTAAGGAGGCCCTTACGATGGAGCTTGCGCTGTCTGCCGAGGACGCGGATTTCCGCGATGAAGTGCGCGCCTTCATCGCGGACAATTATCCGGCGGAGATGCGCGTTCCCAATCCGGAGACCGACCTGACCAAGGAGCAGTCACTGCTCTGGCACCGGATCCTCCACAAGAAGGGCTGGATCGCGCCGCTGTGGCCCAAGGAGTATGGCGGGCCGGGCTGGACGGTCACACAGCGGTTCATCTTTGAGCAGGAAACCTCCCGGGCGGGAACGCTGCCGCCGCTTGCCTTCAGCGTGACCATGGTCGGGCCGGTGATCTACACGTTCGGCAACGAGGCGCAGAAGAAGTTTCTGCCGCGAATTCTGTCCGGCGAGGATTGGTGGTGCCAGGGCTATTCCGAGCCGGGCTCCGGCTCCGATCTCGCAACCGTCAGAACCAAGGCGGTGCGCGAGGGGGACCACTACGTCGTCAACGGGCACAAGACCTGGACCACGCTGGCACAGCACGCCGACTGGATCTTCTGCCTGGTGCGAACCGATCCGAATGTGAAGCCGCAATCCGGAATCTCCTTCCTGCTGATCGACATGAAGTCGCCCGGCGTCACCGTGCGGCCGATCATCACGATCGACGGCAGTCACGAGGTCAATGACGTCTTTCTCGAAAACGTCCGTGTGCCCGTCGAGAACCTGGTCGGCGAGGAGAACAAGGGCTGGACGTACGCCAAATTTCTGCTCGGCAACGAGCGCACCAGCATGGCGGGCATCGGCCGGTCCACCCGTTATCTCCGGAAGCTGAAGCAGATCGTGAAGGCCGAGATACCGGCCGACGATCCGGCGCATCTGGAATTTCTACGCGACATCGCCCGCGTCGAGCTGGACGTGCTGGCGCTGGAGGCGACCGAACTGCGCGTCGTCGCCCAGATGGCGCGTGGCATCGATCCCGGTCCGGCGGCGTCGCTGTTCAAGATCCGCGGCACCGAGATCTTCCAGGACATCACCGAGCTCACGCACCGCGCCATCGGCAATTATGGTCTTGCGATCCGCGAGCATCCGATCAGCTCCAACCGCTTCATGCCGGGCCCGGACTACGGCCACACCGCGTCCGAGAAATATCTGAACGCGCGCAAGCTCAGCATCTACGGCGGGTCCAACGAGATCCAGCGAAACATCATCGCCAAAGCCGTGCTCGGGCTCTAAGCCACGGCGGATCGGGAGGATCGGATGGATATTCAGTTCACGGAAGAGCAGGAATTACTGCGATCCAGCGTTCAGCGCCTTTTGCGCGACCAGTATGATTTCGAGGCGCGGCGCAAGATCGTGGCGAGCGAGGAGGGGTTCAGCCGGACGCGGTGGAAGGTCTTCGCCGAGCTCGGCCTGCTCGCTGCGCCGTTTTCCGAGGACGCCGGCGGCCTCGGCGGCGGTCCGTTGTCGACCATGATCGTCATGCAGGAGTTCGGCCGTCACCTCGTCGTCGAGCCTTTCGTCGAAACGGTGGTGCTTGCCGGTGGCCTGATCGAGCAGCTTGGTACGTCCGAGCAGAAGCAGGGTTTCATTCCAGGCATCATCGACGGCTCCAGGATCTGGTCGCTGGCCTGGACCGAGAGAGCCTCCCGGTTTGATTTCGCCAATGTCGCGACCAAGGCGCGGCGTGAGGGAGGCGACTACGTTCTGAGCGGCGAGAAGACCATGGTGATGGCAGCGCCGTGGGCGGATCATCTGATCGTCTCGGCGCGGACCGCCGGCGATAATCGCGACCGCGGCGGCGTCAGCCTGTTCGTGGTCGACCGCCATGCCGGGGGCGTCAATCTCCAGAGCTTCAAGACGATCGACGGACGCCGCGCCGCCGAGATCAGTTTGCGCGAGGTCCGCGGTCAATTGCTGGGAGCAGAAGGCGAGGGCGTTGCCGCGCTGGAAACCTGTCGTGACCGCGCGATCGGCGCGCTCTGCGCCGAGGTCGTCGGCGCGATCGGCGAGCTGAATGCCGCAACGTTGGACTATTCGAAGACCCGCAAGCAGTTCGGCACCACCATCGGCTCCTTCCAGGTGTTGCAGCATCGCATGGTCGACATGTTCATTGCCCATCAGGAGGCGCTCTCCCTGATGCAGCATCTCAATCTCAGCCTCAACGCCCGTGATTCAGGCCTGTCGCGGCTCGCCTCCGGGGCCAAGTCGAAGATTGGCTATGCCGGAAAGTTCGTAGCCGACCAGGCGGTGCAGCTTCACGGCGGCATGGGAATGACCGACGAGCTGAACGTCGGACACTATTTCAAGCGAATCTCCTCCATCAACATCCAGTTCGGCGATCCCGCATTCCACGTCCTGCGCTACGCGCAGCTGGATGCGGCCGCGTAAAAGAAGAGGCCAGCATGACGACTGAAGCAGTCATCGTTTCCACCGCCCGGACGGCCGTCGGCAAGGCCTATCGTGGCGCGCTCAACAACACGGACGGCCCGACCATGGCCGGGCATGTGATGGCCGAAGCCGTGAAGCGCGCCGGCATTGCGCCGGGCGAGGTCGAAGACGTGGTGATGGGCTGCGCGATGCAGCAAGGCACCATGGTGATGAATGTGGCGCGCAAGGGCGCGATCCGCGCTGGCCTGCCCGTGACGGTGGCCGGCACCACGATCGACCGGCAATGCGCGTCCGGCCTGCAGGCCATCGCCGTTGCCGCGCGCTCGGTGATGCTTGATGGGGTCGAAGTCGCCATCGGCGGCGGGATCGAGTCGATCAGCCTCGTGCAGAACGAGCACATGAACAAGTTTCACGCCGTCGACGACGAGCTGATGGCGATGAAGCCCGAAATGTACATGTCGATGCTCGATACGGCGGAGGTCGTCGCCGAGCGGTACAGGATCGGCCGCGACAAGCAGGACGAATACAGTCTCGAATGCCAGCGCCGCGTCGGCGCCGCTCTGCAGGCCGGCCGCTTCAACGACGAGATCGTGCCGTTCACGACCAGGATGGCGCTCGTCAACAAGGAAACCAAGGAGGTCACCTACGAACAGGTGACGCTCACGAAGGACGAGGGTCCGCGTCCGGAAACCACGGCCGAGGGCCTTGCCAAGATCAAGCCGGTGTTCGAGGGCAAGACCATCAGCGCGGGCAATGCCAGCCAGCTCTCGGACGGTGCTTCGGCCTGTGTGATCACGAGCGGCAAGTTTGCAGCCAGCAAGGGGCTGAAGCCGCTCGGCATCTTCCGCGGCTTCGTTGCCGCCGGGGTCGAGCCGGACGAGATGGGTGTCGGCCCGGTCGCTGCGATCCCGCGCCTGCTCAAGCGCCATGGTTTGAGGATCGACGACATCGATCTCTGGGAGCTCAACGAGGCGTATGCGGTGCAGGTAATCTATTGCCGCGACAAGCTCGGCATCGATCCGGACAAGCTCAACGTCAATGGCGGCTCGATCGCGATCGGCCACCCCTACGGCATGACCGGCTCGCGGCTCACCGGCCATCTCCTGATCGAGGGACGGCGGCGCAAGGCGAAATACGGCGTGGTGACCATGTGCATCGGTGGCGGCATGGGCGCCGCGGGCTTGTTTGAAATCATCCACTGAGCGGAAACGCGGGGAGATCATTCGTGAAGACAGCGATCACTGAACTGTTCGGTATCGAACATCCGATCATCCAGGGCGGAATGCACTATGTCGGCTTCGCGGAAATGGCGGCCGCGGTATCCAACGCCGGCGGGCTCGGCTTGATCACGGGCCTCACCCAGCGGACGCCGGAGCTGCTTGCCAAGGAGATCGCGCGCTGCCGGGACATGACGGATAAACCGTTCGGCGTGAACCTGACGTTCCTGCCGACCTTCAGCGCGCCGCCTTATCCGGAGTACATCGCTGCCATCAGGGAGGGCGGCGTCAGGATCGTCGAGACCGCCGGGCGCAGCCCTGAACAGTACATGCCGGCCCTGAAGGCGGGCGGCATCAAGGTGATCCACAAATGCACCTCCGTCCGGCATTCGCTGAAGGCCGAACAGATCGGCTGCGATGCCGTCAGCGTCGACGGCTTCGAGTGCGGCGGTCATCCGGGCGAAGATGACATGCCGAACATGATCCTGCTGCCACGTGCGGCCGAAGAATTGAAGATCCCGTTCGTGGCCTCCGGCGGTATGGCCGACGCGCGCAGCCTGGTTGCGGCGCTGGCGATGGGAGCCGCGGGAATGAACATGGGTACGCGGTTCATCGCCACCAAGGAAGCGCCGGTGCACGAGAACGTCAAGAAGGCGCTGGTCGCAGCGTCCGAGCTCGACACCAGGCTCGTCATGCGCGCGCTCCGCAACACGGAGCGAGTCCTGAACAACAGGGGCGTCGAGAATCTGCTCGAAATCGAGCGCGAGAAGGGCAAGAGCCTCAAGATCGACGACATCCATGATCAGGTGGCAGGCGTCTATCCCAGGGTGATGATCGACGGCGACATGGACGCGGGCGCCTGGAGCTGCGGTATGGTCGTCGGACTCATTCGCGATATTCCGACCGTGAAGGAGCTGATCGACCGCATCATGGCGGACGCCGAGCGATTGATCAGGGGCAGGCTGACGGGATTCCTTGACGCCGACAGCGGGGCCACGCTCAAGGTCGCGTGAAGCCACGGCTTGGCGATCCGCGCTGCAGACGACATTTCGTCGTCTCTGCGCGGGCTGGAAGCTCCGGCCGTGATGGGACCGTCATCAGCGAATATCTTGGGCCATCCCGGAGCAGGCGATGCGTTACGCAAAGGACCATGGGCAGCACACCCGCAGACGCATCGTCGAAAGCGCTTCCCGCGGTCTGCGCCAGGCCGGGGCCGATGGCTTGAGTGTGGCCGACCTGATGAAGCTCGCCAATCTGACGCATGGCAGCTTCTACGCCTACTTCAAATCGCGCGATGCGTTGGTCGTCGAAGGGCTCGCCCTGGCCATGGATCGAACGATCGTGCATCGGCTCAGTCTCACGCAGGGGCTGCCCGCCGGGAAGGGATTCGACGCACTTGTCGAGTCTTACCTGAGCCCCCGCCACCGTGACGATCCGGGGCGGGGCTGCGCGCTGCCGGCCTTGGCGGCCGATATCGGGCGGTCGGGTCCGGAGGCGCGGCGCACCCTTGAAAGGGGGCTCGGCAAGATGATCGATATCATCGCGCGGTTGACCTCGGGGAGGCCGTCATCGGATGTGAGACAGACGGCCGCCGGCGCAATTGCGACCATGGTCGGTTCGGTCGTGCTGGCGCGTGCGGTCGACGACAAGCGTTTGTCCGACCTCCTGCTGGAGGCCGGACGGCAGGCTTTGGGCAATTCCGTTGCGTGCGACTGCGAGAGAGCGCATTCGGCCGACAATTGAGACCTGTCTTAACCGATGTTGGCTTCAGGGCGGTGCAGGCCGATGGCGGAGGCAAACGACCGTGCCTCCACCATCGGCCGCAGCCGTGGCGGCTACGCAGCCATTCGCAGCAGATCGACGATTTCGGCTTGATCGTTGAAGGGGCGCGGATTGGCTTTGACGAAGCGATGGTTGATCGCGATTTCGCTGATCTTGCCGAACTTGTCTTCGCCGATGCCGACCTCGGCGAGGCGGCCCGGTAGTCCAAGTTGCCTGACGAACTCCGCAAAGGCGTCTGCCGCGTCCCCACCGGGAGCACCCAAAGCTGCCGCCAAACGCTTCTGCGCGTCATCGGTGAACGGCTTGTTATAGCGAAGAAGGCTCGGCATGATGACGGGCGTGCAATAGTGGTGAGGTACCCCGAAGGTCCCGCCAAGCACGTGGCCGATGCCGTGACTTGCGCCCATGGGAACGCGTGCCTGCAGTCCAAAGGACGCAAGCCATGAGCCGTATTGACACAAGCGGCGCGCCTCGAAATCGTCGGGTTGCTGCAGGGTCCGGAGCATTCCCTCGCGCAGCTCGCGGATACCCGCCAGAACCACTTCGTCAGCAAGGGGAGTGCCAGCTGGCGAGCACAATGCTTCGATGCCGTGATCCATGGAGCGAGTGCCCGATCCCATCCAGAGATTCGAAGGCGTGTGAAGTGTGAGGGCAGGGTCGAGGATGACTGCCACCGGCATCATGTGGGGGTGAAAGAATATTTGCTTCAGCTTGTTGCGCTCATCGGTGACAAGCGCTGCGGCATTGTATTCGCCGCCATTCAGCGTTGATGGCACGGCGATCTGCCGGACTGCAGGCGCGCGGAACGGGGAATGGCTCACGCCCGGTCCCATGGGGAACGGATCGAAGCCCGCTTCATCGCGGATATCGTGCTCCATCGCCATGATGACGATCTTGGCGAGATCAACGGCAGAACCGCCGCCGACGGCCACGACGAGATCAGCGTGGGCTTCCTTGGCGTGGAGGGCAACTTCGGCGGCTTGCTTGCGCGTGGTGTGCTGCGCGATTCCGTCGAAGGTCGCAGCATGTTTGTCGCCGAGCGTATGCCGGATTTTCTCAATCTCGTCGGTCTTGGTGTTCAAGGTGCGGCTGACGATAAGGAAGACGCGCGTTGCCTTCAGTCGTTCCGCTTCTTCGTTGATGGCCTCAGCCGCCGGTCTGCCATAGATCACGCGATCAATTGCCGGAAAATTGTGTGCTCCAGTGCTGCGCATTTTTATCCTCCCATCGGAACTGCGGTCGAAGCCGACATAGTCTTTTATATTATGAGTATCATGCAATAGTGGTTCAAAAATATCGCACCACCTCGGGGTTAGACTGCCTTCGCCAGGTTCCACGCGAAGCACTGGCGAGGACTTGCCGGCTTCGCGCTCCATCATCCTTCGCCGCCCTTGCCCCGTCGAAAAGTCTCAGCCACATCATGTCTCTTGCAGCGGACTCGGACGCGTCAGTTTCCTGATGCCAATTGAGTGAAGCCACTACGCATGTGCACTCCAGTTTTCGTGTGCACCGAAAGGCCAAAACGGGTAGGGCTGGTCGAAAAAAGCTGACGCCGAACGCTGCGATGGTTTTCGGCGTTTGCGGTATACCTTGCTCCGCAATCGCCAAGGCCTGCGCACGAATGTTGCTCGATGCTCTCGAACTCCTCGCGTGTCATCTTGCCGATACAGGATGCCCCGACGGTCTCGAAAGCTAAGACGATCGTGAGGTCTTTCGCACGCGGAAGCGTGGAGAATGGCACCGGCCGACGGGGCCTAACGCTCTGCGAGATTTGAGTGTCTCAGAGACGCACCCCGGTCGTAGCAAACGCTTGGGCGACGGGCTCCTGGACCCGATTCAAGACCACCACTCCCGCAATCGCGATCACGATGGCCGCGACGCAGCCAAGAAGAAAAGCCTTCATCCGCAGCCTCCTTCGATCGAAACGTCAAGGTGTTTATACGACACGGCTTGCCGCGAGCAAACTCGTTGATCGCACCAAGGCACAAGCGATCTTATGGGCTCTTGAAGATGGGATCGATGGAAAATCCATCGCCCAACAAGCCTACGGACCGAAGCGCCGCGCTATTCAGGTCGACTTCCAATATCGCAAGAAGAAGCGCAAGCACGATGGCAACGAGGATCAGGAAGGGCGAGGCTTCCCGGGAAATGGGATCTTCCGGCCCATCAAGCGCGCGCAGAGCGCGTAGCCGCGCCATCATCCGCAGAAATGGCCGCGTTGGCCCCTGCATGTCAGTCGTCCTTGACGTGACCAGCAAGAGACTAGTCTTCGGACCACCGGCGTTCAAGCGGAGGAGGGCGAAGTCGGGTTATTGCAATGCACGCTCCGGAACGGAAGGCCGTGTTGCCCGGTTGAGTACGCGCACCGGAGGATCCGACGTGAAATTGCCAACAACGATCTTGTGCTTCGCAGCACTCTGCTTCTTCCAGAGCGCCTCCGCCCAACCCGCGCAAACCAACTCATCTGCGCCACCGAGCCCTCCCGAGGAGAAGGGGCAACCACAGCCGCAAGGCTGGACGGGCCCAATCAATACAGGTTCGGGTGGCGCGCCCGCCGAGAGTCCCCAAGGTCAGAGTCCGCCTGGAATGCAGGCCGCGCCTCACGGATCGTCCAAGAGCACGACGGCACCAGCCAAGTAGATCGGTTCGGATATTCTCCTCCGTCCGCTGTTCTGGCAATCTGAGAGCGTGAACGTGACGCGGCGAGGGTCAATGAAACTACCTTTCTGCGCGGGCGGCGCCGCAGCCTTGTGGGCCATCTTTGCCGTATCATCCGTGCACGCCGACATGGCGGGACACGGCGGCCCCGTGCGGGCTCTTGCTATTTCCCCCGATGGGAACGGACTCTTGTCCGGCAGCTTCGACTCAGCCGCCATTCGGTGGTCGCTAAAGGCGGAGACAGCGGAGGAGGTGCTGCGGTATCATGCTGATGCAGTCAATGCCGTCGCCTTTCTGAGCGACGGCCGCATGGTCACCGCGGGTGCCGATGCACGAATTGCGGTCTGGATGGCGGGCAGGCGGCAGCCGGACCGGGTGTTCGAGGGACACGTCGGTCCAATCGTCGCACTCGCGGTCTCTCCCGACGGCGCGCTGCTCGCGTCGGCTTCATGGGATCGGACGGTGCGGCTCTGGTCGCTGTCGGACGGCGTGTCGCGCGTGCTCGAAGGGCATTCGCAGAACGTCAACGGCGTCGCCTTCACGTCGGACGGGAGGTCGCTCGTCAGCGCCGGCTATGACCTTACGTTGCGCATCTGGCGGTTGTCGGACGGCCAGCCTGAAGTCGTGACGTTGCCGGCTCCGCTCAACGTGGTGGCCGTGGCGCCGGACGGTGAAATCGTCACAGGCGGGGTCGACGGCATGCTGCGGATGCTGACCATGGACGGCAAGGTCAACGGCGAGGTATCGGCCGGCCCAACACCAGTGGTGGCCTTGGCGATGTCGGCCGACGGCAAGCTGATTGCCGCGGCCAGCATCGGAGGCACAGTGGCGATCATCGATCGCAAGTCGCGCAGCCTGCTACGCACGCTGGTCGGGCCTGGGCTGCCGGTGTGGTCGGTTGCCTTCCTTCCGGATCGCGAGACGCTGATGACGGGGGGCGCGGACGGCAAGATCAGGCGGTGGAATGCACGCACTGGCGATCCCGTCGGCTCGAGTCTGATGGGCTCACCGGCCGATCCGCTTGCTGCCTATGCCGGCGATCATGGCGCCGACGTATTCCGGGCGTGTGTTGCCTGTCACACGCTGTCGGACAAGGAGGTCCAGCGCGCAGGCCCGACCCTTGCCGGATTGTTTGGCCGTAAGATCGCATCGCTGCCGGGCTACCGCTTCTCCGATGCCCTGAAGACGATGGACATCGTCTGGACGCCGGAGACGGTTGCAAAGCTGTTCGAGGTTGGACCGAACGCCTACACCCCCGGTACCAAGATGCCGGAGCAGCGCATCGGCTCGCCCGAGGATCGCCGCGCGCTCACCGATTTCCTTGGCCGCGTGACATCGCGATAGCTGCCTCTCAGATCGAATCCCAATTGTCCATCGGAAGATCCCTCATCTCCGGATGTTGCTTGAGGATCTGAATGACGTCGATGCTGGGGTGCTCCTTGAGCGCTTCCGCGACGCAGTGATTGACGTATTTGCGACGCGACAGCCATGCGATCTTCTTGCCCTTGGCCTCGGCTTTGCAGGCGGCGATCGCCTGTTTCACGGCAACCTTTTGTGCCTTGGTCAGTGGAGGAGCGGCAGCTTCGGCCGCTGCGCCGGCGAAAGCGATGGAGATCAAGCACGTCGACAGAGCTGTGATCAAACGAGACATGGTGATGCTCCCCCTGGTTTCCTGCCCCTGCGTAGATGTCTGGTGGTCTTGTCTAGTCCTTGCCCTCGCGCTGACGTAGGTAGTCGTCCGTGGTTCGCGGTGGCGTGCGTTCGGGAACGCCCTTGAACGGATTGAACTGCTGCTCGCTCATGACGATGACGCGGCAGTCGGCGCACATCCTGAGTGCCTCGATCCGTTTGTCGCCGGCGGGATACATCCAGTGCCGCCCCTCGAGCTTGGCGGCGATCCGGTCGATCGTGCTTTTGACGCCAAAGGCCGCGCCGCAGCGGACACAGAGCGCGGGCTCCTCTTCCTTGATGACCGCGGCGGGTGCGCGGGCGGCGCGGAAATCGATCTGCGGCTTGAGCGTGATGACCTTTTCCGGACAGGTGGTCTGGCACAGGCCGCACTGCACGCAGGCATCCTCGATGAATTTCAGCACGGGCCGCTCGGGGTCGTCGCGCAGCGCGCCGGTCGGGCAGGCGGAGACACACGAGAGACACAGCGTGCAGCCGCCCGTGTCGACGCTGATCGCGCCGACTGGTGCGCCCTGCGGCAGCGCAATCACGTCCACCGGCTTTGGCGCAAGGCGATGCAGCTCGCTGAGGCCGAAGCGCAGGAGGTCGCGCCGCTTGCCGACGGTCTTGAAGGTCGCCGGTGTTGCGACCGCCGCAAGCGTGCCGATGCCAGTCAGATGGCCGCCGAGCGCGTCAGGGTCGTCGGTCTCGATCGTGGCGACGCGCTGGCCCTCAAATCCGAGACCGCCAAGGATTGCATCGGCAATGCCGATCGTCTGCGATAGTCCGGTCACATCGTGGCGCGGCTTTGCGCGCAGCAGGAAGCGCACGGCTGTTACGCCATAAGCGAATGCTCCGACGATCGCTTCCAGCCCGACCTGCGTGAGTCCGTTGACGACAAAGGGAAGCACGTTCGCCGGAAGACCGTCGCCATGTCGTGCCAGAGCATCGATCAGCGGTGTGCCGTGCGGGCCGTCATGGAACAGCAGCACCGCGTTGGCGCCGCCGGCTTCGTGGTAGGCGAGCAGCATGGCGCGAATTCGTTGAAGCTGCGTATCGGCAGGCGGCAACGTGTAAGATGCAGCGCCGGTCGGGCAGGCGGCGGCGCATTGCCCACAGCCCGCGCAGATGTTCGGGTCAACAGCGACATGATCGCCGGCGGGCGTGATTGCGCCGGTCGGGCAGAGATCGAGGCAGCGATGGCACCCCGTGCGCTTCGAGCGCGAATGGGCGCAAAGACCGGGCGTAACGTCGACATATTTTGGCTTGTCGAAGCTGCCGACGAGATCGCGTGCGGCGAGCACGGCACGCAGCACCTCGGCGGGATCGTTCGGGTCGGCGCGGAGATACCCATCGCGCAGGTCGTGTGCGGGAAACAGTGGCATTCCGCCCGAAAGGTCCAGCACGATATCGCAGTGCGACGTCACTCCGTTTCGGGGAGCGTCAAGCATGAAGCGATCGCGCGAGGAGGGGCGGGGCCTGGCATAGTCGTCGATCGTGAGCTCGAAGGCGCCAAAGTGTCCTTTTGCGGAGCGGATGGTGCCCCTCACGATCGGGAAGACCGTTGCCGCCTGCGGCACGGTGTCACTGATCTGCTTCAGCATGACCGTGACGTCGAGGTGATCCGCAAGCAGCCGGCCGGCCTCGATCGCGGCTTCGTCGCGCCCATAGATCAGGATCACGCCGTCGCTCGACAGGGTGACCAGCGGATAGTCGGGCGCCGGGATGGAGGCGGCCGCCAACAGGGCGGCCATTTTCGCGCCGGTGCGCGCCCCTTCGTGTGACCAGCCGGCCGTCTCGCGGATATTGACAAAGCTGATCGCCTTGGCCCGTTCGCCCGCCTCGTGCGAAAACTGCGCGGCCTGCTGCGTGCAGGCGACCGTCAGCGGGCCAGTCTCCGCGGCTGCCTTGCGGAAATGATCGAGTTCGGGTCCGCAGAGATGGCGAAAGCCTCTGATCTCGCTGTTCGGACATCCGCGCCGGATCGCGGCCATGTCGAGACGCATCGTGTCTTCGCACGAGCAGATCAGGACGGTCTTCGATGGCTGTTCCAGGTTGACCCCTCCGCCATTCGGGCGCCGACGACGGACTCGCGCCGACCCTTCGCCTCGTATAGACATTATTCATCGGGAAGAAAAGGAAAGCGGAGGACGGCCTGACGTCGACCCCTGTCAGCCACGTTTCCGTGGCGGAACCGATCCATCTGCCGCCGCCGTTCACATTGGTGCGGTTGCGCGAGAGTGGCGACGCTTTTGCCCAAGCATGCCGCATTGCACCGGAGAGTGGCGCCGGCACGCTCGTCTACGTTGGGCGCTTTGACCTGGCGGAGTTCGCCGTGGTGCTCGAGCCGGCTGAGCCGCTGCGCAGCGCGCGACGCGCGTTCTACGCCGGCATGGTCGCGCTCACCGATGCCCTGCGCGCCTACGCGCCGCCGAGCAAGTCGATCGCGATCGGCTGGCCGGACGCCGTCTGGATCGACGGAGGCCTGGTCGGCGGCGGCCGCATGGGGTGGCCTCTCGCGGCCGTTGAGGAGGAGCCGTCGCCGTGGCTGGTGTTCGGCGCGATGATCCGGACGATTGCCATGAATGACGACGAGCCTGGTGTTCATCCGCTCGCCTCGACGCTCGACCTGGAAGGCTTTGGTGAGGCCGGCGCGGCGCAGATCACAGAGAGCTTTGCCCGGCACCTGATGCTGGCATTCGATGGCTGGCAGGCGGACGGTTTTGACGGCGTCGCGCGCGAATATCTGTCCCGCATGCCGCGCGAGCGACAGACCGTACGGCGCATCGACGATCGCGGCGATCTGTTGACGCGCCGGATTGGGGCGGGCGCGATCGAGCGTGGCGACCTCGTTCAGGCGCTCGCGACCCCATCCTGGCTCGATCCGGCACGCGGGGGGCCGCGGCTGTGAAGCTCCTGCGTACCATCGCGCTCGATCCCTCCGACACATTCGTATTCGACGTGGCGGCGGAGCCGGGCGAATGGGCCGTCTCCGGCGTTTTCCGCTTTTGGGATTGCGATGCTGCGAAGCTTGAGGGCAAGGCGCGCGCGGCTTTCCGCGGCGGTTTCCTAGGGGTGCAATCCTGGGGCTGGTCGACGCTGGCGCAGATCGTTCCGGCGACCGGGGACGATTACCGCAGCCTGGTCGATCTCCTTGCCAGGCAACTGGTCGATCGTTTCGGCGCGCCGGATATGGCAACAGCGAAGAGCGCCGCAGAAGAGGAGGTGGCGTTTTCGCAGTCGCTCTGCAGCCATCCGATCAGCTCCCTTGTTGCGGTGCACCGGGCCGTAAGCGACGGCGAGGTTCGCGAGTCCTTCCGCCGACTGCAACTGCGCGAAGGGCAGGGGCACGGCAAGGCGTTCTCGTTCATGGAAATGGAGGACGACATCGAGCCTGGCGGCAATCTCAAGCTTGTGGATCTGGGCCGGAGGCCAACCGCCAGATGAACGATTTCTGGATTGCCTGCGGCCATCATCTGCTCGATCGCGACGAGGGCGGTGGGCTCCGCGTTACCGACGAATTCCTCAAGGCCTATTTTGCCCGTCCCGAGCTGATGCCGCCGGAGGATGCGTGTCAGGTCGAACGCCGACTGCACCGGGAGTTGCTCTCGGATCCGCGCCAACCGGTCAGCGCCGGCGAAATCGCCGGTATTGCCGACCCCGACGCCCGGGAGAACTGGCAGTTCGTGCTGGCCTTTCGCGATCTCCTGTTGCGGCATCCGACGCTCGAAGCCGCTTATCTTGCGACGGTGCGCGCAGGCGCGAACGATCTGCCGCCGCTGTTCGTCAATCAGCTCGTGCACGTCATCCTGCGCAATGCGCTCGACGGTTGCGACGATCCGTTCGTGCTGCGCGCGGCCGAACTGTTCTTCCGGGCCCAGCGGATTCTGCCGCATGAGCAGGCCCTGCTGCTCGGCGACGAGGAGATCGTCGGCGGAATTAGCCCAACTCCGGTGCTCTCGCTGATGTCGATGCTGGGCGCTACGACCGATGCGGTGGTCGATGTCTTGAACGCGGAGAATGTTGCTGCCTATTGGCAGCGCAGCGACCAGTTCGACATGGCCTTCGACCTCACGGCCGACGGTATGGGGCCGACTGCCCTGGCGCAGGTGATGAGGCGCTGGCTCTCTCATCTGCTCGGTCTGGACGTCACGATCGAACCGCTGCGCGCACTGCAGGACGCAAAGCTCACCTGGTATGTCGGGCTCGATGCCGATGCCACAAGGCTCGGTGATCGTCTCTGGCACGGCGAGGAGCTCGACGGGCCCAGCGCCGACCGTGTGCTCGCGCTGTTCCGCCTCACCTTTGTCGATTCAGCGCTCGCGCTCGACGATGTCGAGGACGAGCCGGTCTACCTGATCCTGTCGATGTCGGCGGATCAAAAACTGCGCATGAAGCCCCAGAATCTGCTGACAGGCTTGCCGGTCAAACGTCTGGAGATGGTGACATGAGCCCCGCGGCGCTGCCATTGCTGTCGATTCCGGTCGGTGTCGTGGTGGAGCGGCGCAAGGCCGACTCTCCTTGGGTCGATTTCATCTGGCGTGGCGTCGCCATCCTGCCGGACGAGCCCGCCACGAGACCCTGGACCGTGCTTCGCGAGCAGGACTGCACGACGCTGTTCTATGCCGGAAGCGCGACCGTGGATCTTTATCCGTCCGAGACGGCGCGCTATCGCGACAATCTCGCCTCCGGCAGTCCGAGCATCTGGACCGTGCTGTCGCCTTCGGAAGGCGTGTGGCCCTATGTCGTCACGACCGTTACCGCCGATCCCGCGGAAGGCGAGAGCTTTACCGAGGCTGCCGACAATCTCGTCGAGGCGGTGCCGATGCCGGAGGTGCTGCGGGAGGTGATTGAAAGCTTCGTTGTCGAGCACCATGTCGAGCGGGAGTTCGTCAAGCGCAAGCGGCGCCGGGCTGACCCCGAGGCGCTCGCCCGGCGCGAACATGAAGGCGGACAGGAATGAGCCAGGAAGAGTTCCTTGCGCGTTGGTCCCGCCGCAAGCGCGAGTCGCGACCGGAGCCGGCTAAGCCTGCCGAGGCGCAGCCCGCGCCGCCGCCCGAGGCCAAGGATGGTGCAAAGGACGTCGCGAAGGACGGCGAGAGCGAGTTCGACCTCTCAAGCCTGCCATCGATCGACGAGATCAACGCTGCGACCGACGTCACCGCGTTCCTGCGCAAGGGTATTCCGCAGGCGTTGAGCCGTGCGGCCCTTCGCCGCGCCTGGGCGGCCGATCCCGCCATTCGCGACTTCATCGGGCTCGCGGAGAATGCGTGGGACTTCAACGATCCGACCGCGATGCCGGGTTTTGGGCCGCTCGATTGCTCTTCGGAGGAACTGGCCGCGCTCGTCGATCGCATCGTCGGCGGGGTGCGTGAGGCAGTCCGATCCCTCCCCGAGGCGTCGATTGAAACTGCGGATTCTTCAGCGCATTTGCATCAAGCCGATTCGACAGCCGTATCCGACGTCGTCGAGCCACCGATCGAGGCGGAATGCCCAGCGATCCCTGCTGCAGTGCAACTGACGGTGGCGGACAGACCTGCGGATCTTGCCGAGCCCGTCAGGCCGCGTACGCACGGTGGTGCACTGCCGCACTGAGCAGCACGACCAAAGACTATAGGCTTGGGCTATGGGCGGGCGATTGACGGTTCGTGGAACCGGGATTACGCTTCTTCCTAGTGCTTTGTTAGAAAAGCAAAAATCAAGCAGACGGGACTCTTGGATGGGAGGTCCACGTGCGTGATGACGGGCTTGATCGTGCGATCGATGCCGCGGGCGGCATCGCCCAGCTTGCGCGCAAAATCGGCATCAGCCAGCCGTCCGTCTCGAACTGGACGCGCGTGCCCGCACAACGGGTGATTGCGGTCGAAACCGCCACCGGCGTTCCTCGCAACGACCTGCGGCCCGACCTCTACAGCGAACAAGCCGTTTCCTCAGAGCTCGTCGATCCCGTCGATGCCGCGCGGGCGCAGGAATACGCGCTGCTGGCAATGCTGCTGTCTGCGCCGCCGTCGCGACGATTGCTCGACCAGCTTTCCATGTTGACGGGCGACACGACGCCGCTCGGGCGCGCGCATGTTGCGCTGGCTGAGGCGGCCTCAAGCGCTGTCGCGGCGAAAGTCGAGCGCGAATATTTCGACCTGTTCGTCGGGCTCGGCCGCGGCGAATTGCTGCCCTACGCCTCCTATTACCTCACTGGCTTCCTCAACGAACGGCCATTGTCGCGCCTGCGTGCGGACCTGGCGGGGCTCGGCATCGAGCGGGTTGCCAACAACTCCGAACCTGAGGATTCCGCCGCCATCCTGTGCGAGATCATGTCGGGCCTTGCCGACGGACGCTTCGGCGTCTCGCCCGATGCCCAGCGCGCCTTCTTCGAAAAACATGTGTCGCCCTGGATGGCGCGGCTGTTCGCCGACATCGAGAGTGCCGGGAACGCCCGTTTCTATCGGGCGGTCGGCGCGCTCGGTCGCACCTTCATCGGGATCGAGACGGAAGCATTCACATTCGCCAACTGATCGACGCGCGTCGGTCCGGGAGAGATGCGATGAGTGAAGAAACCAAAGCCAAGGTCGGACGCCGCGATTTCTTGCGCAAGGTCGGCATCGGTACGGTCGGCGCGGGCGCGACGCTCGCGACGCCGCTGGTCGGCTCCGCGCAAGCGGACAGCGAGAACAACGATGAGAAGCGCAAGGCGCGCTACAAGGAAACCGACCACGTGAAGGCCTATTACCGCGTCAATCGCTACCCGACTTGAGAGGGAGGCCGCCCGTGCTTATCAAGCGAACCCACCAGAATTCCAATCGCCGCGGTTCTGTCGCGAACACCCTTGCAAGCCAGACTACCGGTCTCGATCGCCGTACCTTCCTGCGCCGGTCCGGTCTTGCGGGTGGCGCGCTCGCAGCCCTCGGCACCCTGCCGGTTTCAGGCGTGCGCAAGGCGGAAGCGGCCGTGGCGGGTCCGCTGACCGCCGGCGCCGCCGTCAAGAAGAGCATCTGCACGCATTGCTCGGTCGGATGCACCGTGACCGCGGAGGTATTGAACGGGGTTTGGATTGGCCAGGAGCCGAGCTGGGAGTCCCCCATCAATCGCGGATCTCATTGCGCGAAGGGCGCTTCGGTGCGCGAGCTGGTGCACAGCGAGCGGCGTCTGCGCTATCCGATGAAGCTCGTGAATGGGCAATGGACGCGCGTCTCCTGGGACACCGCGATCAACGAGATCGGCGACAAGATCTTCGAGGTTCGCGAAAAATCGGGGCCGGATTCCGTCTATTGGCTCGGCTCGGCCAAGATGACCAATGAAGGCTCGTATCTGTTCCGCAAACTCGGGGCGTTCTGGGGCACCAACAACACCGATCATCAGGCACGCATCTGCCATTCCACCACCGTCACCGGCGTCGCCAACACCTGGGGCTACGGCGCGATGACGAACAGCTACAACGATATTCGCAATGCCAAGACCCAGATGATCATGGGTGGCAATCCGGCCGAGGCGCATCCGGTTTCGTTGCAGCATTTGCTCGAGGGCAAGGAGCTGCAAAAGGCCAACTTCATCGTCATCGACCCGCGCATGACGCGCACCGCCGCGCACGCGACGGAATACGTGCGGATGCGTCCGGGTACCGACATTCCTGTGCTCTATGGCATCATGTGGCACATCCTCCAGAACGGCTGGGAGGACAAGGAATTCATCAAGCAACGCGTCTACGGCTTCGACGATCTCCGCAAGGAAGTGGAGAAATGGAATCCGCAGGAGGTCGAGCGCGTCACCGGCATTCCCGGCGAACAGCTCAAGCGGGTGGCTAAGATGTTCGCCACCGAGAAGCCGTCGACGCTGATCTGGGCCATGGGCCAGACCCAGAAGACCGTCGGCACCGCCAATGTGCGGGCGAGCTGCATCCTGCTGCTCATGACCGGCAATGTCGGCGGACCGGGCATGGGCGCCAACATCTTCCGCGGCCACGATAACGTGCAGGGCGCGACCGATGTCGGGCTCGATATCGTGACGCTGCCGTTCTACTACGGCCTTGCAGAAGGCGCCTGGAAGCACTGGTCGCGGGTCTGGGAAGTCGACTACGAGTTCCTGAAGTCGCGCTTTGATTCCAAGCAGATCATGGAAACTCCCGGCATTCCGCTGACCCGCTGGTTCGAGGCGGTGACGCTGCCGAAAGATCAAGTCGCTCAGAAGGACAACGTGCGGGCCGTGTTCGTTCAGGGACACGCCAGCAACAGCATCACCCGCATTCCGGAGTCTCTCAAGGGCCTGAAGGCGCTGGACCTGCTTGTCATTGCCGACCCGCATCCCACGACCTGGGCGTCGCTGGCGGTGGAGGCTGGCCGCAAGGACGGCATCTACATTCTTCCGGTGGCCACGCAATTCGAGTGCAAGGGATCTCGCGTCGCCTCGAACCGCTCGCTGCAATGGGGCGAGCAGATCGTGAAGCCGATATTCGAATCCAAGGATGATCTCGAGGTCATCTATCTCATGGCCAAGAAACTCGGCTTCGCCGACCAGATGTTCAAGAAGATCAAGGTCGAGAACAACCTGCCTGAAGCAGAAGACGTGCTGCGCGAGATGAACCGCGGCAGCTGGTCGACCGGCTATTGCGGCCAGTCGCCGGAGCGGCTCAAGGCGCACATGAAGAACCAGGCAAAGTTCGACATGCTGACGATGCGCGCGCCGAAGGACGATCCCGAAGTCGGTGGCGATTATTACGGCCTGCCGTGGCCGTGCTGGGGCTCGCCGGAAGTCAGGCATCCCGGCACGCCGCTGCTCTACAACACCAATCTCGCGGTGATGGACGGCGGCGGCACGTTCCGACCACGCTTCGGTATCGAGCGCGAGGAGAAGCTGCCGGACGGAACCACGCGCAAGGTCAGCATGCTGGCCGACAAATCCTATTCCAAGGATTCCGAGATCCAGGACGGCTATCCCGAATTCACGCTGGCGAGCCTGAAGAAGCTCGGCTGGGACACCGATCTCACCGAAACGGAGATGGCCACGATCATGAAGGTCAATCCGACCAATCCGGATTCGGTGTCGTGGTCGCTCGATCTCTCAGGGGGCATCCAGCGGGTCGCGCTCAAGCACGGCTGCGTGCCTTATGGCAATGGCAAGGCTCGCATGAACGCATTCGGCCTGCCTGATCCGATTCCGGTCCATCGCGAGCCGATCTACACGCCACGCGTCGACCTCGTCGAGAAATATCCGACGCTGCCCGATGCCAAGCAGTTCCGCATGCCCAATATCGGCTTCTCGGTGCAGAAGGCTGCCGTGGAAAAGGGGATTGCCAAGCAGTTCCCGCTCATCCTCTCCTCGGGCCGTCTGGTCGAGTATGAGGGCGGTGGCGAGGAGACGCGGACCAATCCGTGGCTTGCCGAACTGCAGCAGGACATGTTCATCGAGATCAATCCGGCCGATGCTGCCGATCGCGGTGTCAAGGATGGCGGCTGGGTCTGGGTCACGGGCGCCGAGAACAATTCCAGGGCGAGGATGAAGGCGCTCGTCACTGAGCGCGTCGGCAAGGGCGTCGCCTGGATGCCTTTCCATTTCGGCGGCTGGCTGGGAGGCAAGGATCTTCGTAGCGCCTACCCGAAGGGGACCGATCCGATCGTTCTTGGCGAAAGCGCGAACACCATCACCACCTACGGATACGATCCCGCGACCGGCATGCAGGAGCCCAAGGTCACGCTTTGCCAGATCGCGGCGGCATAAGGAGCAACGACGATGGCACGTATGAAATTCCTCTGCGACGCCGACCGTTGCATCGAATGCAATGCCTGCGTCACCGCTTGCAAGAACGAGCATGAGGTGCCCTGGGGCATCAACCGGCGCCGCGTGGTCACCATCAATGACGGCAAGCCGGGCGAGCGCTCGATCTCGATGGCCTGCATGCATTGCACCGACGCGCCCTGCGCGGCGGTGTGCCCGGTGAACTGCTTCTACACCACCGCCGATGGCGTGGTGCTGCATTCCAAGGATCTCTGCATCGGCTGCGGGTATTGCTTCTACGCTTGTCCGTTCGGCGCGCCGCAATATCCGAAGGTCGGAAACTTCGGCTCGCGCGGCAAGATGGACAAATGCACCTACTGCGCCGGCGGCCCGGAGGCCGACGGAAGCAAGGAGGAATACGAGAAGTACGGCGCGAACCGCCTCGCCGAGGGCAAGCTGCCGCTGTGTGCCGAAATGTGCTCGACCAAGTCGTTGCTTGCGGGCGACGGCGAGATCATCGCCCAGATCTACAAGGAGCGCGTCTTGAAGCGCGGCTACGGCTCGGGCGCGTGGGGCTGGAAGACCGCGTATCGCGAGACGATCGAGTCCTGAAATGGACAACCGAAGGGCGCACAACACCGGGAGGACGTGATGGCGTCAATTGAAAGGATCATTCGCCTGGCTTTCGGCGCGTGCGCGCTGCTCCTCTTGGTCATGGCGGCGCCCGCAACTGCTCAGCAGGTCAATCCGACCGCGAGTGCGGTCAAGGAGCAGCAGCTTTTGCAGGAGCTCAACCGGATCCAGGGGCGCGTCAGCATTCCCGATCAGCGGTCGGGCGTTCTCGAGCAGCCGCAGGGGCGGGAATGGCGTGAGTTCCGCAACGTGACATTGCGCTGGGTCGGGGGCGTTGCCATCCTTGGCATGATCGCGATCATCGTGATCTTCTATCTCTCCGTCGGGATGGTACGTCTCGAAGCCGGACGGTCGGGCCGCACCATCGTGCGCTTCAACATGTTTGAACGCTTCGTGCACTGGATGACCGCGAGTTGCTTCATTGTCCTGGCTATTTCCGGGCTGAACATCACGTTCGGCCGGCCATTGCTGCTGCCGCTGATCGGCTTCGAAGCTTTCTCCGAATGGTCGCAATGGGCCAAGTACGCCCACAACTATCTGAGCTTCCCCTTCACCATCGGCGTCGTCCTGATCTTCCTGATGTGGATCGGCGGCAATATCCCGAACAAGGTGGATGTCGATTGGGCGAGGCGCGGCGGCGGCCTGATCGGTCACGATCATCCGCCGGCCTATCGCTTCAATGCCGGCCAGAAGATGATCTACTGGATCGTCGTGATCGGCGGCGGCTTGGTTGCAATCACCGGGTACGCGCTCATGTTCCCGTTCTATATGACCGGGATCGAGGCCATGCAGATGGCCCAGATCGTCCACTCCATTGTGGCCGTACTGTTTGTCGCGGCGATGATCGGGCACATCTATATTGGCACGATCGGAATGGAAGGTGCGTTCGAGGCGATGGGCTCAGGCGAGGTCGACGTCAACTGGGCGCGCGAGCACCATAGCCTCTGGTTCGACCAGGAGACGGCACGAGCGGGGCCCGACGACGGACAGTCACGACCCGCAACCGAGGCGGCAGAGTAAGACGGACAGCCGCGAAAACGGGTGGTTCGCTCTATTGCGCCGGTTCTTTCGCAAACAAGATCGAACGGTCTTGCATCTCCTGTTCAGGGAGCTTGTTCGCCTGACCTGTCTGCAATTCTTGGATGGATGGCATGCCCTTCTGATCGAACAGTGCGTGCGATCTGAGCATGCTGCTGGCCGCTCCGGCGAGAAGCAAGGCTGCAATGAGCGAGAGCATGAGGCGTTTCATGCGCATCTCCGTCTGCCATGTCCACCCAGCACGACGGATACACGTATATTGCCTTGCGCAATGT
The DNA here is from genome assembly GCF_014198235.1 of Bradyrhizobium sp. ERR14. NCBI lineage: Bacteria > Pseudomonadati > Pseudomonadota > Alphaproteobacteria > Hyphomicrobiales > Nitrobacteraceae > Bradyrhizobium > Bradyrhizobium sp. ERR14. The sequence continues at coordinate 272,332 of NZ_JACIHD010000008.1, read as the reverse complement.
GAGCCACTTCACAGCTAGCGGTTCCGAAGTCATCGACGCGTCTCGTCCAACGAAGCCGGAAGTACGAAGCGAGGAAACGGGAAGAGCTGGATCAGACTCGCACGAATACGTTCGGCGCTGTCTGTTGTGATGCGGCTTTGGTCGTGACGAGAGCCGGAATCAGGGTCTAAGCTGCGATGTTTGCCGCTGTGCAAGTGGCCGTATGGCCTCGCTCTCGTGGGCGCGATGTGGGCACCGGTAGACCCCAAAGGATCCATCGAAGGCAATTGGCGCCTGTCGAAGGCGGGCTAGAGAGGACACGGCACGCTTGCGGCGAATAGGCGTTGCGCATCCATGCTGGTCTTTGATTCAGCCAGCATGGTGATCAGAAATGCACTAATTTGGGGATCGTTCGCGTGCGATATCTCGTTGCTCGTGGCTTTCGCGCACGCGACGCCGATGGTCGTCTGTCTCCCGAGCGCCGTGCTTCCGCCCTTCGTACTCTCTCCCGGAGCCGCTTCAATTGAGCGAGCAGGTTAACGAGCTCGATCGCTGTATGATGCAGAACAGCCAGGCTGCAAACCCCAGTACTCACTATAACACCCCAACAGGCCTTGCCGAATCCGTGACGGGAAGATCGAATTTGTGACGACGTGACAATAATTTCTAAGCAATGGATCCCGGAGTCGTCCGTTCGCTTTACGACGATACGCAGAAATATTTTCGAGCACTCTAGTGCATTGCATCAAAATGCTTGCATCGGAAAAGGGAGTTTGGACGCGCGCTTTGAAATGGCCCTGGCATTACTTCAGCGCGAAGGAGCCGCACGAAGGATATCCACCGTCCGGGCGATTGATTCTTCGACCCAGGCCTCGCGGGCGAACCAGTTGTGATTGGCCTCACAGATTGGGCAAAGAGTATTGCCGAAAAACACGATGCTCCGCAGGAAAGTCTCGCGATCGGATTTGATGCCGGTAGGAATCGCGCGACCCGTTTGCGGACACTCGACCATGACCATACCCATGTGACCCTCCCAGAAACATACTGCTGAAAAAGGGGCCGGTCGGCTGGAGTGCGCTCTCGTCGGTGCGGGTTACTTGGGGGGCATCGCACCTGGGGTCGTTGTCGAGCAAAGGGCAGCTTGCTCGTGACGACGCTTCTCCAACCGACCGGATTCCTGCTTGGCGAATTCTCGGGATACCGCCGGCTTAGCCGGCAGGCCTATGCAATGAGGCTTTCGGCTTCAACCGAAGGCTTCTGGGAGGCCCCTCACAATTAGCATGTCCAAATCCCTGCGGCTTCGTGCCAAATATTCTGCTAAATATCTTCCTCTTGACGGACAGATCGGCCAACCGGATCACTGGTCTCACTCCCCCTCACGCAACTCGTTAACATTATCTTTTCGCATTTAATGCGCAATTAAATTCGTGTTGTCGGTCCGGTTTGCGACTCTCGGTCGATTTATTTTGTGGGCTGTCGCGGCGGGGTGTCGTCATCGAAAAGGTCGGGCCCTTCGCGCGCTCGGCCCATCCCTCACTACCTGCCATCAGTCGGGTGCACGCCGCCAATTAGCTTTGGTAACGGGTGGTTAGGTTCGGTTCAAATATGAAATAAATTTTGATTATATGGCACTGTTGTAAATATCATTGTTAATTGCTGCCGATCACGTAAGCTAAGCTCGTCCAGGTTTCGTTCGGCTGGAGGAGACAATGTGGGATTTAACTCTTAGCGAGTACGATTTCGCCCCCGATGCGCCGCAGTTGGCCCAGATGCGCGCGGATTTGATAGGCATTGGCGAGAAGGAGCGCATTCTGCGAGAACGCAGTGCCGATCGCGAAGCCTATCGGTACCTCCTGGATGCTCATCGGTTGAGCGCGAGCGCACTTTCTTTGAGAGCAGGTGTTGAACATTTCTCCGGAGGGAGGGGGTAGGGCAGCCAGCTGTGGCATGACGGACCGGATTGTGGCTTCGAAACGAGGCCGATTGGGTCGCTTGTGCCCGGCAGACGGGAATTGCTGCGCCGCGGACGGTTCGGATTGACTTCGTGGGCTGTCGAGGCCGCGACGATAGCATCCCAGGCGCTGTCGTCGCTTCGTCGGTACAGCGAGGCAGATGTCTTCACATTGGTTGGAGCCGTGCTGGAAAGATCGTCGGCAGAGATGGTGTTGAGACCGGCTTCGGACGCAGTGTTCGCGCTGCTGGACGGTCGATCAGTGCTCTTCAGCGGAGCAGGGCAGAAGATCTTTGAACTGGACCGAATAGGGGCATTCATCTGGTGTAAGCTGGCGCAAGGCGCCTCTCTGGAAGACGCCTGTAAGGGGCTTGGGACGCTAGGCGTTGACGAGCACACGGCGCGCCAGTTCACGCGACAGGTCGTAGATGCCTGGATCGATCGAGCGTTGCTCGAGGTCGACTGGCAAATGCGGACCGATTGTGCCTTCTCAGCGGTACTGGGCCGGCACCGAATAGGGGTCCGAGCTGCAAATCGGGACCTGTTGGGGCGGCTGTGTTCGCTGTTTTGTGTTTCAGACCAAAGCGCCGGCGGCGATGACGACATTGCGATCGAGGCAATGATGCTGGACGAGCAAGTGATCTTGCGCGGAGAGGATTCCAGCACCTCCAGATGTCAAGTCGAGGCTCTGGCCCCAACGATCAAAGCTCACATCACCGAGCGGCTTATTCGAAGCGATCGCTGGACCTTCTCCCTTCATGCCGCTTCTCTTGTGAAGGACGGTATGGGCCTGTTGTTGTGCGGCCAACCGGGAGCTGGAAAGTCTACCCTCTCATTGCAGCTGGTAGATGCCGGACTTCGGTACGCCGGCGATGACGTTGCGCTGGTTGGCGCGGACGGAGCGATCTGCGGCATCCCGTTTGCACTCACCCTCAAGGAGGGATCGTGGGATTCGCTCTCGCGACTACATGGCGGCCGGTACGATGCGACGCATTGCCGCTCCGACGGCGTTCTGGTGCGATACGTACCCATTGCGGATGCGTACCGCCAGAGCTTTTCCGCAAGCTGGATTATCTTCTTGAACCGTGTCGCGAGCGGTCCGGCCGAACTAACCGCGATAGATCGACTGGATTCGATGAAGCGGCTCATCGATAACGCGTTTGCTGCTGACGGAAGACTTTCGCAGGCCGGATTTTTCGCCTTGAAGCGGATCATCACGGGCGCGCGCTCGCTTCAACTCACCTATTGCGAGGCCGTGGAGGCTCGGCGCGTGCTTATGGATCTATGCAATGGCAAGGCATAGCGCGGCGCTGACGAGCCTCTGCAATTGCCTGCGAGGCATGCCACCTGTCGATGTCGAGTGGACGTCCGTAATCGCGCTCGCAAATCAGACACTGACGACGCCGGCGCTCATCGATTTTGTCGACAAATTTGCACCGATCCTTTCGGAGGACGTCTGCGGATATATTCGCCAGATCTACCGCCGGAACGTGCTGCGGAACAATCGGCTCGTCGCTCAACTCGAAGAAGCCGTCATTGCGATGAACGACCTGGGAATTACGCCAATCATGCTCAAGGGGGCATCGACACTGGTGACCGCGCCCGAGGAGCGACGAGGCGTTCGGCTAATGTCTGACCTGGATATTATGGTTATGCCGGACGACGCCAGATTGGCGGTCTCCGCCCTATGCGCAATTGGCTACGATGTAGACTATGAGACCCCTCCTGAAAGCCCTAGATGGCATGTCGAGCTAAATCGCTCGCAGGATGTCGGGACCATCGACCTGCAGCGGGCAGCTCCAGGTCCTGCGTACCTCTACCAGAGCTTCGGGCACCCGCTGAACCATTGTGTGCCGGCGCCGCTGGGGCGCGGACGCGTGTATATCCCCGCGCCCACCTACCGGGCGCTCATGTTGATCATCCATGATCAATTTCAAGACTACGGTTATTGGCTGGGCGATCTCGATCTGCGGCACCTTGTGGAATTGCGCGATATGAGCAATTCTGCTGAGGGCCTGGATTGGAAAGAGCTTGCCTCTCTTGTGTCAGGCGAATTGATGAAGAACGCGGTTGAAACTCAGCTGTTCGCTCTTTCTGAGTTGCTTGGCGTCGAGATTCCGCAAGAGTTGCGTTCTCGGCTGATTCCCCGTCTGCAGTTCATGCGACAGTTGATGCAAGCACGATTTCCGGCCACACGCGTGCCCTTCCTCGCAATGATGATGCTGGATCTCGGAAACTACCGGAAGATGGCTAATGACACCATCCAACCCACTGCGCGCCGGCGTGGATTGTGGTCTCTGCCGAGGATGGGAACCCTGCAGTTTCTGTTGAAGGCGGCCGTCGCGGTGCGCGCAGGGAAGGCCTAAAATCACAAGCTTCTCCGTAAAGGCGGCAGCTCCGAAGCGAACGCTTTCAATTGGCGTTCCGAGCGGCTGCCAGCTTCCGTGGATCAAACGATTTCGCGCATGCGGGATTTGCAGTGGCAGGGCAATCAATGCCCCTGACCACCAGCATTCTGGTCGGAGGCTTCACCGTTCTCGTGAATCCTGAACTCCTCCAATGTGTGCCCTGATTGTAGTGCGGCGACCAGCCAGCGCGGCTGTTTGCCACGTCCAGACCAAGTCTCTGTCGGTTTGAGAGGGTTGAAGTACTTCGGTACGACCTTTGGGTATTTGCGGCGGGGAGGCTGGCCTAGGCCCATCTCTGCCGCCCCGCTCTCGGGCTCACCGACCTGTTCCGGTTGATTGAGTTGCGCCAGGCGCTTCTCCAACTCGCGCTTTTCGGCCGTGATTTTTTCAGCAAGAATCTTTGTTAGCTCCTCGTGGAGGAGCCAAAGTTCCTCAAAATCCATGGTTTCGAGATCTTGCCTGCGCATACGATTCTGGTCACCGTTCGACCCACGCCCCGACTATCTTGTCATCTCCACGCCGAGTATCGTTTCCGAGCGCCAAATCTGGGGATAGATCCAAGGCTGGTTTTTCAAATTAGCGTGACGATAAATAAATAATATATTATTTAATATTTATTGCGAGGATTATTTTCGTTATTTTTAATGCCCCGGAGAAAGGGGTCGGATGTTATCGATTGCCCTCTGGGCGCTTTCAGGAGGCCATCAGCCGGTTCATCGCGCCCGCGGCTGAATAGACTGATAGCCAGGCTTTGAAGCCACAAATCCAGCTGCGACGGCTCGCCCTCAGGCGTATTGCAGTCCCTCAGCATCCCGGATGCCGCGGGTCCATGGTCGCATTTCAGTAAGAGCGAAGCAGCGCGGCCCGCGTGACGGATATGTTTTTCGAGGGCGCGGCATGGGAGGTCGATCCCACGCCCGACCCAACGTTTCATTCTTCACTTGAGTCGAGACGTCGGTGCACGCAAGGCGCGTAATGTTACTTCGGCCGCTATTAAATTCAGCGGATAAGTTCATTTTTTTGTCTTGATCAGAACCGGCGGCGCAGTTATGTGGAGCACGAACCTGCCGTTCGGTTCCACATATTTTTGAATAAGCTGACCACTTGGTTCTTGATTACCCGGCCGGGACAATATTAAATGGGCGCAACTACAGGATGCTAGCATGTCGACCAAGAAGCTCGAACTAGAAGCGATGTCTCTCGACGATCTATGGTCGCTTCATGAGGAAATTAGCGGCATTTTGTCGGATCGGATTAAGGCCGAGAAGCAGGAACTCGAGAAACGCCTGGCGGTTCTCGGCGGGGGGATGGCTGTGTTGGCCGAAGCAGGTGGGCCGGGCGTCTCGCCGACCGGCAAGCAGAGGCGCAAATATCCGCGCGTGCTGCCGAAATATCGTAACCCCCAGACTTCCGAAACCTGGTCAGGGCGTGGCAAGCGGCCGCGGTGGTTGGTTGCTGCCATGAAATCCGGCCGTCGGATCGAAGAGTTTCGCATAGGGGCAGCGGCTCCGAAGCTCCGGCAGCGGGCGTGAAACCTCGCTGCGCCAGCGGGGTTGCGGAGTCTGGGGCTTTGGGCGGGGATCAACCCTAGTAGGCGTTGCGGCCCCGCAAGACCTCCATCGGAGTTTGCAACACGATTGCGAGATCCAGCCGAAGACTCCAATTGTCGATGTACCAGAGATCGTACTGTACACGTGCTTCGATCATGGACGCTGTGGGTGTTGCACCGCGGCAGCCGTGGATCTGGGCCCATCCAGTCAATCCTGGCCTGACCCTGCGGCGAAACGCGTAGTTTCGCACGAGCTTGTCAAATTCCCCGTCGTGGGCCAAGGCATGGGGACGCGGACCCACCAGCGACATGCTGCCGTCAAGAACATTTAGCAGCTGTGGCAGTTCATCGAAGCTTGACCGCCGTAGCCATTTGCCGACGCGGGTGACACGTCGATCGGCGTGGTGGGCCTGAAGGATCACGGGCCCGTCCTCGAGCACATGCATGGTCCGGAACTTGCGGATCAAGAAGGTCCGGCCGTTGAAGCCACAGCGCTTCTGCCGAAAGAATACAGGGCCCGGAGAATCCAGTTTGATCGCGACCGCGGCCAACGCAAGCAGCGGCGCAAGTATCGCCAGCGCGAGTCCCGCGCCAATAATATCAATCATCCGCTTCGTCGCGCATTCCAGCGGTGTGAGGGGGCCGGGCTGAAGTTCTACACAAACGGCGCTTCCAAGACTTCGCGTATGATGTCGAAGCAATTCGGATGGTGTGCCGACCGGCACAAACATGATTGGGAACGGCAATACCCGTAAATCGGCAATGAGGGCCCGAAGTTCGTGCCATCGTTCCGGCTTAGCTTCCACCACCACCTGCTCAAGCTGGCAACTGCGAATGTAATCGATCACGCGGGCGGTGAGCCGCCTTCGACAGACAGGACCAAAGCCCATTGGAGGCAAGCTGAACCGTCCCTTGACGCAATAACCGTGCATGGCGAGCGCTTCAGACAGCCCCGCGTTCTTCGATAGTGGTTGATCGCTGATCAGAACAATATTTGTCTCGGCGAACTTTCTGCCGCTGAGTCCCCTTCCGAGAAGCGCCTTGACCCCCCACCGCTCGGCCATAAGCAAGCCGAGGCCCAAGACGGCGAAAAGCGGGGCTGCTTGCTGAGAAGACTCCGGGCGAACCGCAAAGCCGGACACGGCCCAGATGAAGAGCAACAACGACGTCCAAGCCATACAGACGACGCGTATTTGGTTTCGGAGGGCGAGGAGCTCAACTGGCTGATAAAGGCCCTGGGTCTTCAGCACGCAAACGAGATAAGCCGCGCTTACTAGCGCCAAGCCAGTTGCAGCGCCCAAGTCGCCTGCGGCTTGTCCATTTTTAGCCTGATGCAGCAATGTGGAAGCGACGCTCGCAAACAAAATGGTCGCAATATCCGCGCAGAGCGCCACGTATTCAACCGAGTCATAACGGAGGGGCCATTTGTGCTGGCGGGACACAGCCGGCCCGGGACTGACACGATCCGTAACCTCCCGATCGGGAAAATGTCGGTTCACGAAGTTCATTTCTCGGGCACCAGCGAGTTAATATTTAATATATTATTAATTAACTGAATTTATCAAGAAAAAAAATACCGACCTTGGCTATCTAGCATTCCGTGCCGCCCGGAGGGTTTACCGAGATCCCTGTCGGGAGTTCCGCGCGTGTATCTTGTCGAGGTACGACGGATCCAGCTCCGAAATCAGGCTCTCAAGATAGACCTTTCCGTCGGCCGAAGCCGACCGGTATGCGGCCGCAAGCACCGGGCTCACGATAGGCTGATGCGTAACGACGATGCTGACGTCTCGTTTGATCAAGTCACGGAACTCGAAGTCCCGTAGCACTGCATCTGTAGCGAGTGCGATGGACAGCCTCAACGGAAGCAGATCCAACTCGTTGGGCGCGGTGTACCACGACATCTTGAGCATCGCTGCCGTGCTAGACTCAGCCAAATTGTGCTTCGATGCCGCCGCGAGCAAGAGCCAAATGTCGCCGCGGAGGGGCGAAGAGCGCAATGCACGAGCAAACGCTTTTGAAGCCGCCGGAGAATCTGTCTTTTGCTCGTCCGCAGCTGGTGCCGAATCCCAGCCGGATCTCGCTTCTCCTCGGAGAGATAAGTCTTCACGTGCTGCCGCAACTGAAACCGGTTTCGAGATCCCGTACGGCCATGGCGCTATTGTCGATAGGGCTGTCGACAAAGAAGATTGACCACCGAGATACCACTCCGGAGGGACCGTCCATACTGCCTGCATGATCAGCGCGATTCCAAGCAGCATCAGGGCAGCGCGGGGCCAAATCGCGTTCAATGACGACGCGAACTTTGGAAGCGGCGCCGGGGCCGGACCGGCCATCCGCTCCGAAGGCGCCTTCCATTCCGCGGATATGGCGTCTCGGCCCGCGCCGGGGAGGCTTTGAGCGAACGCCAGTCCAAAAAGCGCAGCGACCAAAAGCGACGCGCCCAAACCCAGAATTCCGTGATCGGCAAAGGCTAGTATCGTTAGCGCTATCGAAGCGCCCGCGCCCAGGGCCGGGTACACGTAATCGTAAGCTCGAGAAAGGGAACGCCTGACCAGAATACAGGCGCCGAGCATCGCTATAATTACGAGGCCGCAAAGGAAGGCCCAGCCCATATCTATGACAATGGCTGCGGCGGCGGTTGGTCTTTCTCGTGTCGCGTCGGTTCCAACGTCGCGATAAATCGGCAAGAGGACCGCCGAAGCGCCCGCACCGGATCCTGCCGGCGCGACGTCTTGCAGCATCCGTTCTGTCGCGATCTGGCTGCTCGTTGACAAGGCGATCGTCAGATCGGTGTTCGTTTTGAACGGAATGACCGTGACGCTGGCAATAGAGAATATCGCGGCTGTTGCGAAAATGCCGGCGGTACCCCACAAGCCCAAGAACCACCTGCGAATAGCGAATACCGATAGCAAGATTCCTGATCCGAGGAGGGCAGAAACGATGGCGGTGGAGTTGGCCCGGCTGAGCAGCGCGGCCAGGCAGACGATCATTGCGATGATCGCCGCGAACAGAGCCGGGAGCGGGGCTGGCGCGATTGTTCCGGGCCGACTGTGCCGTCGTAGCTGATCGAGCGCTCGTATTGCCGTCGCACAGGAAAGCAAAACGCCGAGCACAGCGACGGTTGAGCCATCGGGCCCGGCAATACCAGTTGTTTCCTTACGGAACCACATAGCAGTGGCGATCGTGGCTATCGACAGGAGAATATGAAGGACTTGCGCCGCGCGGTATCGATCAAGCGCGATGACCGCGGTGAGGAGGGCCGCGGCGAGCACTGCACAATACTGCGAGAGCGAGACCATAGTCGCCCTGGTATCGACCGTGACTATTTCGGCGAGCGACTCGTTCAGGGCGGCCGATGCAGTGGCCCAAATGGGATTGCCGAATGTGCCCATGGGCATCGGCACTGCCTGTAACGCCATCCAGAGCGCCGGAGCCACGAGTACAGCGACGAGACCGGGCCGGAGCAGCTTGGAGAGCCCGAGGGAGGTGGACGATGGAAAGATCGCTACGACCAGCGCGGCCGTTGCAAGTACGAAGGATGCCAACACCCAGCTTTGCAGGCTTTCCGGCATCGCGAGCGCCGCGGTAATCGCCACGAACTCGGCCAACATGACAAGGCGGATAATCATGTGAACCTCATCGTGGTGCGGCCACTCCGCCGATCCACCGGCCGGAGAACGCGGAGGCCGCTACGAGACAGCCTCAAGAGCCGGAAAGTCCATAACGGATGTAGTGGCTGTCATGATAATAGTAGCTCCGATGACCGTCATATCGAGCCATTGCCTTGGTATCGGTTTTGCTGAGCACTGCCCCAATGAGCGACTCGTGAATGTTGGGTGCTGTGTGCAGCGCGTGCTGCACGACATCTATTTTGGTACGGCCCCATTCAACAACCAGAATGTAGCAGTCGATGAGAGATGAAGTGGCTCGGACATCAACCAACGGGGTCAGGGGAGGAAGGTCGACGATGACGTAGTCATAGTCAGCTCGCAAACGGTCGAACAGCTTGCTTATCGCGTCCGCGCAAAGAATTTCGCTGGTGTGAAGCAGGGGTCCCCGCCGCACGGCGGGCAAGAATGCAAGGTTGGTTGTCGGATCCCGCCAAATGGCGTCCGCCAGAGACCGGGTGCCGTTTGCAACTTCGATGATTCCGCTGACAGCCTTGGGCGCAAAGATAGCTGTTAGTGAGGGATTCCTGAGGTCGCAGTCGACGATGATGGCTCTCTTGCCGGTGTGCCCGATCAATTGCGCGAGCGAGGCCGCAATCGTGGTCTTCCCCTCATTCGGCAGGGCCGAGGTAATGCCGATGACCTGGGAGGAGATTTTCGCCGGATTGTGGTCGATGGCCAGCTTGATAGAACGAATTGCCTCCGTATATCGAGATAGCGGCATCCCGACCACGGTTCGGTGAATTGCGGTTGGAGACGAAACTATCCGCTGCTGGTTATCATCATCGGTTTTCAGGAGCCGAACTGACGGCTTCGGAGACTTGCGGGCGGGTAACAACGGGACCATAGATAGGCAAGGCAATTCCAACACAGTTTCCAGTTGGGAGGAGGTACGAAAGACGCGGTCCATGAGGTCTCTGAGGAGCGCCAAGCCGATGCCCACTCCAAGACCGCCAAGGATGCCCAGCGCCAGTACCAGCCTTGTCTTTGGCTTGCTCTTGCTGGGCGGTGGCGAAGCGGGAAAAAGGACCCGTGTTTCTGAGACAGGAAATGTCTCCTGCTGTGCGGAGCCCATGTAACGCTGCAAGAAGGTCTCGTACAGGCTGCGCAAGCCCTTCGCCCGGCTATCTAGATCCTTGATAGTCAACTCGGCAGAATTGACTGAACGAGACTGCGAAACGGACTTGGACAGTTGCTTTTCGACTTCTTCCTGGCGCTGTTTGGCGAGTTCGAACTCGCTTCGGCTGACTTCGGCAAGTCTTCTGACTTCGTCGAAAATGGAGACACGAAATTCTCGCGCGCGATTCCGGACATTGACGACTGCCAGGTGGTCGCGACCGACCCTGGCGGACAACTCGGCCTCGCGTCTCATGAGTTCTAGATACTGCTGGCGCAGCCCCGTGATGATCTGACTGTTCAGCGCATCGGCCCCGACGGCATCCAGATTGGCCATCGAGGCCGGATTTTTCGGATCGGACGAGGTAAGGAGAGTTTGATAGCGAGCCAATTTGGCCGTGGCTTCAGAGGTCTGGGCGCGTGCGGCAGCCAATCGATTGTTGATCTCCGTGATCTGCTGCTCGTCGATGGGCTTTCCATCCAGAGAAACAATATTGTTCTGGGCCTTGTAGACGTCGACGGCCCGTTGTGCAGTGAGGGCCTGGTCACCAAGGTCGCGCAGCCTCTCCTGCAGCCAGCTTGTTGCCCTGCGATTTGCGTCGAACTTTGCGTTGAGCTGGTCCGCAACATAGGCCTTGGCTACGGCGTTGACGATCTCCGCGGCTCGAACCGCGTTGCTCGAACTGAAACTGATCTCAATGATGTTGCTGTACCCGATACGTCCCGCTGAAAGTCGGCCGAGAAATGCGTCTACCATAGCGTCCGATGGTTCGCCCTGCGTATCCGAGGGCGCTTCCTTCTTCGGTCCATTCGAGGCAAATGACCGGATTCGCTGCCAGAGCGACTGTAGAGATGGCCCCGACGCCTTAAAGTCCGGATCGTCCGTCAGTTTCAACTGATCGATCACCGCAACCGCAATTGCCCTTGATCTCAGGAGCTGAAGCTGGGTCTCGATCTGACCGAGATCGTATGCCGGCTCGGCGACGAGCGATTGCTGCTGGACAAACTGGGGTCTTGGATTGGCTAACAGGATCTGAACCTGCGCCGTATAGGTTGGAGATACCAGCCGGAGATAGAGCACGCTGGCCGCAGTGATGAGTCCAGCAGTGACAAGGATCACGAGATATTGGCGTCGCAGAAGCCCGATCGCGAAATTGATGACGTCGTTGATCCCACCGCTGTCTGCCTGGACGGGTTGAGCAAGCCCGTTCACCGCCAGCCGTAGTTTATCCGTGTGTTGAAGATTGTTCTGGAGCATCACGTACCTATCCGACTGAGCCACGTTGAGGCCGCCCGCCCGCAGACCAGCGTTCAAGAAGGACGTACCAAGCGGCGAGGGATTATATACCTTATAAAAATCTGCTTGCCAAATTAAATGAATCATCTATTAATTGAAACGAGATCGAAAATCAATGAGCGCGTCATTTTGGGCCAAATCGTGGGAAAATAGTATTGTATTTCCGTCACTTAAGGTCTATGCAGTGTTTTTATCAAAAATAATGCGATGGTTAGGGGCCGGTTTGGCCTGGCAAAGAATTAATTCCATCGGGGATTATGCCCTCCGCATGGAAACCCGATTCTGAAGTGAGGGCCGGCAGGAGTACCTAATGCTGGAACTGCGATCCTTGGCGATCCCTGATGTCAAAGTAGTTCGAACAGATCGGTTTGCCGACGGCCGCGGCTACTTCTGTGAGACCTTCCAGCGATCGGCCTTTGCCGAAAAGGGTATCCTCCACGACTTCCTGCAGGACAATCAGTCCAGCTCAGACCGCATCGGCACGGTACGTGGCCTGCACTTCCAGCGACCGCCCTTCGCCCAGGCGAAACTCATACGGGTGTTGAACGGGGCCATTCTCGATATTGCCGTCGATCTCCGGCGGTCATCGCCCAACTTCGGCAAGCATATCGCCATCCAGCTGGATAGCGAAAGTGGTGAGCAGGTGTTCATTCCGAAGGGGTTCGCGCATGGCTTCTGTACGCTGCAACCCAAGACCGTCGTCTTGTACAAGGTCGACCAGGTCTATGCCCCGAGCCACGACGGCGGCGTCTATTGGGCTGATCCGACGCTAGCGATCAAGTGGCCCGTGACGATCTCTCAGGCTCAGGTGTCACCAAAGGACCAAACCCTTCCTGCGTTCAACCAGCTTGGTTTCGTTTTTGAGTAGTGGAGACGAGTAGAATGCGTATCCTGGTGACCGGCGGAGCGGGCTTTATCGGTTCTGCGGTGTGTCGCCGTCTGGTGCTGCAGACTGGTGCCGCAGTCATCAACATCGACAAGTTGACATACGCAGCCAACCCAGTTGCGCTGGCGAGCATCGAGACGCGGAAATCTTATGCGTTCCTGCAGTCCGACATCTGCGATCGCGAGGTTATGGATCTCGCATTCGCCGATTACGAGCCGGATGCGGTCATACATCTGGCCGCAGAAAGCCACGTCGACCGTTCGATCACCCGGCCCGACGCCTTCGTCAACACCAATATAGTTGGCACCTACACGCTGTTGGAGGCCGCCAGGACCTACTATGAGCACCTGCCGCTTCTGAGACGCAAGAAATTCCGCTTCATCCATGTATCGACGGACGAAGTCTACGGTTCATTAGGGCCCGACGACTTGTTTCGCGAAGACACGCCCTACAGGCCGAGTTCGCCGTATTCGGCCAGCAAGGCCGCCTCGGATCACCTCGCGCTCGCGTGGTTTCGAACCTACGGTCTGCCGGTCATCGTATCGAATTGCTCGAACAATTATGGGCCGTACCAGTTCCCGGAAAAGCTCATTCCGCTGACAATCCTCAATGCGATCGATCGGAAGCCTCTACCAGTCTATGGCGACGGCAGAAATATTCGCGACTGGCTTCACGTCGATGATCATGCCACCGGCTTGATAAGACTGCTCTACGATGGGAAACCGGGCGAGAAGTACAATCTTGGAGGAGACAGCCAGCGATCCAACTTGGAGGTCGTCACCCAGATTTGCGACGTGCTGGATCGATTGTCCCCGGGCGCGGGAGCGAGACGATCTCTGGTTACGTTCGTGCCGGATCGTCCGGGGCACGATGCGCGCTATGCGATCGACGCGTCGAAGGCACATCGCGAACTTGGCTGGGGACCGACGAGAACCTTTGAAGAGGGCTTGGCCGAAACCGTCGGATGGTATCTCAAGAATCGCGCATGGTGGGAGCGTGCTCGCTGCGGTGTCTATGACGGCACGCGTCTGGGTCTCCTGGCTGCCCAAAACTGAGGTGAAGATGACAGATCGCCCCATCCTCATTGCCGGACGGAATGGTCAGCTGGCAAGGTGTCTTCTTGATCTCGGTGCAATGCGCGGTCTGCCTGTGGTGGCCCTCGGGCGTCGAGAGCTCGATCTGGAGGACCGCGAGGGGATCGACAAGCTCATCGCGTCGGTCGCGCCGGCTGCGATCATCAATACGGCAGCCTACACCGCGGTAGATCAGGCCGAATCCGAAGCAGCGAAAGCCTTCAGCATCAACCGCGATGGCGCGGCGGCGCTGGCAGATGTCGCGTGGCAGATGAACATTCCACTCATCCATCTCTCGACCGACTATGTGTTCGACGGTGCGAAACCGGATGCCTACGACGAAAGTGACATTCCTGCGCCGTTGAATGTCTACGGTGCCTCGAAGCTCGCCGGCGAAGCTGCTGTTTTGGCCGCGCACCCGCTCGCGACCGTGATCAGGAGCTCGTGGATTTACTCTCCCTATGGCAGCAACTTCGTTCGAACGATGCTGCGGCTATGTGAGAGCCAGCCCATTGTGAGGGTTGTTCGGGACCAACATGGAAATCCGACCTGTGCATTCGACCTCGCGGAGGCCGTGCTTCGGATCGCAGAACGGTCAGTAACGGACGATCGCAGGGCGACGGCCGGCATCTTTCACCTTGCTGGCGGAGGCGAGACGAACTGGTACGACTTTGCGCAGGCGATCTTCGACGCGCGCTCCCGTCGCGGAGAGCGGATTCCGGCGCTCGAGGCGATCACGACGGAAGAGTTTCCGACCGCTGCGCGTCGGCCTCGAAACTCGCGCCTCGACTCATCCAAGGCCGAACGCGTGTTCGGGATTCGACTGGCGCCCTGGCGCCATTCGCTCAAAGCCTGTCTCGATCAGTTAGCGGGAGAAGGAGAAACCAATGCTGAAGGGAATCGTGCTGGCTGGCGGCAGCGGAACGCGCCTCTATCCGATCACGCGCGTCGTCAGCAAGCAGTTGCTCCCGATCTATGACAAGCCCATGATCTATTATCCCCTGTCGACGTTGATGTTGGCAGGGATCCGCGAAATTCTGATTATTACCACGCCGTCCGATCGGTGTCAGTTCGAGCGGTTGCTGGGCG
Organism: Bradyrhizobium sp. ERR14; assembly: GCF_014198235.1. Classification (NCBI taxonomy): domain Bacteria; kingdom Pseudomonadati; phylum Pseudomonadota; class Alphaproteobacteria; order Hyphomicrobiales; family Nitrobacteraceae; genus Bradyrhizobium; species Bradyrhizobium sp. ERR14. The sequence goes on along the minus strand of NZ_JACIHD010000008.1, from coordinate 257,316 downwards.
ACGGGAGCCAATGGGGCATTCGGCTCAGCTACGCCGAACAAGCCCGTCCCGCCGGTCTCGCGGACGCCTTCATCGTTGGTGCCGATTTCATCGGAAACGATCGTGTAGCGATGGTTCTTGGGGACAATATCTTCTTCGGGGATGGCCTGAGTGAACTGCTTGCCAAGGCGGCGGGACGTGAGGAAGGCGCCACGGTTTTCGCTTATCACGTGCGAGACCCAGAACGATATGGCGTGGTCGCGTTTGATGAGGCGGACCGCCCTGTATCGATCGAGGAGAAACCCAACCGACCGCCTTCGAACTGGGCAATTACGGGGCTCTATTTTTTCGACAACCGGGTTGTACGCTACGCTCGTCGCGTCGAGCCATCGCCCCGCGGAGAGCTCGAGATTACCGATCTTCAGATGCGCTACCTCTCGGCCAGCGCGCTGCACGTCGAGCGCATGGGACGGGGGTTTGCCTGGCTGGATACCGGCACGTTCGAGTCTCTCGTCGACGCAGGGATGTTCGTGCAAACCCTAGAAAAGCGGCAGGGAATGAAGATTGCTTGCCTTGAGGAGGTCGCCTTCAGACTCGGCTTCATCAATCGTGATCAGGTGCGCGCGCTCGCGCAGCCGCTGGAGAAGAGCGGTTATGGCAAATATCTGAACGAAATCACTCGGCTGCCGCATCACGCTTCGCAATAATAGCGGTACCAAGCCGATAATTATAAATCACCTGAATGATGTGCACCATTGAATTGACGGACGGTTTAAAATAGAATTAAATCGATAAGGCTCGTTTAATTAATCGGTTTAGCCATGCTTGTGCAAAAGGCGAACGTCTTTGGTCGGGGAGCCCGGGCCGTTTTCCCAGGGGAACTTTCCCCCGCCTTTTGGCCAGAATCGGCGTTCTGGAATGCGTTCGATGGCCCCGATCCATCCGTCCTCTGGAGCCAACCGTTTGCTGATCCCTCGGCGAGCGAGGATTCGCGTCTGCCGCTTCCAGCTGGGGACGCCGGTTTCGCCCGCGCGTCGTCTGGGCCCCGCTCGGGCGATCTGCCAGACTCGCGCGGCGCCTTGCCCCGTCTCTTCCCATCTTTCCAGTCGCGATTGTCTGCTCTGCTGTCTTCGACGTCTTTGACGAGCCGCCATCAGGGCTTGGTCCCGACGATCTCAACTGTAGCAAACGAGCGGACGCCGCCGACATCATCATCGGTTTCGACCCCGAGCTCCACCCACTGGACCAATTCGAGCGACGGGGTCTGGAATGTCGCTACGAACTGGAGCGCCGGCGTCCCAGGGATCATTGACTCCGCGGTGCTCGATGCGGCGGGAGCGTATGTCGTCACCAGCACTGCCCGTGTTGATATTGGGAGCCTGGTCGTTGATGCAGGCGCGACGCTTTCGATCGGTGCCGGGTCGCCCTTTGTCGTCGAAGGCGATGTACTGAACAACGGGACTGTCGAAGTTGGGGCGTTCCTTGGTAATCGCATTGCTACAGGGGACTTTAAGGGCGACGTCAAAGGCACGGGATCTTTCGAAATTGCAGACAAGGCGATCCTGGAGATCGGAGCTTCGGTTTCGGGGCAGTTCTTGAATGGATCGTTCTCCGGCATAACCGTGTCGTTCGACACGGAAGCTGGCACGCTGGTCCTCGATCAGTCGGCCAGATTCCACGGGTTGATCGCAGGTTCGTCCCCGGGCGCGCCGCTTTCGCCGGGGAACCTCATCGACCTGAAGGATCTACCCTTCACATCCTCGATGTCGGCAACCGTCCACTACGACAACAGTTCGAATATCAGCGTGGTCGATTTCAGCAACGGTGCCGCAAGTGCCACTTTGCTGTTTTCGGGGATGGACCTGAATTGGAATTTCAAGAGCGATGGGCAGGGAGGCACTATTGTCTCCGATCCACCCACGAATCCCACCGTACTGGAAAACCAGAAGCCAGGCACGCCGAGAAGTGTCTGGGAGATCCAGCCGGGCGACAATTCGACCCTGACCCAGGGATTTGCGACAGCAATCAGCACCAATGTCGGCGGGACGGTCCAATTCAAGATCAACAATCTGACGGGCAACCCGAACTATCACGTCGATGTTTACCGGCTAGGCTATTACGGCGGCGATGGTGCCCGGCTGGTTACGAGCCTGCAGCATCAGGCCGGAGCCGCGGTCGTCCAACCCGCTGCACTACGTGATCCGTCGACCGGTCTCGTCGATGCCGGCAACTGGAGCGTAACCGATTCCTGGAGCGTGCCAACCGATGCGGCCTCGGGCGTCTACATCGCCAACGTCATCAACGGCACCGAGATTTTCCAGATCCCGTTCATCATACGGAACGACGCGTCGCACAGCGATATCGTTCTGCAGACGAGTGATGAGGACTGGCAAGCCTACAACGGTTGGGGAGGGGCCAACCTTTATTTCGGAAACGGACCGGGCGTCAACGGATCGGCCTACGCGGTCAGTTACAATCGCCCGCTGGTGACGCGTGACGGCACTGGAACCTTCTCCGAGGGGGGAGACTCTCCGTTCACGGCTGAGATTGCGGCCATCTATTGGCTCGAGCAGAACGGTTACGATGTTTCTTACATTTCCGGAATCGATGCTGCGACAAACGGCTCGTTGTTGCTCAATCACAAAGTCTTCATGGACGCGGGGCATGACGAGTACTGGACCGAAGCGCAGCGCGCCAACGTAGAGGCCGCAGCGCACGCTGGTGTGAACCTTGCGTTTCTCACAGCCAACGAAATTTTCTGGAAAACAAGATTGGCACCCAGCATCGATGGCAGTGGAACAGCCAACCGCACGCTCATCAGCTACAAGGATACGCACGCAAATGCGCTGATTGATCCATCAGGACAGGCGACCGGCAACTACTCTGACCCGCGGTTTGGTGCCCCTCTTCCCTCGAATGAATTGACCGGTACATTGTTTGCGGTCAACGCATTCCGGTACGATACGATCACGATACCGTACTCGATGACCCAGTTGCGCTTCTGGCGCAATACGGCCGTCGCGCAAACCTCACCCGGACAGACCGCCTCGCTCGTACCCGGCCTATTGGGCGTTGAATGGGACGTCGCGCCGGACAACGGATTCCGTCCGGCGGGGTTGGTCAGTGTCTCGTCTTCGACAGTCAATGTGGACGGAAAGTATCTGCTTGATTACGGCAACACGTTCGGAGCAGGCACGGCGACCCACAATCTCGTGCTGCATCGAGATCCCGTTAGTGGCGCACTGATATTCTCAGCCGGTTCAATCAACTGGCCGTGGGCGCTTGCCAGTGACCACGACGGACCTGCGACTCCAGTGGACCCAAATGTCCAGCAGGCGATGGTCAACCTCTTCGCCGACATGGGGGTTCAGCCGGCGACGCTGCAGGCGAACCTGGTCGCCGCGATCCGGTCCACAGACACTACGGCGCCGACCTCTGCGATCAGCAATCTCTCGGCTACCAGCGTTGTCGAAGGGCAATCGATCACGGTGACGGGTACGGCTGCTGACGCGGCGGGAAAGATCGCCGGCGTCGAAATCTCCACGGATGGTGGAACAACCTGGCATCCAACCAACAGCAACGTCGGCGCGGCGAACGTGACGTGGTCATATACGTTCATCACAGGCGCCCAGGGGACATATAGTCTCAAGACCAGGGCGATCGACGACAGCCTGAACCTGCAAACACCTGGTACGGGCACGACCTACACGGTCACGCCGTCTTCCAGCCTGTCGCTCTTCAGTCCGACCGACACGCCTGCGGTGATTTCAAACGGCGATTCCGGCGCAGTTGAAGTCGGCCTCAAATTCGTCCCTACCGCGTCGGGCAAGATCACCGGCATTCGCTTCTACAAGGCGCCTGATAATACCGGCACCCACATCGGCGATCTCTGGACCACCAACGGCACGCTACTCGCGAGCGCCACCTTTAGCAACGAAACAGCGAGCGGCTGGCAGCAGGTTGATTTCGCGACGCCTGTCAATGTTCAAGCGGGCGTCACGTATGTCGCCTCCTATCACACCAACACCGGCCACTATTCCTCGACGGACTTCTATTTCATCGACTATGACGGCATTACGAAAGGTGCGCTCACCGCGCCCGGTAGCAGCCTCAACGGCGTCTATGCCTACGGCAGTAACCCGACTTTCCCCAGCAACGCGTCCTCGATCGACGCCGCGAATTACTGGGTGGACGTCGTCTTCAGCGATTCAGGCCAGACGTCGCCGCAAGCTCGTGACGACGGTGGTTTCACGGTCAGCCAGAATGGTGTGCTGAACATTGCGGCATCAACGCTGCTCGCGAACGACACCAACCCGTCCGGGCTGACTTTCTCGATTTCCAGCGTCGGTAACGCGGCCAACGGAAGCGTAAGCTACAATTCGCAGAACCAGACCGTGACCTTCACGCCCACCGCTGGTTATGCCGGGGCGGGGAGTTTCACCTACACGATCACGGACACGAGCGGCCAAACCGGCACCGGCCAGGTGTCGCTCAAGGTTAATTATCCGGCCTCGGCGCAGAGCCTGTTTGGCACCAATGATGCGCCGAGCGTCCCCAATGGCGGCGATACCAGTCCCATCGAAGTCGGCGTCAAGTTTACCGCATCCGTGAACGGGACGATCACCGGCCTGCGCTTCTACAAGGGATCGTCGAATACGGGTCCCCATATTGCTGATCTCTGGAGCTCGACCGGAACCCTGCTTGCAACCGCCACGTTCACGGGCGAGACCGCCAGCGGCTGGCAGCAGGTCAACTTCTCCACCCCCGTCGCGATCACGGCAGGCACCACCTACGTCGCGTCCTATCACACCAACGGCAATTATTCCGGTACCCAGAACTATTTCACGACATCGCTTGCCAACGGCCAGTTGACGGCTCCGGCCGGCAGCAACGGGGTCTATGCCTACGGATCCGGAAGCACGTTCCCGACAAATACCTTCAAATCCTCGAACTATTGGGTCGATGTCGTCTTCAACGGCTCCGCCGCAACCAGCGCGCCGCAAGCGAATGCCGACAGCGGCTTCACGGTTAGCCAAAATGGCGTGCTGAATATTGCGGCATCGACGCTGCTCGCGAACGATACCAACGCGTCCGGATTGGCTTTCTCGCTCACCAGCGTCAGCAACGCGGCCAATGGAAGCGTAAGCTACAATTCCCAGAACCAGACCGTGACCTTCACGCCCACCGCCGGCTATGCCGGGACGGCGAGTTTCAGCTACACGATCACGGACACGAGCGGCCAAAGCGGGTCCGGCCAGGTGTCGCTCAAGGTCAATTATCCGGCCTCCGCGCAGAGCCTGTTCGGCACGAGCGATGCGCCGAGCGTTCCCAATTCCGGTGATAGCAGCCCGGTCGAAGTCGGCGTCAAGTTTACCGCATCGGTGAACGGGACGATCACGGGCCTGCGCTTCTACAAGGGATCGCTCAATACCGGTTCCCATATTGCGGATCTCTGGAGCTCGACCGGAACGCTGCTTGCAACCGCCACGTTTGCGGGCGAGACCGCCAGCGGCTGGCAACAGGTCAACTTCTCCTCCCCTGTGGCGATCACGGCAGGCACCACCTACGTCGCGTCCTACCACACCAACGGCAACTATTCCGGTACCCAGAACTATTTCGCGACGTCGCTTACCAACGGCCAGTTGACGGCACCGGCCGGCAGCAACGGAGTCTATATTTACGGAGCCGGAAGCGCGTTCCCGACGAACAGCTTCAAATCTTCCAACTATTGGGTCGATGTTGTCTTCAACGGCTCCACCGCCGCCAATAATACGCCGCCAACCGCGGTTGCTGACGGCGCGGATGCGACCGAGAAGGGCGGCGCGAACAACAGCACTGGCGGTTCGCCCGCCATCGGCAACGTGCTGACCAACGATATCGATCCCGATTCCGGCGACACCAAGACCGTCACTGCATTCAGCTTCGGCTCGACCAACGGGATATTCAATACCCCTCTCGCGGGCGCACACGGCACGCTCTTGCTCAGTGCCTCAGGTGCCTTCACCTATACGGTGAGCGAGAACGATGCGGCCGTGCAGGCCCTGCGGCAGTCGAGCAATACGCTGAGCGATGTCTTCAACTATACGATGCGGGACGCCGCCGGCGTCGCATCGTCGACCACCCTTACTGTCACCATTCACGGCGCCAACGACGCGCCGGTGCTGGCGATCCAGACCGGAAGCCAGGCTGCGACCGTGGGCTCCGTGTTCTCTCTGACGCTGCCCGTCGGCACTTTCACCGATGTCGATGCCGGCGACACGCTCACCTACGCCGTAACTTCGGCCCTTCCCGCCTGGCTCACGTTCAATGCTCAGACCCGTACCTTTAGCGGCACGCCGACGTCTGCGAACGTTGGCACGCTCAGCGTTACGGTCTCTGCTGCCGATCTGGGCAATCTCACGAGCAGTGAGACATTCAATATCGCAGTGTCGGCAGTTCCGTCAACGGTGAGCCTGTTCTCGAGTTCGGACACCCCCGCACTGCGATCCAATGGGGACACATCTCAGGTCAATCTCGGCGTGCAATTCTCATCCTCCGTGGCAGGCACGATTACCGGCATCAAGTACTTCAAGAGTGCAAATGACCTCGGCACTCATACGGGATCGTTGTGGAGCAGCACCGGCGCGCTGCTGGCGACCGCGACTTTCACGAACGAGGGCAGCAGCGGCTGGCAGACCGTCACGTTCAGCAGTCCCGTAACCATCACGGCCGGCGCCACCTATGTCGCAAGCTATCACAGCAACGGCCACTATGCCTCCACCACCAGCTACTTCACCACCGCCCGCACCAACGGTCCGCTCACGGCTCCTGCGAGCGTCAATGGCCTCTACACTTACGGAACAAGCAATCTGATGCCGACCAGCAGCTATAGCGCAAGCAACTACTGGGTCGATGTGGTGTTCAACAGCTCGAGCGGCGGCGCCAACCAGTCGCCCGTCGCTGCGAACGACAGCGGCTTGGACGCCACGCAGAACGTCCCCTTTGCGATTCCGGCCTCGGTACTGCTTGCCAACGACACCGATCCGGACGGCAATACGCTCACGATCACGGGTGCGAGCGGCGGTACGAACGGGGTCGCCAGCTTCAACGCCCAAAGCAACAGCGTGATCTTCACTCCTACGGCCGGCTACACGGGACCGGCGTCCTTCAACTACAGCATCTCCGACGGCCATAGTGGTACCGCCAGCGCACTCGTCTCTCTCGATGTGAACGCTGCGTCTTCGACGACTGTGCGCCTGTTCAGCGCAAGTGATGAGCCCAGCATTGTGGCGGCCAATGATCCAAAGTCGGTGGAACTTGGCGTCAAGTTTCAGACGTCCACCCCGGGCGATATTGTCGGCATTCGCTTTTACAAGGGTCCATCCAACACGGGCAGCCACGTCGCGGATCTCTGGAGCAGCACCGGGACTTTGCTGGCAACGGCGACCTTTACCAGCGAAACGGCCGACGGCTGGCAACAGGTCAATTTTGCCACGCCCGTGACGATCATGCCGGGAACGACCTACGTCGCGTCCTATCACACCTCCGGGAATTACGCGGCCGATCCGGGCCTGCTCGCAAACGCGATTACCAACGGACCGCTGACGGCCCCATCGTCGTCATCGATCGGCGGCAACGGTGTGTTTGCGTACGGGACGGACAGCCTATTCCCGACCAACACCTACAACTCAACGAGCTATGGCGTTGACGTAGTTTTCAGGCCGCAGCTGGCAGCATAGGAGACGTAAAGATGCACGCCGAACTTTATACCGATGGAATCGAAGAAATTACCGTCAGCGGCACCATCGTCCGTGTCGATCTGGTCAGTCTTTCACCGACGGAGCGCGACGCAAACAATGCCCCCAAGCGAGTGTTTTCGCAGCGATTGATTTTTTCGGTCGAATCCTTCGCCAATTCGGTCGATGTGATGCAGAAGGCGCTTCAGGGCCTAGTTGACGCGGGCGTGGTCCGGAAGAATCCGTCAGTTCAGTCGCACAACGGTGGGTCGGGAATACATGATGCGCTGGAGCCCAACACACGGTCTCTGAATGTCTCTTCGAATTTCCGCTGAAATGGACGTCGCTGGCGGCGCGAAAGACCAGGTTGCGGATACGCCCGCGCCCGGATTGTCAATGCAGACGGCATTGGAATGCCTGTCCAAGGTCTCCGGTCACCATGGCATAGATCTGCCAGTCGAGCGCTTAAAGCGTGCCTACGCGGTAGCCGCCCCGATCTCGTTGAATCTTCTGTTGCGCATGGCGAAGGATGCGGGCTTGCGCGCGAGAAGCACGGACCTGGATTGGGGTGCGCTGACTCGTCTCGGAGAAGCCTATCCGGCGCTGGCGAGGCTCGCCAATGGCAACTGGATCGTTGTCCTTGGCGCGGGACGGCGAGCTGACGGCGCCGAGGTCGTCAGCATCTTCGACCCCCTAGCCGACCGCAAGCACGAGGTCTTGGTTGTTGATCGCGACCGCTTCTGTGCCCAGTGGGCTGGCGACACGATCCTGATCAAGCGCGAGCCGTTGACACAAGATGGTCGGAGGAGTTTCGGCCTCCGGTGGTTCGTACCGGAATTGCTTCTTCAATGGCGACTGTTCAGGGACGTCGCCATTGCCGCCATCCTGCTCTACGCGTTGGGCCTCGTCGTCCCGATCTTTTTCCAGCTCGTCATCGACAAGGTTCTGGTTCACGAGAGCTTCACCACTCTTTATGTACTCGCGGCAGGAGCAGGCGTAGCGCTCGTCTTCGACGCCATATTCGGCTTTCTGCGGCGCTACTTGCTGCTGTATGCGACCAACAGGGTCGACATTCGCGTTGCGACGAAGACGTTCGGTCATCTCCTCGGGCTGCCAGTCACCTTCTTCGAACACATGGCCGCGGGGGTACTGGTCAAGCACATGCAACAAGCGGCGCGGATCCGCGAGTTTCTGACCGGGCGACTATTCTTGACGACCCTCGACGCGCTCTCGTTGTTCGTCTTCCTGCCGGTCCTTGCGCTCTACAGTGTCAAATTGACCTTGATGGTCCTGGCCTTCACCGCCGCGAGCGGCGCTGTTGTCGGCCTGCTCATGGGCCCTTTCCGGCGACGTCTTTACGATCTCTACCAGGCGGAAGGTGCGCGGCAGGCTCTCCTCGTCGAAACAGTCCATGGTATGCGCACGGTGAAGACGCTGGGCATGGAGCCAGCGCAGAGCAGGGTTTGGGATAGCCGATGTGCGCAGTCCGTGACCATGCGATTCGGTGTCGAGAAGATTTCCGCAGGCGCCCAGGCGCTCACCGGATTTCTCGAGAAGATCATGACGCTTGGAATCATCTCTGTCGGAGCACTCGATGTCTTCGCCGGAGAAATGACAATCGGCGCGCTGGTCGCTTTCAACATGTTGGCCGGCAGGGTCTCCGGACCACTGGTCCAGCTCGTGACCATGGTGCACGAATACCAGGAAGTGGCGCTTGCCGTGAAAATGCTCGGCGAGGTCATGAATCAGAAGCCTGAACGTGACGGTCGGAAAGATGGGCTGCGGCCCGACCTCGCCGGCAAAATCGAGTTCGACAGTGTCTCTTTCCGCTACGGAGCCGAGGGAGCGCCGGCGCTTGACGATGTCTCCTTCACCATCGAGCCAGGCTCGATCTTCGGGATCGTGGGCCGAAGCGGCTCCGGCAAGACGACGCTCACAAGGCTGATTTCGGGCATGTATCCGGTGCAGCAGGGGCTGCTACGTATCGACGGATATGATTCGAGAGAGCTCGACCTGGCCCACCTGCGCCGAAACCTCGGAATCGTCTTGCAGGATAATTTCCTGTTTCGCGGGACGGTTCGCGACAATATCGCCTGCGTGAAACGTGACGCGACCTTTGCCGAGGTCGTCGCCGCAGCGCAGCTCGCTGGCGCCGATGAATTCATCGAGAGGTTGCCCCGTGGCTTCGACACCATGCTCGAGGAAGACGCCTCGAACCTGTCCGGCGGGCAGAAGCAGCGACTCGCGATCGCGAGGGCTCTGATTGTCAATCCACGAATCTTGATTTTCGATGAAGCGACGAGTGCCCTCGACTCCGAAAGCGAAATGATCATCCGGCGCAATCTCCGCCGTTTGGCGGCAGGGCGTACCGTCATCATCGTCTCGCATCGGCTGTCGATGCTGACCGAGGCAAGTCAGATCCTGGTGATGGACCGCGGCCGAATCGTCGACGTGGATCGCCACGACTATCTCCTGTCGAAATGCACCATCTACAGACACTTGTGGAACCAACAGATGAAGCAGATTGCATGAAGGAGACGAGGCCATCACGCGCAGATGCGAAGCCGATCGGCCTGGTTCCGGCCAGACCGGTCGAGCGACGGCGAAAGCTATTCAGGTCATCGCCGAGGCGAGCGCCAGTCATCGCCGAATTCCAGTCCGATGCCACCGAGGTCGAGCAGCAAGCGCCGCCGCGGCTCGCGCGTCTCACCCTCTACGGCATACTTGCGCTGATCGTCTTCGCGATCACTTGGGCATCCGTTTCGCAAGTGGAGATGATCGTCACGGCGCAGGGAAAATTGACGACGACACGTCCCAACCTGGTTGTGCAGCCGCTGGAAACGTCGGTCATACGCGAGATCCATGTCAAGGCCGGTGACCGCGTCAACCGCGGCGACGTTCTGGCGACCCTCGATCCGACGTTCTCGCAAGCGGATTTCGATCAATTGCGCGGCAGAGTGGCCGGTTTCGATGCCTCGATCGATCGGCTGGGCGCCGAATTGAATGGAGCCGAGTACGCCGTCAAGGAGCTCGCGAACGCGGACCAGGTCCTGCAGGGCAAGTTGTTCTTGCAGAGGAGGGCCGCTTACGAAGCGCAGATCCAGAATTACGACGCGCAGATCGCTTCCGCTCAAGCCAATCTCAAGACAGCACAGAACGAAGAGGCGGTTCTCCTTCAGCGTCTTGACACGATGCGTTCAATTGAAGCCATGCGCACCACACTGATGGACAAGGAAGTCGGTTCGAGGCTGAACTTCCTATTGTCTCGCGAGGCACGGCTCGAGGTCGAGAGCAATTTGGCGCGTGTTCGTGGCAGTATCGCCGACACGACGCATCGGCTGGACAAGGCCCGCGCCGACCAGAAGGTCTTCGCCGAGGAGTTTCGTCGTACCACTTATCAGGAATTGGTGGAGACGGTGCCGAAGCGTAACGGCGCAGCAGAGGAATTGAAGAAGGCCGAGCTTCGTCGACAGTTGATCGTCTTGCAGGCGCCGGCAGATGCCGTGGTGCTGGATATCGCGAACCGGACAGTCGGCTCGGTGGTTCGCGAAGCGGAAACGCTGTTTGTCCTGGTTCCGCGTGACGTGCCTCTTCAGGCGGAGGTCAACGTCGAGGGGCGGGATATCGGTCAGGTGGCGCTTGGACAAGCGGTTCGGATCAAGTTCGAAGCGTTTCCTTTTCAGAAGTATGGAACTGCGACGGGAGAAGTCCGCGTCATCAGTCAGGACACGTTCTCGCCGGATACGAAGGCCGAAGGTGCGCGCCGTGCGCCAGCTCCCTATTACCGCGTACTGGTCGATTTGTCGGACACGCACCTTCGGCTTCCTCCTGAGCGTATTCAACTGATTCCGGGGATGGCGGTGACGGCCGAACTGAAAGTCGGCAAGCGCACCGTGATTTCCTATTTCCTCTATCCATTGCTGCGCGGATTGGATGAGAGCATCCGGGAATATTGACCCGGCTAGGGATGGTAAATGACCATGATCATTAGTCCAAATTTTGGGGTGAAGCTCCTGGTGCCCACGGCTTCGAGTAAGCTCTCGCACAATTCACCGCTGGTGAACTATGCGCTCAATGGGCTGGAACGTTGTTGGTTACCTGAACATCGCCGGTGGTCGCACATTTTCCATCTCGATGGACGTCCTTCGCCAAACGAGTCGGTACCGAACAGCGACGTATTCTATACGCTCAATGTCTTACTCGGGATGTCGCGCGTCGCTGGAATTCCGAGTGGTCTTGATCTGCCCGAAATATTCAGCCGCAACGCTTCGCTACTCACGAGGCTTCCGGTGCGCAAGTACGCCTTCGGTATGGCGCTGTGGAGCGCCGCCGAGCTCGGCCTCGAAACGCCCGAGCCGGTCAAACGCGAGCTGACGGCCATTCTCGCCGACGAGTCCAGGTGGAAGAGCTTTCGTGCGCAGGATATTGGCATGCTGCTCACGGGAGTCGTGGCTCAGGCGAGGGCAGGCGAGAACGAGTGGTGGCGCTACGCCGGGCCGCTTTTTCGTTTCCTGAAGGAACGCTTCCACAGCGAATCGGGATTGTTCTTCGATGCACCGTTCGGGTTTCGCCGCCGCTTCTCGTCATTTGCGACGCAAACTTATCTCTCGATCGCCTGCTATCAATATGGCGAATTTGCCGGAGACGCGTCCGCGCTTGTCATGGCCGATACTTGCGTGCGCAATCTGATAGCGCTTCAAGGCCCACAAGGTGAATGGCCCTGGTTTCTCGACACGATGAGCGGCCGCGTCCTTGATTTCTATGAGGTCTATTCGGTTCATCAGTATGGAATGGCCCCGGCGCTGCTGGAATGCGCGGAGCGCTTTGGGCAGAAGGGATCGCGGGACGCCCTGGTCAAGGGATTCAACTGGGTACTTGGCCAGAACCAGCTGGGCCGGGCCATGCTCGTGCCTGAACTGAGCCTGACCCTCCGCTCGCAGGTTCGCAAAGGCGAATTGACAACGAAGGCGCCGCGCGCATTGCGCGCAGTCAAGAACGCCTGGCTCGGAAACGGGCAGCGACTGATCGACGGCACTGACGTGGAAGTTCGGCTTGAGTGCCGTAGCTACGAGCTCGGCTGGATTCTGTGGTCATTCGGCCGGCGCACCGACTTGCCGGGGCTGACCAACAACTGTGCCTTCGGCGGCGCCTGACAGAATTGCCTTCGCACTAACGATTCCAAGCGACTGCTCGCCGGCCCCGCAGGTGCGAGATCATCGTCATGGCGCGGTGCGCCCGGACGGCACACAATACGGCAATAGCTTTGAGGCGGACGCCGCTACCATGGAGGCGGTCGCTGGTCAGCACAGTCACAGCGTTTGGCGCGAGAGATGCGAAGACCAGCAACGCCTGCGCGAGCCAGCGCAATTGCCAAACAGGCTTGCCTTCCGCCATGTTGCGGTAGTGCGCGATGTGTCGATCCCATTTGGCGTAGAGCTCCCGAAGGGAGCTCCGGGCGGGATGGAAGACGATCATCTCGGGAGTGTATCGAAATCGAAGTCCCGCGCGCAGCGCACGCTCTCCCCACTCCATGTCTTCGGCGATCTCAATGCCGGCAAAAGGGCCGACGCGATCGAAATCGCGGCGAAACACCGCCATATTGCCGGTGCCGGAATAACCGTGGCGCTCGATATAGAGCTTGAAGCGATAAGCGAAGACGCTCTCGTATGCCGCAATGGCGTCGAGCTCCGCATTTTCCGGGTGCCAAATGCGAACGTCGCCCCCGAGAACTGTGCCAGCCGGCGACAAGTTGAACCATTTCATTACGCTGCTCAACCAATCCGGATGGGCCCTGCAATCGGCATCGATGAAAGCGAGGATCTCGCCGTTGGCCGCAGCGACACCCGCATTTCGCGCCGGACCGGGACCCGGATGCGGTTCGTGCTGCAGCCGTACACGAGGATGGCCGCCAACGATGTCTGTTGGGGGCGTTGCCGAGCCGTTGTCCACCACGATGATCTCGAACGCGTGCCGAGGCAGGGTCTGCGCGTCCAGGCTTCGCAAGCAGGATTCCAGCGCGTCAGGCTGGTTGAGATGCGGAATAATGACCGAAATCATTAGTTAAATCCTCTATTTAATTGACTTTGGATCTGCTGCCCGCCTCTTGCGTGTAGGCCCTGATATTCCGCTGTCAGGCGCCAAATTCTATCCTATTTAAACCTTGCTATTAAATATCCGGTGCGTATTATCTAGATAATAATCTTAAATGCAAACTTAAACAGACCGTATTTGTTTCTGGGAGGTAGGTTCCAATGCGCGCCTCATTTCTGGGATGTCCCGTTGACCTGCTGACAATGGCAGAAACCGTCGATCTGGCGCGCGGGGCTATGCACAGCCGGCGAAGGCTGCAACATGTGGCGCTGAACGTCGCCAAATTCGTCAATATGAGGTCTGATGCCGTGCTCGCGGCCGATGTCGCCAACAGCGATGTCGTCGGCCTCGACGGCATGGGGATCGTTTGGGGCGCTCGAGCGCTGGGACTTCCGGCCACGTCGCGCGTCGCGGGCGTGGATCTCCTCGCCGAGTTGCTCGCGGTATGCGCGCATGAAGGCTTCAAGCCTTATTTCCTGGGAGCGACCCCCGGCGTGCTGCACCAGGCGATGCAGAGCGCGCGCGAGAGGCATCCCTCGCTTGTCTTTGCGGGCTGGCACGACGGCTACTTCAAGCGCGAGCAGGAGAAAGACGTCGTACGAGACATCCAGTCCAGCGGGGCCGATTGCCTCTTCATCGGCATGCCGACGCCCCGGAAGGAGCGCTTTCTCGCCGCTCACCGCGATGATCTCGGTGTGCCTTTTATCATGGGTGTGGGTGGTGCATTCGATGTTCTGGCAGGTACCGTTCGGCGCGCGCCAGTACGGCTTCAGAAGCTCGGCCTCGAGTGGCTGTACCGCATCTATCAGGAGCCCGGGCGGATGTGGTGGCGATACGCCAAGACGAACGCGCTGTTTGCGGGCGTGCTGGCGCAAGCGCTCTTCAGGCAGGCGCTTCGGCACCCGCTCGGTGCGCCCGGCGCCGTTCCCCCTGGTCCGAGCCGGATCGGGGGTTGAAGCGTGGGCAAGCATTTTTTCATCCTTCTGGGAACCCGGCCGGAAGCAATCAAGCTGTTTCCGGTCATCAACCGACTCAAGGCTGAGAATCGCAAGGACATCGCCGTAACGATATGTGCGACCGCACAGCACCGGCAGCTGCTTGATCAGGTCCTCAAATTGGCCAACGTGGTCCCGGATTTTGATCTCAACGTCATGACGACAAACCAGACGCTGGATCATCTGACCGCCCGGCTGCTCGGACAAATCGGCGAGCTCCTCGAAAAGGTGAAGCCCACCAGGGTGATTGTCCAGGGCGATACGGCGACTGCCATGACGGGTGCACTGGCATCCTATTATCACCGTATACCGGTCTCGCACATCGAGGCCGGACTGCGCAGCGGCGACATCTTCGCTCCGTGGCCCGAGGAGGTGAACCGCAAGATCGTCGGCTCGATCGCCGATCAACATTTTGCCCCGACGGAGCGCGCGGCCCGCGCGTTGCGTTCTGAAAACGTGGCTGATGACCGCATTCACGTGACCGGAAACACGGTGGTGGACGCTCTCATCCTCGCGAAAGCCATGGTCGAGTCCGATCCGGGACTGGCGTGTCGCTGGGACGGCATCAAGAAGCGTCACGGCAATCGGCGCATCATCCTGGTGACTTGCCATCGCAGGGAGAATTTCGGTGGCGGCGTCACCAACATCGTGAACGCGCTTGAGACCATCCTGCAGCGGGAAGATGTCGCCGTGGTGCTCCCTGTGCACCCGAATCCGAATGTCCGCGACCTGTTTGCGTCTCGGTTGTCGGATCACCCGCGGGTCGTCCTCATTTCTCCTCAGGAATACACGGATTTCGTCAGCCTGCTCTCGATGTCGTATCTGGTCCTGACAGATTCAGGCGGCGTCCAGGAGGAGGCCCCCACTTTCGGGAAGCCGGTCCTGGTAATGCGCGATACGACCGAGCGTCCCGAAGGCGTGGAAGCCGGAACGGCGCGCCTGGTTGGCGCCAACTACGACAGGATCGTTGGCGAGACGTTTCGCCTGCTCGACGATGACGAGACTTATGCTGCCATGGCGCGTTCGCACAATCCGTTCGGTGACGGGCACGCGAGCGAGCGTATCGTGAAGGTGCTTCTCGATGCCTGAATTCCAAAAGATAAACGTCATTGGGCTTGGCTATATCGGGCTGCCGACCGCGGCGTTGATTGCGAGCCGTGGGCTGCAGGTGGTCGGCATCGATACAAACGAACGCATCGTCGACACCGTTGCATCCGGCAAAATTCACATCGCCGAGCCCGATCTGGACGGTCTCGTCTCCAAGGTCGTGTCGAGCGGTGCGCTCACGACGTCGAGGAAGCCGCAGCCGGCGGACGTGTTCATCATCGCGGTGCCGACCCCGATCGACCACGATAACCGTCCAGACCTGGCAAGCGTTCACGCCGCGGTCGACAACATCGTGGACCTTCTCGCGCCAGGCAATCTTGTCATTCTTGAATCGACATCGCCGATCGGGACAACCGAAGCCATCGCAAAGCGCATCGTTGAACGCAGGCCGGAGCTGCACATTGGCGTCAACGGCCGGGAGGATGGAGCGATCTACGTCGCATACTGTCCCGAACGCGTGTTGCCAGGGCGGATCTTGACCGAGCTTATCAACAATGACAGGTGTATCGGCGGGATTACGCCAACCTGCACGCGGCGTGCCCAACGCTTCTACAAGATGTTTGTTCGCGGCGCCTGCGTCGGCACTACGGCGCGCGCGGCCGAGTTGGTCAAGCTGACGGAAAACGCCTTCCGCGACACCAACATAGCGTTTGCCAACGAACTCTCGCTGATCTGCGACAGGTTCGATATCAACGTCTGGGAGGTGATCGATATCGCCAACCGTCACCCTCGCGTAAACGTACTGCGGCCGGGGCCGGGCGTGGGCGGGCACTGCATTGCGGTCGACCCCTGGTTCATCATCGACTCTGCGCCCGATCTCGCGCGAGTGATGCGAACAAGCCGCGAGGTGAATAACGCCAAGACCCGGAAGATCATCGAGAACGCAGAGGCGCTGATCGACGATCATCCCTATGCGAACGTTGCCTGTTGCGGATTGACGTTCAAGGCGAACGTCGACGACGTGCGTGAAAGCCCCGCCTTGGAGATTGCCACGCATCTCGCGGCCAAATACGGCGAACGGATCAAGGTCGTCGAACCGAATCTGCGCCGTCTGCCGTCTCAGTTGGCCGATTATCGCGTCGCGTTCGTGACCATCGATGAGGCCCTCCGGAGCTGCGAAATTGCGGTTCTTCTCGTCGATCATGACGAATTCAAAATGGTGCCGTTGGCGGAGCGCCGGCACCTCGACGTCATCGATACGCGAGGCATATGGCAGGATATGCCGGCGCGAACCTAACGTGCAGAATCGTAGTTTCCCCGAATGGATCGAGGTCAGTATGCGAGATAGTCAGCTGGGAATCGGGGTCGTGGGATACGGCTATTGGGGGCCCAATCTCGTTCGCAATTTCTCGATCAATCCCGCCGCCCGCATCGTCAGCGTGAGCGACCTTGATCCAGGCAGGCTTGCCGCCATCATGCAGCAGTACCCGGGGGTCGCGACCACCGCGCGATATGACGACCTGCTGAAGGACGCCTCGATCGATGCAATCGCCATCGCCACGCCGGTGCACACGCATTACGAGCTGGCAATGGCGGCGTTGAGAGCTGGCAAGCACGTGTTGGTCGAAAAGCCCCTTGCGCCGAGTTCAGAGCAGGTGATGCGCCTGATCGACGAGGCGGATCGGCGCGGACTGATTTTGATGGTCGATCATACCTTTCTCTATACCCCGGCGGTTCAGAAGATTCGTGAGCTGTTGCTGAAGAGCGAGCTCGGAGACGTCTACTACTACGATAGCACACGCTCGAGCCTCGGATTGTTCCAGAAAGACGTAAATGTGATCTGGGATCTGGCAGTGCATGACATCTCGATCATTCATCACATCTTCGATGAGGAGCCGATTGCGGTATCGGCAACGGGATCGTGCCATGTCGTCGGTTCGCCGGAAAACATGGCGCATATCACATTGTTCTTTGCCAACGCATGTGTGGCCCATGTCAGCGTCAACTGGCTCTCGCCTGTCAAAGTCCGTCAGACTTTCATTGGCGGCAGCAAGAAGATGATCGTCTATGACGATCTCGAACCGACCGAAAAGATCAAGGTCTATGACAAGGGAATTACGCTCGACAGGCCTCCCGAGAGTGCCCATCAATTCCGGATTGGATATCGCGCTGGTGACATGTGGGCTCCGCATATCTCGCCTAAGGAGGCACTGCAAACGGAGGTCGAGCACTTTATCGACTGTGTGCGCACCGGGACGCGGCCGATCTCCAGCGGCATGTCCGGGCTGCGGGTGATCGAGGTGCTCGAGGCAGCTTCTCGATCAATCGCGAAGCAGGGCAAACCAATCCCGATAAGGCAACTGCCGCGGATGCTACCGGAGCGGGCCCGGGCGACGGCTTGATGGGCGGCTTGGCCGTGGCTGTTGGCCAGATCAGCCTCGGGACGGAGTCTCGATGAATTCAGTGCATCGTTCAGTCCTGTTTTCCGGGGTGGACCGCTATGCCGCCCTTGTGCTGTTCCTTGTCTCGACCGCAGTTCTGTCGCGTCTGCTGACGCCGGGCGAGTTCGGGGTCTTTGCGGTCGTCAATGCACTTACCGCCGTGATCGCCGCCGCCTTTCAGGAGTTTGGAGGGGCAAACTATCTGATTCAGAAGCATGAGTTGTCGCGCGGCACCATTCGCACGGCGTTTACTATCACCTGTATCATCTCGCTGGCAGTTGCGCTAATCCTGTCAGCTGGGGCCGACGTCGTATCGCAACTCTTTGGGCGGGACAGCCTAAGGCAAGGTATCCAGGTTTCTGCGCTGAACCTCCTCCTTCTACCGGTCTCAGGAACGTTGGCTGCCCTGTTTCGTCGTGACATGCAGTTTGGGACGCTCGCGATCTGCAATCTTGCAAGCAACATGACGGTCGCGCTGGTTTCGATCGGGCTGGCACTCCTGAACTTCAGCTACATGGCTCCGATCTGGGGTGGTGTGGCAGGGAGCATGGTTCTTACGGCCTTGCTGCTGAGTTCGTACCGGGATTTCGGCGTGTTGCGCCCTTCGCTGTCCGAATACCGCGAGGTCCTCAGATTCGGTCTCTATTCCAGCGGTGTCAGCGTCATCAATATCTTCTACAACCTCGCACCCCAGCTCTTTCTCGCGAAGATTCTCGATTTTACGGCTGTGGGTCTCTATAGCCGGGCGATCAACCTGACTCAGGTATTCGACAGGCTCGTCACGCAGGTGCTGAACCCCATCATCATGCCGGCGATCGTGTCGAGGCGTGCAGCCGGGGCAGATCTAAAGGGCGTGTATCTGGACGCGGTCCAACTGCTTTCCGCGGTGCAGTGGCCATTTCTCACCTTCGTAGCGATCATGGCAAAGCCGATCGTCTTGATCTGGCTTGGCGGAGCCTGGTTGGAGGTCGTGCCGTTGGTGCGGATTCTCTGCCTTGCAAATCTGGCGCTATTTGCTGCGTGCCTGACATATCCCGTGTTCCTGGCGGTTGGACGCGTGCGCGACGCGCTTGTCTCGTCCTTCATCTCGTTGCCACCGTCGCTCCTTGCCCTTTTGGGCGCATCCTTTTTGGGCGTGGAGGCGGTCGCAGCGTGCGCATTGCTGACGTTGCCGTTCCAGGCGGTAGTGGCGATATACTATCTCAGTCGGCATCTTGCGCTGCGGCCAAGCGAGTTTGGCCGTGCCGTTCTCAAGAGCGGTGTCGTCACGATGGCGACCGCCGCCGGCGTAGGCGCCTGCGCGCTGTTGATCGAGGCAGGAATTCTCAATTTCGTTGTAGGCCTTATATCGGCGTTTGTGGTCGCCGCCTTCTGCTGGTGGTGGGGATTGATCGTAACAGGGCATCCTCTGCTGCAGCACCTTCGTCAAGCTGCGACGGGTCTCGTCGAGATAGCGCCCAAGCTGCGCCCGTCACGCTTGGTACTGTAGTGGTTTTGCTGGATTGTAGAGACAGGGAAACTAACATGCCAATAAAGGATACCCAGCTTGGTCGCGATGTTCGCATCCTGCATCCAGACCTGGTCAACCTGTATGGCTGCACCGTCGGCGACGAGAGCAGAATCGGAACTTTCGTCGAGATCCAGGCGGGGGCAGAGATAGGTGCGCGTTGCAAGATATCGTCGCACAGCTTCATTTGCGAGGGCGTCACGATCGAGGATGAGGTGTTCGTCGGTCATGGCGTGATGTTCACGAACGACAAATATCCGAAGGCAACAACCGCGGACGGTCGTCCTCAGCAGGCTTCGGACTGGACGCTGCAGCGCACGCGGGTCGGTCGGGGGGCTTCGATCGGCTCGAATGCCACCATCCTGTGCGGTGTGACGATCGGAGAGGGCGCCTCCGTAGGTGCGGGTGCGGTGGTCACTAAGGATGTTCCGCCCGGCGCTATCGTCGCGGGAGTGCCCGCTCGGGTCCTATCCGCAGCTGAAAATACGCTCCTGAGCGATCGTCGCTCGTAAGAACTGCTCCATAAACCATTTTTAGCGCGATATATATGCGTCGCAATTTAATGCTTGATTTAATATGATTATGAGAGTTAATATTTTATTATAATGTTTGGTCCAACCAAGGTCTTGAATCTTGATACCCTTCCTGGATCTGAAAGCCCAATATAGCCAGATCAAGCCGGAAATCGACGCCGCGGTGGCGAGAGTCATCGGGAGCGGGCACTTTGTGCTCGGGCCGGAGGTGACCGCCTTCGAGGGGCGCTTTGCGGGTTATTGCCGGACTGCCCATTGCCGCGCGGTGAACACCGGCACTTCGGCGCTTCACCTTGCCTTGCTTACGGCAGGTGTCGGACCCGGTGACGAGGTCATCACCGTATCCATGACGTTCGTCGCGACCACCGCGGCCATTATCTACAGCGGTGCCAAGCCGGTGTTTGTCGACGTTGACCCTGTAACGTGGACGATGGATCCCGGCTTGATTGAAGCTGCGATAACACCACGAACCAAGGCGATCCTTCCGGTTCACCTCCACGGGTTGATGGCCGACATGGATCCGATCATGGCCATCGCGCGTCGTCACGGCCTGGTCGTCATCGAGGACGCCGCGCAGGCGCATGGCGCCGAATACCGGGGACGTCGAGCAGGCTCGATTGGCGATCTAGGATGCTTCAGCTTTTACCCTGGCAAGAATCTGGGGGCGTTCGGCGAGGGTGGAGCCGTCGTAACTCATAGGCCTGAATTCGCGCACCGCGTGTCACTGCTGCGAGATTGGGGGCAGGAGGCGAAGTACGACCACGCCATCCCCGGATATAACTATCGTATGGACGAAATTCAGAGCGCGATATTGAACGTCAAGCTGGACTACATTGAGAGTTGGACGGAAGCGCGCCGGTCGGCGGCTGAGCAATACAATGCACTGCTGTCTGAGCTCCCATTCGCGCGTCCCCAGCCGCCAGGGCACGCCCGTCACGTGTATCACGTCTATGCGGTCAGATTGGAGGAGCGCGATCACGCACTGTCGCTGTTGCGTGATGCCGGAATAGGCGCCGGGATTCACTATCCCGTTCCGGTGCATCTGCAAAGAGCCTACGCAGAACTCGGCTACCGCGCCGGCGATCTCCCCGTCACCGAGATGCTGGCGAACGACTTCCTCTCTCTTCCCATTTATCCGGAGCTGCTGCCGGAACAGGCGGCCGAAGTTGTCGCCACATTGAGGAACGCAGCGATGCTGCGGCCCAGTGAAGCGGTTGGCGCCCGAGCGGAGCATCCACAAAGCGTCATGACATGGTCCCACAACAGGAGAGCGTCTTGATTGATCTCAAGGGAAAGCGCGTTCTGGTCACCGGCGGCGCAGGCTTCATCGGGTCCCACATCGTTGATCTGCTCTGCGACGAGGGCTGCATTGAAATTGTTGCTCTCGACAACATGGTCAGAGGCCGACCGGAAAATCTTCGGCGCGCGCTCGGGCGCGGACCGGTGAGATTGGTTCACGGCGACATACGCGATCGCAAGCTGATGGAAGCATTGGTCAAGGCGGCCGATATCGTCTTCCACCAGGCCGCACTTCGCATCACTCATTGTGCGGCCGAACCACGCCTCGCCAAGGAGGTTATGGTCGACGCCACCTACGACCTGCTGGAGCTGTGCATCAAGCACGACATTCAGAAGATCATCGCGGCGTCTTCGGCATCGGTATATGGCATGGCCGAGGAATTTCCGACGACGGAGCGGCAGAATCCGTACAACAACCGAACTCTCTATGGAGCCGCCAAGGCGTTTAACGAAGGCCTTCTGCGGGCCTTCAACGATGTATGCGGCCTCGACTATGTGGCGTTCCGGTATTTCAACGTCTACGGCAGCCGGATGGACATCCACGGACGGTACACCGAGGTCTTGATCCGCTGGATGGAGCGGCTGGAGGCCGGATTGCCTCCCGTTATCTTTGGTGACGGCCGTCAGTCTATGGATTTCGTTCACGTCCGCGACATCGCGCGCGCCAACATCCTTGCGGCCAGGTCAAAGATCACCGATGAGGTCTTTAACGTTGGAAGCGGCACCGAAACTAGCCTGACGGAGCTGGCTACGGCGCTTGCGTCCGTGATGGGACGCCGGGGCCTGACGCCTGAATTCGCGCCGGAGCGCTCGGTCAATCCGGTGCCGCGCCGACTGGCATCGACGGGCAAGGCGGAGCGTCTGCTGGGTTTCCGCACCACGGTTTCGTTGGAGCAGGGGCTCGCCGACCTCGTGAAATGGTGGCGATCCGAACGCGAGCTTGCTTCGGACCACCAGCGGCAGGCGGCAGCATCGTGATTCCGATCGCTTTGCCGCTGCTAGCGGACGAAGAGGCTGACGCGGCGCGCGCAGTCGTGCTGTCGGGCTGGGTATCGCAAGGTCCGCAGGTGGCCGCATTCGAGCGCGAGTTCGCTGCACTTGTCGGCGCACCGCACGCCTGTGCCGTCTCGAATTGCACGACCGCGCTCCAGCTCGCCTTGGCGGCGCTGGACATCGGCATCGGCGACGAGGTGATCACGGTCAGCCATTCCTTCATCGCGACTGCAAACGTCATCCGACATCAGGGAGCCACTCCGGTTTTCGTCGATATCGAGCCGGAGACATATAATCTTGATTGCGCCCGGTTGGCCGAAGCCATCACCGAGCGCACGCGTGCGATCATCGTCGTCCATCAGATGGGCATGCCGTGCGATATGGCCGCTCTTCTGGCCATAGCGCGCCGCCACGGGATCGCCGTGATCGAGGACGCGGCCTGTGCTGCCGGATCGCAGATCCGGATGAACGGGGAATGGGAGTCGATCGGCAGGCCGCATGGCGACATTGCCTGCTTCTCCTTCCATCCGCGAAAGGTGATCACGACGGGTGAGGGGGGAATGCTCACCACCGCGAATGCCGAGCTTGATCGCAAATTCAAGCTCCTGCGCCAGCACGGCATGAGCGTTCCCGACACCGTGCGGCACAATTCGTCGTCCGTGATCTTCGAGGAATACGTCGTTGTGGGCTACAACTACCGAATGACGGACATGCAGGCCGCCATTGGGCGCAAACAGCTCGAGCGGCTCCCGGAACTGATTGCGCGCCGGCGAGCCGTCGCCGCAAATTATGCCGAACAGCTCGGCAATTTGGAAGGGTTGCGGTTACCGACTGAACCAGCGTGGGCCAGATCCAACTGGCAGAGTTATTGCGTACGTCTTCCAGACCGCCTCGACCAGCGCATCGTTATGCAACATCTCCTCGATAAGGGCATCGCGACCCGCCGCGGTATCATGTGCGCCCATCGTGAGCAGCCTTATTCGGCCCTTGTCCAGACACAGGATCTGCGTCAATCCGAGCTCGCCCAGGATCGGTCGATCTTGCTGCCCATCTATGCACAGATGAGCGCCGAGGAGACCTCGAGGGTGAGTGCTGCGGTGCGGGCAGAGTTGGAACGATGATCCCGGGGATCGCCGACCAAAAGGCATTGCGACTTTTGGTCGTGATCGCGAGCTATGGGACTGCCAATAATGCCCACCTGGATCGAGTGATCAAGGAATACCGGTCCATGTCGTTCGACGTGGATATCGTCATCATCTCCAACATCGACAAGAAGCCGGCTGCAGACATCGAGTGTGTCGTTGGCCTTCCCAACAAGAATCCCTGGTCGCTTCCCTTCGCGCACAAAGAGTTGTTTGCAGCGCGGGCTGATCAGTATGATATGTTCATTTATTCCGAAGACGATATCCTGATCACTGAAAGAAATATTCGAGCGTTTCTCGAAGTGACCTCAGTGTTGAATGAGGGTGAGGTTGCCGGATGGATGCTCGTCGAGAGAGCGTCGAACAGCGAATTGAATTATCCGCAGGCCCACGGTTCCTTCCACTGGGATTGTACGTCGGTCAAGACCAGGGGAAATTACCATCTTGCTCATTTTACCAACGAGCATGCTGCCAGCTATATGCTCACCCGGCAGCAGCTTGCCAGAGCAATTGCGTCCGGCGGCTTTTTGGTCGGGCCTCACGAAGGCAAGTACGACCTGCCTTGCACCGCTGCAACCGATCCATTCACCCAGTGTGGCTTCCGGAAGCTGATACCAATTTCCCATATCGACGATTTCTCGGCGCACCATTTACCGAATAAATATATCAACCGGCTCGGCGTCGATCGCCGGCAATTGGACGCACAACTATCCGTCCTGATGCAGATCGCGCGTGAGGGAAACGATGCCGTTCCGCTATTCAGCGCCGAGACCAGGCTCTGGCACGGCATGTATTCGAAAGACTACTACGAGCCGGCCAGGGACGAGGTGTTGTCCGCTGTACCGCAAAGCGCGGCCGTATTGTCGATCGGGTCCTGCTCGGCTGCAAACGAACGCCGATTGCTGGAGAGAGGAAACCGAGTGGTGACTATTCCCCTCGACCCCGTTGTGGGTAGCGGCTTGGCCCAGCTTGGGGCTGAGGTGGTGTTAGGGGACGTCATAACGGCGAGATCAAAAATTGCAGCGGAGCGGTTTGACCGACTGCTGTTCGTTGATGTCTTGCAATTCATTCGTGATCCGGCGCATCTCCTCAAGCTGTTTGCCGATCTCCTGGCTCCGGACGGGCGAGTGATCATTTGCGCGCCAAACCGCCCCTCTCTTCGGTATGCCTGGGAATGCGCGAAATCCAGCAGCGTCTTTCGACGCTGGGGGAGCTTCGATGCTGTGGGGATCCACGACACGACGAGCGGTAAAATTCAGAGGTGGTGTGCGCAAGCCGGTCTGGCGATCGAGAAGATTGAGAGGCGCGCTCCGCATCGCGCCGGTCTGAGGTTGAAATTCCTGTCTTCTGTGCTTGCACCCGACCTTGTTGCGACCGCCACCAGGCGTGAATCGCTAAGGCCGTTCCTTCGCAAGGATCACGGCATTGAGCAAATGGAGGTTTCCAGAAGGAGCGTCGTTCAATGAGCTTGGAGGCTGCCAGAAGAATCCAGATCGACGACATGCAGGGACGCGCCGGTGCTGCGCAGGACACGGCTGCGCAAAGCTACTACATCCGCTCTCGCCGCGAGATACGGTCGTTACTGCCCAGCCGCGCCTCCCGGATCCTCGAAGTGGGACCTGGCGCAGGCTTCACTCTTGCCTGGCTCAAGTCGATCTACTCTGCCGCCACGACATTCGGAGTCGAGCTCAATCAAGAACTTGAAGCCGACCTCAAACTGAACGCCGATGTCGCGATGATCGGAGACATCGACGATTTGATATTGCGAGTCGGTAGCAAGTTTGACCTGATCTTGTTGCTTGATATCCTTGAACATGTTCCGGATCCAACGCGAACTCTTCAGGCCATCACCAGAAACCTTCTCATGGATGGTGGGCGCGTAATCGTTTCTGTTCCGAACATCGCGCATCTGAGCGTGACGCTTCCGCTGCTCTTCCAGCGTCGATTTGAATACACAGATTCGGGGATTCTTGACCGCACCCATTTGAAGTTCTTTGTCGAAGGCACCGCCGTCAGGCTTCTGAACGATTCGGGCCTGGTCGTTAAGGATGGTCTGGTCACGGGCATTGAGGGTCCAAGATCGAAGATGTTGGACAGACTTACCTTCGGCGGCCTGACCCATCACCTGGCAAAGCAATATATTATGGCGGGTGAGCTCACCACTGCATCGACCGCGCAGCCGAAAATCAACTGGAAGAAGAACCGGCTGATCAGCTAGCAGCGATAGCCGTCAGGCGGACCGCTCCAATTCCCGAAGAGGCGCACTCGGGCGCGTCAACTACGAGCGGGACAATCCGCAAATTCACCTTCGAGCATAGAACGTGAAATCGCCCCAAGCAGGACCTCGGCATGCCGTTTGGAGCATATGACGGGATCAAAGCGGCCTTTTGAATCTGCCGACAGTTGTTCGCGCACCCTGGACCAATAGTCGCGATGAGCGACGACTGACTTCATGGCGGAGACGAGTTCATCCATATTCTTCTGCGGCCGAAATCGCATAAGGCTCGAACTATGCCAATTTGCGCTTTCGGGATCGCCAACCGGGTTCGCCACAACGAAGCCTCGGCTACCGTCCAGACCGATCTGCTCACGCGCGCCGCCGACATCACTCACGATTGTAGGTAATCCCGCGCTTAGCGCTTCCATGGAGGCCAATGACCATCCCTCAAAAAATGAGTTCAGAACAAAGCAATCGGCGGCGGCCAGCAGGATGGATGGATCTGGAAACGAATGCCGCAGGTGGATCCGGTCCTTGCAAGGCATCTTGTCGCGAAGCGTACGGACTTGACGCGTGTACACAGCATCGTCCAGGCGGCCGGCGATCAGCAGATGGACCTTGTGATCATCTTCTGCGACTTCTGAGAATGCCCGCACCAAGCCGTATGCATTCTTCTGGACCGTGTGACGACCGAGCGAGAGAAAGAGAAACTCGTCATTGAGGCCCAGCCAGGCCCGGGCCTTCGACCGGTTCACCGACGGGCGATGTGTCTGGTTGAATGCATTGGGGATGGTGATGACCGCACGAGCGGAATAGGCCGGATTGCCCGACAGGTACTGACGCCGCACGAGCTCGCTTACCGCGACAAAGCAGGTGACGAGTTCCGATCTCTGACGCTCCTCCATCCAATTGGTGCTTATGGGGGTCGGAATGCCGTGGAGCGTCTCCACGACCGGAACGCGGGCATCTTTGGCCGCCTTCAAGAGCCAACCCGGCGGATCGTGCGCGCTGATAACGTCAGGACGGTTCGTTTTCATCCAGAGACAAGCGTCGCCTGGCGAGGCGGCAACAACCGCCGTGCCTTCCCTCTGCAAGATCGTGAACAATTGTCCGACGGGCGCCGACGATGAATGTGCGCACATAACCGTCACACGAAGCCCGAAATGGGGGAGGCGTCGCGCAAGAAAGGCGACAAATTCATCTAGCCCGCCGGCGTCGAGCACCGGAGTGACGATGAGGCAATGGACACTTCCCGGCGACACGAGAAAATCGTCCAGATTCGACACGCTGCTGGTCGGAATAGAGGCGGGCGCCGCCGGGGCATGCGGCGCGACCATGGCATCATATGGCATGAGCGGCTTCGACCAGTCGTCAACGAGACTGTCGTCTCCGGACGCCAACCGGCTGCCAATGAACAGTTTCTTCCCGATACGTCGCACGCTTCGCGGCAGGCGCCAAGAGTTTCGTTGTGCCCAAAGCGTCGCACGCCCTCGCAAGGAAAGGTCGTTCTGCCTGAAACCCGTCATGAGTTCAAATGCCGTCGGTCTCGATTTCGTGATACCGATATACAGCGTGCAAATTAAATATTAAACACATATTGCGGCGGGATAAAAATCCAATTAAACAGGTGGCATTATTCTTGCGGCCGTATTCAGGATGTACGATCACATATGTCGCCTGGTGATTTGATGAACAGCCGGTCTGGATTGTGGGCAACCAATATTGGGAATGCGGGCTCAAAAATCATGGAAGGCGCGCGGAGGCCTTTGGCAGGAATGGATGCGCCGTGAGTTCCATTGATGCGATCATACCCTGTTATCAGTATGGGCATTTCCTTAGAGAATGCGCCGACAGCATATTGAGGCAGTGCGGACCCGAGTTGCGGCTGCTGATTATTGATGATGCCTCGACGGACAATACAGCCCAGGTTGCGCAGGAACTGGTTCGTGCAGATCCTCGGGTCGAGTTTCGCAGGCATTCTGTCAATCACGGCCACATCGCCACCTTCAACGAGGGGATCGACTGGGCCACTGCGGACTACATGATTCTGCTCTCTGCAGACGATTACCTGATGCCCGGTGCGATCGAGAGGGCTGCGAGGTTGATGGATGAGAATCCCTCCGTCGGCCTCACGTTTGGAGGCGCAGTCGCGCTTTGCCAGGAGCGCGAGGAGGTTGTGCCGCTGCCGCCGGAACTTGGACCTGGTACGAAGATACTGGCCGGCAGCGATTTCATCAAAATGGGGGGGTGCAGAAACATAGTCCTGGCGCCAAGCGTGATGGTGCGAACCAGCCTGCAGAAGAAGGTGGGGGGATATTTACCGGATTTGACGCACAGCGGCGATATGGAGATGTGGCTGCGGTTCGCCGCGCATGGACCCGTCGGCTTCATCGATGCGATCCAGGCCGTGTACCGGCGACATTCAACCAACATGTCAGGCGGATATTCGGCCGAGCAGGATTTCGTTCAACGCAAGCTGGCGTTGGAGCATTTCCTGGATAGCTGCGCTGGCGTGCTTCCGGACGTCGACGATCTCAGGTCCTGGTTGACAAGCCATCTGGCGCTCGACACGATCAGTTGTGCGAGCCGAGCTTTCAATGACGGAGACGTTGGGTTATCGGAGCGCCTTTCGGCGATAGCGGCAAAGCTGGACCCGGCGGTCACGAGATCGCGTCGTTGGTGGCTTCTCGCCAGCAAACGGCAGTTGGGATCGCGCGGGTGGCAATTGCTGCGACCTGCTATCGAGCGGCTGAAGATGTTGTAATCGGCTCCGAGGCTCACGGGCTGCCACGCTGCAAGCCGCGTTTCGGCCCGACGGCGTGTTCCACCGCTGGATCGGGCTAGACCGGATACATCGCGGACTCCCGCAGCGATGCCCTGATGCCGATGCATACTCCCCAGAAGATCCAGAGGTAGTTCCAGTAGTGGACCGTCAGCCCGGTAAACATGAGCATGACGACTGCGACGGTGAATGCGATGCGCAGGCCCGACGCGCTGGGATCCTCCATGACGCCCTTGAAGCGCTTTTTTACCGGTAGAATGCTCGCAATGTTCGTCAGGATGAGCAGGAAAATCATAGGAAGTCCGAACCGTAGCGCGAACACCAGCCACACCGAGTCGATCGTAGTATCGAGAATGTCGTGATTGAG
This sequence comes from Bradyrhizobium sp. ERR14, assembly GCF_014198235.1. Classification (NCBI taxonomy): domain Bacteria; kingdom Pseudomonadati; phylum Pseudomonadota; class Alphaproteobacteria; order Hyphomicrobiales; family Nitrobacteraceae; genus Bradyrhizobium; species Bradyrhizobium sp. ERR14. Next base: position 228,208 of record NZ_JACIHD010000008.1, on the reverse strand, counting down.
CAGGGCGAATGCGTATCCGGTGAAGGGAGAATACATGATCTTCTGTGTCGCTGCGTCCCAGATCAGCATCCGAAAGTAACCCGAAACCGGATCGAAGGTGAGGTGGGAGATGATCCAGCCTAGCGGGTGATTGGCCACGGCCAGGATCACGAGAACGATCGTAGCCAGACACACTTGCAGCGCGCGCCATCGTCCAGAAGTTTGCTTCAGTGCCGTATTATAGAGGTAAAGCATCAGGACGAGGAGACACGACAACAACGGCGCGGAGGACAACGACAGCAGGCAACCGAAAACGCACAAACCTCCCCAAAGCATCCTCGACAGTGGCCGTTGCTCCGAAAACAGCAGGATGGCGCAAGCGACGGTGCAATAGGTGCCCAACAGAATTGGGTGGTCGAACGTCGAGGCGGCTCTTACCCAATACAGCCTGTAGTCGGGCGAGAGCGGCGCATAGCTGCCGAAGGCGGCAGAAAACATCTGCTGAACAATGAGCCGGCCAGAAAGATTATCGAAAAGGGCCAGCAGGACGATGTAGGCAGTCACGATCTTAAAGGGTTGAATGAAGCTTTGAATTGCCGCCGGCCCGAAGAAAAATCCGCGGGCGACGATGTAGCCGCCCAGAAACTCGAGGCTCTCGGCGGCGGTCGATGAGATCGCACTCGACCCGCTGGTGTAGGTGGCGGCTGCGAACATCCAGGCTGCGACGGCACATGCAAGATAGTCCGAGGCGAGGATGTGACGACCGGTCCTGAGCAGTCTTGCCGCTGCAGGTATTATGAGCAGCAGGATGCCGATCCGCCCGACCGTGAGTTTCGCATCGGCGAGATAAAGCTGGACTTGCGCCGCCGGCAGGATGAGCCCCATCAGCAGCAGCCAGGCCGGCAGCTTGCTGCACCGCTCAGCGGCTTGCGGCAAAGCCGTACTTGTCAGGCCGAATTCGCCGCCCGCAACCGTGACGCTCATGAGAGAGCCGCCTTGCCCGGTGATCCCGCTTCGATTTGAACGCGGCGGCTGTTGTCGTCAGTCAAGTACCAAGTGAACGTGACCGAACGCGGCGCCAGTCCGCTCATGAAATGTCCATTCTGAAAGACGTACGGCCGATAGCCGATGTCGGAAACGAATTCCGAGATCTCGTCCGATGCGAAGGCGCACATCAGTGCCGGCTTGTGCCGTCTCAGCGTGTGCTCCGACCCTCGCAAGATCTCCAGCTCGGCGCCCTGAGCGTGCACCTTGATCAGGGAGGGCGACATTGCAAAGGAATCGAGCGTGTGGCACTCGATCCTGTGTTCCTCCACGCTCAACTTGGACTGATCGAAACGGTACATGCGGCCGCCATCGTTCAGCCACTCGGTCGCCGCCTCCCGGGAGGTCGCGGCCATGCCATCGCAAGCCCACCGACCGTAAGAGGGGACGAAGAACGTAATGGTGCCCGGCTTGGCTCCGAGAGCGCAGGGGAAGATCGAGACGGACCGATCTCCGGAGAAACGGAGTTTGAGCCGCTCGGCCGAGAGCGGTTCGGGCTCAAAGGCCACGATGCTCGATTGCGGCCTGAACCTCTTGAACGCCTGGATGCTTTGTCCGCGATTGGCCCCGATGTCGACGATCAGGCCATTGGCGCTGGAGGTCCAAGTCGCGCCCCTGTACTCGGGTTTTGCGAGGTAGGAGGCCGCCGCGTCCTTGAATGCGAATCGCGCCGCGGCAACGCCGGGGATGTTCGCATATGCGAAACGGGCAAAAGGCTTCAAGTTCATGACGATAGGACCTTGCCCAAGCGCATGCAGCGGCTATTAATCGCATATTAAACAAAATAAATGTGATTGCAATATCCGTCATTTAAATATAGGGAATCTAGATAATTTATTAAATCGTGCAGCGAAAGTTCCCATGGCGACCGCGTTGAAGGTTGGCGAAACCGATGCTTCGTATGGGCTGGCGGAGAGCCTCGTTTCCGAGGTCGCGGTGCTCATCGTCGGTTACCGGAACTCGGAGGACGTCGTTGATTGCCTGTTGGCATTGTCGCGTGCGACCACGTCGCCCACTTTCGACATCTTCATTTGCGAGAATGGCGGTCGTGATGCCTATCACCACCTTGTAAGCGTCCTGATCAGCGAAGAAGGGCCCTGCCGGCGGGGCCAATCGTTTGGAATCGCCCTAGATGACAACACCAGCCGGTTTACGAACGTTCAGCGCCTGTCTCTGCGCGGAAGATCGTCAAATGTCTGGGTGGGGTGCGCCTACGACAATTTGGGCTATGCCGGCGGGATTAACGCGTGGTTGCGTCCCCTCTCTGCGATACCCACTTGGTGCGCCATCTGGATCCTGAATCCCGATACTCAGCCGACCGAATCTGCCTTGGCGGCGCTGCACGAACGGGCACAATCCGGCCGAAAGGCGATGGTGGGCAGCACCATTCTGGACAGCCTCGACGCAGATCACGTGAGATTTCGCGGCGGGCTTTCCTGGCAGAGGCTGGCGGCGAGAGACGTTGCCATAGGCCTGGGAGAGCTTATTGACATGTCCTGCAACATCGCCGCCGTTGAAGACGCGATGGATAGCCCTTCGGGGGCATCGATGTACGTGACCCGTTGGTGCATCGAGCGGATCGGCCTCATGGATGAAAGCTATTTTCTGTTTTACGAGGACATGGATTGGGGGCTTCGCGCAAGGCACTTGGGGCTCGGTTATGCGGCCGATTCGATCGTCATTCACAAGCGAGGTACGACGACGGGATCGGGCAGAGCTTCGGTGCTCTCCGTCTATCTCCAGCACCGCAATTGCGTTCGCTTCGTGCGACGGCATTTTCCGTGGTCGCTGCCTCTGCGAGTTGCGGTTTCGCTCATGTACGCATTCAGGTTCTTGCTGCAGGGCGCGCCAAGCAACAGTCGCGCAGCGGTCGAAGGACTTGTCGCGGGACTGAAGGGTGAGATGGGCCAGCCGAAGGAGCGGATGGCCCAATAGCGAAGCCGGGGGCGCCTCCAGATGCGGCAGCCGATCCTTGTTCAGGCGCTTCTATTGCTTGCGGTAGCGAGCCTCGAAGCCGGTGGAGTTGCTGCACGCGCGGCCGAGCGCAACAGGTCCGAGTGGCCCAACGAAACGAATACGGGAGTGCGGCCGGACGCGAAGCTGACGCCGTCTGGCGACGTCGTGGCGGATCAGGCCGGCGCGACCTTCTCAGGCCTCGACATTGCAGGCCGCGTCTACATCAAGGCGCCGAACGTGACGTTGACGGACTCCCGAGTGACTTCCGCGTCGTTTTACATCGTGAGAATCGAGCCGGGTGTAACGGGCACGGTGATCCGGAATTGCGAGATCAACGGCGTCGGCTCCGGCAACGATGGTTCGTACGGCATCGTTGGCCAGGGTACGTTTGTCGGAAACAACATCTATAATGTCGAGAACGGAATTGGCGTGTCCGGGTCCGATACGCTCATCCAGGATAACTACATTCACGATCTCCTTGCGTCCGGTTCTCCGCATTACGATGGCATCTCGATCGATGGCGGCAATTCCAACGTGGTCATCAGGCACAACACGGTCATCAATGCGCACACGCAGACCTCGGCGGTCATGATCGACAATTATTTCGGACCGATCTCGAATATTGAAGTCGACGGCAACCTGCTGATAGGCGGCGGTTACACGGTCTACAGCTCGGCGCAATTCAATGGCGGGGCGGTCGACGGGGTTTCTTTTACGAACAACCGGATGGGCAGAGGCAAGTGGGGCTATAGCTCGATTGTGAAGAACGTCCCGGTCTGGCGAGAAAATGTCGATGACGCGACAGGCCGCCGTGCCGGCCCGAGGTAATCAGTGCTTGGCTTCGGGCCTCCTGCCTATGCCACCCGCCGGAACCAGAACGAACCGGGCTGGCGCGAGGGTTCGCGCATCAGAACCGGACATGCGTCGTTCAGCCTGTCTCTGTGGGAACGGGCGAGCCAATTGACCGCGCCAATGATCTCGAAATGCGGGTTGAAGCTCAGGAACGCCTCGAGTAGATACTGTTCATTCCACAGCCAGCGGTCGCGAAGTATCCATTGAGCGGGATAGTCGTGCGGCGTGAAGACGTCGTGGACATGGATGATCACATTGGGGCGAAGCAGGCCGAGCACGTGCAGGTATTCGTGCAGCACGTCACCCTGCGGCCGGATCATGTGGGATGAGTCGATAAAGAGAATGTCATTCTCGTCCAGCGTCTCGAACAGGCTGTCGGGACAGCACTCGACCTTTTTTCTCAAAACCGTCACGCCAGTCGATTCGAGCCACGGCTGCTCAAACGGCTCAATGCAGATCTGCTCACAATGATATCGTGGATCGTCCTTCCTGTTCGCCGCTATCGCGAGGCGGGCCATGAGGGTCGAATTTCCACTGCCGACCTCGATGATGCGTTTGGGTCGGAAGTAACGGATCATATTATAAAGAAATTCGGCATCTCCAGGCTCGAAGGAGCCGTTGTGGTAGCCAAATTCGCCCGGGCCTTTTTGATGGACCGGAATTGCGAGTAGTTCGTCCCGGTAGTTGAATTGCGCGATCAGAGCGAGCTGTGCCGCTTCGTTCAGGTTCAGTCCGGCTATTTGCCTCGGCAGATCGAGATCGCGCTTCAGGTCTGCCGGAAAAACGATGGGCTCGTAGTAGTGATGCCGCACGATGGCGAACTGAAATCTGTCGCAGACAGACCTCGACAAGGGGGCTCGATCACGAAGGCGACTCACGAGGATTGCAAGCGGAGCAAAAAGCAGGATGAACGGCGCCAAAACCAGATCAAGTATTCTGTAAACAGACTTCCGGAAATAGTGCATGGATCACTTCCGATCTGAACGAAGAAAACGAGGGCAATCAGCGGTCCGATAACGCTCCATCTCGATGCACGAGAATATTGTGGCCCATTGGCATTCCACCGTCCAGACCACGGCCATCCCTCCAGTTCGTCCGGGCCGTAAAAACACGGGGCCGCCTGGGCTCTTTGCCTGCCGGAAAGGGCATCTTCAGCGTAGCTTTGGCAACAACGCAGCGAGCCTGGCGTGAGCGGCGGTCGATTGCGGGATAACTCCGCGCGCGATTCAACATCAGGCCCTCCAAGCGGCTCCTTCGAACGCCACATCTCTCGTGAGGTGTGGCCAGGAGCGTCTTGCCAGTAATCCTTTGCTGAAGGCAGGGATTATATATCGCCAATTAAATTGGAAAATGCCGAGCGCCCCGTGCTGGTGGATGAGCACGACCCTCTCTGCCGGCGCTGACGAAGATTGAAGTGAAAAAGTTCGCAGTGTGCTCTTGTGGCAACGCGCGAACACTCGCAATCTGGTGCAGCTTATATGGCGGAGTTGCTTCGGTTTTTTTTAATCCCGCTGAATTAAGTCGAGCGTTGGACCCAAAAAATGACCCTAGTCGCGCCGCCGTCTTGTCCCAAAAAAGCCCCCGCCGATGGAGCATGACACGGCCCGTGGCGCGCCTTTGGGGATGATGCGCCCACGTTCGATTTAACTGCGAAGGAGAAATTTATCTTGGCAACGACGACTGCGTGGCCTGATGCTACGAACACTGGAGTGTCGGCGGGCGTGACCCTCACTCCTTACTACGGGGATCTCGTAATCAACACAGCGGGCGCCGTGATCAGCGGCCTCGACATCCATGGATCGGTCTTCATCAACGCTCCGAACGTCACGTTGGAGAACTGCAAGGTTACGACCGACGCGTTCTACGCCGTGAGGGTTGCGACGGGTGTGACCGGGGCGGTGATCCAGCACAATGAGATCAATGGCGTCGGCTCGGGCAACGACGGCGACTATGGAATCATGGGTCAAGGGACGTTCATCGCCAACAACATCTACAACGTCGAGAACGGGATCGGAGTGGATGGAGGGAATACCCTCATCAAGGACAACTATATCCACGATATGATCGCGTCGGGATCTCCGCACTACGACGGTATCTCGATCGACGGGAATAACTCCAACATCACGATCAGCCATAACACGGTCATCAATGACCATACCCAAACGGCTGCGATCATGATCGACAACTACTTCGGGCCCGTCTCGGACGTCACTGTCGACAACAACCTGCTGTACGGTGGTGGCTACAACATCTACAGCTCGGCCCAGTTCAACGGCGGATCGGTCACGGGAGTGGTCGTCACGAACAATCATATGGGCGGGGGTTATTGGGGCCCGACGGCATTCACCGGCAACTCCCCGGTTTACACCGGCAACGTCGATGACAGCGGGACCCTTGTCGCGACGCTCAACACGTCTGCGAACAGCGGCTCGGGCTCAACAGCCCCGTCTGCCCCGACTGTACCATCCGCTCCCGTCATCGCGTCGTTCTCGACCGATAGCGGCACCGCTGGCGACAAGATCACCAACGACAACACGATCGAGCTCAAGGGGTCCGCTGCTGCCGGCAGCACGGTCAAGTTCTACGATGGTACGACCCAGATTGGTTCGACGACCGCGGATTCGAGCGGCAATTGGGACTACATCACGAAGGTCCTGACTGACGCCAAGCACACGCTGACCGCAACGGCGACTACCACATCGGGTCAGACCAGCGCGGCGTCGTCTGCGTTGGCAATCACCGTCGATACCAAAGCGCCGACCGCGCCGACCATGGCCAGCCATACGGTGAACAGTGCCAATCAGGTGGTGTTGTCGGGCACGGCGGAAGCGAGCAGCGTCGTCAAGGTATTCGACGGCACGACCCAGATCGGGACCGTCACGGCCGACAGCAGTGGCGCGTGGGGCTACACCAGCGCTGCCCTAGCAGCCGGTTCGCACAGCCTCACCGCCAAGGCAACGGACGCGGCAGGCAACACCGGCACGGCGTCCACCGCGTTCGCGGCGAGCATCAGCAACTCGGCCCCGACGTCACCGTCGTCGCCGACCGCGCCCACGTCGCCAACTGCCGGTACGGTCGTCGAGTCGGCCGGCTCGATAACTCTCGTTGAGAGCAGCGGCAAATTTTACCTCAACGGCAGCACCGGATCGGGCCCCACGCTGAAGGATGACGGTGTGGCGTTTGTGAAGGGGTCGGATGGCACCTGGGCACCGATTGGTGCGGAAAAGACTGCGACGGGCTATGAGGTTGTCTGGAAGGAGGCCAGCACCGGTCAGTACACGGCGTGGAACACCGACAACAACGGCAACTACGTTTCCCATGTCGACAGCCTGACCGGGTCAACGTGGGGGGGCTCCGTGTCGGGTACGGACTCCGGCCTGAAATCGCTGGAGGCCACCTTCCATCAGGATCTGAACGGTGACGGTCAGATCGGTACTTCCACAGCAACCGCACCGACGTCGCCAGCGCAGACAACTGGCAAGGTCGTCGAGTCGGCTGGTGTGACAAGTCTCGTTGGGAGTGGCGGCAAATTCTACCTTAACGGCAGCAGCGGAACGGGCCCTTCGCTGAAGGATGGCGGTGCCGATTTCGTGAGCGGGTCGGATGGCACCTGGACTCCCATTGGTGCGGAGAAGACGGCGACGGGCTATCAGGTTGCCTGGAAAGAGGCGAGCACCGGTCAATACACGGCGTGGAACACCGACAATGACGGCAACTACGTCTCCCATGTCAGCACCCTGACCGGCTCCACCTCGGGCGGCTCGGTGTCGGGTACGGACTCTGGCCTCAAGTCGCTTGAGACAAGCTTCCATCAGGATCTCAACGGTGATGGGCAGGTCGGTACTTCGAGCCTGGCTACGTCGTCCACGAGCACCACGCAGACCATTGCTACTTCGAGCTCAACGACCAGCAATACACAGACGAGCACTTCAGGCAATGACGTGTTCGTTGGCACCAGCAAGGCCGACACTTTCTCGTTTGCCGCGAATTTCGGCAACGATGTCATCAAGGGCTTCGTTGCCAGCGGACCTGCTCACGACACGATCGAGTTCAGTAAGAGCGTGTTCGACAGTTTTGCCAGTGTTCTCTCCCACGCGACCCAATCAGGCGGCGACGTCGTCATCGCGACGGGGGACGACACGCTCACGCTGAAGAACATGAAGGTCGGTTCGTTGACCAGCCAGGACTTCCACTTCGCGTAAGGTGTGGGCATCCACACCGAGTAGTACTCAACAACTGCCTTGGGGATCTCTTGGGGGATCTTCCGTCAAAGGCATGGTTCAAGGGCGACTACCATGATTGACTTTGGACGGCGGGGGGTATTCCCCCCGCCCGCGAATCTCATTCGGATTCCACTTCTTCACATATCAGAGCTCTGGGCGTCCGGACGACAGTGGGCGGATGACGCCGAACTGCGGCCCACGCGACTGATCGGCTTGGCGAGGCGGCCAGTCGAGGCCCTGCGGCAACGGATGTTCGCTGGTCGGTCCGGACCGGCGGAGCCCTATGAGGAACCGCAGTCGGAGATGTCGGCTTTCCTGCGGTCTTGCCGCCGTATTTTCTGGGCTCTCGCGGCCTTCAGCGGAATGAGCAATCTCCTCATGCTCACCGGCTCGTTTTTCATGCTGCAAGTCTACGACCGCGTGCTGCCCGGACGCAGCATACCGACGCTGGTCGCCTTGATGGTTCTGGCCACGGTCCTCTACGTGTTTCAGGGGGGGCTCGACTTCGTCAGAAGCAGGATCAGCGCGCGGGTCGGGCGGTATTTGGATGAAAGGCTCGGCGTTCGCATATTCGACGCGCTTGTTCGTCTGCCTTTGAAGACCAGGGCCGATGGCGACGGCCTGCAGCCGGTGCGGGATCTGGATCAGGTCCGCAGCTTTCTGTCGAGCGGCGGGCCGACTGCGCTCTTCGATCTACCCTGGATGCCGATCTATCTCGGCGTTTGCTTCCTCTTTCACTTCTGGATTGGCGTCACTGCGCTGGCCGGCGCGTTGGTGTTGATCGGCATTACCATGCTCACGGAAACCCGGACGCGCGGGCCGGCAAAGGCGTCCTCGCGTCTCGCAGTCTCGCGAGCGGCACTGGCGCTCGAGGGACGGCGAAATGCCGAGGTTCTGCAGGCCATGGGCATGCGGCAGCAGGCGGCGTTGCGTTGGCGGGATGTCAATGCGAAGTACCTCGCTGCACATGAGCGGGCCAGCGACGTCGCTAACGGGCTCGGAGGCGTCTCCAAGCTCTTTCGAGCGATCTTGCAATCGCTGGTTCTCGCCGTCGGCGCAGTCCTCGTCATCAACCAGGAATCGACGGCCGGGATCATCATTGCCGGATCAATCCTCACGGCGCGGGCGTTGGCGCCTGTCGAAATGGCCATTGCGAACTGGAAAGGGTTCGTTGCTGCCCGGCAATCCGGGGGGCGGCTCGATGCTTTGCTGAAACTTCTGCCCGGCGAGGAGGAGCGGCTGGCATTGCCTCCTCCTGTTGAAACTCTCACCGTCGAGCATCTCTATATCGGCGCTCCGAACTCGGAGCAGCCCACCGTCAATGACGTGTCGTTCCAGTTGCGGTGCGGGCAGGCGGTTGGAATCATTGGTCCGAGCGGATCCGGCAAATCGACGCTGGCACGTGCGCTGGTTGGGGTATGGCCGGGCATTCGAGGCCGGATACGGCTGGACAACGCCGCACTCGATCACTGGTCTTCTGACGCCCTCGGCAAGCACATCGGGTACCTGCCTCAGGACGTGGAGTTGTTCGACGGCAGCATCGCGATGAATATTGCGCGTTTCGATCCGCAGGCGACCGCCGCCGCTGTTCTGGAGGCCGCGCATGCCGCGGGCGCGCACGATCTCATCCTTTCGTTTCCGGATGGCTACGGCACGAAGATCGGCGAGGGAGGATTAGCACTGTCGGCGGGGCAGCGGCAGCGCATTGGGCTCGCTCGCGCCTTCTACGGCAAGCCGTTCCTGGTGGTGCTCGATGAACCCTCGTCCAATCTCGACGCCGAGGGCGAGGAGGCGCTGACCGAGGCGATCCTGAACGTGCGCCGTCGCGGCGGGATCGTCGTCGTGGTCGCCCATCGTCCGAAGGCGCTTGAAGGCGTCGATCATGTCTTGTGCCTCGGGGAAGGCAGGGTTCAGTCCTTCGGCAAGAGGGAGGAGGTCCTCAAGAAGGTCTTGCGAAATCCCGTGCCGCTCAAGGTGGTCGCGGAAGCTCAAGGAGGCAACCGATGAACGGCCAGGTGGTGGCGCCGGCATTGCAATCCATCCAGCGTTATATGATCGTCGGTATGATCCTGTTCGGTCTGGTGACATTTGGGATCGGCGGTTGGGCGACAACGAGCCAATTGTCGGGCGCGGTGATCGCCCAGGGCGTGGTCGTGGTGGATTCGAGCGTCAAGAAGGTTCAGCACTCCACGGGTGGGATCGTGGGTGAGTTGCGCGTGCGCCAGGGCGATCGGGTCAATGCAGGCGACGTTTTGATCCGCCTCGACGAGACTCAGACGCTCGCCAATGCGACGATCGTCACGAACAGCATCGATGAGCTGCTCGCGCGCCAGTCTCGTCTCGAGGCCGAGCGCGATGGTGCCGAGCAGGTCGTTTTTCCCAAGGTGTTGCTCGACCGAGCCAAGGAGAGCAACTCCGAGGCGAGCCGTGCAATCGCTGCGGAGCGGAAGCTGTTCGACCTCCGCCGTCAGGCAAGGAGCGGCCAAAAAGCGCAGTTGCAGGAGAGAAGCGCGCAGCTGGAGAACGAGATCAAGGGCTATACGGGGCAGACCGAGGCCAAGCAGAAGGAAGTCGAGTTCATCCGCCAGGAGCTCGAGGGCGTGCGCAGCCTCTGGCAGAAGAATCTGGTGCCGATCACGCGGCTCAATTCCCTCGAGCGCGACTCCGCACGCATCGAAGGCGAGCGCAGCCAGTTGGCCGGCATGATTGCGCAATCGAAAGGCAAGATCTCCGAAATCGGCCTCCAGAGCATTCAGATCGACCAGGACCTGCGGACGGAAGTCGGCAAGGACCTCATCGAAACGCGCTCAAAACTCTCCGAACTGGGCGAGCGCAAGACTGCGGCGGTCGATCAACTGCATCGGATCGATATCAGGGCGCCACAATCCGGCCGCGTCCACGAGCTCAGCGTCCACACGGTCGGCGGCATCATCTCACCCGGCGAGCAAATCATGCTGATCGTGCCTGACGCGGATTCGCTTGCCGTCGAGGTCAAGATCGCACCGAAGGACATCGACCAGGTCTATGTGGGGCAGACAGCGACGATGCGCTTCGCAGCGTTCAACCAGAAGACCACGCCCGAGATCGACGGCGAAGTGAGCATGGTCTCGGCAGACATCACGCAGGATCAACGTGCCGGCACGAGTTACTACACCGGTCGCATCCTGTTGAAGCCGGAGGAGCTGGCGAAGCTCGGTTCGGCCAAGCTGCTGCCAGGAATGCCGGTCGAGGTCTTCATCAAGACAGCTGGTCGGACCGCGCTGTCCTATCTGCTCAAGCCGCTGCACGATCAGGCGGAGCGTGCATTCAAGGAGCGCTGAGGCGTCGCGGAAGCAAGCAGCGCTCGACCGCATGCATTCGGCGCCGGCGCCCTATCCCTGGTCGCCGGCGTTGCGACCTGCCCCTGAAAGCGCGGCTGGGCGGCCGGACGCATCGGCGGCGGGCGTGCCCGGCCGACGAAAGCGCATCACGCGCCGGGACGGAGTCTGCGGTCTGATTTGAAAGCCCCGCCGCTGCGTTCTGGTGATGTCAGGCCGCCGCAGGATATTTAGCGCAGCGAACGTGGTGAAGTCACCCCACCGCCTGATCAACCTCAGTAAATCGCGCGGCTTTCGACGCATCGACCGTGACGGATGCCTGTTGCCCGTGGGCGAGACCAAGGATCGCTCGAACGAACGTCCGCTCAGTACGTCCATTCGCCTGGCGTACAGTGTCATCGCGGTCACGAAGGCAAGGATTATAGCTTCGGCCCCCAGAATGACGAGCAACTCATCTGGCATATGCAATCCTGTCCGGGAAAGTCCATTTTGAAGACTTGCCTCAGTGAATAATTAAATCAACAGATTTATTGTAATTTGACGTTGAGCTTTTGCTGCAGCTCCGTATCCGCGAGACGCACGGTGCGCGCTTCATGAGCCTTTCGATCGGACGACCCAGCCGATCAGGACTTCCCGCCCCACTCGTGCTTCCCCATTCTTCCTGGGGCACGAACCGCGGAGACCTGCTGCGACCTTCCCATGTCTATTTAATTACTATTAAAGCATTGAACGTTTATTTAAATTGAAATAGGATTAAATAATATAATCGACGCGTTTCCCACGACGGGGCGGCCGCGCTGTGCGGTGAGGATCCTGGCCTTAGTTCGGCGTTCGCAGGGGGATCGGCAGATGCAACCAACCTCGGGACCGATCATTGCGACAGCCTTGGCAGTCATGATCGGGAGCGTTCAGTGGGCGGGCGCGGCATTGTTGACCGCGCCAGGGGCTTCGCAAGCGGCCCTTGCGCATATCGAGCAGGGACGCCCGACCCTTCCGCCCCTCACTTATACGGTGTTTTGTCTGCGCTATCAGGCCGAGTGTCGCCCGCGGCGCTCATTCCGCGGCGGGCCGACCCGGTTGACGAAGGAACGGTGGGAGGAGCTGAAAGCAGTCAATCGCACCGTGAACCGCGCCATTGCTCCGCAGCCTAATGAACTCGGCCTTGCAGGTGAGGAGTGGATCGTTAACCCCGATCGTGGCGATTGCAACGACTACGCAGTGAGCAAGCGTCACGAACTGCTGCAACGCGGCTGGCCCGCGCGGGTCCTGCTATTGAGCGAAGTAGTCACCAGCTCTGGGGACCATCACCTTGTGCTGGTGGTGCGAGCCAGGAGCGGCGACCTGATCCTCGATAACCTCGTGCCCGAGATTAAGCTCTGGTCGCGGGTGCCGTATCGTTGGGTTCGCATGCAGATGCCGAGCGACAGCCGACTGTGGACGACGATTGGCCGTCCGGGAGCATGACTCCTGTCATGTGGCCGGAATCATGCGGAACTGCACCGGCGGGACGACTGTCTCAAAGCATGCAAGTGCGGTGAGGGCATCGGCTCTGGCGTGCCCCACTGACCTATACAAGTCTCACAAGTGGGGCTCCCGGCGCACTCGTCGTCATGACGCCGCGAGGCCCACGTTGCCGGCGGCCGAGGGGTCCACCCAACGCCGGATCGTGCCGTCATATATATCGGCACCATAGAGCCAGCCGTCGGGCCCCTTCTGCATGTCCACAATGCCTTGCACGTTGTCCACCAACTGGACGCTTGCGACCTGCCGGTTCGCATCGAGCGTCGCGGCGAAGATCGTTCCATTGTAGACGTCGTCGAAGAACATCGTGTTCTGATTGTAGAAATCTCCCGCGGTGATCACGTGGAAGTTGTCCGGTGCCCCGTGGCTCAGAGGCAGGATCGGGAACACGGCAGGCGGGTCGGACAAATTGTTGCGGTTGCCATTGTTGTAAAAGGTGATCGCCTGCGAGAGGTTCTGGTAGCTGGCGGTTTTGTTCGGACCTTCAAAGTAGGGCCATCCGAAATTCGAGCCCGCGGGCCCCGTATTGAGCTCTTCCCAGTTGTTCCAGCCCACGTCTCCGAGCACAGGCAGATTCGTGACGGGATCGAAGCTGAAGCGGTACGCGTTGCGGACGCCGTAGTAGAACACTTTCGACTGATTGCTGTTTGGATCGCCGGCCTGATAATACGGATTGCCCGGCGCTCCCTCGCCCGTGACAGGATCGATGCGCAAGAGCTTGCCCGAGAGGTTATGGATGTCCTGGACCCGCACTGCGCGGGGATCGACGAAGTTGTACGATGTGCCATCCCCGACCGTCATGTAGAGGTACCCGTCAGGGCCGAAATGAACGGCGCCGATCGAATGCGAATCGCTGTCGGTCGCAAGATAGTCGCGGATGTTCTGGTTCTGGATGCCGGCTCTGTCGGGATCGTTGTCCTGCGCTCCTGTCTCGATCTGGCTGGCGGGAGCCGTGATCGTGGTGCCGTTGACGATCCCGGAAGGAACGATGCTGGGATCACCGCCGCTGTTCGCGTCGGGACGGCTGGTATAGGCCCAGGTGCTGTTCTTGCCGACCAGCACCACTTCGCTGGCCGGATCGGCGATCATCGTGCTGGAGTCGACAGTGACCCTCACCAGACGACAAGGTCGGTTGCCGCCCTGATCGGCGGCCGCAAGGCCGCTCTGGCCCGCCGTCTCGGGCGGATCGTAGGTGTAGAGCAGGTAGACATAGTGGTTGGTTGCGAAATTCGGGTTCACCGCGATCCCCAGCAGCCCGCGATCACCGAAATCATTGATCTCGCTCGAAAGGTCGATGAGCGGAGTCGATCGCAATGTGCCGTTGTCCACCACCCGCACCACGCCGTCCTTCTGCGCGACCAACATGTAGCGGCCGTCGGGAGTCCAGTCCATCGCCGCAGGCTGGTTCAGCCCCGAGACGGCCGTCTCGCCCACGAGATTGCCGAGAGCGGGGTTGTCGTTGTCCAGGATCTTCACGGTCGTTGTCGCCTGAGCGCCAAGCGTGGCGCCCGTCGGATTGCTCAAGGTGATGGTGAAGGTCTCGTCGTTCTCCGGCGTCGCATCATTGATGATCGGCACCGAGATGGTCTGGCTCACCTGGCCGGCAGCAAAGGTCACCGTGCCGGATGTGGTCGTGTAGTCGGATCCTGCAAGTGCGCTGCCGCTGCTCGTCGTGAAGCCGGCCGTGGCTGCCTGACTGACGTTGCCGCTGCGGAGCAGCGTGATCGTCGCCGTCGGGCTGCTCTCCGCGACACTCACCACGACGTCCGCCATAGCGATCGAGGCGGGTGAGTCGTCGTCGACGATGGTTACGAGCACAGTGCGTGGAGCCCCGAGGGAGCCGGAGCCGGGATTTTGAAGGCCGATGGCGAACGTTTCGTTGCCTTCGATCAGTTGATCGTTGACGATCGGGATGGTGAAGCTCTTCGTGCTCTCGCCCGGCGCGAAGACGATCTGGCCGGTGTTCGCCCGACCGTTGAAGGTGGGCTGGATGAAGTCCGATCCTGCCGTCGCGCTTCCGCCGGTGCCGATTTCGTTCGTCGTGTACTCGACGGTGTTTTGCGACGAGAGGTCGCCGGAGCGTGTGACGGTGACGGTGGCCGTGCCGGCCGCTTCACTGGCATAGATCGTCGACGTGTTGAGGAGCGCGATGATGTTGGACGGGGCGAACACGACGTCGCGGAAGTAGTTTGCATTCTGATAGACGTTGGTCGGGAAGACGCCCTCGGTATAGTCGAAGACGCCGGCGCCGACCGGCGCG